>DASPKX010000001.1:0-9524 GCA_035627835.1 Candidatus Methylomirabilota bacterium
GAGAACACAAAAAAGCAGGCCCGAGAAGCGAGTTGGCCCTTGGCTCGGCTGGAGCCTCACCGCACCTGTGAATGGCTGGACCTGCTGAATTAGCTGTGCCCGTGGAGCGAGGCTCCTGCCGAGCTTTCTTAATCATAGGAGCGAGCGTTCTTCGATGCGGTAGAACATCATTCGTTGGTTCATCGGTTCTGGATCGGTCAACTCCGCGAAGCCGCTTCCGTTGGTGTGCAGCGTTTGATCACCCACGGGTTGCCAGACCGGTGATTGCAACGTGGGGCTGCGCAGCAGTCGGTAGCTGTGCATTTGACGCGTCGTGAATCGCACCGACAGGCGATCTTCGTGGATAAAGGTGCGCACAATCTCGGCAGGGCTTAAACCCGGATCGGCGATTCCGATTTGAAACACGGTTTCGGCAAGCTGGACGTTTCGCGGATTGAATAATTCGAGGCGAAATGTTTCGCGTCCTTCGCGCTCCGCATCGGCCAGGATTTCAATCGGGATAGGCACGTTCAGGAATGATCCAGAGGCGATAGCGACAGTGCCTGTGCCACCGAGGAAATCTTCACCTTCGCGAGCAGTTTCAGACACGAAGCGGTAATCCACACTGCCTGCGGCTTGCGGCGGGCGGCTAAGGCGCGCGATCAACGTCACGGAATAGTTGGTCCGACGCTCCGCATACTGCAGGCCCACTGGAGGGAACGTGATGATCGGGAGACTGTCATCGTCGAGAATGAGCACTGGAACGTTCGTGACGGGCAGCATGATCCCAACCGGATTTGAGAGAACGAATGTGAGGGTGCGGAGCTCGTTGGAAACAGTATTGGGAATAGTCAGGAAACTGCGGGCGTCCACATTGGTGCGGTTTGCGGCGAAGGTGACTGTTTGCACCAAGTTCGTGCTCGGCTGCAGGACATCCTCCGGGCGCACGGAACCGTTCGTGAGGGTAAGCTGGAATGAGGTCGTCGCGGAGACTGGGTGTGAAAGAGTGAAGCGCGCGCGAAGAACATTTGGAATAGTGGAGCCTTCAACAACCACAACATCCGGCAACCCGGAAGCTGTCGCATTCGTTTGCCCCCACCAGGCGATCAGGACGGGCTTGTCGAGAACCTGGATTGGAAGCGTGGCGGTGTTGTCTCCGTCGAACGTGTCCCGACCTGAGCTGCTGATCGAGGCGGTGACGTGGGCTGCCGGAATTGCCCCGGCGAATTGGCCCAAGAGCTGAACTTCCACACCGCTCGACCCGAGAAGTGTCGGGATCGTGACGCGCACTCGATCGCGGCGAGCCCCAAGGACCTCGTGCTGATTGGTGGTGACAACCTGTTGCAAGTTGAACCCGCCGGGAAGTTGAACTTCGAGAACGGAATTGGTGGCCGTCCACGGACCTTGATTTGTGGCCACAAAGGTTAATGGAATGGTAATTCCTGCGCTGGCGTTAACGGGTTTTATGCTCGTCGCGAGGTTGACCTCACCGGGACCAGGAATGCGGAAGAACGCCAGACGCATCGCCTCGAAGATGCGCCCGGGATGATCAACGATCGCCGCGTAATGGCCGAATGCCCGCAGCTCGACAGGCCAGCCGAGGGATGGGATAACGATGCGCCCTTGCTTCGCCAGAGTGCGGCCATCATAGATCGCCAGTTCATCCGTGTTAGAGCCGCGCAAGAATAGGTAAAGCAGATCGCGACCGCGATCGACGGTCATAAATGTTGCGGTTTGGTTTTCCGAGAAGCCAGGAAGCAGGCCAGCGATGCTCATGGTTTGCGCATCCACGACCTGGCCGTTCGCAAAGATGAGGCGGCCAAGCAGCGATTCCATCAGCACGATGTTTCCGAATGGCAGTGTGGACGAAGCCTCGGCAACATTCGTGGCCCCCAAACGGAAGCGGGTGAGTTTGCCGCCTTCCTGCAAATGGTATAGGCGGTCCGGATTGTCGTAATCGAAAGCAATCGTTCCGACCACATTCGTCAGGCGCGCCCCAACGCCATTGGTGAAAATCATCACGCCTTCCGATTCGGAAACCGCGAGCACATTCGTCGTCCCCGGCCTCGGGTTCAGAGAGAATGTGTCTCGTGTGGGAATCGCAAATTTTGCGGAGAGCCGAGGCGGAGTAACTTCGAAGGACGCCGCCGAATAATCACCGTCGAGAGCAACATAGCCGATGTCCGCGCTCTCGGTCATGGCGAGCATGGTCGGCGATTCACCAAAGGAGAGAATCTTGCGCAGCGCGAGGGTGTCAGGATTCAAGGCCAGCAAGGCCCCATCGTAAACACCGCGGTCAGGCGTCACCGGCGTGGCCAAAAACAGTTCCCCAGTCGTACGGTCGAAGTCGATCGCGCTCACCGGAATTTGATATCCTCCAACCACGCCCAGACCTGGAAGGTGGCTGTGAAATTCGTGAACGCGGTTGTTGCTGAAGTCGGCATCGGGGCCGAATCGATCCACGCGCGCATTTAGATCGAACAGCCCGCCTGATTGTGGGGTGATTGTGAGTTCCACCGTTTCGCTCTGGCCGGCGCGCAGAAGGGGGAAAGTTCGCGTGAACGGATTCGGGAAAGAGGTCGTCGTGGATCCGCTGGCGCGGGTGACCTTGCCCGGGCCATCCAGATTGGCGATCAGCGTAACGTTGGTCGCTGCCTCTGGACCTTCGTTGGTGATAGTAAGCTTCCAGGTGAACGGCGCGGCGGCCGTTTGAGGCTGGCCATGGAAGACAGCGCTTGTAATGGCGATGTCTGCATTAGGAGCCGGAGGCTCCTGAATCACATAAAGAAAGTTGGCGGTGTTGTAGGCATATCCGCCTGGAGCCCACTTCGTGAGGTTTTTGGGAAATTCCACAGGTGCGGGAACTTCGATGTCGGCGAGTTGCTGCAACGTGCTCAACCGAAACTTGCTGAGCCGCCACTTCACACTGTCATGGGAGAGTGCATAAAGTTCATTCGCGGCCTCGTCCGCGTGCAGCACGGCGGCTTGGCCAATAGGGAGTTGAGCCAACCTCGGGCCATCGGCGGCATTGAGCACGACTCCGCTAGGAAGAAAGATTTTACCGGCAGCAGCCAGAAGTGGCGGTTCGCCCTCAATTAACTGATGCGACAGTTCCCGCGCATAGATGCCGTCCGAAGGAAGAGTGAGCTCGCGGAGTTTGTAGGTTTGCGGGTCGTATTGGACTGCCACGGAGGAATCCAGAGCTTCAACAAAACCGCCGGGGCCAGTCGTTGGGCGGGGCGAGGTTCCATCGAAAACAACAGATCGAATCGTGGACGACACGAGCAAGGAAGCTGTCGAGCCTGGAAGCGCTGCAATATCAGTGGCGGGCGCGGGCAAGCCAGTTTTGAACCGAACATTTGGGCTTTGCCCAAGCAGGTCGAGGCGCTCGATCTCGCCCCGAGCTTGAAGCGAAATCCAAAGGAAGCGGCCGTCATCGGAAAGCTCCAACCGATCGGGTGCGACGGGGTAGGATCCAAGCGTGTTCACCACGTTGCTGGAAGGTTGGTATTGCACCACCCCATATGGATAAAGCCCGCTGGAGTAGGCGACGCTCATGTAGAGCAAGCCTGTTTCAGGATCAGCGGCGATGTGATTGAGCGGCAGGTAGTAGGTGGCTGCGATCGGAGACGAAGGCGGCTCGGTCGTGATTTGCGTGACGACTCGATTGTCCGCTGGGCGGGTTTCGACGCCTGTGTGGCTGATGGTGGCGATGTTGAGGGAGCTTCCCAGGCCAGCGGCTGTTGCTTCGATTCGGAGCGTTGCGGTTTGACCGGGCTGCAGTGTTCCAAGGCTCCAGGTGACTTCGCGGGCGAAGGCGCTGACCGCTCCCGTGGACATGACAGAGCTTCGGTAGAGCAAGCCTTCGGAGAGTGTGTTTTGCAGCACAACGTTTTCGGCAGCCTCCCCAGTGTTTGCCACGACCAGGTCGAAGGCAACAAGACCCCCATTTGGCGCGCTGGGAGGAGCGGACACAGAGAGAGTGACATCGCTGTGCGGCACTGGCTGAAGGTCCAAGGCATAAAGACGGTCATCTGAAAGCAAGCGCACGCCGTAACCCTCCGCGCCCCAGGGGAAAATCTCAGCAACCGCAGTCGCATTGGGGGTATCGACATCCACAATTGGCGTGCGTGTGTCGGCATCGAAGATTTGGAAACTCCGCCGAAAAGGGGTGTGCCAGTAAAAAGCAGCCCGGACATCGTTCGTCTGGCGATCGTCGGCGTAGGCAACTCCGTTAAATACCAGATGAACTGGGGAGGGCGCAGGAAATGGTGGACGCGGGCCCAGGTCGAGCGTTAGCGCCTCGCCATTACCCACATAAATCTCGGAACCGCTCACAACGAACTGGGGAAGGAATCCTTGAATTTCAGATGGAAAATCGACGACTAACTCCAGCCCGCTTGGGGTGACTCGATATTTCTGATAACCGCGCACCAGCGAAAAGACGTAGGAGCCGCCCGGCTCGACACCTTGAACATTGGCCCAGGGAGCGGAATTCGTTAACAGAACGCCGTTCTGATAAAGAACGGTTTCAAAGTAGAACGCTTCGATTTGCGCCTGGCTGGTGACGGCGATCTGCCCACGGTCATGCGAGACAACCTTCATGCCCACTACCGGCATGTTCGTTGAAACGGAAAAGGATTTGGTGATTTGGCGCGTCTGGAGGTTGTAATGGTGGATCGTGTGGGAGCCATTGAAAGCGACGTAAATTCCACCGAGGCCATCGGGTTCAATGACAGCGCTGCCAGAGCCTTCAAGCAGGATTGGGCCAGGAAGTTCGGTGGCCGGGTTGATGGCGTGAATTCGACTGAGGCCATTGGTTACAGGAGCAGCGATGAGGAGCTGCCGCGTGAGAGGCTCGTAAGCAACGTCCTGAGCGGTGAAGCGAAGCTCACGAAGCGTGGCTGAAGGAAATTCCTGCGCCCGGGCGCTGAACGCGGACACCCATATCAAAAGCGTGACTAATATGAAGGCTGAGCGGAACAGAGCCATTCATTATTATGCCTGAAATGCGGAGTCGTTCAACAGGAAGTCGAGGTTGCTAGAGGCCGCTGGAAGAGCGAAGAGGGGAAACGAAAAACCCTGGCGCCGTTGCCAGCGCCAGGGTGTGAGATTACTGCGGTTGCAGCGAAAGGTTACTTCTTCGATTGGCTCTTCGGCACGCGCACGGTCACTGTGGAGGTCGAGCTGTTTTGGGCAGCATCGGTGGCCTGGATAGTGATGGTGTAGATGCGGTCAGAGCCTTTGCCGCTGCGTTCAGCGCGGAGTTGGAGGCTCAGATCGCCAGTGATGATCCAGTCAGCGGCGGTGTTGCCATCGCCAAGGCCGTTGCTCGGCTCATTGCAGGTGACGCCAATGATTTTGACGCTCGCGGTGGAATCGCAGGAATCAGCCACTGTCGCGCTGATGGTCACTGGAACGAGCTTGTGATCAGGAGCCCAGAGGACTGCAACTGAAGGGGCTGCGGCGCTGATCACCGGAGACGTGGTGTCCACAACCGTCACCGTGCGGGTGGCTGTGCCGATGTTGCCGGCAGCGTCCGCAGCAGTGTAGGTAACAGTGTAAACGCCAGGTGTGTTGGCATCGACGCTGCCGGTGACTTGAATTGCACCGGTGAGGTCGCCTGAGCAGTTGTCAGTCGCGGAGGCGCCAAGTTCAGCATAGGCGGTGTGGCATTCGACGGTGAGATGGGTGGCGCCGTTCAGCGCAACAGCGGGAGCGGTTTGGTCCACTACGGTGATGCTCACGGTGTCAGAGGAGACGCCGCCATTGCCGTCGTCCACGGTGAGGGTGAGTTCATGGGAGCCGATGCCGAGAGCAACGGTGGGTTGAGCGCCCTGAACGGAGCCGAAGGCGCCCGTCCAAGTGTAGGTGAGGGTGTCGCCATCAGCGTCTGTGGAGGCGGAGGCGTCGAGTTCGATTTGGGCTTCGCAGTTTGCGTTGGCAGCGATGGTTGAGTCAGCGCCCGCGTTCGCAACGGGAGCCTCATTAGCTGGGGCGTTTGGCAGCACGAGGGCGAAGAGGCCGAGGCTTGGGGCCGTGACGGTGATGGTGTTGTTCTCAGTGTTCACGGAGCCAGAGAGTTCGGTCCATTCGCCGTCAGCGCCATATTGAATGACGGTGAGCGAGGATTCATCGCTCTCGTCCACATTGATGCCGGTGTAGTCGAAGGTAAGGGTGACGTCGCCGGAGGTTTGCGCTGTGGAGCTGACGCTCAGGTAAGCGGAGCTGCCGTTGAGGGTGAGGAGTTCGTAATCCTCGGAAACGGCTGGGCCGACTGGAGGCTGGCTGGCAGTCGTGACGCCGCTTTGGGAGACGTTGTTGAACGTGACGCTCACGTCGTCGGAGGCAGGAACCGTGACGTTGTTTCCGACGGGTGTCTGAACAGGCGGCTGGAGGTTCAGATTGAAAGAGCCAAACGTGGTCCACGAGCCGTTGACGTAGCCCTGGGCTTGGAAGGTGTAGTCACCGGGAGGGGCCACAAAGCGGACCTTGGGTTTGGCTTGGTCTGCCCATGGGCTGTTTGCCTGGATCGAGTAGGACATTTCGCCGGATTGGCTCCAGCCGCTAATGTGGGCGTACTGAATGACGGTCTCCTGGGTTGCGCCGGCAGGCTCGACCACATCAAAGATGATTTCACCGACAGTGGTATCGATGTTGAAGTCTGGAGAATTAACGGTTTCAAACCCAACAGTGTTGACGGACCCTGGCTGCCCCGGAGCGCGGGAGTAGTCGTTGAAGTAGATCTGTGAGTTTAGGAAACCGGCTGATTCGTTTGGCTGATTGAAATGAATCGAGCCATGATACACGCCCCAATTACCTGGTGTCACAGCGAGTTTAAAGCTCGTGGAACCGTACGCGGAGTCCTGCGCGTAAGCATTTTCGCTGGCAGTGCCCCACATGCCATAGGCGGTGATATATGAAGAGCCAGTGGGCAATGAGGCGCCGAAACCGGAGATGTTGACGGTGGCGTTAATAACGGAAAGCGGGAAAACAAAGTTTTGCTCATGGGTCTGCCCAGCCTGCAAATAGAAGCTTTGGTTCACATTCGGGAGCTGCAAATATTGGAAAGGCTCGTTGAGATAGGCATACGCGTACATTGAGGCCCAACCCGCAGGCAAATCGGTGACGTTGTAAGCGCCATTCTCATAGAGGACGGTTGAACGCGAGGTGCCGGAGGCGCCGACGGAAATGTAAACGGCCTGCACGACCGGTGCGCCGGGTTCACCGGAGGAAGTGAGGTTCACCGTGCCAGCGACATTGCCCGTGGATTCATCGACCTGAACGGTCCAATTGGCGACGCCAGCCCCGTCGTTGATAGCGACGGACTGGGAGTTAAGCGGCAGGTTCAAAACGGCGCCAGACGATGTGCGGACGGAAACCTGGCCAGCGATCTGGATTGAGCTTGCGGCGAGGGTGCGGAGGTTCACCAAAGCAGAGTTGCCGTTGTGGTGGGTGCTAAAGGAGCTGACTCCGTCGCTTGCCCAAATATTAATGGTGTGCCCAACGACCTCGCCCGCCGTGACGGCGATATTGCCGGTGATCTCCGCAGTGCTGCGGTGCAAATTACGGATGACAGTCTCGCCCTGCGGCACGGTAATGGAGGCAGAATCGCTAAAGTGATACTGAGAGTCATTTCCATACGCGTAGAAGGAAAGGTTGTAGGTGTTCCCGCCGGGGAGGGTGACGGAGTAGGAGCCGTCACCGTTAATGGTTCCAGAGCCCTGAACAGCGCCGGATGCATAGACGGTGCCTTGTTGGACGGTGACGCCGTCAATGGTGACGGAGCCTTGGACGTAGCCGGGCACGAGCACAACGGTGTCGGCGTGAAGAGCAGCGCAAGATAGCGCCATTCCGAGAACGGGTAGTAATTTCATTTTTATTTAGCGATCCTTCATGCCACGGGGGACGAAGGGGGGACATTAAGGGGGGGCAAGGCAATTGTTTACAAAGACAATCGGCAATTATTCTAACGGGTTCTGCGCAACGGGGTTGTTATCCCGCAACGAAGCAGTCAGAGCGCACCAATCCGCCATTTGGGCCAAACAATGAGACTTGCTCGCTGGCTTCGGCCTGTGGTGTCTTAGCCTTATCCATGAGAGTCGCTATCGTGCTTGGCGCGTTGTTGCTTGCGAACGTTGTTCGCTCAGCAGAGGTCGTGAAACACACCAATCTTCCGCCCACCTCGGTAAGGATGTTGCGACAGGCTCCGGAGTTGTTCGCGGGCGCGACCTTCAACCCGAATTTGCCTGCACCAGAAAAGTTCCTCGGCTTTAAAGCAGGTGAGCGTGCGGCCAACTCGGAGCAGATTGCGCAGACACTCAAGGCGTGGGCGGCCGCGGCGCCAAACACCACACGGCTGGTTGAGTATGCGCGGTCACATGAGAACCGGCCGTTGCACTACATGGTGGTCTCCTCGGCGGAGAATATTCAGAGATTGGAGGAGATTCGCGCGGGTATGAGCAAGCTGGCGGATCCGCGAAAGACGAGCGCTGAGGAAGCAAAGGAATTGATCGAGAAGCTGCCGGGGGTGGCGTGGCTTGCGTACTCGATCCATGGCGATGAGACGGAGGGCTCGGATGCGGCATTAATTGTTCTGCATCGGCTGGTTGCGAGCCAGGAGCCGGAGATTGAGAAGCTGTTGAAGGATCTGGTGATCATTGTTGATCCGTTGATGAACCCGGATGGGCGGGACCGGTTCCTCAAGATGATTGCGGAGCATCGGGGCGCGATGCCGAACTTTGATGACCAATCCTTCCTGCATACTGGTTATTGGCCTGCGGGGCGCGGGAACCATTATTTGTTTGATTTGAACCGGGATTGGATTTTGGCAGTGCATCCCGAGTCGCGCGGGCGGATTCGGGAGTTTGGCCGGTGGAATCCTTTGCTGCTGGTGGACGCGCACGGAATGGGGGCGCAGGACACGCATCTCTTCTCGCCGCCGCGGGAGCCGTTGAATCCGAACTTCCCGGCGGGTCAAAGGAATCTCTCAATTGAGTTCGCGCGTGACCAGGCGAAGGCCTTTGATGCGCGCGGCCTCCTTTATTACACGCGCGAGTGGTATGAATCGTGGTACCCGGGCTACTCGGATGCGTATGCCTGTTATCGGGGCGCAGTGGGGATTCTGTACGAGCAGGCGCGCATTGCGGAAGATGGGGTGCGGAGGCCCGGCGGCGCGATTTTGTCGTATTCGGAGTCAGTGCAGCATCATGTGATCGGCAGCTTCGCCAATCTGCTGACGCTGCAAACGAATGCGCAGCGGCTGCGGCAGCATTTATACGACACCCGCAGGGAAGCCGTCAGCGAAAGTGGCCGTTACGCAAACCGCACGTTCGCAATTCTGCCGACGAAGAACGACTCGCGGCTTGTAGACCTGATTCAGCGGCTGGAGATCCAGGGCTTTGAGCTGCATCGCGCGACCAACACGTTCACCGCGCCTGTTGCAAAGGACCAACTCGGGCGTGAAGAGCGAAACCGGACTATACCTGCGGGGACCATCCTGATTCCTAACCGGCAGCCGCTCGCTCACTTGCTTGCAGCAATGC
>DASPKX010000002.1:0-5346 GCA_035627835.1 Candidatus Methylomirabilota bacterium
CACCTGCGCCATCCACGAACGAGAGCTGAAGATTGCCGGTGGTCGTGAGGAACAAACGGAAACGGTTATTGCCTGCGCTGTGAGTCCCAACCAACGCGGGCGCCACCGCTGTGGTCCAGTCCACGGCCGCCAATGAAAACACAACCGTGAAATCACTTGTTCCTAACGCGAGGCCAGCCCCATATCCATTCAGCGGGAAAGTGGCGCCCGAAAACCAAATGCCTGACCGAGGCACACGCGAGATCGCAGCCGCCCAGGAATCATCCCGCTCCAGCACCCGCAGGTTATTGCGCGCGATCGCTGGGGAAAGAACATCACCCAGGTTGTTCGCCTTGAGCATGTCGCCCGCGCCCGCTCCTGGAATCACGATTGGAACTGTAAGCCTCATATTGTTTTTCTCTTTGCGCCTCTGCGTCTCTGCGGGAAATCAAACGAGTTCAGCGAAGTTGTAGCGCGGCGTTCCCGCGCTGCTGATGGCCACCGCCCCTTTCCAGAAGATGTCTTCCAGGAACCCGCCCGTGCCATCGTTGTTGGAGCTGCACGCCTTGAGGTCCACGCGCGCATTCCCCATCTGCACCGTAATGACGGCCGTTCCGGTGTTCTGAATGAAGAACACCTTGCGCGCGCTGTTCGCCGCCAGAGGAGTCAGGCTGGCGGAGGCCACGCCCGAGTTGGCAATGGTGGTGCTCCCGCCCACGAGGAGCGCGTGCAGGTCCGCCAACGCTTTGGTGCGGCGCAGTTCCAAGTCGAACTGACCATCGAGGTCCTGCACCTTCACCGTTGTGATGTCTGTTTTGTCCGGCATAAATCTTTTGTTCGTTAAGCTGCGATGAACTCGGCCCAGGTATAGCGCGGGCTTGTTCCGCTCACGGTCACTGCCCCCTTCCAAATCAAATCTTCGATCTCCGCGCCGCCCCCATCGTTGTTCGCCAGCCCTGGCTTCAAATCGATGGATGCACCGCCAAACGTCACCGTCAGCACATCTGTGCCCGTGTTTTTAATGAACCATTTGCGCCGGTTCGGATTTGCAGCGATCGGCGTCAGCGTGGTTACGTTCGTGCCTGACCCGCTCACCACCAGGCTGCCCGCCAGCAACGTGGCCACATCGGCCATTGCCTTGGCTCGTCGCATGCAGAGCGTGAAATCCGTCACGTCTTCCTGCTGCGGGTAAAGCGACCCTATGTCTGTCTTCTCTGGCATGGTTTCTTCTCCGCGCTCTCTGCTTCTGTCCGCTGCCTTCGCGTTCTTCTTTTAGTGGGATGCAACGTCACGTTGCTTAGATCCCGTCCTGCAGTTCCCGGCTAAACTTCCGCTTCCCCCCGCTGATCCTTGGCGTTCCCGCCGCCGTTTCCTCGGCGCTCGGCGTCACCGGCTCCTCGATGTCGAAATCGCAGTCGGACACTTTCTCCAGGAGGGCGATCGCTTGGTCATGGGCATCCTGGCGCGCTTGCGTCGGGTCTTTGCGAACACGGCGCGGGATCCGCACTGCAATGATGTCCAAGGCCGGTTGCAGAAGCTTTGCAGGGATCGTGCCTGCCTCGCCCAACTGATTTGATTTGCAACCACCGACATAACCCCGAACGAGATCCACCACCTGGCCAATGATCGGCGCGACCGGATCCGCTTGACCGCCTGCGAGCGCGACCGACCGATACGCCGCCAGCTCGGGACCAGACAGGACCGTCAGGACATCCGCTTCAGTGATAGTTACCCAGGCCATGGTGATTCTCGTTTGAGGTTGGGGCGGTTGGAAACCCTCATAACCAACCGCCCCCGTCCCTGCTGATGCATTCCCCTCGCGGGGAAGATTCGTTGCTTAGCTGATCGTCAATCGTGCCGCCGAAATGTCGGACACTTGAACAATCTGCTCGGAGAAATCGACGGCGAGGATTTGGCTGCGAGCCCGATCGTCGTAATATTCGCGCACGCTGCTGACACTCCCGCGAGCGCCGCTGAAGGTCTTCAGCCAGCTTGGGTCGTATTCAGTCGGCGAATCGGAAGCGATGAAGATGAACACTTCTGCGCCCACGATGTTCACCTTTGTTGCAGCAGCGCCGAACTTGCTGGTGTCCTTCGACAGCACACCCACTTTGATGCTGATACCTGGGTTCAGGAGCATCTTGGCCGCTTGGTCCTCAGTCACGCCGATCAATGCTGCGCCTGGCTGCTTTGCGACCACCTTTGGGTGATTGCGGAACACGCGCCAACCTCCCAGGCCGAACACAATGCGGTTGGGCATCATGCCGGTCTTGGTTGCGATGGCCTCGATCTGCTCATCCAGTTCAGCCACTGGATCGGTGCTGGTGTTGGACCAAACGCCCTTGCCAGCAGCCGCGGTGAGCCCTTTGGCGATGGTGATGACGCGGTTTTCACGCGAGAGCACGGCGCTTGTGACCAAGGTTTTGGTCTTCGACATCCGCAAGGAGGTTGCCTGCTCCCCGGCCGCATCGGTTTCTGAGTCGTCGATCGGGATTTCCAAGGCATGTGGGCGGCAATTGTAAACCGGGTCCGTCGAAGAGAATTCGATTCGACGCGCTGCTCCGCCAACTGCGCGCTCGGTTTCGTGGATCTGAAACGCGTTCTTGTCGTCGTACTTCTTGTACTGGCCGACTGTGCTTCCGACCTGGACGGTCGGCGCCATGAATTCGGCGAGAGCCGTCTTCAGGTCTTGGGCGACCCCCTGACCGTAATTGGTCAGCGTCGGGTTGAAACTTGCTTGTCTGCGTACTGCCATAATGTCTGCTTTGTTGTTGTGTTAATCCGTTGGGCGCTCTGGTTAAGGCGCGGTGATCGGGTGATAGAGAACCGCCTCAATGAGCTCGTTGGCTGCGCCAGATTGAACCGCGCGAGCGCATTGCTTGGCGCCGGTGGTTGCCGCCTTGAAGGTCCCGGTGGCAGTGATTGTCAGGTTGGTGCCGATGTTCACCGTGCCCGGTGTCCCATCCAGCTTCACTGACACCGTTCCGGGCAATCCACCCGAGACGAGCGCGATGCTGGAACTGCCGGTTGTGGCTTCGCCATCCAGGATCACACCGAAGACATCGTCGGTAGTGCCGGTCACCAGGGCGGCTTTCCCGCTGCTGACTTTCACGGCGTAACCTTCTTTGCCTGTGTGATCCTCGTTGGGCGTCATCGGGATGATCGCCGCTTCACGTACGTTTTTTGATCCCATAAATCTTATGTGGTTGTTCTGCGTTTCGGGTTAGGCTTCCTGCTCTTGAACGTCCGGGAACAGTTCCGGCTTCTCAGCCATCACACTTCGGAAGGCCGAGTCGTAATCGCAGCGATTGCGATTCATGTAAGCGCGGACCTCCAGATCCTGCTTCGCGTAAACATCCGCTGAAGGCCCAGCCGGGGAAGCGGTCGGCGCTTTGGCGTTCTGCCGGTTGTGCAGTGGCGCTTTCCCAGCTGCAGGAGCAGGCTTGCCCTGGGGCTCAGGGATTGAATCAAGAATCGCGATAGTCCCTTCGCGGTTGGCCAGCAACTGCTTCTTAATTTCGTCACGCTTCTCAGGCGCGTAGCGGTTGCTGTATTTGGCCAGGTCAGATTCCACCTGCGCCGCGAGCAAGTTCTGGTTCGCGGTCTCGGCGGTCGTGGCCCGGTTCTTCAATTGGGCGATTCCTGCCACAACGGCGTCTTCGCCAGCGTCAGCAGGGAGCCCAAGCTCTTTGCGTATTTTTTCCATGGTCTTTGATGTGTTGTTGTCGTTATCGAATTGGAGTGCAGGGTCACCCTGCCGGTTGGAAAGAGGGGCCAAGCCTTTCAGCTTTGGCGTGTTGGTCAGGCCCGCTGTGTCCAGGCGGAGCGGACGAATGCGACGGTTGCCGATGACCTTCACGTCTTTGGGCAACCAGGTGGGCGAGATGAATCGGTAGGCGCCGCTTTCCAGTTGGCTTTGCGCGTCCGGGGTCCAATCGATCTTGCCGTAAAGCCCATCAGCCCGATTCTCCAGGGCAGTGATCCAGCCAGCCGCCTCGCTCTTCTTGTCGAGGTCGTAGGAGAAGTGCTCGTAATCAACGAGCACACCCACGAACCCGGCGCCCTGGCTCTCCTGGTTAAAGCGGTTCACGATCGCGACCGCTGATTCGTCGTCGATGACCTGGACAACCTTGCCTTCCGCGTGGGGGAACTCGCCCTTCGGCGCGAGCTGATAGAACCCATCCGCTGGCAGCGAATACTTGCCCGTCTTGCTGTCCCGATTCGTGATCGGTTTAAGAGTTGGTAAATTCATTTTCTGTTCTCCGTGCTCTTTCGTGGCTGCTGACCCTCGTCCTCTGTTGCCTCTGCTACCTCTGCGCCTCTGTGTTTAAGTTCGGAACGCTGCACGGGATGCACTGACCCACATAGTCCTTGTGCAGATCACTCCAGCCCCAGCGGACCATCCGCGCTTGCTCGCGCCGCTTGCTGCACCGGGTGCACTTGGGCCGAATCAACCGCCCTGTCTGTGCGTCTTTCAGTTTCACTTTTGGGTCCAGCGTCACGCTGGCTCTGTGTCTCTGCGTCTCAGCGGGAAACGTCCTAGCCTGTGACTGTTCGATCCCGCCGCGCTGCGATCGCTCGCCCAGCTCGCGTCCCGCGCTTGCTCGCAATTGGCCGCATCACCGCGAAATTGTCCGAAGCCGCCCGCACGCCCAGGGCCAGCGCAGTGGCCCGGTCGCTGTGACCATCCTCAGTGTGCGGCGCGCGGTAGCTGATGCCGTTGGGCGTGGTCACCCGTTGGATCGCGTGCAGATCCTCGCGAATCGTTCGGCTCACTGGGATCCGCAAACGGCGCTCATCGAACCGCATGCGCAGCTTGGAAAAGATGTCGGCCTTCAGCGTGGGGGTGAACTGGCACAGCTCAACGCGGCCGTATTTGTGCTGCTCCGGATTCCATTCCTGGAACTCTTTCACCAGGTAATCGCCAAGCCCGACACCCGCGCCGGTGTAATCGAGGCAAACCCGTTGTGCGCCCTGGATGCGTGGCTTTAAGGCTTCGACCTGGTCAGGCGTGCTCATCTTGGAGAGCACCAGGACTTCGCGCGTCCAAAGCACATCGCCGACCTTCTCCAGCGTCCAGCACACCGTCAGATCCCGCTTCCGCCCGAAATCGATCCCGCAGAAGCGGCGGCCGACCGGCGTAGCCTGGTGAAACATTGGCCAGTCCGGCACGGACTCGGCAGCCTCGGGTGATTCGCAGAGCGCAATCACCTCGTAAGGCAGCAACACTGCGGACCCATCAATAAACTCCAGCTCGTATTCCTGAGCCCAGCCTTCCGGGTCATCCAACCCGCGGCGAAGTTCTTCGACGTTGATGGGCAACCCCTGCGCAACCGCATCGTGAATGGTGACCTTGTGCCGCGAGTA
>DASPKX010000003.1:0-66467 GCA_035627835.1 Candidatus Methylomirabilota bacterium
CCGATGCTCGGCCATCGCGGCTGCCGTTTGGGCGTGGTTTACCCTGAGATCAGCGAAATGCAGGCTCGCGCCGTGTTCGAAGCGGCCGCTCAGGTGCAGAAGAAAGGCATCAAGGTCCGCCCTGAGATCATGATCCCGCTCGTTGGCTTCCCCAAAGAGCTGCAGCTCCAATTGGAAGTCGTTCACAACGTCGCGCGCGAAGTGCAGAAGGAAACCGGCCAAAAGCTGAATTACCTCGTCGGCACCATGATCGAAATTCCTCGCGCAGCGCTCATCGCTGACGAGATCGCTCAGGACGCGCAGTTCTTCAGCTTCGGCACCAACGACCTTACCCAGACCACTCTCGGCATGAGCCGCGATGACTCTGGCTCATTCCTGCCGAAGTACCAGGAACTCGAAATCGTGAAGCAGAATCCGTTCGCCACCGTGGATCAAAGCGGTGTCGGCAAGCTGATGCAGATCGCCTCGGATCTCGGCCGCAAGACTCGCCCTGACATCAAGCTGGGCATCTGCGGTGAGCATGGCGGCGACCCTGCCAGCGTGCGCTTCTGCCATGACATTGGCTTGAGCTACGTGAGCTGCTCGCCTTTCCGCGTTCCTGTCGCTCGCCTGGCTGCCGCCCAAGCCGCCTTGAGCGAAGCTCGCAAAGCCGCGAAGGCAAAAGCTCCGGCCGCAGCCAACTCCCGAGGCTCCAAAAAGGTCGAGGAGAAGCCTGTCGCAGCAGCTCGCAACGGCCGCGCCAAGCGTTAATCTCGAATCATAATTGATTCTCGCGCTGCCCTGTGGGTGAATCCTCAGGGCAGTTTTATTTGCATGAACCGAACTCAATCCGATCAACTATTTGCCGAAGCTCTCCGCTGGATCCCCGGCGGTGTGAACTCCCCGGTGCGCGCCTTCCGCGCGGTTGGTGGCGCTCCCTTCTTTGTGTCCCGGGCTAAAGGAGCACGGATTTGGGACGTCGATGGCAACGAGCTGGTGGATTACGTCGGCACATGGGGCCCTGCGATTTTGGGGCACGCAAACGAAAAGATTATCCGCGCCGTTCAAGCTGCCGCAGAGCACGGGACCAGCTTTGGGATCCCAAATCCCCTCGAAGTCCAGATGGCCCGGCTCGTGTGCGAAGCCGTGCCCAGCGTGGAGAAAGCACGGATGTGCAACTCTGGCACTGAAGCTACGATGTCCGCCATCCGCCTCGCGCGCGGCTTCACCAAGCGCGACAAGATCATCAAGTTCGACGGCTGCTACCACGGCCACGCCGATTCGCTTCTGGTGAAAGCCGGTTCCGGAGCTTTGACGTTTGGCCACCCAGACAGCGCGGGCGTTCCCGCCGCTTTTACTCAGCACACCATCGTAATTCCGTTCAACGACCTCGACGCCGTCAAAGCCGCCTTCGCCGCCAATCCAAAACAGATCGCAGGGATCATCATAGAACCAGTTCCAGGGAACGCGGGCCTGTACCTGCCAAAGCCGGGCTTCCACGAAGGCCTGCGTGACATCTGCTCCAATGACGGCGCCTTGCTGATCTTCGACGAGGTCATGACTGGCTTTCGCCTGGCACGCGGCGGCGCTCAGGAACGTTTTGGGGTTCGCCCTGACCTGAGTTGCTTCGGCAAAATCATCGGCGGCGGTTTGCCCGTCGGCGCCTTCGGTGGACGCGCCGAGATCATGGATCATCTCGCCCCTCTCGGCCCCGTCTATCAGGCTGGGACATTGAGCGGCAACCCTCTCGCGATGGCCGCTGGCATCGCCGCATTGGAACAACTCACCCCCGCAGTTTACGAGCAACTGGAAAAGCAAGGTGCTGCCTTAGAGCAGGGCCTCCGTTCCGCCGCAAACTCCGCAGGCGTCAGTGTTCAGTTCAATCGCATCGGCTCGATGTTTTGCGGCTACTTCTGCGACCAGCCCGTCTGGAACCTCGCCGACGCGATGCGCAGCAATCGTGAGCGCTTCGCGAAGTTCTTCCGCGGCATGTTGGATGAAGGCGTTTACCTGGCGCCCTCCCAATTTGAAGCCGGCTTCCTCTCCACTGCGCACGACGAAGCCGCCATTCAGAAGACCATTACCGCCGCCGAGAAAGTGATGCGGACACTCTAGGCCGGCGCCAGGTTGCGTCTCATCTTCTTCGGCGGCATCTTAAGTCCACCTAAAATGTGGATGAAATAAAGTGCAAGCATTGCGGCGTTGCTGAGCAGGACAGGACGCTGCTGAAGCGCAGGCGTTCCTTTCGTTCGACGCACTACCACACCTGCGCCTCGTGTGAAGTTAAACTCGCGGAGCGGGGCCATTGGCGGACTCTGGTTTCCTATGTAATCGTTGGGGCTGCCGCAGCGATCTGGGCCGCCAAAGATCCGGAGCCGGGTCTTCGGTGGTTTGTCCTGAACCTGACCGCCCTGTACTTCGCGAATATCCCTGCCACCGCTCTCCATGAGCTTGGGCACGTTATGGCAGGGTGGTTAGTCCGGTGGCGCACTTACCATGTGGTGGTCGGATGGTTCGGGAAGCCGCTCTTGTTTAAGAAGTGGCGGGGGGTGAAATGGCAGTTCAACTCTGTTCCGGTAGGCGGGATGGCGTATGTCTTTCCGCGGGACGGTAGATGGTTCTCTCCGAAGGCGTTCATAGTCTACTTTGGCGGCCCGCTGGTAAACCTGTTAACTGCAGCCGCCTGTTTCGCCGTGGTCGATTGGCCGTTCGCGACCTATGATCGGGAGTTGCACTTGCTCGGGTCGCTCGGGTTCGCGAGTTTGGCGGCCGCTGTCGTCAGCCTACTCCCTTACCGGGTTAACTTTGGAGGCACGCTCCTGGACACTGACGGGCGCGCTATGCTGCGCGCGATCTTCCGACCTGCAACGCTGAAACGCGAGATGCTGAAATCGGCGGCTTTGTTGGAAGTGAATCGCTTGCGGGAAGCTGGCGTTGCTGTTCAAGCCATGGAACTGATAGAGAGAACATTGACGGAATACCCGGACGACCTTCTGCTGCAACTGACGCGCGCTGTGCTTCAAGGGGATCTCGGCCTGCATAGGGAAGCGAGATCCCAGTATTTAGAGATGTTACAACGATCCGAAGCCCAACCAGATCATTTGGCCTTGCTCTGGAACAATATCGCATGGTCCGATTTCATGCTCGAGGATCCTGAGCTTTTGAACGAAGCGTTGGACTTCTCAGAGCAGGCGGTGAAAGCCTTTGACTCCAGCAGTGCCTACTTGGGAACCCGTGG
The DNA here is from genome assembly GCA_035627835.1 of Candidatus Methylomirabilota bacterium. Classification (GTDB taxonomy): domain Bacteria; phylum Verrucomicrobiota; class Verrucomicrobiia; order Limisphaerales; family SXQI01; genus DASPKX01. Next base: position 3,218 of record DASPKX010000003.1, read on the forward strand.
CTCTGTCCTCATTTGGGCTGGCCAAGTGGATGACGGGATTCAACTGGTGAAACGAGCCTATGAAACCAAAGACGCGGACGTTCAAGGCGCCGCCCTAAACGCCAGCGTCCTCGGTCTGGGCGAGGCTCTCCGGGGAAATATGGCTGAGAGCGCACATTGGTTGAGAATTGCGGAAGCACTGGACCCGAATTGCCCTTTGCTCGACCGGGCGCGCCATGCTCAGAGCAAGAGCCATGGAGCAGAACACCTTAGCTGAGGTTTGACAGTGGGGCTTGATGTGCGAAAGACTTACTCGACATTGATTGCCCTCTGTTAATCCCGATGTTTTCGCGTGCCCAGCCCCATTTCCCGAGCGCTCAGGATCTCCAATCCACTGGGCTGGCCCAGGCGGAGCTGCATGAGCGGGCCTTCTCCGCGATGGTGGACGGCTTCGGACGCAACGTGTTCGTTCGCGGCGTCGTGGAGATCTCGAACTTTTGCCGCCAGAACTGCTCTTATTGCGGGATGCGGCGCGACAACAAGGAGTTGGAACGATTCCGCGCATCCGCTGACGAGTTGGCTGAACTGCTGATTGAGCATCGGCCTCCGAGCGTCACGGATGTGAACATCCAAGCGGGGGAGGATCCGGTGGCCGTGCGTGAAGTCGCCTTGCCCTTGATCCGCGCGTTGAAAGCCCACACACAGCTGGGAATCAGCGTCTGCCTCGGCAACCTGAATCCCGAACTCTACGCAGAGTTGAAGCGAGCGGGAGCGAGCATCTACATCCTGAAGTTTGAAACGGCTGACCCAGAAGATTACGTGCGGTTCAGCGCCCCGGCCACGATGCCGAAGCGGCTGGAACACATCCGCCATTTGGCAGACACCGGCTGGAACGTGAGTTCCGGTTTTATTGCGGGGCTGCCGGGCCAGAGCATGGAAGCGCATCTGAAGAACTTTGCTCTCGCCGCAGAGTTGCCGCTGGCCGGTTGCAGCGTCAGCCCCTTCGTGCCGGGCGAGCAGACGCCGTTACAGGAAGGAAGAGGTGCGAGCATCGACCTGACGCTGAACTCAATGGCCGCATTGCGCCTGATGCGCCCTAACTGGGTCATCCCGGCGGTCAGTGCTTTGAATCTGGCTGAGCCCGGCGCTGGCTATCGCCGAGGCCTGCGCACCGGCGCGAATCTGGTGACGATCAACATGACGCCGCCGCAATTGCGTGAGGAGTATCTGCTCTACAAACGCGAGCGCTTCATCATGACCGAAGAGCGCATTTTGAAAGCGATCGAGGAAGCTGGCCTTAATCCATCAAAACAAGGCCTCGCCGCGCATTACGACGAGCAACGCCAAGCCGCCACCCGCTCCAACGCGGCATAATCGCTATCAGCTACGGCTTGAACCCCCTGTGAGGAGGAGTAGATTTTCGGTATGCCTCTCTCAATCGAGGATATTTTGAAGGAGACCGCCACTTGGCCAGACGCTCAGAAAAACGAGCTAATCACAAAACTACAGGATGAGGTCCTCAGTGATTTTGCGACTCCCGAGATTGAGGAGTCATGGGCAGCGGAAGTCGATCGGAGGCTTAGGGAGATTGAGGCGGATAGAAGCGTGCTTCTTGACGGGGACGAGGTTCTCCGAAAATTGCAGGCGCGAGTTCACCAGAAATAAGCGTGAAGGCGTTTCGCTTTCACTGGCGCGCAGCGCGGGATGTGGAAGAAGCGTCTGCCTTCTACGAGGCGCGAGATACTGAAGTGGCTGCTCGTTTTCTGCAGGAATTGAATGCGGTGATTGAGCGCGCCCGGCTTCGTCCGTTGCTCTTCCGAGTCGTTCGAGCGAATGTGCGACGAGCCCTCCTGCGGCGTTTCCCATATGCGCTGCTTTTCGTTCTGAAGGATGAGTTGGTCGTGATTATTGGTGTCGCACATCTAAGCCGGATGCCGACCTTTTGGGTAAACCGACTTTGAGCGCTTAATCCAGCGTTCGGCCACTGCAGTGAAAGAAATCACTTTTAAAGCGCAGCTCTGGTTGCCGCGACCTCGTGGGGAGGTGTTTCAGTTCTTTTCGTCTGCGCATAACCTCGACGCGATTACGCCGGATTGGCTGAAGTTCCAGATCGTGAACCCCAGCCCAATACAGATGCAGCCGGGCGCGTTAATTGATTATCGGCTAAAGGTGCGGGGTTTGCCGGTTCGGTGGCGCACTGAAATTTTGGAATGGAACCGGCCGGAGCGGTTCGTGGACGTGCAGATTCGCGGGCCTTACAAGCTGTGGCATCACACGCACATCTTCACGGAGCAGGATGGCGGGACGCTCTGCGAGGATGTGGTGCGTTACTGGCCTCGCGGAGGCGCGTTGGTCAATTGGCTGTTCGTAAGGCGGGATGTTGAACGCATTTTCGCATTTCGCCAAAAGCGGCTTCGCGAAATCTTTGATTAACGAAGTCCGCGAAGGGCAGGCCACCAGGCTTATTTCGCGAGGGCGACGATGTAGCGTTGGAAGCGGTTCATCTCTTCCTGCAGGTTATGCTGAGTGTAGATCTTGTGCAGGTTTGAGCAGACGCGCAGGAGCATGCGCCGAGGAGTGATGGGCGCCAGATGGGCCTCCTCAAAGCCGTAGCTGGTGTAGATGAGATACTTGATGCAGTCGCCCTTGCTCAGAAGTTTGCCCTTGTTGAAGGCGTCGACGTAATACTCCTCGCGCGAGCTTTGGTAGCGCGTGAGGAAGTGACCGGGCATCCCGATCCCGACCATCGGTAGTTTGAGGCGGCGCGCAATGAGCAGGTAAACAGTGCAGAGGCTGATCGGGTTGCCCGTGCGGCGATCCAGGACTTTGTTCAGGTAGCTGTTGTCCGGATCGTAGTAATTGTCCTCGTTGCCCTTAAATCCGAGCTTTTGGAAGAGAAGGTCGTTCACCTCGGCGAGGGTTCGCTCGGCTGTCTCGCTGGCTTTTAGGTTGCCGCGGATCTCCTCGGCATAGGTGTCGAGCAGAGCGCTGTAAGCCGACGTATTGATGTCGGGATATTGGGTGCGGGCGAGGAGGAGGACGCCAGCTTCCAAATCTAGGTCTTCGCCGTGGTTTATGCAGAAGGCGAGGAAATCATTATCCGCATTTTGCCGGGCGAGGTAAGAGACGATCTCCTGGGCACGACGGCGGATGATCGCATCGCTGCTGAGCGTGAACTTTTTTAGCCACTCGGCCGCGTCAGGACCGTAGGAGACGATCTTGCTCCGGATCATGTGATAGATCGCGAGATCGTCGTCAGCCAAGAGCTTGATGAGGGCGTCTTTTTGGCTGTCGGTGAGCGGGGCATTGAGGGCAGGGGCGGTTCCCGACATGTTCCTTTCCAATAGACCGATGAGGGGCGGAATTCAAGGGGTTAAATAACCGGCTTGTTACATTGTTGTAATTTTTTGACAGCATCGTAGTGTGCCAGCCTAAACATCAGCCTTTTGGCGTTTAGCCAGAACCTGGCTGCTAAAGAATATGCCCATTCCCGAATCGGCCGCAGCCATCAACCACGCGCCCTCTGCTCAAGGAGCGGTGGGGGTGCGCCAACCGTGGTTGGGCACGGGGAGCAGAGTGATCCTCACAACCTGCGGGCTAGCTTTAACGGCCCTTGTGCTGCTTCCGGCTGCGTTGCGGACGCGGCTCATCAGTGAGGGTGGCTTTATCGAAAATCTCACAGCGGCGATTCTTGGCGCGGGTGTAATTCTAGCAGGGTTGAAGTTGAAGGAGCGGCGGTCGGGCGTTTGGCTGAGCATCACCTTCGTGCTGCTCTGGATGTTCATGCGCGAGCTGGATTACCAACGGATGTTCACCCCGCGGTCGATTGAATCGACCGGTTTTTATCGATCCTCAGCTATTACGTTGCAAATGAAGCTGGTGGCGTTTGGGGCTCTGCTGCCGTTCGGCATGGCTGGCCTCTACCTGTTGCGAGCTGCCATTCTGCGCATCCGGGCCGCTAAGCTCCCCCGCAGCGCGTGGGAGAGGATCTCTGTGGCTGTGGTGTTGGTCGCGGCCGCGTTGATTTCGGAGAAGCTGTTGCCGCCAGCGTTTCAGGCGCTGGAGGAAGTCGCCGAGGCGGGATTCGCGGCTGTGATAGTGCTCGCTGTGGCGCAGGCAAGACGCAGATCGACCGACGAGGTGCACGAAGCACACGAAGAGAAGAATTAGGTCTTCAAGCGCATCATAAGAACGCCCGGTCAGGTGACGGGGCCTACCATCCCTTCCATCTGCGGCGCGCGCAGAATGCGCGGGAATAAAGCTCGTTGCCAAAGCTCAGATTCGGCCCGTAAGATGCGGCCAAATTGCTCCGGGCGCATGACCGAAAATAAAGTAAAGCTCGAGATTTTTGAGGGGCCCCTGGACCTGCTTCTTTACCTCGTGAGGAAGGAGGAAGTCGATATTTACCAGGTGAACCTGACGAAAATCGCCACGCAATTCGTGGAGTACGTCGAGGTCATGCGGGAGATGGACCTGGAGATCGCAGGCGAGTTCATCGTGATGGCATCCACGTTGATGTACATCAAGAGCAAGGAACTCCTGCCGGTCGAGCAACAAGCGCAAGTCGAGGACGAGGATGAAGGGGAGGACCCGCGCTGGGAGTTGATTCGGCAGTTGGTCGAATACAAGAAGTTCAAGGATGCGGCCGCGCAATTGCAGCATCTGGAAGCGGAGCAGGAGAATGTTTATCGCCGCATCCCGCCTAAAGTGGAGTTCGAGCGCGACAGCCCGTTGCCTAAACCGGAAGTTTCCCTCTTTGATCTGATCCACGCCGTAAACACGGTGCTGAAGCGTTACACCGACCGGCATCCCACGCGGGACATTTACGAAGAGCGCTGGTCGGTCAGCGAGAAAATCGAAACGCTGCGCTCGCGCGCGATGCAGAAGCCGAAAATGAAATTTTCGGAGCTGTTTGAGGAGGCGACCTCTCGCGGCGAAGTGGTGGTGACGTTTCTCGCCTTGCTGGAATTAATCCGCCTGAAGCAATTACGCGTGGTGCAGCCCGAAGCATTTAGCGAAATCGAAATCGAGATTGCGCCGCCGACTGAATCGGTTTTATTCGCGCCCACGGAAACCCCGGCTGAACCTGCGCCTGATGAGGCGAAACCAGAAACCGGCAGCGCTCCGGCTTAAATGAATTTGGGACGTCCTGCATGGAATTAAAATCAATCCTCGAAGCATTGCTGTTCAGCTCGCAGCGCCCGCTCACGCCAAAGGAGCTGCGGGATATCCTCAACAAAGTCGCTGCGGAGCAGACGCCTGAAGGCTCGGAAGTTAAGCCGACCCGCCACAAGGAGGATGAAGTTGCCGAGACGCTCGAGAGTCTCGCTAAAGAGCTGAATGAGCTGGGTCGCAGCTTTCGGCTCATCTGTGTGGCTGGGGCATGGCAATTTGTCAGCCAGCCCGAATATGCGCCTTGGCTAAAGGCGCTGGTCGGCGAGAAGAACAGGCCGTCACGCTTGTCCGCTCCAGCGCTGGAAACGCTCGCGATCATTGCCTATCGCCAGCCGTTAACACGCGCGGAAGTGGAGCAGATTCGCGGCGTTTCCGTGGATGGCGTGATGCAGACGCTTGTGGAGCGCGGGCTTGTCGAGGCTGTTGGGCGCGCAGAAGTTGTCGGACGCCCGGTAACGTATGGGACCACGCGGTTGTTCCTGGAGTATTTCGGGTTGGCCAAGCTGGAGGATCTTCCGGCGGCGGATGAATTGCGGAAAATTGTGGTGCAGAAGCCAGAACAGTTGTTGACGGCGGACGCGACGGCGCGCCCTGGGACTGAAGCTGTTCCCGCGGGTGCCACCGCAGCTGAAGGCACAGGAGGTGAGGAGTCGAAAGAAACGCCCGGTCAGGGGACCGGGCCTACCATTGAAGGCGCAAGCGGCAGCGTTCCGGCAGAAGGTCAGTCCAGCAACCCGGCGGCGGAAGGAAGTGAGCGATGAGCAGCGGGAATTTAAGCGATCACCGCAAGGCGGTGGATGAGATCGATGCGCGGATTGTGCAGCTCCTGAATGAGCGTACGAAGCACATCCTGGAAATTGGCGCGATTAAGACGAAGGCTGGCCAGGAAATTTATGCGCCACATCGTGAGTTGGTGGTGCTGGATCGCGTTTGCAAGCTGAACGAAGGGCCAATTCCCAACGAGGGATTGCGGGCTATTTACCGTGAGGTGATGTCCAGCTCGATCAGCCTGCAGAAGTCGATGACCATCGCCTATCTCGGGCCGGAAGCGACTTTCACGCACGTGGCGGCGATTCGCCGATTTGGATCGAGCCTCAAGTACGCCCCGCAGAAGACAATAGCGGACGTCTTCAATGAAGTGAGCAAGCGGCGCGCCGATTATGGGGTGGTGCCAGTGGAAAATTCGACTGAGGGCGTGGTCACGCACACGCTCGATATGTTTGTCGATAGCGAGCTGAAGATTGTCGCTCAAATCGTGCTCCCGATTCAGCAATGCCTTATCGGCAAGCAGCAGCCGCTCTCGCGCATCAAGAAGCTCTACTCCCACCCGCAAGCGTTGGCCCAGTGTCGGGCCTGGGTGCAGAACCATTTGCCAGATGCGGAAATCGTCGAGATGAGTTCCACCACTCGGGCGGCTGAAGTCGCGTCGGAGGAGCAAGGGGCGGCCGCCATCGCGAGTTCGCTTGCTGCTGAGCGCTACAAGCTCGCCATTCTGGAGGCGGACATCCAGGACAACTCCGCAAACGCGACACGGTTCCTGGTGCTCGGCCGACAGTGCAGCCCGCCGACGAAGAAGGATCGAACCAGCTTGATGTTCAGCATCGCCCATGAAGTTGGCGCGCTGCATCGCGCATTGGGGAGCTTCCGCAAGAATCGCCTGAACATGACGAAAATCGAGTCACGCCCGAATAAGCGCCGGGCGTGGGAGTATTTCTTCTTCCTCGATTGCGACGGCCATTACGAGGATAAGCGCGTCGCCAAAGCAATTGCCGACCTCGAGCAGGAGTGCAGTTTCGTGAAGATTCTCGGGTCGTACCCCAACCGCGAGTGAAAGCCAGCTCCCGCCGCTCCAGCCATTTGCAACGTGCCCGCGAAGTTTTCGATATCGAGATCGCGGGTTTGAAAGCTGTCCGGGAGCAGCTGGATGAGCAATTCGATGCGGCTGTCGCCGCTATCGTCGAGACGCTCTCGGCGCGCGGAAAGATTGTGGTTGTGGGGATTGGGAAGTCCGGGAACGTCGGCCAAAAAATTGCCGCAACGCTCACCAGCACCGGTTCCACCAGCGTGCTTCTGCACAGCGTGGATGCGCTTCATGGAGACCTGGGGCTCGTTAACGATGGCGACCTCATCCTGGCGCTGAGCTACTCGGGTGAATCGGACGAGATGCTCAAGCTTTTGCCGGCGCTGAAAAGATTCGCGGTGAAGATCATCGCGCTGACTGGCAACGCGAAATCCACCATGGCGAGGCATTCGGATGTGGTCTTGAACGTGAAGGTGCCGCGTGAGGCATGTCCGTTCAACCTGGCGCCGACTGCGAGCACAACGGCCATGTTGGCGATGGGTGACGCGTTGGCGATGGCCACGCTGCGGGCGCGCGGATTTAAAGAAAAAGACTTTTCACTGCGGCATCCCTCCGGGGCAATCGGACGCTCATTGCTGGTGAAGGTGGGGGAGATCATGCGCACTGGGGAGCGCAACGCCGTGGCCGTTTCAAGCACGCGAGTGAAGGACGCCTTGCTGATGATGACAGCCGCGCGGTCTGGGAGCTTGAGCGTCACTGACGCCAAGGGCCGCCTGGTGGGCGTTTTCACCGACGGCGATCTGCGCCGGCAGATGTCGAAGGATGAGGACGCACTCTCCCGCACGCTGTCGGAAGTCATGACTCGGAACCCGATCTCCATTCGTGAAGATGCGTTGGCTGCTGAAGCGTTAAAGATTTTCGATCAGCGCAACGTGGATGATTTGGTTGTGGTCAACGCGCGTCGCGAGCCTGTGGGGCTGGTCGATTCTCAGGATCTGCCAAAATTGAAGTTGATGTAATGCCGAACGGAACGCGCAAACCGAAGCGAGCGCTGCGCCGACAGCAGGTCGCGGAATGGGAATCGGGCTCCGCTGAACGGCAGACCTTAACGGCCCTCGTCCATTTCCCAGCGGGTTATGAAGCCAGCAAAGATCATTACCCGCTGCTCTTGTTCCTGCATGGAGCAGGGGAGCGAGGGCCCGGCGGAGAAGACGTATGGCGCATCGCCAAGCACGGACCGCCCGCGCTGGCTGAAGCTGGTGTTGAACTGCCGTTTATCGTCTTGTCGCCCCAATGCCCAAAGGGACGCCGATGGGACACGGCATTGCTTCTCGAATTCTTGCGGGAGGCCATGGAGGAGCTGCGGGTTGATCCGCGACGGGTGTATGTGACTGGGATTTCGATGGGCGGCTACGCCAGTTGGGACCTCATCATCAAAGCTCCCGAAATGTTCGCAGCTGCGGCGCCGATTTGTGGCGGCGGCTCAACGATCGACCTTTACCTCCAGGATGAGCGCCGCAAGGTGGCTGCGTGGCGCAAGATGCCGATCTGGGCCTTCCACGGCGCACAGGATGACATCGTGCCGTGCGCCGAATCAGAGCGGATGGTGAAGGTCTTTCGTGAGCGGTTGGGCAACAAAGGAGTGCAGTTCACCGTGTATGAGGATCTTGCCCATCACTGCTGGACGCGCGCGTATTCTGAAGCTGGGCTTTTTGAATGGTTTGCAAAGCAGAGACGCCGGTCTTAAACCCCTGCCGCCGGGCCTTTTGCAAAATCTTTGTGGGTGAGGGGAAAAAGTCCTTGCAAAGTGTGAAGGTTCCCCTAAGTTGACCGCGTTCTTCCGAACGCTGGAAGCGAGCGTAGCTCAGTCTGGTAGAGCATCACGTTGCCAACGTGAATGTCGAGGGTTCGAATCCCTTCGCTCGCTCCAATTTTCTTAAACAGACCTCCACTCTTCCATTCTGCGATGGTCTCCGTGCACACTCCGCTCACCACCATTTATGAGTAAATGGAGAGCCAAAGCATTGGAACTATTTCCGCAAAGACGAGAGCAGATTCTAGCAACAGACGATCGGTTGAAACTCTGGCAATCGGTCAAGGGTGACTTTTACGCCGCGTTGAATCGAGATGACAGCAACCTTGCTGCCCGTTGCATCCGCTATGCAGTCTGGACACTGCACCCTAGGCCTCAGGCAAAAACGCTAGACGATCTGAGCGCATCCGCGGCCCAGTTGCTTTATGAGCATCTGGACCAACTCCACCTCTGGATCGACCGGTACGACTTCATACAAGCACAGAAGGGATTGCGATTACACTTAGGTGAGGACGTTTACAATCACTTCGAACGTCGGTTTCTTCAGAAGACGAGGGGCTACCCTCCGAAGACCGGTGTGCCTTGATGAAACCGCAAACGCCAGACTGATCTTCCTCGAACCCACAGCGAGGAACGGTTTGCCCGCTCCATGGTCGCATACGCTACTTCGCTGACGTAAGTCACCAGGGCCACATCGGGAGTGACCAACTTGATTTGGAGATTCTCCAGCGGGAGTTTGGCTCGGATTTCCTGCGGAGCCACATTCATCGTATCCTGGCGAGTGTACCTTCTTCCCGACCGGCCGAATTCCTCGAAGTCGTCAGCGAGGACGCGGTCCATATACCGGACATCAAATCGCGTTTCCCCGCGCCACATGGACTCCTCCAAGCGCGTTAGTTCGCATGCGTCCAAGTCACTGATGATTAGAGCCATTCTTCTGTGTCCAGGTTTAGGGTGTCTGCGGGCAAGATTGGCCTTTAGAGAAGGTTGTTGGCGCCACGTCCCGCTTGAAGGCCTCCCATTGTGAGTGAATCTTGGATCGTTAGATGGGTAAGATCAACCAAGTTCCCAGTGCCGAGTCGCATGCGGCGACGGCTTTCACTATTGGCCATTCGACTCGCGCTGTTGAAGATTTTGTCGCCATGCTGAAGGGGCACGGGGTGAGACGGTTGGTGGATGTGCGGACGGTGCCTAGGTCACGGACGAATCCGCAGTTTAACAAGGAGACGCTTCCGATCTCCTTGGCCCCGCATGGGATTGGGCATGTGCATGTGCCGGAGCTGGGCGGGTTGCGGAAACCGAAGCCGGATTCACCGAACGGCGGGTGGAGGAATCTTTCATTTCGCGGTTACGCAGATCACATGCAGACAGAAGAATTTGCGCGTGCGCTGGAGAAGGCGATGGAGTGGATCGCGCATGAGCGGATTGCGTTCATGTGCGCGGAGGCGGTGCCCTGGCGGTGTCATCGGTCCCTGATTGCAGATGCGCTGACGGTGAGGGGGATAGTGGTTCATGAAATCGCGAGCGCCACTAAGACGCAGGTTCATAAAATGATTTCGTTCGCGAAGGTGGACGGTTTGCGGGTGACGTATCCGCCGCTGCAGCCGGAGTTGATCGAGCCGGGGGAGAATGAATAGCGTGCAGTCGACCGAGCGTGTCGGAGGGCGATCCCAGGCATCTGGACGAACACCAGCAGGCACATTCGCCGGTCAAAATTTGTCGGGGCGCAACACGCGGACGTCGCTTTCGTAAACGATCACCGCGAAGTTGGGCATAAAATCTTTGTAGATTCTTTCCAGCAGACGATTTGAGGTTTCAGCCCCAACGACAACTTCCACCTGGATATTCGTAAACTCTTCGATGTCTCCCACGCGCGAGCCTTTTGCTCCGGTCCCTTCCACTCGGAAAAGCGTGTAGCCGTGGGCGCCTTCATCTAGAAGCAACTTTGTTAAGCGATCCCTGGCGAGGGCTTCACAAATGATCGTTACGAGTTTCAAAGGGTGCGTTTTCATGATTATTTCCCGTACCACCAGAGAGCCATTTCGTAGTAAATGGGCAAACCGAGAGTGATGTTAAAAGGGAACGTAATAGCCAGAGCGGAAGTCAAATAGAGGGTGGGATTTGCCTCCGGAAGTGAGAGGCGGATGGCGGCTGGGGCGGCAATGTACGATGCGCTCGCCGCCAACACGCCCATGAGCATGCCTCCGCCCAGACTCAATCCAACCAACTTGCCTGCGACGACGCCGCAAGCGCCGTTGAACAGCGGCATCAAAACGCCGAATCCGATCAGGAACAATCCGACCTTCTTCAGTTCGTTGAACCGCCGCGCGGCTACCATCCCCATCTCCTGGAATGGAGCTACAAAGAGGCCGGCGGTTGTTTGCGCGCCGCGTTCCCCGGATAAATATCCCGCAGCCATGGCGCCCAGTAGCAAGAAGACGCTTCGCCCAAACACCGCTTCATGCAAAGCAGGTTTGATGACGGCTTTGAGGCCAGATCGAGCTGACATTCCGAGTTTCCCGAGAATGATTCCGACCACGATGGCAGGTGATTCCATGATCGCGAGCAGCGCGGTGGCAAACATCTCGTGATCCTGCTTCATTTCTTTGAGGTAACTCACCGCGGCGATGAACGTCACCACGCTGACAGAGCCATAGTGCGCGCCAATGGCTGCTGAATCGATGGCGGTGAACTTGCCGAGCTTCCTCAGTATGAAATAACACCAAATGGGGATTGCTATGCCGAGCGCCACTGCCGCAAGGGCTGGAATCAGCACCTTGCCTATCCCTGCGTTCGACACGGCTACACCGCCTTTAAATCCGATGGCCGCGAGGAGATAAATGGTCAGACCGACGTATAACGGCTCAGGAAACCGCAGATCGCTTTTCAGCAGCGCGGCCGCCATGCCGATGACAAAGAATAGAATAGCAGGGGAGAGGAGGTTAATTTTGACAGCTTCAATCAGTTCCATGCCCAAAGGCCGCTATCCTCCCTTTCATCCGGCATTTGAACTATTAAAAGAAACTGTGCAATCGCTTAGGGAAAACCTAAGTGCCAATGGACGGCTGAGGTTGATGCTGAAGCGATCACAAAATGAAAATGCCCCCGAAGCAGAGGCGCCTCGAGGGCAGTTCCATCAGGCTGACCAGCCTGAAGCTAATTAGCCGGTTATTTCAATTTTGCGCGGCTTCACTTTCTCGGCCTTGGGCAGGCTGAGGAAGAGGACGCCGTCCTGCATGCGGGCGTTGATGCGCGCTGTGTCGATCGTCGGGTCGAGCACGAAAGTGCGGCGGAAGTGGAAACCGCGGGACTCACGATACAGGCACTCCGCGTTGGGCGCGTAAGCTCCGCGATGGCCGACAATAGTCAGCTCATTGTTTTCCAGCAGGACTTCCAAGCCGTCCTTGCTCACGCCAGGCATCTCAGCCTCAAGTTGATAGGCGTCCTTCGTCTCGGTGATGTTCACGGAAGGAGCGGCGTAACGGCGCTGCTCGTGCCCACCATTTTGGGCGACCCTGTTGTTTTCAGCTTTGGTGACAGTGTTCATAGTCGGTTCCTCCTTTGGTTACGAGATGCTGATCTGGCGTGGTTTGGCTTCTTCACTTTTCGGCAGCGTGACTGTGAGGATGCCATCTTTGTAGGCGGCTTTCACATTCGCGCTGTCGACAGGCTTGGGCAGGGTAATGGCGCGTTGGAAACGGCCATAAAGACGCTCTGCGCGATAGCCATCGTTGCCTTCCGCGGGCTTCTCCTCACGACGTTCGCCACCAATGGTCAACACACCGTCATGAAGCGAGACCTCGATTTCCTCCTTCTTCATGCCAGGCACCTCGACTTGGACTATTAGGCTGTCCTTGTCCTCATAGAGGTCCACGGCTGGGGTCCAGGTGTTGAAGAACTCCGTCTCCGGCATCGCTGCAAGAGGTGATTCAAACAGACGATTAATTTCGTCTCGCAGGTTGGACCAAGGGTCCAGGTTCCAGGAACGATTTGCTCTGACTAAGTTCATAAAATGTCTCCTTTCGTTTATGCTTCATAAGCAGCTTGAGAAATGCCAACGGTGTCAGTGTGATAAGTCGTTGCGGAGTAATTACTTGTATTGATATCCAGAGCGTTAGCTGCGGCGATGATGTGTCAGAATGGCACATGGCTGTGCAATCTTTATCCATGGGACACAACGCCTCGGTCCGTCCGCGCCCCTTGGCTAAAGGACGAAGTCGGGATACAACAGCGGCACCCATGAAACGTCTTAACGCCTGCATGCTTTTGAGTTTTGGAGCCGTGTTCGCTACCCTCCTGGGTGGGGTCTCCACGCTGGGCGCTGAGAACAAGCAGAACGTGGTGATCAGCACGAACGGGGCAGCTTTGGAGGTTACCGTGAGTGGCCGGAAGTCCTTTACTTACCACGCGGCCGAAAGCGAGTTGCCTCGGGTGGATATTAAGCCGGCATTCAAACGCGGAGGCTACATTCATCCGCTGCGGACATGGGGCGGAAAAATCCTGACCGACGATTATCCCCCGAATCACGTGCATCACCATGGTGTTTGGGGAGCTTGGACGAAAACAGAGTTCGAGGGGCGGGCGCCGGATTTCTGGAACATGGGGGATAGGAAAGGAACCGTCCTGGCCAAGGGCGTGACCCGGACGTTTGCGGAGAACGGTCAGGCGGGTTTCACCGCAGCGCATGAGCAGGTCGATCTAACCAGTGGTGAACCAAGAGTGGCCTTGCGGGAAACGTGGACCGTCACCGCTCTTGGGAACGCTTCCGCTGATTTTCCGTTCTTCGCGACAGATTTGGTGATCACGCAGACGTGCGCGTCCGCTTCTTCGTTAAAACTGCCGAAGTATCACTACGGCGGACTGGGCTTCCGGGGACGTTGGGAATGGAACGGAGCGGCGAACTGGCAGGTTCTGACTTCCGAAGGGATCACCAACCGTATCCAAGCGAACGAGAGCCGGGGCCGCTGGTGCGCGCTATATGGGAAAGTGGATGAGGCGCAAGCCGGGGTGGTGATTCTCTCACACCCGAGCAATTTCCGTTCACCTCAACCCATGCGAATTCATCCGACTGAACCGTTCTTCTGTTATGCGCCTTCGCAGTTGGGCGATTGGGAGATTAAGCCTGGCGAGGCGTACGTGTCGCGCTACCGGCTGGTGACCTTCGATGGTCCACCGGACGCTGCTAAATTCGAGGAGTTTTGGCGTGAATACGCCAAGACAAACTAACTTCGCGAGTGCCAGGAGCGCGGCTTAAGCCTGATCTTCTGCGTCGGTGTGGCAGAAGAAGTCCATTTGGCGTTGAGACGCAAGGTCGCGGAGATATCGAACGCCGTTGCCGCCGGAATTGGTAGTTGCCAAGCCGTCCAGCAGAGCGACTAAAGCGCGAGGGTTTTTGTTCTGAGACGCGGGAGTATGCTCGATTAAGCTGCGAACGCAGGAAGGGATGTCATCATTGTGGGCTGCCAGGATGATCATATCGGCATGATCAGCATCAGAAGCAGCGAGGGCGTCCATGCCGGGCATGCGCAGGACGTCGAATTTCCACATGGATTTGCTGACATAAACGTCGTTGCCAAGGGTTTTGGCAATGAGATCACACGTCTGCAAAGCACGTTTGCTGGTGGCCACATCTTCATAAGCCACAACGACATTGAAGCGGGGCTGAGTATCCACAACAACGCTCTGAGTTGGTTTTGCAACGGCTTGCATAAGTTTGAACAGTAAATATTCATTCAGGCCGCACCAATCGGGGTTCCCCCGAAAGGGAGTTCAACCTTTTGCTGTATTCTCCTACGTAGCGGCGACAATTCTCCTTCAAATTCGCAACGGTTCTGCAAAAGATTCGCGCGCGCATGCACCAGAAATTCAATCCGCCCCCGCGAGTTTTGCTCGGGCCCGGTCCTAGTGATGTTCCCCCATCAGTGCTGGAAGCCATGTCCCGTCCTCTCCTCGGACACCTTGACCCGGTTTTCGTTCGAATGATGGAGGAGATCAAAGTGATGCTTCGCGAAGTCTTCCAGACGAAGAATGAAATGACATTTCCGGTGAGCGGCACGGGGAGCGCTGGCATGGAGTTCTGCTTCGTGAACCTGATCGAGCCCGGCGACGAGGTGGTCGTGGGAGTGAACGGGGTTTTCGGGACGCGGATGGTTGACGTGGCGGAGCGATGTGGTGCGACTGTGATCCGGGTGGACGCTCCCTGGGGGCAGATTGTGCCGGCCGCGGCCGTTGCGGAAGCGGTGAAAGGGCGGAAGCCGAAGCTCATCGCCGTGGTGCATGCGGAGACTTCCACTGGAGCGCTGACGCCAATAGAGCCAATCGCCGAAATTGCCCGGAGCAGCGGCGCCTTGTTGCTGATCGACACGGTGACTTCGCTGGGTGGTTGCCCCGTTGAGATTGATGGGTGGGGTGTGGATGCGGTTTGCAGCGGAACACAAAAATGTTTGAGCTGCCCGCCAGGGCTCGCACCGGTTTCACTTTCGGCGCGAGCGCTCGAAGTGGCGCGGAATCGCAAGCGAAAGGTGCAGAGCTGGTATCTGGATGTGAACCTGCTCGCATCGTATTGGGGCCAGGAGCGGGTGTATCATCACACCGCGCCCATCTCGATGAACTACGCGCTGCATGAGGCATTGCGATTAGTGTTGGAGGAGGGATTGCCAGCGCGATTTGCAAGGCATCAACGGGCGCATGAGCAGTTAGCGAGCGAGATGCATTCGCTTGGGCTTTCTTTGGCAGCTCAGGAAGGCCACCGGCTTTGGCAGTTGAACACCATCACCGTGCCCGCGGGTGTTGATGAAGCGGCAGTGCGCAAGCATTTGCTGGAGAAGCACAGCATGGAGATCGGCGCGGGGCTCGGGCCGCTTAAAGGCAAGATCTGGCGCGTTGGCTTAATGGGGCATAACGCGCGTCCGGAGGTTGTAACCCATTTCGTGAGCGCCTTTAAGCAAGCGCTAGGTCGCTGACGCGCGACTTACTGGATGCGCTGCAAGGCGGCGTCTAGCCGCTTGAGAGTTCGCTCGCGTCCGAGAACTTCCACCAGGTGATACAAACTTGGGCCGATGGTTTTTCCCGTCATCGAAAGGCGCAAAGGATGGATCAGGAGAGCTGGCTTGATGCCGAGTTCTTTTGCCTTGTCCTTTAAACCTTTCTCCAAGGCGGCGGCTTCAAAGGGTTCTATTGCGGCGTAAAGGTTCCGAAGCTCTGCCAGGGGCTTTTTCGCTTCAGGTTTAAACAAACTTTCCGCTGCTTCGGGATCGTATTGCAGGTTTTCTGTGAAGTAGAAATCGGCGAACGAGGCCACCTCGTTGAACTGTTTTGCCTTGCCTTGAACTGTCGCGAGAGCGGCTTTGGTGTATTCGGGGGTGTAGCCAGCCACATCCACCCCGGACTTCTTGAGACCTTCCTTCGCGAGTTCAACGAACCTATCCACGGGCATGGAGCGGAGATATTCCCCGTTCATCCAGTGGAGCTTTTGAAAATCAAAGCGCGCGTTGTGGCGGAGGATCTGCGGAAGGTCGAACATCTGCACGACCTCTTCGCGTGCCAGAATTTCCCGGTTGTCCTTGGGCGACCAACCGAGCAGATAAAGGTAGTTCACCACCGCTTCAGGGGCGAAACCTTCGTCAACGTAGCTATGCAGGGAAGCGCCTTTGTCGCGTTTGCCCATCTTAGTGCCGTCGTTGTTCAGGATAAGCGGAATGTGCGCGTACTTAGGAGCTTCAGCTCCGAATGCCTTGAACAAAGCCAGATGCTTTGCTGTGTTGGCCAAATGATCCTCACCGCGAATGACATGGGTGATGCCCATCTCCAAATCGTCGATGACGTTCACGAGGTGAAACACCGGTTGCCCATCTGAACGCACAATGACGAAGTCAGGATCGAGGGCTTCACGATCCGTGAGTTCGCGGCGCACATCGCCGATGATCACATCAGGAATGATGATGGGCTCGCGCGGCATTCGGAATTTAATGGCGCCTTCGCTTCGGTAAGCGAGATCCTTGCTCAGAAGTTCCTCGATTCGCTTGAGGTAAATGTCTTTGCGGCGCGATTGAAAGTAAGGGCCATGCGGACCTTTGCTGGGGCCTGATGGGTCGGCGGATAGAGGACCTTCGTCCCATTCCAAGCCCAGCCAGCGGAGGCCTTGGAAAATCACCTCCACCGCTTCCTGAGTGTTGCGGGCATCGTCAGTGTCCTCGATTCGCAGAACAAAAACGCCGCCGGTATGGCGGGCATAAAGCCAATTGAACAAAGCTGTGCGCGCTCCACCAATGTGGAGGTAACCGGTGGGGCTGGGCGCAAACCGAACTCGAACACTCATTGCGGATGTAAGTAACAGGGGAGGGGGCACACCCGCAAGCGCAGGCGGGAACCCTATTTTCAAAGGGCTGGGGTTAGAAACGATATTCGCAGCTGATCTTGAAGTTGCGGCCCGGCTGATTGTATCCGCTTCCATGAATGCGGTAATCCTCGTTCAGGGCGTTCTCCAATGCCGCAACCAGCTTGAGGCGCCCTCGCCAATCGTAACCCGCTCGAAAATTCAAGGTGGCGTAAGCAGGCGTGCCGCCCGGAGGGATTCGCTGTGTGTCTCGCGCATCGTCAAAGGAGAGGCGATCCTGCTCAGCGGCAATGACACCAAAGACTTCCGCGAAGATGGGCGCGCGCGGATTCAGGTAATCCCAGCGGAGTCCAGGAATTGCGGTGAGCGGATGCATGCGGCTCATGGGCCCGCGAACCGCCGTCGCGGCAGAGGTTGGGAAGCCGTCGGCTTCCCCTTCTTGCCAGGCGATTGACCCGTACAGCGTTAACCCTTCCACAATGGAGAATTCCCCTGAGACTTCCACTCCTTGGACGAAGCCCTCGCCCGCGTTGCGTTTGGTAACTTCCGCGAGGCCGCCGATGATGGCGCCGGTTGGGGCGCGCACGATAAGATCTTCAATGAATGTATGATAGTAGGACGCTTGCGCGCTCCACCGTTTCTTCGCGACGCGTGAGCCTATCTCGAGCGTTAAGAATTTCTCCGGCTCCAGGTCGAAAACCGCCGTCTCCAACTCACCACTGCGCGCGATATCGAACCGGCTGATGTCGGAGAGATTTGGGGTCCGATAGCCTTGAGCAGCCCCGGTGAAAACCGCGTATTCTTTGGCTTCGTCTGGGTTCCAGAGGAGGCGGGCGTTGCCCACCACCGTTTGCCAATCCTGCTCATACGAGGCCGGGCCAGCGGTGATTGGATCCCGCACGCGGCCCGCATCCGCGCGCGCGTAGGAATAGCGACTGCCGAGGATGAGGCTGAACTGTTCGCCGAGGGGAGTGTCGTTTTGCACGTAAACTCCTGCCAGATCATAAGCGGAATCGTCCGCAACAGGGCCTTGGATGCCAACGGAAGTTAGCGCCCCCGCAGCGTCAAAGTTCCGCTGCGAAGAATCCACCGCATCACGGTAATACTCCGCGCCGTAGCTCCAAAGGCCAACTGGTGACGGGCTGTCACCACGCAGATGGATGCCCAGCGTTCCCACGTCCGTTTCGTTCTTCTGCGTCGTGCGGTTCGCGCGCTCAACAAACTGATATTCGTACTGGTCGTGCCAGGACAGGGTTCCCTGGAATTGATCGCCGCGCTCCGTCTCGGCGCTCAGACGGGCGTAAACTAAATCCCTTTCTTGGTCGAAGGAGTGCTGAAGATCCGTTCCGCGAGTGAGCCCACGCCAGGTTAGACCATAGATGGTGCGATGGGTGCGCTCCACTTCATCCTGTTCCGTGTGTTGATACGCCAGCGTCAGCTTGGTTTTGGGTGTGAAAAAGTATTCCGCTTTGCTGTCAAAATCCCACTGGTCGAATCCAGTGTGCGGTTGGCGTCCGACCTCTTGACCCCCTTGCACATCGCCAAACGATTTGGCGGAAGCGCCAAGGCTAAAGCCCCAGTTCTCCGCGTCCGCCCCGGAAAATTCGCCGCGCCCAAGATGGGCGCGCTCAGCGGACCCAAACCGATAATATGTGGAGCCTCCCCAGAGCGGTCCGTCGCCGAACCCATACCGGGGACCGCGCATGAAGGCGTTTACCGCGCCCCCGATCGCATCCGTGCCGTAGAGGACGGATGAGGGCCCTTTGATAACTTCGAGCCTCTCGACAGCGAGCACATCAACGGTGCTCCAATACTGATTGGGGCCCTCGCGGAAGGTCGAGTTGTTCAAGCGGATTCCATCGACCAGCATGAGCGTGCGGAAGCCTGTGAAACCGCGAATGAAGGGCGAGCCTTGGCCATGGGCGGTCTGTTGCACTTGAACCCCCGGAACACGCAGCAATGCTTCTGGCACAGACGCAGCCATCTCCTCCTGGCGCAACCGTGCATTTGATAATTTATCGACGGTGTACGGGACTTGCGTTGGTGGTTTGGGAATTCCAGTGGCCGTAATGATCACGTCCCCGAGGGGGTCGTGGAAGTTCGTGGAGGATTGAGAATCGAGCGGGGCGGCGCCAGGCTGCTGAGCCAGCGCGGGACTGATGGCTGCAAGCAAGAGAGAGGCGCTGGCGCAGGTGGCCCAACGCGGGAGGGGGCTGTTCATCGCGGGCGATGAAACGCAAAAAGCAGCTCCCCTGCAAATGGAATTCGCCTCCCGTTACTTGGATATCAGCAGCAAGGTGTTATTCGTCACCAAAATGCTCTGGAGGTTTGTGAGGATGGCCGCCACTTCGGGCTTCGTCACCAGGTCTGCGGCGAGGTTCTGCTTTGTGATCTCAGCAGTGATTTCTGTGGGCGGCTGCTTGCCTCGAATCCTAATGTCGGCGATGCGGAGGGCGAGGCGGCCATTCTCGATTGAAGGCTTAAGCTGCGCCTGCAGGTTCATGAACCGTCCCTTGAACGGGCCAGGCACTTCATCAAGCGGAATCGCTGCTGAGGTGATCATTTCGTTGGAAACAATGCTCACGCGGAAGTTGCGCGAGAGCAGGTTGTCCGAAGGCAAATTTGTGAGCAGCACATTGATTTCCGAAGCATTTAAGGCCAGCCGTGCCGGCCCCTGACGGGTCTGCAGATTTGCCATAAAATTCGCGGCCCGGTTTGTGAGGGAGCTGAAGTCCTGCGGGGAAAGGGTCGGCGCGGGCAGCGCCATAGGAGCGGCGTCCGTCCAGGCCATGAGCTTGCGGAAGCCCCAACGTGCGCCCAAGCCAAGGGCGATCACCGCGATGATAAAAACCGCCACCACACCAATGCAGCCGAAGAAACAACACCCTTTTTTCTGCGCCATGGACGGAGAATTCCATAGCGCCTTCGGCAGTGACAAACCTAAACCGCTCCCCGGCCAAATTGCTTGACGCTCCAAAGCTAGAGCCAACACTTGGCCCATGCCGACCGGATCGAATGCGGATTGGAGATTTGTTTCGCTGAAGGACGCAGAGGTGGAGGAGCTGCCGGGAAAAACCCATTACTGGTACACAAAACCAGGGATGGTCAAAGACACCAATCTCCTCTTTGTGCGCGCGCAGCTACCGCCCGGGGAAGCCCATCGTTTTCATTATCACCCGCACATGGAAGAAATCCTGTACATTCTCTCCGGAACAGCGGAACAATGGGTGAAGGAAGAAAAGCGGATTCTGGGGCCGGGAGACTCGATCTACCTCGCGGCCGGCATCATTCATGGCACCTACAACATTGGGCCGGACACGCTCGATTTTCTCGCGATCCTTTCGCCGGCCAAAACTCCTGCGCCAGGGACAATCGAAGTGAGCGACCAAGAGCCGTGGAAGTCTTTGCGCCGATGAGCTGCAATATTTGGTCTTCAGAAGCAGTTGGATGAAGACCCTTTACAGTTACGTCACGCGTCAGGTTTTAGGAACGCTGTTTCTGGCGGTGGCCATCTGCACCTTCGTGCTGCTGCTTGGCAACGCGCTCAAAGACATCGTGAGCCTCCTTCTGAGCGGGCAAGCGAGCCTGCTCCTCGTGGCTAAAGGGTTCGCGTTGCTGATCCCGTATGTCTGCGTATTCGCTTTGCCGGTGGGCCTGCTCGCCGCGACTTTGCTGACCTTTGGGAGGCTCAGCGCGGATAATGAACTGACCGCCATGAGAGCCAACGGCATCAGCCTGCTTTCGCTGGCCTTGCCTTTGCTCGTGATGAGCCTTGGTTTTGCCGCCCTTTGCGCGTGGGTGAACCTTGATTGGGCTCCTCGCGCGCGAGTCGCATACAAGACACTGCTCCTGCAGTTCGGCGTGAAGCAGACGCTCGCGTTTCTGCAGGAGGACCGCTACATCACGGAAATCCCCGGCCTGGTTCTGCATCTTCGAAAGCGGGACGGCAACACCCTCCATGACGTTCGCCTCTACCAGTTTCAAAACAATGAGATGGTTTTGCGAGCAGCGGCCGAGCGAGGGGAAATCCTGCTGGATCTGACGAATAAAACCCTCTCATTGAGGCTGGATCAGGCGATCATCGAACAAAAGGTGCGCGACACTGCCGGAGACCCGGCTGCCCGAGGAATCGATTGGCAGCCGATTAAAGCTGATTTCGAGTCGCCAACGTATGCGTTCGAGAATTTGGTCGGCTCTGTTCGCGAGCCGAAGCTCAGCGAAATGAGCTTTAGCCAGCTCCGCCGGAAAATTGCGGAACTCGAACAGCAAGGGATCCCAACGATGCCCGCGAGAGTGCAGTTGCATCGGCAGCTCTCCTTTTCGTTCGCGAGCTTTGCTTTCACCCTTGTGGGGATACCTCTGGGCATCCGGGCGCATCGGAGGGAAACCTCAATTGGGATCGGGATAGCCCTGTTGCTGCTCCTGACCTACTACAGCTTCTTCATCCTGGGGGAAGCCCTCCAGTCCAAACCCGAACTTCAACCACATTTGCTCCTCTGGCTGCCGAACCTGCTTTTCCAGGGCCTGGGCGGGTGGCTCCTTTGGCGCGCCAACAAAGGTGGATGAAGGTCGAAGGGCGCTGGGACCAATGTTTCGCCCCCAGACTTTACCTTGCTGGGAGCAAGACTTCGATTACGATAACTCAATCATCGGGATTTATGAGCGTTGAATACATGGAGAGGGTGTATAACACCTATTCCAGGGTTTATGACCTGCTGTTTGGCAAAGTTTTTCAGAGCGGACGCGAATTAGCTCCTGAACTGCTGGAATGCGCCCCCGGAATGAGCATTCTCGAAGTCGGCGTTGGCACAGGCCTCTCCTTCCAGTACCTCCCCCGCACGATTGACATCACCGCCATCGATCTGTCCCAAAAGATGCTGGATAAAGCGGAGGAGCGCGCCCGTGAGCTGGGAATGAAACGACTCGCGTTGCAAAAGATGGATGCAACCAGGCTCGAATTCCCGGATAACTCTTTCGATCGCGTTTTCGCTGCTTACTTTATTTCCACCGTCCCTGAGCCAGTGAAGGTGGTGAATGAAATGCGCCGTGTCTGCAAACCGGGCGGTTACATCGTTTTCTGCAACCATTGGCAGAGCGAGCACCCCGTTGGCGCAGCCATTGACAAGATCATTTCCCCTCTCTGCTACCGGATTGGCTTCAAGACCGATCTCAATTTGCGCAAGCTCATGCGAGAAACCGGCCTGGAAATCGAGAGCATTGAGCCGGTGGGCCTGCTCGGACATTGGAAGGCTGTGCGTTGCATCAACGCCAAGCCGGCCTAATCTTTTTATTCACAATCCACCTAAACGGGTGAAGAGCAGGAATTTCCAATTCTTGCTTGCTGGCTCCTTCCGTTTATACTGCCCGTCGCACCAATGCTGGCGACCACACCATCCCTGCGAAGCAACGCGCGTCCTGCCTCGGCGGACCCCGCGCTGATCTTCGTGGTCGATGATGAGCCAATGATCGGTGAGGTTGTCAGTGTCATTCTTAATCTCGAAGGGTACCGGCATCGATTTTTTCTCAACCCGAAGCATGCCCTCGAAGCGATCGAGCGAGGTGAGGAGCGTCCAGACCTGCTGCTCACTGATTTCGTGATGCCGCCATTCAACGGACTGGAACTCATTGAGAGAGCCCGGCACGTTCTCCCCGGCCTTAGAACCATTCTCTATAGCGGGAATGTCGGGCAGGACATCATTAACCAGTGCAACGTCAAACCGGACGCGTTCCTTGCAAAACCTTTCCTTCCGAAAGCTCTCCTCGAACTTGTCGCGAAAACACTGGAAGCGGATGTTCGCCCATGAGCCTGCACGGGCGGAAACTGGGCATTCTGATTTCCGCTCCGCCACTCGCTCCTAACTTCACGCATGGAGTGCGTCTCGCGGAGGCTGCCCGCCGACTGGGTGTGGACGTTTACCTTTACTGCATTGATGAGGCTGTGCCCGGCCTTCTTTCCATGGAAGTGCAGCGATTGAGAAGCGAAGGGGGAAAGATTTTCGGCTGCGCCCTGGCTGTGCAAGCACGCAGTTTGAAGATCACGGATGAAGCTGTGCTCGGCGGCCTAGGGATGGTGAGCGAACTCATGAGCGCGACGGACCGTTTTGTTGCCTTCACATGAGTCCCACCGCTTTGTTCATCATTGAAAGCTCACCTCATCAGAGCGCGAGGGCGGTGGAAGGCTTGCGCATTGCTGCTGGGGTCGGCGCATGGCAGAAGGTGCGCGCGGAAGTATTTCTGCGTGAGGCAGCGTTGGAATTGCTTTCCACCGAATCTGATTTCCCGCTGGATGATGCAGCGGAAGAGTGGCTTCACATCATCACACAAGGGGCTCGGCCGATCCTTGTGCCTGCTACATTTCAAGCGGGCGACCAGCAGTTGCGCGCGGGGTGTGTGGTTCAAAGGTTGTCCGACGCTGAACTTGCGGGTATCGCTGCGCGCTCTAAATTTCTGCTGCGCTTTTAAATGATTCAACGTCTGAACATCCTGACGCGCCCTGACGACGAGCTTGCGCGGCGTATTCTGCTACAGGAGGAGGAATTGAAGGTGGTCGCTGCCTCGGTAGTGGACCTGACAAAACCTGGCGTGGATTACGAACATCTCGTGAAGCAGATTTTCGCCGCAGACGATGTCCATGTCTGGTGATTCAGCGCTTCAAAACAGGACATAAGGTTGATCGTTGTCCCGAAGCGCCATAAAACTGCGCGGTAATTGCGAGCTTCTTCTTTCTGGCACACCGGGTGCTTATCCCATTCCGCCGCCTGACCTACCACCTGGCTGCCCCGTCGTGAACTTGGCTTGAGGCGAGTTCGCATCAGGAACGGGATGTCTGCGTGGTAACACGCAGGGAAGACCTAACTGCGCCCTGAGTGATGTTGAAGACCTGTTTTGCCCGTTTGTTTGCTGGCGTTGCTGTTGCGGCCGCCTGCTTTCTCTCCGCTTCCACCCAAGCGGAAACCGACCCCAAATATTACGCTGTGGAAGTCAGCGCGACTGTCCAAGCCTCCCCAGCAGCCATCACGCTGACCTGGGTGGCTGACCCGAACGCTTCCAGCTATAGCATCTACCGCAAAGCGGTGAACTCCACGTCCTGGAGCTTGCTCACCACCGTTGCTGGTTCCGCCACCACTTGGACGGACTACAACGTCGCCGTCGGGCAAGCCTACGAGTACCGCCTGGATAAGCCGACCTCCGTTGGCTACAAGGGCAACGGCTACATCTACGCGGGCATCAACGCGCCGATAATTGAGTCCCGCGGCAAGGTGCTCCTGCTAGTCGACAACACCTTCACCACTTCACTTGCGCCCGAACTCGCTCGTTTGCAGCAAGACCTGGTGGGTGATGGCTGGACGGTGGTGCGGAAGGATTTCTCCCGGAACGATAGTGTCACCACCATCAAGAGCTTTATTGTCAGCAGCTACAACGCAGACCCGAACAACACCAGGTCCGTGTTCATCTTGGGGCACTTGGCTGTGCCCTATTCTGGCAACTACGCGCCAGACGGCCATGAGCCTGACCATGTCGGCGCCTGGCCAGCGGATGTTTTCTATGGTGACGTGAACGGAACATGGACCGACAGCTCCGTTAACGTGACTGGCGGTCATCGCGCAGCGACTCACAACGTTCCTGGTGACGGCAAATACGATCAAAGCTCCATCCCTTCTGATGTGGAGCTGCAAGTCGGCCGTGTGGATCTCTACAACATGACCTGCTTTGCCAACAAAACCCCGTCGCGCAACGAGACGGACTTGATGCGGCAGTACCTGAACAAAGATCACAGCTTCCGCCACGCCAAGTTCAACCTGGAGCGGCGCGGGCTCGTTTGCGACAACTTCGGGGAGAGCTGGGGTGAGGCTTTTGCTTCCAGTGGTTGGCGCGCTTTTGCTCCGTTCTTCGGCGCAGGCACCACCACGAAGGTCGGTTGGGGATCTTTCTTCCCATCGCTGAGTGCGGGCGGTTACCTCTGGGCTTATGGCACAGGCGGCGGCAGCTACTACACCTGCAATGGTGTCGGTGGCTCCGATGATTTCGCCATCAACGATCCCAAGGCTGTGTTTACTATGTTTCTCGGCAGCTACTTCGGTGACTGGGACAATGAGAGCAATTTCCTCCGCGCGCACCTCGGCACGACGAGCTACGGCTTAACGGCTGTTTGGGCAGGGCGTCCGCACTGGTTCTTCCATCACATGGCTCTTGGCGAGACGATTGGTTACAGCACTAAGCTGAGCCAGAACAACAGCGGGCTCTACCCCGTGGCCGTGAACTGGGCCTCACGCAATGTGCATGCCGCATTAATGGGTGACCCGACCCTCCGTCTTCATCCCGTGGCTCCTGTGACGGGTGTCTCCGCCGCTCTGAGCGGCTCCACTGCGATCATCACCTGGGGCGTTTCACCGGACTCGGACATCGTGGGGTATCACGTTTATAAGAGCACGACTGCTCAAGGCCCATTTACGCGGCTGACCAGCTCTCCCGTGGCCAGCACATCGTTCAACGATGCCGCCAGCGCCTCCGGGGTGACTTACATGGTTCGGGCTGTGAAGCTCGAGCGGGGAGGCAGCGGGACGTATTACAATCCCAGCCAAGGCATCTTTGCGACCGTCGGCGCCAGCAGTGCGAATGCTCCTGCAGCCCCGTCCAGTTTGACCGCTGCTGCCGCATCGCAGACGCAAGTGAACCTGACCTGGGCCGACAACGCGGCTAATGAAGCTGGCTTCGTTGTGGAGCGGAAAACCGGCGCCACCGGAGCGTACAGCGTCGTTGCCACACTGCCGGCGAACACGACGTCCCACACGAGCGCCGGGCTGAGCGCATCGACCACTTACTACTTCCGAGTCCGCGCCTACACCGTGGAGACCTATTCAAGTTTCACCAGTGAAGTTGCGGTTACTACGCCTGCGCCAGCGCTCGGCAGCGGCCGCGCCACGTTCGTTAAGAAAGACACGACGACGGGCGGATCCTGGAAAGGCGCCTATGGCGCGGACGGCGCAATGGTGCTGAACGAAGGATCAACGTCCTTGCGTTACGCGACCGTGACAGGCGTGGGGAACTCCACCTGGACATGGACGTGGAATAGCGGAGACACACGTGCGTTGCAGAAGGTCAATGCCACTGACCGGGTCGCAGCCTGCTGGTTTAGCCCGAGCACTTTTAACATCGACGTGAACATCACCGACGGACAGGTTCATCCTTTGGCGATCTACTGCCTGGATTGGGACACCGCTGGCCGCTCGCAAAAGGTGGAGGTTCTCGACCGCGCTTCCGGCGTGGTGTTGGACACCCAGACGCTGATGAACTTCAGCCAGGGCGCATACCTTGTCTGGAATGTCTCCGGCAGCGTGCGCATCCGTATAACAACCACGTTCGGCAACTCCGTGGTGTCCGGGATTTTCCTCGGAGCCGCAACCGCCACCCCAACGCCAACGACGAGCGTTGCCGCCCGCTTTGTGGCTGCGGACGCAGTCACTCGTGGCAATTGGAAAGGTGTTTATGGAAGTGATGGGTACTCCATCCTTCGCAACGCCAGTGTCGCGCCTACCTACGGATCCTGGACCTCGCCAAGCGCCTTCAGCGGCACATGGGCTGCTTCAACGACCGACGCGCGCGCGCTGTTGAAGGCATCCAGCGGTTCTGATCGTCTCGCAGCTTATTGGAAGAACTCCTCCAGCTACAACCATATCGATCTCGATTTCACCATGAAGGATGCGCTGACGCACCGCGTTGGCGTTTACCTCCTGGATTGGGAGCGTCTTGGGCGCACTCAGAAAGTCGAAGTGTTCGACCGGGCCACAGGCAAGCTGCTCGACACCCGGACCATCGCGGAGTTCCAGGAAGGTGTTCACCTGGTCTGGGACGTGAAGGGCAACGTGCGCGTTCGGCTGACTCGCGTTGCTGGACCGGATGCAGTGGTCAGCGGCGTGTTCTTCTCGCCCTCCACTACTCAGCTTTAAAATGTTGTCCTGACCTGCTCGCCTCAACCGCCAGCCGCAAGCCTTCAAAGCTTGCGGCTGTTTTTTTGCCCGTATGGCGCCGAGGCTGAAACACAGTTGCCACACGCGTAGTTTGCGTCTTTGATAATTGGACAACACGTATGCAACATCTCCGCGCCTTTTTTCTTGCGTTCATTGCTCTCGCCGCGGTGTTCTCCCTGGGGGCGGCCGAGCGCGGCCAGACGAATCGTTTTGAGTTCAAAGATGGCGATCGTATCGTGTTTCTTGGCGACACTTTCTTTGAGCGGGAAAATAATTACGGCGAAATCGAGCTTCTCCTCACGACCTTAAATCCCGGGAAGAAGCTCATCTTTCGCAACATCGCCTGGAGCGCGGACACTCCTGTCGGCGAGTCCCGGGCTTACTTTGATCCGCCAGAGAAAGGATTTGAGCGTTTGAAGGAGCATCTTAAAACCATCAAACCGACCGTGGCATTCGTCAGCTACGGCATGGCTGCGTCCTTGCAAGGGCCGGCTGGGCTTGATCGGTTCCGTCAGCAGATGGGGCAAATGATCGCTGCCGTCGAAGACGCTTCCAGGCCTGAACCGGTCCGTTTCGTCCTGCTTGGCCCTGTGCCGCACGAAAAACTCCCGGAGCCGATGCCGGATCCGGGGCCGCACCAGATTTCCCTGCAAAAGTATGAGGCTGCCATTCGAGAGATCGCCGCGGAAAAGCGCGCTGCATTCGTCTCGTTGGAACCGTTGCTGGGCGGCTCGCGTAACTTCGGAGTTCCTCTCACAGATAATGGCATTCACCTCAACGAGCTTGGCTACCGTCGCGCCGCCCACCTGATCGCGGAGACTCTCAAGCTGGGCGCGAATCGCTGGCGCTTTAGCATCACCGCGCAAGGGGAGCCGCGGGATGGCGTGTATGGAATCATCGCCACCAACATTCAAAGGACTTCCTCCAGCGTGCGATTTAACGCCAGCATGGAACATGTGCCCCTTCCGGTTTTGGATGGCTTTACGAACGACGCTCCATTTGTGGCAGGGCCGCCGTTCCTTCAATTCCTCTCTCTGAACCCAGGGCTGTACACTTTGCGCATCGATGGCTCACCTGTCGCGACTTTTACCGGAGCTGAATGGAACCGGAGTGTTTTTTTTCATGGGGGCCCCGATTATGTTCAAGGTGAGGAGTTGAAAAAGACCATCATCGAGAAGAACGAACTCTATTTCCATCGTTGGCGTCCGCAAAACGAAACGTATCTCTTCGGCTTCCGACGGCACGAGCAAGGGCAGAACGCGCGTGAGATCCCGATGTTTGATCCCTTGGTGGCCGAGAAGGAGCAGAAGATTCAACAGCTTGCGCGCCCGGTGAGCCGCAGATACGAACTCACGCAAGCTAATGACTCCGAGCCAACTGGGTTGGTAAAGCGTCCCACTCCTCCGCGCGACAAAGGCAGCGCTGCCTTGATTCCTAAAAAGGATCAGCCCGTGCCCACGTTCGAAGTTGGTGAAGGCCTGGAGGTCACGCTCTGGGCGGAGAACCCGCTTCTGGCCAAGCCCATTCAGATGAACTTTGACCCGCAAGGGCGGCTGTGGGTCGCGAGTTCAGAGGTGTATCCACAAATCCAGCCCGGCCAGAAGGCCAGCGATAAAATCATCCTCATTGAGGATGGCGACGGCGATGGCAAGGCTGATCGATCCACCATCTTTGCCGATGGTTTGCTAATCCCCACGGGTGTGGAGCCGGGCGACGGCGGCGTTTACGTCGGCCAAAGCACTGAGCTGCTTCACTTCCGCGACACGGATGGCGATGGCCGCGCGGACAAAAAGCGCGTGGTGCTTTCAGGGTTTGGCACCGAGGACACGCATCACATTTTGCACACGCTGCGCTGGGGGCATGACGGGCAGCTCTACATGAATCAATCCGTTTACATTCACAGCCATATTGAGACTCCGCACGGGGTCGTCCGGCTGAACAGCGGTGGGGGCTTCAATTTTCGGACGACCACTCACGAGCTGGGCATCCACTTCAAAGGCCTCTGGAATAGTTGGGGGCTGCACTTTGATCGCTATGGGCAAACATTCCTGACGGATGGCGCGGGCAACCAGGGGATCCATCATGTTGTGCCGCAAGCGCAGTACGTGGCCTACGCTGGAGCGCGCCGTGTTCTTGAGAGCATCTCTCCAGGGAGTTACCCGAAATACTGCGGCCTGGAAGTTATCGAGAGCGAGCATTTCCCTGAAGATTGGCAGGGCACTATGGTGACTTGTGATTTTCGCGCCCATCGCGTCGTCCGCTTCGCTGTGAGCGAGCGAGGCAGTTCGTATGTCACAAAGGAACTGCCTGACCTGCTCCGCACCACAAATGTTACGTTCCGCCCAATCGACGTGAAGCTTGGGCCCGATGGCGCTCTCTACATTGCGGATTGGTCCAATCCGATTATTCAACATGGCGAAGTCGATTTCCGCGACCCACGCCGGGATCACGAGCATGGCCGCATTTGGCGCGTGAGCGCGAAGGGCAGGGAGCCAAATAAGAAAGTGCAGTTCGCTCAGTTGAACACGCGTGGCTTACTCAACGAGTTGGAGAGCCCCAATAACTACGACCGCCAGCGTGCGCGCCGTCTTCTTGCTGAAAAAGGGCCAGACATCAGCAGTGATGTTCGCATCTGGGCTCGTGAACGAACCAACGAAGTGGCGCAGATGGAGGCTCTCTGGGTTTATCAGTCGATCGGTTTCGTTAACGTGCCGCACCTCGAGCGCATGCTCGTGACTCCCGATGGCCGCGTTCGGGCTGCAGCGACTCGCGTCCTGGGCGAGTGGCTGAAGAAAGTTCCTTCCGCCACGAACCATCTCGAGCGGCTTGTTGCGGACTCCCATCCACGTGTGCGCATGGAAGCGGTTCGCGCGCTCGGCAAGACCGGCACACTCCGGGGCGCGGAACTGGCGCTTTCCGTTTTGGATACACCCATGGATCCGTATCTGGAGTACGCCGTTTGGCTGACGATCAACGAACTCGCGGAGCCGTGGGTTGCTGGACTACAGCAGGGCCGCTGGCAAGCCAACGGCCGTGAGAAACAACTCGAGTTCGGGTTGCAAGCCATCGAGCCTGCGCTGGCAGGCCGCGCGTTGGATAAGCTTTTGGCTGATAATCCTATTCCGAATGATGGCTCCGGCCCGTGGATTGATCTTATTGGCAAAGCTGGCTCACCTGCACATCTGTCCATGCTCCAGGCCAAAGTCACCGCCCGTGCGCTGACGGATTCCGCGCAAGTGAAAGCCCTGAACGCATTGGCTTCGGCCGCACGCGTTCGGAACACTCGCCCCAGCGGGTACGTTGGGTCGGCTGCGGAGCTTCTGCGCTCGGAGAACGCGCAAGTCCGCGCTGCAGCTCTCCAGCTGGCTGCTGCATGGAAGGTGGAAAGCACTGTTGAGGAAGCCTTGAAAATCGCGGCGGAGCCGCAAGCTTCTGCCGAAGTGCGCGCCGCAGCTTTTCAACTTGTTCGCGAGGTTGGGGGCAAGAATGCGTTGCCGAAGCTGGCCACCTTGGCGGGTGAACCGCAGTCTGCGGCTGTGCGCCGCCAGGCAACACTGGCGATTGCTGGCATTGACCCTGCCGCAGCGGTGCAACCTGCCGCAGCCGCTCTTGCAGCGACCCAGGACGAAAATGAAGCTGCCCAATTCTGGCGGTCACTCCTCGCCGTGCGGGGGGTAGCCAGTCCCTTGGCTAGAGCGGTGAGCCAACAAACACTCACGCCGCTTGTGGCGCGCGCTGGCATGCGCGTCGCCCGCGAAGCTGGCCGCAATGAACCAGAGCTCGTTCTTGCGCTCGCGCGCAACCTGGACACGGCGGGCGAGATTCAGGAACTCACCCCCGCTGAAATGCAGGCCCTTGCCGCAAAGGTCTCTCAAAGCGGCAACGCCGCGCGGGGCGAGCAGATCTATCGCAGGCCCGAACTCGCCTGCGTTGCGTGCCACGCCATTGGGGGAATCGGCGGCAAAGTCGGCCCGGACCTGACCTCCATCGGCGCGAGTGCGCCGATGGACTACATCATCGAGTCGCTCCTTTTCCCGAACCGTAAGATCAAGGAAGGCTACCACGCCGTCAGCGTGGAAACGAATGATGGCGAGGAGATCACCGGCGTGATCGTTCGCGAAACGAACGATCAGCTTTTCGTGCGCGACGCAGGCAATCGCGAAGTCGCGCTTCCTAAAAACAATATCAAGGAGCGCAACATTTCTGGGTCACTGATGCCCGCTGGCTTAATCGATCCGCTCGCGGAGCAAGAGCGGACGGATCTCATTCGGTTCCTCTCAGAACTCGGCAAGCCCGGCCCCTATGACGCTTCCCGCGGCAACACCGCCCGGCTCTGGAAGATCACCGCTGCGACTTCGGAGATGGCTCAATTTGGCGATGAAGCTGCGCTTGGCAAATCCTTGGGCGAGAAAATGTGGGAGCAGGCCTTCACGTTGGTCGATGGACGCCTCCGGCGCGCGCAGTTGCAGAACGGCTTGGAGCGCGTGAAATGGCGTCAGCCGACAGCGGTTTATGCTGCCACCCGCTTCAATGCTCCCAAGGATGGGCCCGTGCGCCTGAGCATCAAAAACGCGCCCAAAGGAGCCGCATGGTTGAACGGCAAAGCAATTGCTGTCCAGGAGCAGGTTGTCGTGGAGCTGCCCGCAGGAATGCACACGCTGGTCTTCAAGATTGAAGGTAAAGACTTTCCAGAAGAGTTGGTGGTGCGCTCCGATGATGCCACTTTCTTGACGGAATTCTAAAACAGTGTCGAAAAAACTAATAAAACTACCAAAGCGACACATCTCTTGTCACATCAGGAAATTCCTGATAAGACCCTTTCTGCTTTCACAGCCTTTCACGACAGAGGGGTTTGGAGGCGAAAGGCTCGAGCGTGGCAGATGGCAAATACCTTTGGTGCCCGCGTTGTTTCCGAACATACCTGGACGGAAAGCAGCGCAGGGTCGGCTATGTTAATCGCTGTGCATACGCCGACTGCAATTCTTTAGCGGACGTGACGCACACCGATTGGCGGATAATCCAAAACCTCCACCCACACTACCCGCCGCAGCCAGAAAACGGGGTTCGCTACCCACTACGCCGGGATTAAACCACCTCCGCTTGGGCTCAGTGCGTGGCAGAGGCTGATAACGCGCCACTTTTTCCTTTTGAATAAAAGCGAGGTGCGGTTTCATCTAACGAAACCTATGAAGACCTTCGTGCCTGCACTTGTGGCGGCGCTTGCCTTTTGCGGACTGGCTCATGCCGCGGAAAGCAAAGCTCCAAAAAGCCCACTCTCCTTCAAGAAGATCCAGCTAAGCGACCAATTCTGGGCGGAGGGCGCTGGGTTCGGCGATTTCAATCGCGATGGCCACAATGACGTCGTCGCCGGTCCGCATTGGTGGGCAGGTCCAGACTTTAAGCAGAAGCACGAATACGCTCCGGCCACTCAACGCCACAAAGCCAAGCAGGAGGATGGCGCGGAACTCGAAAAGCACGGCTTCGACCCGCTGGGCTACTCCAAGAACTTCTTCGCCTACAGCCATGACATCAATGCGGATGGGTGGACTGACATCGTGATCCTCGGCTTCCCGGGCGAAGAATCATCCTGGTACGAGAACCCGCAGGGCAAGACTGGCGGGCATTGGACGAAGCATGTCGCGATCCAAGTGACTGACAACGAATCGCCGATGTTTGTCGATCTCACCGGCGACAATAAACCCGAGATCGTCTGCAACTCGGGCGGGCACTTCGTTTACGCCGAGCCAAATTGGAAGGAGCCAACGAAGCCCTGGACGATTCACAAGATCTCGCCAAAAGGTGGCTGGCAACGCTTCACCCACGGTCTCGGTGTCGGTGACGTGAATAATGATGGGCGCCTAGATATTCTTGAAAAGGATGGTTGGTGGGAACAGCCCCGCTCACTCAAAGACGATCCCGAATGGAAGCAGCATAAATACCCATTTGCTCCCGGGACAGGTTCTTCGCAGATGTACGCGTATGACGTGGATGGCGACGGCGACAACGACGTCATCAGCGCTCTCAACGCTCACGGTTACGGTCTTGCCTGGTTCGAGCAGGTGAAGCAGGGCGATGAGATCACCTTCAACAAACACCTGATCATGGGCGAAAAGGAGAACGAGAACAAATACGGCATCAAGTTCTCCCAACTCCATGCCGTTGACCTCGTCGATATGGATGGTGACGGACTCCGCGACATCGTCACTGGCAAGCGTTGGTGGGCGCACGGCCCGAAAGGCGATGCGGAGCCG
Source organism: Candidatus Methylomirabilota bacterium (assembly GCA_035627835.1). Taxonomy (GTDB): domain Bacteria; phylum Verrucomicrobiota; class Verrucomicrobiia; order Limisphaerales; family SXQI01; genus DASPKX01. The sequence goes on from DASPKX010000003.1 coordinate 36,540, forward strand.
AATGCGGATCCAGTTCTTTATTGGTTCAAGCTCACCCGCACGGGCGGCGCTGTGGATTGGATCCCGCACATGATCGACAACGCCTCAGGCATTGGCACGCAAGTGACTGCCGGCCGCGTTGATAAAGATGTGCGCCCTGATGTGGTCGTCGGCAACAAGCGCGGCGCCTTCCTGTTCCTGCAACAACCATCCTCCAGCAAGTAAGCTTTTATGTTCGGCAAGCCATCGTTTCGCGCCGCTGCTTTATTCTCCGCGGCGCTTCTGGGGTCGGCCTCATTCGCTGCGGCGCCCACACAGGTCAGCTCCATCGCGGCTGTTGGCAAAGACGGGAAAAGTTTGAATCTCGGGTTCGAGAGCGGCTCGCTTCAGGATTGGAAGGCCGTCGGCAAGGCCTTTGAAGGGCAGCCGATCAAAGGCGACACCGTCGCCAAACGCCGCGCTGATATGAAGAGCGCGCACACGGGCGAATACTGGATCGGGACTTACGAGAAGGCTGGGGACGATGCCCAGGGAACGCTCACATCCGTTCCATTTAAAGTAACGCAGCCATGGGCAAGCTTCCTGATTGCAGGCGGCCAGCATGAAAACACGCGCGTTGAGTTGGTCAGCGCCGAAACCGAAAAGGTCATCTTTAAAGCGCATGGAGTTGAATCGGAAGATCTCCGCCCAGTCATCGTCGATCTAAAAGATCAGCAGGGCAAAGAGATCTTCATTCGTGTCGTGGACCAGCAGGGTGGCCACTGGGGGCATATCAATTTCGACGATTTCAAGTTCCACGCCCAAAAGCCGGTCTTTGCGAACGCGCTGGATCCCGCTGCTGCTGCAGCGGCGATCCCGCCGATGGACGCGGTGGCTTTCGCTGGGTTGACCGGTGAAGAAGCGGCCAAAGCCGCTGTCGGGCCGAAAGGCTTTTCAATGAAGCTGTTCGCCGGGGAGCCGGACGTGCAGCAACCGATCGCTTTCGCCCTCGACCATCGCGGTCGCGTCTGGGTTGCTGAAGCTTACAATTACCCGCAGCGCGCGCCGGAAGGCAAAGAAAAGGATCGCATCCTCATTTTTGAAGACACAGATGGGGATCACAAGTTCGACAAGCGCACCGTCTTCGCCGAGAAGCTGAACCTGGTCAGCGGCCTCGAAGTCGGCTTTGGTGGCGTCTGGGTTGGCGCGGCTCCTTACCTGATGTTCATTCCGGATCGGGACGGCGACGACAAACCAGATGGGAAACCAGAAATCCTGCTCGACGGCTGGGCCTGGCAAGACACGCACGAAACGTTGAACACGTTCGCCTGGGGGCCGGACGGCTGGCTTTACGGCTGCCACGGTGTCTTCACGCACTCCAACGTCGGCAAACCAGGCGCAAAGGATTCAGACCGCACCCGCATCAACGCGGGCATCTGGCGCTACCACCCAACGCAGCACAAATTCGAAGTCTTTGCGGAAGGCACTAGCAATCCGTGGGGCATCGACTTTGATGAGCATGGCCAGGTCTTCATTGAAGCCTGCGTCATCCCGCATCTTTTCCATATCATCCAGGGCGCGCGTTATGAGCGGCAAGCTGGCCAGCACTTCAACCCCCACATTTACGCCGACATCAAGAATATCGCGGACCATGTGCATTACGCGGGCAACAAAGGTCCGCACGCGGGGAACAACCGTTCCGATGCAGCTGGTGGCGGGCATGCCCACGCTGGGCTCATGATCTACCAGGGCGATAGCTGGCCCGAGGAGTATCGCGGCAAAATCTTCATGAACAACATCCATGGGCAGCGGTTGAACATGGATATTCCTGAACGCGTCGGCTCTGGCTACGTCGGCAAGCACGGCCCTGACTTCCTGAACTTCAACGACAAATGGTCGCAGGTTCTGAATTTCATGAGCGACCAGGATGGTTCCGCCTACATCATCGACTGGTACGACAAAAATCAGTGCCATCATAACAATCCCGACGGGCATGACCGCTCCAACGGGCGCATCTTCAAGCTGGTTTACAATGATCAGAAGACCACCCAGGTCAATTTCGAGAAGCTCAGCAATAAAGAACTCGTCCAGCTCGTCAGCCACAAGAACGAATGGAAATCCCGCCACGCCCGCCGTGTTCTTCAAGAGCGTGGTCAAAACCAGGAAGTTCATTCTGAGCTTCGCAAGCTGGCCGCAGGGCAGGGGACCACACCAGCACGCTTGCGCGCGCTGTGGGCTTTGCACGTCACCGGCGGGGCTTTGGAAGCTGACCTCCTCAAGTTGCTGGGTGATAAAGACGAGTACATTCGCGCCTGGGCGATTCAGTTGCTGTCTGAGAGCAAGAATCCAAGCGACGCCGCGCTCGAGAAATTTGCGACGATGGCCAAAAGCGACTCCTCGCAATTTGTTCGCCTTTATCTCGCCGCCGCGATGCAGCGCACCGCCCCTGAAAAACGGTTCGTAGTCCTCGAAGGTTTGCTGGCGCATGAAGGCGATGCCAAAGATCACAATCTTCCGTTGATGTATTGGTATGCCACGGAAGGGGCGATTGCCGCGGATCCCAAACGCGCGCCGCAACTCTTGAGCGCCGCCAAGATTCCAAAAGTTCGCGAGTTCGTTGCTCGCCGCATCGTTGCCGGCAGCCGCGCTGTCGCAGAACGTTAATTTTTGACCTCGGATGAAACACCCTCTTAAACGAACTCTCCTTATTGCGGCTCTCAGCGCGCCGTTGCTGCTGACGCCAATCGTTGCGCAGCAGCAGGCCGCCTCAAACGAGGCGCTTTCCGCTCTCGTCCAGGTGCTCATGCAAACCAGCGATCCTCAGCTCCAGCTCGACATCCTTCGCGGGATGTCGGAGGGCTATCGGGGCCAACGCTCCGCGCAGATGCCGCCGAATTGGGGGAGCGTGGAATCAAAGCTGGCCAGCAGCCAAAACCAGGAGGTGCGCGCGCTCACTCAGACGCTTTCACTCACCTTCGGCAGCCAGCAAGCCCTCGCCGGTTTGCGGAAGACCCTTGGCGACGCGACAGCAGATGTGAATCTCCGCCGCGGCGCTCTCGAGGCGTTGCTCAACGCGCGCGACCCTCAACTCGCTCCGACGCTGCAAGCGCTCCTCCAGGAGCCAGCCTTGCGCGGCCCTGCGTTGAAAGCCCTCGCTTCCTACGAGCATCCTGAAACTGCTGCCGCGATTTTAAAGGTTTACCCGCAGCTCGGAGGAACAGAAAAACGCGACGCTCTTAGCACACTGAGTTCTCGCGCGACTTTCGCCGCTCCGCTCCTGCAAGCGGTCGCCAGCAAGCAGGTTCCATCGCGCGATTTAAGCGCGGACCTCATTCGGCAGTTGCGAAACTTGCGCAACGCCGATCTTGATAAGCAGATCGAGCAAGTTTGGGGTGTGGCTCGCGAGACGGCCGCGGATAAAAAAGGCGAGATCGAGAAATACCGCAAAATCTATCAAGCAGGCGGCTCCCAACCGGGCGACGCCATTCGCGGTCGCGCGGTGTTCGTCCGCACGTGCCAACAATGCCACAGCCTTTTCGACGTCGGCGGCAAAGTCGGCCCCGATCTTACGGGATCCAACCGCGGTGATCTCGAGTATATCCTGCAAAACATGGTCGATCCAAACGCGGTTATCCCGAACGACTACCGCACCTCGACCATTGAAATGAAGGATGACCGTATCTTGACCGGCATCATTTCCGAACAAAATGATCAAAGCCTGACCGTCCTCACGGCGAATGAAACAATCACTCTGCCGAAAGCCGAGGTTCAATCGGTGCAGCAATCGGATCTCTCGATGATGCCGGAAGGCCTCCTGGGCACACTGCAGGACCAGGAAGTCCGCGATTTGATTTACTACCTCAGCCGCCCCGGCCAGGTGCCTCTGCTGGCCACTTCTGACACCGTGGGGGCGTTCTTCAATGGGAAAGATCTCTCCGGGTGGGATGGCGACGAGTCGCTCTGGCGTGTGGAAAATGGTGAGATTGTCGGCTCCACAAAGACGGGTTTAAAGGACAATGAATTCCTAAAAAGCGACATGGTGGCGGCGGATTTCCGCCTGATCTGCAAAGTGAAGCTCTCCCCCAATAAAGAGAACAGCGGCATCCAATTCCGCAGCCAACCGGAGCTAAACGGCTCCGTTAAAGGTTATCAAGCGGACGTCGGCGCCGGTTGGTGGGGCAAGCTCTACGAAGAGCATGGTCGTGGCCTCCTTTGGGACAAAGGCGGCGACCAGCATGTGAAGGTGGATGATTGGAACACTTATGAAATCGTCGCCGTTGGAAACCGGATCTTGACGGCCATCAATGGCAAACCATGTGTGGACCTCACCGATGCGAAGGGCGCCACCCAAGGCATCATCGCCTTTCAACTGCACTCAGGCGGTCCCATGGAAGTGCGCTACAAGAACCTTCAGCTTGAAGCGAATCCCAAGCTGAACCTCCGCACCGTCGAGGAGAAGTAAAAGCGGCGATGCACGACCTTCCGAAGCGACAACTCTTCGGTGTAATCGAGGGCTTCTATGGAAAACCGTGGAGCCCTGCGGAGCGTGACCAAGCGCTGAGGTGGCTCACCGGCTGCGGCCTCAACACTTATGTTTACGCGCCAAAAGATGACCTGAGCCATCGTGCGTTTTGGCGCGGGGATCGCGGGCCTAAACCTCCCAAGGAGGAACTCAAGCGCCTGGTTAAAGAATGCGAGCGACGCGGCATCACTTTCATCTACGCCATAAGCCCCGGCCTCGATATTCGCTACGACGCTGTGGAAGACCATGACATCCTGGCATCGAGGTGCCAGATGTTGCTCGATCTAGGCGCGACCCATTTCGCGATCCTGTTCGACGATATTCCTGACAAAGTCGCTCCCTCGGTGGAAGAGCGCTTCGACTCACTAGCCTCGGCGCAGGCGTTCACCGCCAACGAACTATTCAAAGTTTTGCGGGAATCTGCCTTCGACGTTGAGCTGGCTTTTTGTCCCACTGCTTATTGCGGCCGTATGGTTCAGCAAAAGCTCGGGGGTGAAGGATATCTCTCCACCATCGGCGAGGAGTTGGACCCGGAAATCGATGTGTTCTGGACCGGCCCGGAGATCATCTCCGAGAGCATCTCCTCAGACCACATCGACGACGTCAGCCGCACACTGAAACGCAAGCCCCTGATATGGGACAATCTCCATGCCAACGATTACGATGGCCGCCGCTTTTTCACGGGACCTTTCAGCGGCCGCGAGCTTGGCCTGCGCCATAAAGTTGCCGGGATATTGTTAAACCCGAACAACGAGCTGCCGCTAAACTTCCCAGCGATGCACACGCTGGGGCAATTCGCGCGCGCAAAAGATGGATGGAACGCGAGCGAAGCGCATAGGTCCGCCCTTGAAGAATGGCTGCCCACCTGGAGCGCTCATGGCGTTCCCTTGACCGCTGAGGATCTTGCCTTCTTTTCTGACTGCTATTACTTGCCGCATCAAAATGGACCGCGGGCTGAAGCGTTCCTTGAACTCGCGCGCAAGCTCCTCGTCTCTGGCCCAGCCGCATGGGATGAAGACTATTTAACTTTTAGAGAGCAGGCAGAGCGCATCCTCAACATCTGCGCACGCTTGCCTGAGCTTCAAAACCGCGTTTTATTTCATGCCTTGAGCAGGCGCGTCTGGGACCTGCGTGAGGAGACCGACCTTCTTCTGAAGTATATTAACTGGCGCCGCGATTCTCACAAAAAAGGCGGCGGCTTCCGGTCGGATTTCCATTTGCCTCACACGTTCCGCGGCGGCTTTACCGCGGCGATTCAGCGCCTGCTCCCGCAGACAAGTGATGGAAGCTTCTCGGCCAACCACTAGTGCGGTTATCCGATTGGCCAGGGCAGCAGATCGGGCCGCGGCATATCATGTGTGCCTGAAAACGGGTGACTTCGGCTCCGATGGCGAACCCTTTTACCGCGAAGATCCCGATGCGCTCGGCCGAATATTCGTTGGGCCATACCTCTTGTTTGAGCCGGAGCTGAGTTTCGTCCTCGAAGACGAGCAGGGGGTGTGCGGGTACGCTCTCGGCGCCTTGGATTCGCGAGCGTTTTATGATCGATATGAGCGCGAGTGGCGACCCCAGCTCTGCGCTGAGTTTCCGATGCCGCCGGGCGATGAATCTTCGTGGAGCAGGGTGCAGCAGGTCCATAGCTGGTATCATCACCCCGACTACTACTGCCCGGAGCCGCGCGAGGTTTATCCCTCCCATCTTCACATCGACTTGCTCCCGCGGGCGCAAGGCCGCGGCCTCGGAGGGCGAATGATTGCCACGCTTCTCGACGAACTCCGGAAGCGTAAATCCCCCGGAGTTCACCTGGGAGTAAGCAAGCTAAACGTGCGAGCCCAGCGCTTTTACCAGAAGCTCGGTTTTCGAACACTCGTAGAAGTCGGGCAGGGGAATGCCGCAGTCATTTACATGGGACTGCGGCTGAGAACGGAATGATTCAGCGGGCTCAGGCGCCGACGTGGTCTTTAATCGCCCCAATGATCTTCTTGCTCCAGTCATCAAGCACAGCCTTATCGCGCCCCTCGATAAGCAAGCGAGCCTTTGGCTCAGTGCCTGAATACCGGAGGAGCACACGGCCGCCATCTGGCTTCACTGCCGCTTCTGCTTTGCTGACGAGGTCCAACACACCGTCAAGTTTCTCAAACGGAACCTTCTCTTTCACCCGCACGTTTGTCACGACCTGCGGGTAATGGGTCCAGCATTTGGCGAGTTCGGAAAGCTTCTGGTCACGCGCCTTCATGATGCGAAGGATCTGCAACGCCGCGACCAACCCGTCTCCAGTGCTGCTGTAATCGCGGAATATGATATGCCCGCTTTGTTCCCCACCCAGGTTGTAACCTTCAGCTAGCATTCGATCGATAACGTTCTTGTCGCCGACAGCGGTGCGAATCACCTTGCCGCCTGCGGCGTTGATAGCAGCGTCCACACCCGCATTGCTCATCACAGTGGCCACCAATGTGTCGTTCTGGAGTTGTTTGTTCGCGAGCATGTCCAGAGCAGCGATCACGAGAATATCATCACCGTCGATCAACTCTCCGCGTTCGTCGCATAGGAGCACACGGTCCGCGTCGCCATCATGCGCGATTCCGATATCTGCCCGGTGCTCCTTCACTCGCTGGCAAATATGCTCCGGATACATCGAGCCGATCTCCTTGTTGATGTTCATGCCATTTGGCTTGTCGCCATAGACAATGACCTCCGCGCCCAGCTCCCGCAGTACACATGGGCTCGCCTTGTAAGCTGCGCCGTTGCCGCAATCCAGCACGATCCGCAACCCTTCGAGGGTTTGCCCGCGCGGGAAGGAGGCCTTAGCATATTCGATGTACCGGCCGAGCGCGTCTTCGATGCGCATCGCCTTCCCGATGTGAGCGGCTGTGGGGCGAATGCCTTCAATCTCACCTGTGAAAACCAGATCCTCGATGCGGTCCTCCACGGCGTCATCCAGCTTGTAACCGTCCGCGCGGAAGAATTTGATTCCGTTATCGTCATACGGATTGTGCGAGGCGGTGATCACGATGCCTGCGTCTGCACGCAGGCTGCGGGTCACGTAGGCCACGCCTGGCGTGGGCAACGGCCCGATGAAAAGCACATCGACGCCCATCGAAAGGATGCCTGCGGAGAGCGCGTTCTCCAGCATGTAGCCAGACAGTCGGGTGTCTTTGCCAATGACGATCTTGTGCTTGCCGAAGCCTCGCGCAGTCGTCTCCAGGTTTCTGAACACATGCGCCGCAGCGCGGCCCAGCTTCAGGGCCGTTTCTGCTGTGACTGGTTCCACATTCGCGGTGCCCCGCACACCGTCTGTTCCGAATATCCGTTTAGCCATAGTTAAGGATTGAGTAAATCAAGAGTCACAGTTGCCGGCTCAATTGCGCCCACCTGCACCCCGCGCGGCACATTCACGCGCACCCGGGCTGTTCTGCTGTCATTTTGCACCTCGCGAAGGTCGACAAACACTTCGATCTCACTGTCTGTCAGGCTGTCCAGAAGCGCCTTGTCACCGCTGATCACCAGATCAACTTCATCCGGCAAAATCCGGAAGGTGCGGGCGTCGGCTGCGCCTTTGATAATGGCAACATCGTGCTTCAACAATGTTTTCTGGGCCGCAACAGGGCGGGTGAACAACTCCGCAAAGCGGATGCGTTCCTCCGATTTAAAGGTGAACCAAACCACGCAAGCCAGCGCCAGCGAGATTAGTTTCAGCCAGAAATTGTTAGCGATGTAGTTTCTCCAGGCCATTCGTTTTCCCCGCTTCCGCAGCTTTCGCCGCTTCCTCGCGTTCTGCAGCTTCGCGCTTCAGGGTTGGCGGCTCCGCCAAATCCGCAGGCTTCTGCCGCCACTTCCTCAACCGGGCGATTAGGTTCCTGGACTGCGCGCGCGGAACAAAGATCCAGCTCAGAAAAGCGCGCAACTCCTCGTGCGTCACCCCGCGCACCAAATGCCCTTTGTAAGCGTATGACACCGCTCCTGTCTCCTCGGAGACCACCACCACCACCGCATCCGTCTCCTCACTCAATCCAATCGCCGCCCTGTGGCGGGTGCCCAGCGATTTATTCAAATCCTGTCTTTGCGTCAGCGGAAAAATGCAGGCGGCGAATGCGATCTTATCAGCTCGAATAATCACCCCGCCATCGTGGACGGCGTTGTTTGGAAAAAAAATGGTTTCGAGCATCTCCGGTGTGGCCTCGCAATTCACCACGACTCCCGACTCGACGACCTCCTGCAGTTGAATGGATTGCTCGATGGCTATCAGCGCCCCAATGCGCGCGTCAGAGAGTCGTTCAGCCGCCTGCACAATGACTTCTATATTCTCGCGCTCCTCGCGGGCGGTGTTAAACAGGGGGAGGTTGCCCAACTCCGCGAGCATTCGACGAAACTCGGGCTGGAAAATAACGAGCACCGCGAAGGCCGAGAATGTGAAAAATGTTCGCAACAGCCAGCTCAGCACCTCCAACTGCAGCACGGTGCTCAGGAAGGTCAGCGCCAGGATCACCAAAAAACCGATTACCACTGGCCACCCGCGGGTTCCACGCACGAAAATAAAGCCGTAGTAGATCGCAATGGTTAAAATTGCGATTTCCACCACTGGCCGCCACACCTGTGTGATGATGTGCCAAATCATGCGTTTACTCGCGCCCTGAGCGCTTCCAATGTGCGAACCGCGCCGAGCGTCTCCTTCACGTCATGCACCCGAAGGATCCCGACGTTGTTTAACACCGCCCAGCTCGCGCAAGCCAAAGCCCCTGACAATCTGTCCTCGACCGGTTGGTTTAACAACCGCCCCAGGAAGGACTTCCGAGACACACCGAGCAGCATGGGCCGGCCCAGCCTGGCGAACCGCGCGTGATGCGCGATTAGTTGGAGATTGTGCTCCATTGTTTTCCCGAAGCCAATCCCTACATCCAAAACCACTTGTTCAGCTTGAACACCATTGCGCGCCAGAAACCCACGGCGCTCCTGGAAAAAGTCCGTGACCTCTCCCACGACATCCTCGTAAGCGGGGTCGTCCTGCATGGTCGCGGGCGTTCCTTGCATGTGCATGAGCACGTACCCCGCCTTCGTTTCCGCCGCCACTTCAGCCATCTCAGCGCCGGCCCGGTTCGCGCCCACATCGTTAATAACGGACGCCCCAGCCTCGACTGCGGCCTGAGCCACTTTTGGCTTCATTGTGTCTATGGAGATCAAAGCCGAGGTTTGGGCGCGCAGCTTTTCGATGACTGGCAAAACTCTCCGCAGCTCTTCAGCTTCCGAAACCGGCGTTGCTCGGGGCCTGGTTGATTCACCCCCAACGTCCAGGATCTCCGCGCCTTCCGCCTCCATTTGCAGCCCGCGCTCGACAGCCCGGCTGGAATCAAAGAACTGGCCCCCATCCGAAAACGAGTCAGGGGTCACATTCAAGACGCCCATGAGCATGACAGGACGTGGAAAACTTAGAACATGCTCGCGCGCGCGCCAGATCATCAAACCCCTTTGCGCCACTCTATAAAAGGCCCTCCCGAGTCAGCAAGCCGACTCCGCGGGTATTTCCTGCTCGCCAAGGCTTCCTCCCTCAGGCACTCACGTTCTCCATGAGTGTGCTTAAAGAATTCAAGGCATTTGCCGTGCGCGGCAATGTGGTGGACCTCGCTGTGGGCGTCATCATTGGGGCGGCCTTTGGCAAGATTGTAACATCAGTTGTGAACGACATTATTATGCCTCCCGTGGGGAAGTTGCTGGGCGGTGTTAATTTCGCGGATCTCTTTATCAACCTGGACCCCGGGAAGCTTGGCAAGGATGGGAAAGCCATCACTTCCCTCGCCCAAGCCAAAGAGGCTGGCGCGGCGGTGATTGCTTACGGCTCTTTTATCAATCAGGTGCTTGATTTCCTCATCGTCGCGTTTTGCGTGTTCATCCTGGTCCGCATTATCAACCGTTTGAAGGCTGCCCCGTCAGAAACCAAGCCACCGGCAGCCATGCCCGCGCAGGAAAAACTGCTGGTGGAGATACGCGATTTGCTCAAGGAGCGCCGCCCATAAGCGGCCCCTATTGCGAAAGCGAAACTCACGCTTATGTTAATCCTGTGAGAGAGGGGTAGCCTAAGCGCTCTCACAGGAAAGAAACGGTAGGCATAGCCTACTAGCAACACGCGCCGCAGGCGCGATCGAGGCTCGCCAATTGCGCGAGCCTCTTCCATTTCCGCTACAGATTGCCGTCTCGCGCTTTAACTCTCAGCGCCAAACCTGGCGCCGGGCCCCTCGCAACGAAAAAGGGGAGCCGAAGCTCCCCTTGCGTTCATAGTCCCACGAGGCTTTGCTCGGCTTACTGGGCGCGAGCCCGGAAGAACTTCCCTTTAGCCGCGCGGTCCACCGTTACGCTTGTGGTGAATGAGCCTGTGGCATTCGCGTGTGTGCTCACCGTGCTCCAGTTCCTCAGATCCGAGGAGCTTTCGAGAACAACCGTTTTGCCAGCGGCGCCAGTGAAGCTCAGGTTCAACCCGCCCGTCGCGTTTAGCTGTGCGTTCAGGGTCAGGATGGACGATGGGCTCAGCGGTTGCAGCGGCACAGCGAGCAACACTGTCTGCTGGGTCACGTCCACCGGTTTGATGATCACCCCGGCGACATCACCAGGCTCTGGTGTGTAGCAATCCGCATTGTTCAAGGCTTCCGTCACGATGGCCTGTGCCGTGGCGGTGAGCACTAGCGGCTGAGTGGAGGAGGCGCCAACGAAGTGCCAGATGGCCTTCTGAACATCCTCAGCCGTTCCGTTGAACGTGTGGTTCAGGATGTAGTTCACGCGGCGCCAGTCGTATCCTTTCCATCCATCCGGAGCGTTGCCGACCGAGTGCAGGGTTGCGGGCCAGAACACACCGGTCATCAGCGCGTCATCTTCCTCAATGCACCAGCCAACGAATTTTCCGTTGGAGATGCTGTAACCCGGCGGCACATTTTGCAGCTCAATCTCGAAGGTCGAGTTTGGCAGGGCGCTGTGCGCCTTGAAGTTGATCTGTGCCGTCGGAACCGTGATTGGCACCGCGTCTGGCGAGGTGTTCACCGCAGCCACGGTTGAGACTGACGAAATGCTGCAGCCGTTCACTGTTGCCGTGACCGTGTACGTCCCAGGCTGATTCACAACTACGTTCGCCGTGTCACCGCCGCTGACGATACCCGGGCCGCTCCAGCGGAACGTCGCGCCCGCGATTGAGGCAGTCGCCCGGAGTGTCACTGTCGTGTCGATGCAATCCAGAATCCCGCCGGTCACATTGACCGTGAACTGTGTCTGCGTCTGGGTCACCACAGCGGTGGCTGTCGCTGAGCAACGGGATGTGGCGTCCTTGGCCACAACTGTGTAGGTGCCTGGCCTGTTAACGGTCGGAGTGGCCGTGTTGCCTCCACTCACGATGCCTGGCCCGCTCCATTCAAAAGTTACTCCAGCCAGTGTCGAAGTCGCGGTCAGCCGGACGGTTGGCCGGTCGCAAGTGAGCGTTCCACCCGTAGCAGAAACCGTGAAGTCACGGCGGACGTCCGTGACGGTTGCGACTGCAATCGCGTCGCAGCCGCCCACGTCACGCGCCACGACCTGATACGTTCCCGCGCGATTAACCGTCGGTGTTGCTGTGTTGGCGCCGCTCACGATGCCTGGCCCGGTCCAGGTGTAAGTTAGACCCGTGGCGGTCGATGTGACACTCAGCTGAACGCTGGTCCGCTCGCAATTCAACTCCCCGCCACGCGCGTTGATTGTAAAGCTGCGGGCAGTATCGGTTACCGTCACTGTGGCTGTCGCGGTGCAGCCTGATGCGGTGTCCTTAGCTACAACTGTGTAGGTTCCTGCCTGGCTGACGGTCGGTGTGGCTGTTGTGCCGCCGCTCACGATTCCAGGCCCTGTCCAGGTAAACATAACTCCGGCAAGCGTGCTGGATGCGGTAAGTTGAACTGAGGTGCGGTCGCAGTTCAATGTTCCCCCAGTCGCTGTGACAGTGAACGTCTTTCGCCCATCGCTCACTGTCGAGCTGGCAGTTGCTTTGCAGCCAGAAACGCTGTCCGTCGCCACAACCGTGTAGGTTCCAGGCTTCGCCACAACTGGGTTCGCAGTATTCGCGCCGCTGACAATCCCCGGGCCGGTCCAAAGATACGAAACACCACTGAGAGTTGAACTCACCGAAAGCTGCACTGTTTCACGATCACATGTTATTGCCCCGCCTCGAGCCGTGATTGTGAATGCTCGGCTGGTGTCAGTCACCACAGCAGTTCCGATCACCTCGCAGCCCGATGTGCTGCGCGCGGTGACTTGGTATGTGCCTGGCTGATTAACAATCGGCGTCGCAGTCGTGCCGCCGCTCACAATTCCCGGTCCGGTCCAGGTGAAGGTCACCCCAGCGATGCTTGCGGTCGCGCTCAGTTGCACTGTGCGGATATCACAATTCAGCTGCCCGCCGCGCGTCGCGAGCCCGAAGGTTTCCACTTCCGTCACGAGGGCCGTGGCCCGGGCTTCGCATCCGGTGGCCGTGTCTTTAGCAATCACCGTGTATGTTCCAGGCTGGCCAACAGTCGGAGTGGCTGTGTTCCCGCCGCTCACAATGCCGGGGCCGCTCCACGTGAAAGCCACTCCCGCGAGCGTAGATGTCGCGGACAATTGAATCGTCGGGCGTGTGCAGGTCAGTTCTCCCCCGCGGGCGCTCACGGTGAAGGTCTTTCGAGCATCGACGACGGTTACGGTCGAAGTTGAAACACACGAGTTCAGCGAATGGGTGACCGTATATGTGCCCGGCGCGGTGACTGTTGGATTTTGAGCGGTTGACGTGAATCCGTTCGGGCCCGTCCAGCGAAACGTTCCCCCCGTGCCGGTGATCGCGGCTTTCAACTGCACACTGGTCGTGTCGCAGTCGATCGTGCCGCCCGTGGCCGCAAGCTGTGGGCACTCTGGCTCTTCATGAAAGATAATTGCCCACTCCTCAAAGCCAGCTTCCGCATCATCACTCTTAGCCGGTTCGAAGCTGCCGAATCGTGAGTAGAGGATGAAGTAATGATTCTCAGGGATGCCAGCGAAGAGGGACTTCGGCACAAACATGTACATGTCTCCGGAACCGCTGCCACTGTTTCTCGCGGCATCCAGCATAATCACGCCATCACCGCTGGACCAAATCAAGCGACCAAGATCGTCCAATCGCTTCGTCCGCTGGCTCGCAGTCGTGCTCGTGTACAACCGAATCTCGTCCAGAGAAAGAAGGGCCTTGGCGTTTCCAGGCTCATTAATGTCGAGGAGGAACTGGTAGTAAATCGTGCCATTAATGTTGGTGCCCGCCCCCAGATCTTTCATTTGAACATCGTGGGTGTAGTTTAGGGGTTCCTTCTCATCAAACGGAAAGGGCCGACCCGAAGTGTTGTAACCTTCTTCCACTCCGCGCGCTTGTATTCGCACGAAAGGGTCTATGTATCCGGTGCCCGTTGGTTGGGTGCTCGTCCATTGGAACAGGACCGGGCCAATTTGTCCGGAGTTCCCGTCAACCAAATCGACGGTCTGTGCCTGGGTAGTTGTTGCGAACAATGAGCACACGCCTGCAAGCAGCGCTTGTGCCGTTAGTTTTAGGTTCATGAGTGCATTTCCTCCTCTTCTGTCACGGCATTAGAGCGGAGGAACGCGTCTCCCAAAAATCAGGCAAAGAGCGGAAGTTTTCTCATAGGACGTTGCTGCGCTCCTTCAGCGAAGCTCAGTGTGTGCTCATTAGGAGCGTGCTGTGGGCGGATAAGCGTTTCGCTGAAGGAATCTCAGGTAGTTCAAACAAAAAGCCCGGCTTAACAGCCGGGCTTAAGAACGCATTGGAAAGGGTCGTTAACCTAAAAGATGCTCGATCACCATCTGATCGAGCGCTTGGTAATTCCGATCCGCAATCAGACTCTTCGCCTGCTTTTCATCAAAGGAACGCGCCTTTTCAACAAGCCTCAGGAATGTGGTTCGGCTGTTCGTGAGATGATCCACAGTATGCTCAACCTTTGTTGGCCTGAACGGATGGACATCGAAGCATACATACTCGCCTTTTGAGCCGTAGCGATTTCGCTCAAGAGCCCGCACCTGGTTGAAAGCGCTCCGCAAGTTCGTGCTGGCGAAGGGCTTGTCCTGGTCGAACTTCAGGCCGTTCTGATCATTCAAGTGCAGGGACCAGAGCTTCCCGAAGGCCATTGCGAAATCGATCTCATCAGCCGGATCCAGCCCGGCCAGAATGGCGTGCGCGCTCTCGATGAGGCATCCGACCCGCTTTTGGTCACGAGTGAGCTGGGCCACCGCGAGCGCATGCCCAATCGTTGGAATGTAGGCATGGTCCATCGGCTCGTTCGGCTTAGGTTCGATGGCCAGGCGGATCTTCTTGTCGTGAGCGAGCATTTTGTCGAACGCTTCGACCATCAACTCGACGCTGCGTAAACCGCTCTTCGACTCGCGGAGATACGTCCCTTCGCGCGCGAGCCAGAGAACCAGCAGGTCCGTTCCCAAAATGTTCGCGATATCAATCGACCGGAGGGAACGTTCAATCGCGTATTTGCGGTGTTTCGGATCATTGCTCGTGTAGGCGCCGTCAATGGTGTTAGGGCTGAACCACAGGCGAGGGGCAACCATCTCCACCGCGATTCCCTGGCCATCCAAGCGCTTCTTCAGCTCCTTGGCTTCTTTCCGAATCTGCTGTTCTGACTTGTTGTCGATGTCCGGCACCGCATCGTCATCGTGGAACATCATGGCTTCGAACCCAGCTTCCCGGAGCTTCTCCAGCTTCCAATCAAAGTTTTGGGGTGGGCGAGTGGTTGGGCCGTAAGGATCCTGTCCCTCACTAATATTCCATGGACCGAAACAAAAACGATACGTGTGCTCTTTTGACATATGAAAGAGCAGCAGGCTAAAAACTTTTCCCCGTGTTGTGAAACGAAATCGAGCAGCCGCGTTGCTCAGCTGCTCTTTTTCTTTATCACACTCAACTCACCGTTGCGCTCGATCTTTGCCAGCTGCACTTCATCCGCCTTTGACACGCTTCCATTCAGCCGGAGGTCTTCCTCAAGGTCATGGATCGTCACTGCGTTCCGCCGCATTTGCTGCTCGTTCAGCTTTCCATTTTCTATCAGCACATCGGCGCTGCCTTTGATCAAATGGCCGAAAGAATGCCAATGAAAAGCGATCGCTGCCGCCAGGCGATGCAGCAGCACGAGCACGAAGCCGCCCACCAGTGTAGGCACAAACGGAGCAGAGCCGTTTACCGCCCTCGCGAGGGTGGAGGCTAGAATCAGCCCGAGGACCGCGTCAAAAGCGCTTTTCTTGCTCAAGAAGCGTTTGTCAGCCATGCGAACCATGACGATTGCCGCCACAAACATGGCGACTGCCCGGAGCGACACATGTATGATCGTTAAATCCCTCGGCTCTCTGCCAATTCCCAAAACCGACGTGAGCGCATCCAATATCTCCATAACGTAATCTTTTGCTCCGGGCTTGTGAGAACAACCTGACCGCTCTGCTGAATCCAATCTCGGGGCGATTATCAGAACCGTGCGGAGGGGCCGTTATTTCCCTTGTGCGCAGGGGCCCCTTGCAGCATAGGTTTACGCCCTGATTTATGTTGAAAGCTGGGATTGTTGGCCTGCCTAACGTTGGAAAATCGACTCTGTTCAATGCGGTCACCCGCACCCGCAAAGCTGAGGCGGCGAACTATCCTTTTTGCACGATCGATCCGAACGTCGGCATCGTCACCGTGCCTGATTCACGGTTGGAAACGTTGGCCAAGATTGCCAAAACCAGCGTCATCATTCCTGCCGCGATCGAGTTCGTGGACATCGCCGGCCTCGTGAAGGGCGCCGCCGCTGGTGAAGGCCTCGGCAACAAGTTCCTAACTCACATCCGCGAGGTCGACGCTATCGTGCAGGTCGTCCGCTGCTTCGATGACGAAAACATCCATCACGTCGCTGGCTCGGTGGATCCGATCCGCGACATCGAGATCATCACCACGGAACTCGTGATGTCCGACCTTGAAGCCGTACAAAAGAAGATCGAGCGCGTTTCTAAAGACGCGAAGCGTGGTGACAAAGTGGCCAGCGCCGAACTCGAAGTGGCAAAGAAATTCGAGCCGCACCTGAACGAAGGCAAACCCGCCATCACTCTCGCGGGCTTAACTGCTGAGGACAAAGCGATTGCCAAAGGCTTCTACCTCCTCACCGACAAGCCGACGATCTTCGCCGCGAACGTCAAAGACACTGATCTTGCCACAGCCGACCAAAATCCGTACGTCCAAAAAGTCCGCGAATACGCCAAGGCCCATCACTCTTGCGACACAGTCGTTATCAGCGCCCAAATCGAGAGCGATCTCATCGACCTTGCTCCGGACGAAGCGACCCAGTTTTTGAACGAACTCGGGGTTAAGGAGTCCGGCGTCGGTGCGCTGATCCGAAGCACCTATCATATTCTTGGCCTGCGCACCTACTTCACCGCGGGCGAAAAAGAAGTCCGCGCCTGGACCATCCACGCTGGTGACACCGCTCCCAAGGCCGCTGGTGTGATTCACAGCGATTTTGAACGCGGCTTTATCAAAGCCGAAACCGTCGCGTACGAAGATCTTGTCTCCTGCGGTTCAGTCGCGGCCGCTCGTGAAAAAGGCCTTTACCGCATGGAAGGCAAAGAATACGTCGTCAAAGACGGAGACGTCCTCCTCTTCAAGTTTAACGTCTAGCCAGACTCCCGAACATTTGACGCGGGCTCGCATCGGCCCCTACATTCCTGCCTTTATTGCCCGGCATGGAAGTGCGCTATCATCGCGGCGGCGTTCATCTGCCTGAGTTCAACCTCTGGCTGGATTCGCACCTTCCGCAGCAAGGCCCCGAGCGGGTCTTCGTCAGCCACGCGCATAGCGACCATATTGCGCCACATCGGGAGATAATCTGCTCTGAGCCGACCTCCCGCCTGATGCATGCCCGTATTGAGGGAAATTGGATTGAGCACAAACTCCCCTTCCTGCAGAGCTGCGATTTCTCTGCGGAGAATCCCTATCGAATAACCCTTTTGCCAGCCGGCCACATCTTTGGAAGCGCGATGTCTTTGGTGGAGGGGAAGGGGAGTTCGCTCCTCTACACCGGCGACTTTAAGCTGCGCACTGGCCTTTCTGCTGAGAAGTGCGAGCCGCGCGAAGCGGACATCCTGATCATGGAGACAACTTACGGGCGGCCGGAATACAGGTTTCCGCCCACCGAAGCGGTGGTGTCAGGCATCGTTCGTTTTTGCCGCGAAGCATTGGATAACGAGGAGACCCCAGTTCTGCTCGGCTACTCGCTCGGCAAGAGTCAGGAAATCCTATGCAGCCTGGGCGAAGCCGGGCTGCCAATCATGCTGCACGGCACGGTTCATCGGCTCACGAAAATCTACGAACAGTTCGGCCACTGCTTTCCGGCTTACGAAAAATACGAAGCAGGCAACGCCCGGGGCAAAGTGCTTCTCTGCCCGCCGAATGTCAGCAACTCCGCCATGCTGCGGAATCTTGGCAAGGTTCGGTTGGCTGTTCTCACCGGCTGGGCGGTTGATCCGAACTGCCGCTTCCGTTATCAAGCCCACGCGGCCTTTCCCATCAGCGATCACGCAGACTTTACCGACCTCGTTTCCTTCGTTCACCAGGTTAAGCCAAAGAAGGTTTACACCCTCCACGGCTTTGCTGCTGACTTCGCCCGCACACTGCGCGACCTCGGCTACGATGCGCTCGCCTTAAGCGAGGAAGAGCAACTCGCCCTTCCATTGCTCGTGCCGGGCAGGGTGGCGTCCGCCATCGTCGAGCCTGCTCCCAGGCCACCACTTAAAGGCTCACCTGACGGACCGCTCTTTCGGGAGTTTTCCTTAACGTGCGCTGCCATCAGCAAGACGACCAAAAAACTGGAGAAGGTCCGCCTCCTGACAGAGTATCTCAAGCCGCTCGATTCTGCGCCGCTGCGAGCTGTCTCTGTCTGGTTTACGGGCCAACCATTTCCTTCCACAGAAAACAAAGTCCTCTCTCTGGGTTGGGCCATCATTCGCGACGCTCTCTGCTCAATGGGCAAGCTCGACCAAGCCCAATTCGGACAGGTTTACCTGAAGCACAGTGATCTTGGCGAAACAGCGCAGGAGATTTTTACCAACCTCGGAGCCACTGACGGAACACTCACGATCGAGCAGGTCCAGGACACTTTCGAGCGTTTGTATCATGCTCGCGGGCCGTTGGCGAAGCTCCCGATGCTGATGGAGCTTCTTCGCTCATGCGACCCGCTCGAGGCCAAATACGTCGTCAAAATACTTACCAGTGACCTCCGCATCGGCCTCAAGGAAGGCTTGGTCGAAGACGCTATTGCGAGCGCCTTCGGTGTTCCTCTTGACGAGGTGAAGAACACAAACCTTCTAGTCGGCAATATCGGTGAAACCGCTCTTCTTGCCAAACGCGGTCAACTGTCCGGCGTCACGATCATTCCGTTCCGCCCCATCAAATACATGCTCGCGTCTCCAGAGGAAACCGCTGCCGATATCTGGAACCGTGTGCTCGAGTGGCAAACCGGCTCCAAACGCAAAGGCGCTCAGCCGCCCCTCCTGACGGAGCCCACCTCCGTCTGGCTGGAGGATAAATATGACGGAATCCGGGCACAAATTCACAAGGTCGGCAACGTTGTCGCGATTTACTCGCGCGACCTCAAAGCCATCACCGAAACCTTCCATGACATCGCCGAGCGCGCGCGCAAAGTGGAGCACGACTTCATGCTCGACGGTGAGATCGTCGCGATGCGGGGGGAACAAATTCTGCCGTTTGCCGACCTGCAACGCCGCTTGGGGCGCCGCGAGAGCGACCTTTTCCTTGGTGAGGAAGTCCCCGTCGTTTTTGTCGCATTCGACTGTCTCTGGCTGGACAATCAAAACCAACTCGATCTTCCACTTAAGCAGCGCCGCGAAGCTCTCACGAAACTGAACGCATTCCGGCTCTCAACCATCACAGAGGCGCGTTCGGCCGATGAAATCGAGGAAGCGTTCACTGCTGCGCGCAACCGCGGCAATGAGGGGTTGCTCATTAAAGACCCGAACAGTGTTTACACGCCGGGCCGCCGAGGTCTTTCCTGGTTAAAACTGAAGAAAGCCTTCGCAACGCTGGACTGCGTCGTCGTTGGCGCCGAATACGGACACGGGAAGCGCAAAGGCGTCTTAAGCGATTATACCTTCGCGGTGCGTGATGAAGCCACGGGTGAGTTGAAAACTATCGGCAAAGCGTACAGCGGCTTGACGGACATTGAGATCGCACAACTCACGCGCCACTTCCTCTCCCGCACCATACGCCAACACGGACGCTACCACGAGGTAAAGCCCGACACCGTGCTCGAAATCGCTTTTGACCTGCTTCAGCCGAGCGACCGTCACACCAGCGGCCTGGCGATGCGGTTCCCTCGCATCGTTCGCATCCGCACCGACAAAAGCCCCGCCGAGATCGACACTGTTCAGGCGGCGCGCGCTCTTGCGCAACGCCGCGCCAGCGAAGAAACAACCTGATTTCGGTGTGTTAAGGAAGAGTTCGGATCTTTAAGTTCCGGAACTCAATTGGCGACCCTTCCGATTCCAGGCATAGATAACCCCACGCCGGTTTGCACTCTGTCCCGCCCGACACTTCCTCTCCATTGACCCAGAGCCGCACCTCGCCATTAATCGCCCGCACGTAATAGTGGTTCCACTCCCCACTCGGTTTCACCAGGTTTTTCCGTGGAAAACTCCGTTGCCCACCCGGGGCTGAAGGTGGAAACGGCTTCATCTTGGCCGTTCCGGTCGGAAACACATCACCGTGGCTTGTGAACCAATCCGGCTTCTTCTTGTGCTCCTTTTCGTAAGCCTCAGCGTAACCGAGGTCGAGCACCTGGACTTCAATCCCAATCGGCAGCCGATCTTTGCCATCTTCCAAAAGCTTGATGGCATCTGGTGTCGCCCAGAAGAACACCCCTGAATTGCCCGCTGGCTTCAAATGCTTCCACTCCACCGACAATTCCAGATTTGTGTAGAGCACCGTGGATCGAATCACCCCAATGGGCTGGCCGGTGCAAGAAATCATGTTGCTGCTGAACCGCCATGTGTCTGGCGCGCAGTTCACATTTGTGAAGTCGCTGCCCCCAAGCGGCCGCCACCCCAATTCCGTGCCCGAAATCATCGCTTTCGGAACAGCGCTCTCCTCCGCCTTCAGCATACGGCTCGTCAACCCCAGCAACAAAAGAACAGCAAGCGCAGCCCGCATCACAACCGGTGAATTCATCCCTTCACCCTAAAAGACCAAATCAGCAGAAACAACCCTTCCATTTAGCTGGGCAGCACATGAGGTTCAGCGCTTGCCTCACCACGGGCAATTCTCATCCAGACGGTCTAAGACGCATCATGACTTTCGGCGGTGGTTTGGTTAGGCTCCCGGCGTGGTGAACTTTCGAGCAGTCCTGGCGCTTCTAGGGATGGTTTTGAGCCTTCAAGCGAGTGAGTTGGTGATTCATGTTTCACCTGAAGGAGATGATGCACTGGACGGTTTGGCCGCGGTGCCTTCCGGCAAGTCTGGACCTGTGCGGCAGCTTTCGGTGGCGCTGAAACGAATGCAGGCGCTTCGGCGAGGCGAGCCGAGGCCCAGCGGGTTGCGTATTCAGCTGCAGAGTGGCTGGCATTATATAGCCGAACGGATCGTGATCACGCCGCAGGACTCGGGCTTGAGCGAGGCTGTCCCTTTAATCATCCGCGGGCCTGCCGGGGGCAAAGCAGTGTTGAGCGGGGGCGTGCGGCTGACGAACTGGACACGCGTGGATGGCAAGGACCTATGGGGAGCGACTGTCCCGATGTGGGTTGGCGATGCGACGGGCCCGCGCAGTTTATTTGTGAATGGAACGCGAGCGACATTAGCGCGAACACCTAATCAAGGCTTCCTGCGGCAGGACGGGGAGGCGTTATCGACGGAACCGTTTTCTTTCAAGTTTCACAACGATGAGGTTAAGCCGGAATGGGCGGCAGCGGGGGCCGAAGTGGTGGCATTTCATAAATGGATCGATCTTCGGCATCCGATTCGCAGCGTGAATTCGGAGAGCAGGACGGTAACGCTGGCAGGGAACATCGCCACTCACGTGAAGGAGGCGAACGCGCGCTACCTCCTGGAAAACTTTCCGCAGGCGCTGGATGCCCCCGGCGAATGGCTTTACGAGGCAAGCGCTCGGCAGGTCTTGTACATGGCTGCGGAAGGGGAAGACCCGAACCGGCTGGAGATTGTTATGCCTGTGCTGGAGGGGGGAATCATGAAGTTCGAGGGGGATCACAGGGCGGGTATTCCGGTGCAGCACGTCCAGTTGGAGGGGATTACGTTTGCGCACACGGACTGGACCTTGCCAGCAGCTGGGTATTACGACACTCAAGCGGCGGTTCGGATTCATGGTGAGGTTTGGGCGGAAGGCGCGGTGAACTGCGTAGTCACGAACTGCACGTTCACAGGACTCTCAGGGTATGGAATAGAGCTGGGGCTTGGATGCAGAAACTGGCGCATCGAGCGGAATGAGTTTGTGGATTGCGGCGCTGGCGGCGTGAGGTTGGGTGAGCCGAGTCGGATAACGCCCACGCCGTATCAAGCGAACTCCGGACACATGGTCACCGACAACCTAATTCACAAGATGGGACGGATGTTTCCGGCGGCGGCGGGCGTATTCATTCTGCAAAGCGGCGACAATTTGATCGCTCACAATCACATTCACGATCTGTACTACACAGGGATTTCAGTCGGATGGAATTGGGGATATCGCGAGACGCCCTGCCGGAATAATCGAATCGAGTTTAACCATATCCACAACATTGGCCAGGCGATGCTGAGTGACATGGGCGGCATTTACACGCTCGGCATTCAACGAGGGACGATGCTGCGGAACAACGTCATCCATGACGTCACTTCATTTGGATACGGAGGGTGGGGCATTTACCCGGATGAAGGGACAACTGGAGTTCTGATCGAGAGCAATGTGGTGTATCGGACGAAGAGCGCTGGGTTTCATCAGCATTACGGACGGGAGAACCTGGTGCGGAACAATATTTTCGCTTTCGGCACGGAGCACCAAATCATGCGTTCACGGGAGGAGGAGCATGTTTCATTTATGCTCGACCGTAACGTGGTGATCTTCGATTCGGGAACGTTGCTGGGGAGCAACTGGAAGAACGAGAAGTTTACTAGTGATTACAATTTGTTTTGGGATTTACGAGGAGCGGAGGGGATGAAGTTTGCGGGGGCGCTCTTGGGTGAATGGCAGAAGCGCGGGCATGACAGGCATTCAGTGGTCGCGGATCCGCTGTTTGAGAATGTCGAGGACTTCCGGAAGGGTGGTGAGTTTGGTGTGAATGCCTTTCGGCTGAGGACTAATTCGCCGGCGTTTGGGTTGGGCTTTAGGCAGATTAATGTGTCGCAGGTTGGGCGGAGAGGAGGAGGACGTCCGCAGATTTCGCAGATTGGCGCAGATTAGGAAAAAGACAGGGGAGAGGAAATGCCAGGTGAGCTGAGGGCAGGACGCCCCGTCTATGACGCGGCCTACATTCATGACGCGCTTCGGCGCGGACGTCCGTCGGATTGGGCGACCTGCTAAAGGCCGACAAAGAGGGGTTTTAGGTGGCGGTCGTAGAGATTGAGCGTCACGTTTTCTGAGACGGTTGGCTCGAACTGGCGAAGGGCCTTTAGGTAAGTGTCGCCCTTCTTTGCCGCGATCTTAAAGCCGACGTGAAGGAGCTGGCGGAGGTCGGCGTTGAAGGATGGATTCTTCGGATCGTGACGCAGCGCGGAGACGTATTGCTCGGAGGTCCAATTGCGGACCTGGTCCGCAGTGGGCAGGTGGTCGCGGCGGATGTCGATAACGGTCGCATAGGGAGCGCTTAGCTCCTCAAGGTGGTCGAGAGCTTGCGCGTAGATTTCCTTGGCCAGGGCGAGGCCTTCACCGCCCGCTTCAGCGAGGCCGATGACTTCTTCGAGCCAGGTGGTGCCAGCCGTCTTGATATGAAGGCCAGCGCCAGTGCGCTGCAAAGCGCGGCGGATTGGCGCGTAAATCGAGAACTTATCGCTCCCAGAATGGACGCTGAGCTTCAGGTTTGCGGGCAGCCCGTAGCGCTTCACGGCGTGAGCGATAACTGCCAGGTCTTCGTTAAATTCTTTTTCGAATTGCTCAATGTTCCCAGCGTAATCGACGCCTTTGTTGAAGCGACCGGTGAATTTCGGCGCGATGGTTTGCACCGGGATTTTTTCGTCAGCGAGGGCCGCTAGTATAATGAGCAGCTCGGGCGGGGTTTGGGGCGCGTCTGTCTCGTCCATCGATACTTCGGTGATGAAGTTCCCGGCGCCTTTTGCTTGGGCAATGTGGCGATAGATTTTGCCCGCTTCCTGCACAGCCAGGAGATACTTGCCGGCGATGCGGCGGACCTCGTCGCGCGAAGTCTGAAACGGGGAGGAAATGCCGGTGATTTCAATGGACCCGAAGAGTTCGGGATGCGCGGTCACGAACGCATCGACGTGAGCAGGGTCTGCGGGTTTGCCGATCGCGCTGGCAACATCAATGGTGAAGAAGTCGCTTGTGGCGACGAAACGATCAACGTTGGTGAGATTGATGTGGTCGGCATCGATATGAAATGGCGCTTTCCAGCCAAGTTCACGAATGGCGGCTTCGGCGGCAGCGCGAACGCTG
This sequence comes from Candidatus Methylomirabilota bacterium, assembly GCA_035627835.1. GTDB lineage: Bacteria > Verrucomicrobiota > Verrucomicrobiia > Limisphaerales > SXQI01 > DASPKX01. Next base: position 60,675 of record DASPKX010000003.1, read on the forward strand.
GGGGGCTCGGAGCCGACGATGGTGTGCTCGCGGTTGGATTTATTCCAAACGGGGGATATTTGCGCGCCTTGCTCGGCCGCGAGGATGCATGCGCGAAGTTGCGCGCGCGCCTGGTGCGCGAAGCGATCTCCCATGCCGAAGGAATATTTGGCGATGCTCAACATGATTATGAAACCTTGAGGTTGTAAAAACGAATGGCGTTATCGCCGAGAAATTTCTGCTGGGTTGCGGCGGGAAATTGAGCGAGGTAGCTCGTCGCCAATTGCATAACCTCTGCGTGGGATTCAGCGGCGTTCAGGGCGACAGGCCAATCAGAGCCGACCATGAGTCGATCGTCACCGAAAGCCTCCCAGGCGACATCCAGGAATTTGCGGAAATGATCAGGCGCCCAGCCATTCCATTCTGCCTCGGTGACCAGACCGGAAATTTTGCAGCTGACGTTTGGTTGCGCCGCTAGCTCACGAATCTGAGTCGCCCAAGGCTCCAGAGCGCCATCCTTGATGTTCGGCTTGGCCATGTGGTCGAGCACGAAGCGTTGCTCGGGAAATTTGCTCGCAAGAGCGATGGCTGCGGGAAGCTGTTTTGGGTAAATGAGAATGTCGTAGGCAAGGTTGAAGCATTTCAGTTGGCGGATGCCATTCTGAAAATCTGCGCGGAGCATGAAGTTGTCGTCGGGCTCATCCTGCACAACGTGGCGAACGCCGACGAAATGCGGGTCATTGGAAAAGACCGTGAGCTGCTGGGTGAGCTTGTCCGAACGAAGATCCACCCACCCGACAACACCCGCGATGAAACGATGCTCGCGCGCGAGTTCGAGGAGCCATTGCGTTTCTTCAAGAGATTGGCGGGCCTGGACTGCAACGCAGAAGTCAAAGCCCGAGCGGTCGAGTTCCGGCTTGATATCCTTTGGGAGAAAACTGCGTTTGATCGCCCAGGTCGGCTGAATCCAGGGATACTCCGCTTGGGAGTAGATCCAGAAGTGCTGGTGGGCATCGACCTTTGGCATACGTTATTCAACCGTGACCATGGCTTTGATAACGCCGGTTTCGGGCTTCGTATACGAAGGGAAGCGCGCAATCAGCTCATCGAAGGTTGTGCGATGCGTGATCCAAGGATCGGTGTTGAGTTGCCCATCTTCAATGGCTGAGATGATGCGCTTGAACTCGGAAGCCACAGCGTTGCGGCTGGCCATGATCGTTAGTTCACGGCGATGCAGCACTGGCGCATGCAGGAATGAGATTTCCTGCTGAGTGATGCCGACGTAAACGAGGCGGCCTGCGAACGCGCAGTAATTCAGCGCATGCCCCATGGACTTGTTGCTGCCAGTGGCGTCCACGACCAGGTCAGGCATTTGGCCGTTCGTGGCCTTGCGGAGGGCCTCCATTTCTGCGCCGTCGCCTTTAGCCAGAATTGTCGTTTGCACCCCCATGACATTGCGGCAGAAATCCAGGCGCTGCTGGTTCATATCCATGACGATGGTGCGAGCACCGGAGAGCTTTGCGAACTCGATTACGGATAGGCCAATCGGACCCGCGCCGATAACGAGCACGTTCTCGCTGGGCTTGGCTGCGCCGCGGTTAATAGCATGGCAGCCGATGGCGAGTGTTTCCACAAGAGCCAGCTGCTCGAAGGAAAGTTTCTTTGAAGCATGCAGCTTGCGGGCTGGGATGGTGAAGAAGGGGCGCAACCCGCCGTCGCAATGGACGCCGAGCGTCTGGTTGTTCTCGCAGCAATTCGTGTGGCCGCGCTGGCAGGCGTAGCATTGCTGGCAGTTTAAATAAGCTTCGATCGCGCAACGATCACCCACGCGGACGTTCGTGACACCTTCGCCGAGGGCGACTACTTCCACGCCGAGTTCATGGCCAGGAATGCGTGGGTAGCTGAAGAAGGGCATCTTGCCGAGGTAGCCGGAGATGTCGGTGCCGCAAATGCCGACATTATGCACACGCACAAGAGCGTCGCCGGGGCCGGGTGGCACGGGTTCGGCAATGTCGATCTGACGCCAATGTTCGGGCCGTTCGAGTTGGAGCGCTTTCATCAGTTGTTCTCGGGCAAACCTTCCTTGTGGCCGATGTTTTTGACCGGCGCGAAGATGGTCTGAACTTCGCCCAGCAAATCGTAATCGAGCGGCTCTTGGATCCATTGCGCCCATTTCCGAATGTTCTCTGGATTTGCGGAACCAGCAATGGTGGTCGCAATGTCTGGGTGCGCGCAGGAGAACTGCAGCGCAAGCTTCGCGATGTCAGTGCCTTTCTTTGCGCAATGCTCAGCGGCCTTGCGGGCGGCGGCTTTCACATCTTCAGGCTCCTTCAGCCACTTGGGGAGAGGAGCGTTTGTGAGAAGGCGCGCGCTGAAGGGCCCAGCGTTCATCGCGCCAATGCCGCGCTCCTTTAGGTAGGGGAGCGTTTCGTCAGCGAACCGCGTGTTCTGCAGCGTGTATTGATTGTAGCTGAGGACGCAATCCACGGAGGTTTGGTCGCAGATGAATTTAAAGATTTTTTGCGGGTATCCGCTGAAACCGATATAGCGGATCTTCCCCGCGGCTTGGGCTTTGCGCAGGGCTGGGATAGTTTCATCCACGATCTGCTGCATGGGCACGAATTCAATGTCGTGGCAGAGCATGATGTCAATGTGGCCGGTGCTCATCCGATGGAGGCTGACATCCACGCTCTCAGCCACGCGTTTCGCGCTGAAATCGAAGTGCTGCAGATCGTAGCGGCCGAGCTTGGTGCAGAGCATGTAGCTCTCGCGGGGAACCTCGCGGAGGGCGACACCGAGCAAGACTTCGCTCATGCCACGGCCATAAAAGGGCGATGTGTCAATGAAGTTCAGCCCGCAATCGAGCGCGACACGCACGGAGCGGAGGGCCTCGTCCATGGTGACGTTGCGGAATTCCTGGCCAAGGGAGGAGGCGCCGAAACTGAGCACCGGAACCTTGAGCCCTGTTTTGCCTAGAGGACGATGTTGCATGTTAAGATTGTCGGCAGCCCATCACGAGGAGGAGGTTTGCCCAAAGAGCCTGGTCGGCCGTTTGGATGGTGAGGACGTGGTCGGGAGAGTTAACCTTGTCGTAGAAATCCCACTTTTGAATCGGCGTCAGGTCGAGGTTGAGGCCGGCTTTGCGCAATTCCATGCGGTATTCATTCCAGACTGGAGGCTCCCCTTGCATGGCATATGGATCATCCGCAGGGATGCCCATGGTGTGCGCGTGATCGATCGGCACGGCGCTGAGGAGGGCGCGTAATACCTGGCTGCAAGTCACCACGCCAGGGCTGAGGTTGAGGGAGACGAGTTTGGCATTTGGACCACGCTTCGTGGAGGCCGGGTAGTTGCCGTCAGCTATGAGGATCAAGGAATGGTGGCCGGCTTCCGCAAGGACGCGGTTGATCTCTGGGTGGATGAGCTGGTGCTTCAACATAGTCAGACCACGAGTTTGCGGAAGGTTTCGACCTGCTGGCGGGCCGCCGATTCGGAATCGGGCAGAGGCAAGACTTCCCCGGAGAGGTAGCCGGTGTAGTTGATCTTGCGGAGTGAATGCATGATAGGTGCGTAATCGAGATGACCGGCGCCAGCGGCGCGGCGATTGGAATCTGCAAGGTGAACGTGGCCAAGGAGCGGCCCGAGTTGCTCCAACGCTCCTGTAATGCTCGTCTCCTCGATGTTCATGTGGAAGAGGTCAGCGAGCACTCGGATCTGCTTCGTGCCGGCTTCGCGAATGATCTGCGCGGTGTCCACAACGCTGGTGAGGAAGTTCGTTTCGTAACGATTCACTGGCTCCAGCAGAAGGCCAGCCCCAAGGCGTCCAGCGGCGACATCGAGTTCAGCCAGAGCTTCGGTGAGGAGGTTTATGGTTTCTGCGCGGGTGGAGCCTGGTTCCACTCGGCCATGCATGGAGCCGATGATCGCCTGAGCACCATGCTCAGCAGCAACTTCGAGAATTGAAAGGATGAACGCTCGCGCTTGCTTGCGGGCGGCAGGATCGGATTGGGTCAGGTGGAGCTTGTGTAGAACCCAACCGCCACCAGTGCCGAGCGCAGCCAATTTTAAGTTATGCTCCTGCAGCAGTCGCTTCAGGTTTGCGGCGCGGAGGGTTTCAGCGGAGGGGGCAAAGATTTCGACAGCGTCGAAACCGAGCTTCGCGGCTGTCGCGCATCCTTCGCGGAGATCATCCCAGAACACAAAGGGGCCACCACGCGCTTGCGGGACGAGCGAGATGGTGATCGCGCTTTTCAATTTGGAGAAGGCTGGGGCGGGCATGCTCACCGGCGGGTAAAATTAGGGAAGGCTTTCTTGAAAGACAATTGAATCCATGTAAACCGGGAGGGAAAAAGCTTGTTGGGGCGGGGCGCCTCCCTTACCTTGCGAGACTTGTAGATATGAATTGGGTCCTGAAAATTGGCCGCGCTGCTGGCCGCTTGTTTGGCCGCCGTAGAGATGACGCACTTTCGCGTTCAGATCTGGTGAGCATTTACATGGCCCAAACGAACGGGCGCCAGATTTACAAGGGCGGGGTGCAACAGAATCGGGATCGCCGCAACGGCCGGTCCCTTCATGACCGCGAACGGGCTTAAGCTGCCGTTCCTTCGGGTTTTCTGCAGAGCGCACGACCAACGGTCGCGCGCTCTTTTGTTGCCGTTATTCGGAGAACAAGTATTCCAGGTCCGCCTTGGTGAGGCTGCGGGCAAAGCCTTCCTCACCGAGAACATCGATGATCGTTTGGGCTTTGCGCTGCTGGAGTTCCCAAATCTTCTCTTCGACCGTTCCCGGCGTGATCAGGCGATAGGCGTTCACAGTGCGAGTCTGGCCAATGCGATGGGAACGATCGATCGCCTGGGCTTCCACAGCTGGATTCCACCATGGATCGTAAAGAACCACGTAGCTCGCAGTTGTGAGATTCAAGCCGGTGCCTGCGGCGCGCAGACTGAGAAGGAAGATCGATGGATCGGCGTCAGCCTGGAAGGCGTTGACCACATCCTGGCGGTTCTTTGTTTCGCCTGTCAGAATGTGAGTTTTGATGCCGCGTGTGGCGCATTCCGCTTCGAGCAAACGAAGCATCTGCACGAACTGGCTGAAAACGAGAACCTTTTGGCCTTCCTCGACCAATTGCTCAAGCAATTCGAACAAGGTTTCGGTTTTGCCTGAAGGTGAATCGTTCCCGACGAGCTGCGGATGGCAGCATATTTGGCGCAAACGGGTAAGCGCGGCCAGGACGTGGATCTTGCTCTTGGCAAGGCCTTGCTCCTGGATCGTGTGGAGAACCTGCTCGCGGCTCCGACGGAGTTCTGCCAGATACAACTTGCGCTGCTCGTCACCGAGTTCGCAATCGCGGCGCTGCTCAATGCGCTCGGGCAGATCTTTGGCGACCTGGCGCTTCAAGCGGCGAAGCATAATCGGCCGGAGCTTTGCGGAAAGGCGGCGACGTGCGATCTGCTCGCTCACTTCCGGGTTCTCACCTTTGGGCTCGTAGTTGGTGTTGAAATCGGACTGCGAGCCGAGATAGCCAGGTTGAACGAAGTCAACAATGCTCCAGAGGTCGAGCAGCTTGTTCTCAAGCGGGGTGCCGGTGAGCGCGAGGCGGTTTTTGCCTTTGAGCTGCTTGACGGAAATCGTCACCTGCGCCGCGGGGTTTTTGATGTACTGCGCTTCGTCGAGGACAATGGCTTGGAAATCAAATTTCTGCAGCGCGGTGAGATCGCGGCGGAGCAGGGCGTAATTGGTAACAATGATGTCGTGCTCTGGGATTTGCTTGCGCAGATTGTGACGCGCAGAGCCGCTTTCCAGCACAAGGACTTT
>DASPKX010000004.1:0-62275 GCA_035627835.1 Candidatus Methylomirabilota bacterium
ATGAACGCGCTCAAGCCAGCGGCGGTCAGCATGATCCCAAAGAGCAGCCGCATAGGATCATCCCCCGTGTGCCGGAGGATGAACGTCCCCGCCGCGTCCATCACACCCGTTCGCAACAAGGCCGCTGTCATTATGAGCAGCCCGAGGATAGTAATGACGGTATCCGACCCAAAACCAGCGAACGCCGCATCAGCCTTAAGCAAGCCGGTGAGAATCAGGGTGACCACCAGCCCGAGCGCTGTCACATCCGCCGGAACCCACTCGAAGCTGAAGAGAATGAGGCAGGCGAAGATGATCCCCAGCAACAGTCCAATTTCCCACGTCATGTCTGCCTAGTTGTTTAGACCCGCTGCATCATCTGGCTCGAATCCCTCCCGGTCAAGCCGCGCCCCCATGTCTTAGCCGTCAGAGCTTCTCCGGGTCCGCTCAAACGAAAATGCTTTCCCCCTTGCCCCAGCTCTGGTTAAGCAATCGGCGTGCTCTCCACTGCTCCTCGAATTGTGCTTTTGCTTTTCGCCGTTTGCTTTGGTGTCAAAGCGGCGCAAACCAATATCCTCGATCCGAAAGGGGCCATCCACATCCCCATTGGTGTTCCTGATTCGGTGGACACCCTGAAGACTTTCGTCGAGAGGGAAGGCAACTTTTCCCCTGGGTTTGGGACGTATGGAATTTACTTTTGGGCCTACGACCAGCAGTTCCTCAAGTTCGTCGCCCCCACCATGCCAGAGGTTCAAGTCCGCCACGGTTTGCCGGATAATGGAGCATTGATCCCGTGGGTGGAATGGCCTGTCGGCAAAGTGCAAATCCGCACCGAGATAGCTCAGGCGGCATTCAACAGCCCCTTTGGCAGCTATGAAATGGCTGCTGCCCGTGTGCGCTTCAAGAATCACGATAGTATTCGCCGGAAGCTTAGGTTTTATGTGGCCCTTCGGAGCCTTGGCGCCGCGGGCGGTCCTGTGAACGGTTTGCGTGTGGCGCCAGGCGCGCGGGGGCTGCTGGTTGATGAGCGCACAGCTATCGCCGCCGAAATTCCCCCAAACGCGGCCGGCGTCCTCCCGGACGATTCCATTGGTGAGCTTGCGGCCGCGGGTCTCACTCCATCTCTTCGCGGCGCGGAATCCGACGCTGGTCTCTGCTCAGGCGCGCTCGTGTACGACATTGCTCTGGCGCCAGGAGCAGAGCAAATCCTCTCGTTCGTATTGCCGGTCTTACCTGGCCGCCGGGCGGTTGCTCATAAGTGGGATGGTAAAAGCCAATGGGCTCAATTCGATGAGCTGCCCTTGAACCACGCTAGCGGCCAAATGCAGCCCGACCTTGGATTCAATGCATACGTTAAGATTGATCCCGATGATGTGTTCAGTGCCGCACGTGAAATATGGACCGGCCTGAACGCCCGGTTTGACCTCGATCTGCCAGATAAAGCTTGGGAGCAAGGTTACCGAGCAATGCTTGCTCACCTCGCCCTAAACATGAACGAGGGCGCGCCCGACGTGAGCGTGATCAACTACAACGTCTATAACCGCGACGGCGTTTACATCGCGAACATTCTGCAAAAGTCCGGCAACTTTGGCCTCGCTGAGCGCGCGATTAATTACTTTCTCGCACACCCGTTCAACGGCCGTATTTACCCCGAAGCTGATAATCCCGGCCAGATCCTTTGGATTGCAGCCGAGCACTGGCGCTTTACGCGCGATAGAGAGTGGCTCGCCAAGGTCTATCCTTCGCTTCAGAAGCTCGGCAATATGATTCAGTATTACCGGACGATGCCCGGCCCACACTTTGTTTCACTCGCAGGCATCCGCTTCGGAACCGACTGCCCTCCCGAAGATCAGCACGAGCTGAAGCCAGGCCGCTGCGATGGCTTCCATCCTGAGTACACCGAGGCATTTGATATCGCCGGATTGCGAGGCCTCGCCGAACTCGCCACCGTCTCGAGCGATCTTGCAGGGGCTGAACTCTGGAGCGGCCTCGCCGCCCATTTGCAGGACCAATACACGTCCCGCTTCGGGAAGAGCCTTGCCAAGGAATACGGCAGTTACTCCGTCCTGTGGCCTTGCCGTTTATCCCCCCTTGATGGGCCCGAGGCTGAAACTCACTTCGGGAATCTCGGCCCACAACAGCCCGCTGGTTGGCGTTATTTTCCTTTAGCCAAAGCGCACCAAAGTTTGTTGGCAGGCAATCGCGGGGCGGGGCATGCCACACTGGATGCGCATTTCGCCCACGAGCAGATGCGAGGATGGCACGCGTTTGATGAAGGGGGCCCTTCTGGAGCGGGCGGGTGGAATCGTGCGCGGACCACGTGGCAGCAAGGCAAGGAGAGCGTCGCCATGCCCCATGGGTGGGCCCTCGCTGAGATGCAATTGCTGCTCCGCGACGCTCTTCTGTTCGAGGACGGCAATAAGCTCGTTTTGTTTGCTGGCGTTCCTTCAGCATGGTTCACCGGAAGCAAGCCCTTTGGGTGGGCAAGCTTGCCGACGCACTTTGGGCCCGCCACCGTGCGCTACTCTCGCCGTCCAGGCGGCGGGGATCTTCTGCTCGCGGGGCTTCCCCCTGCGGGTGAATGGCTCCTCCGACTCCCGCCGCTGCCCGGGCTTAAGGTGACCGTTGACCGGAAAGAGATTGCGCCGAGCAAAGGCAGCGATTATCCCATTCCCGCGTCTGCGAAGAGGGTCGCGCTCGATTTCAGGACGCCTTGATTGTCATGGCTATCGAACCGATCGTCGTTACTAAGGATCTGTCCAAGGTTTACGCGCAGGGAGAGATTCAGGTCACCGCCCTGAACAAGATCAATGTTCAGATCAACCCTGGTGAGTTCCTGACGCTGATGGGGCCCTCGGGCTCCGGCAAATCCACTCTCCTCCACATCATTGCGGGAATTGATCGGCCAACCAGCGGTGAATGCGTTGTCCAAGGGGTTGACGTTTCCAAGCTGAACGAATCCGCGTTGGCAGACTGGCGGAACCAGAATGTCGGTTTCATTTTCCAGACTTTCAATTTGATCCCGGTGCTGAGCGCGTTTGAAAATGTCGAGCTTCCGCTCCTGCTCACCCGACTAAGCAGTCGCCAGCGCAAGAAGCAGGTCGAAACGGCCCTGGGGTTGGTGGGGCTTGCGGAACGCGCCCGTCATCTTCCACGCCAACTTTCCGGTGGGCAGGAGCAGCGCGTTGCCATAGCGCGGGCCTTGGTGACAGACCCCGCGATTATCGTTGCCGACGAGCCGACCGGGAACCTCGACTCACAATCAGCTAGCGATGTTTTGGGAATCCTTCAGTCTCTTAGCCGCGACGCGGGGAAGACCGTGATTATGGTGACCCATGATCCAAAGGCGGCCCAATTCGGCACGCGCATGATTCACCTGGAAAAAGGCGAGCTCTCCGCTTAACCGTCGCCTTAGTTCACGACGGGCAGTTCCACCGTGCGGCACCAATAACGGAGTAGCGCCTCCACCGCAATAACGAGTTCGTCGAATTCGTGCGGTTTCTTCAGGCAGCTGTTAATCCCCAGTTCGTAAGCGCGATCCAGATCGGTTGGGGAGATGTCCCCGGTAAAAAGCACAATTGGGACGCGCTTCCAAATAGGGTCGGTTCGAGCCCATCGAATGAAATCGAACGACGCGTTAGCCGTCGGGACGTGTAGATCAAGCAGCACGAATGAGGGTGGCCGACGGTCAGGTAAAACGGTTAGGCGCGCCTCTGCGCCACTCGTCACCCAAAACAAATTGGACCGGGAGCTCACGCGCTGAAAGGCTCTTTTCAGGAGGATGTAATCCTCTTCTGAATCCTCGATCAGCAGAATGGAATCGCAGTCGCGCACCCTGAGATTTAAGCAGTGCAGCAGCGCAGCCGCATCCTTTTTCCGTGTTGGGGTAAACCCCTAGCCCACTGTTCTTGTAAGGTGTTCCCTGAGGGCCTGATCAAATTTCAAAATCTCCGCGCGGCCCTTTTTTTTCCTGCTTGTTTAAGATCTTAAGGTTTACCTCCTCGTAGATCACCAGCGATCCGGGCGGCACACTGTGCATCAGGAACACGTTCGCTCCAATGGTGCTCCCCTGCCCAATCACGGTGTCTCCCCCGATGATCGTGGCGCCCGCGTATATGGTTACATGGTCCTCAACCGTTGGGTGGCGCTTCACCCCTCGAAGCAATTGCCCGGCAGAAAGCGACTTCGCCACCAGTGACACGCCGTGATACAGCTTCACATGGTTGCCTAGCTCGCATGTCTCCCCAATCACTGTTCCGGTGCCATGGTCGATAAAAAAGTGCGATCCAATTTTCGCTCCTGGATGAATATCAATGCCGGTGCGCGAGTGCGCCCACTCTGTCATGATTCGCGGGATCAGCGCGATCTCCTGCAAATGCAACTGGTGCGCCAAGCGCTGAACCGCGATCGCTTCAATGAACGGATACGCGACGATTACCTCCTCCTTGTTCAGCGCCGCTGGGTCGCCTTTGTAAGCAGCCTCCGCATCCGTCTGGAGCAACTCCCGAATCCCAGGTAGCTTGGACAGAAACTCCATCGTGAGGCCGTGCGCCGCGGATCGCAGGTTTTTCCCTTCCAAACCCTTGGGCGGGCAGTACTCGAGGCTCTTGTAGATTTCATCCTCCAGCCGGCCTGCAACCAAATCCATGAGGTTTGCCGTCTCCATCTTGATCTCGGAGGAATGGATCGATTTCTCATCAAAGAAGCCGGGAAAGAGGAGGCGCAACAGATCGACCGTAATGAGGACAATCGCGCTTTTTGAAGGCAAGTTGACTGCATCCAGCCGGTTGATTCCTCCATGCCTGGCGTATGAAGCTATTAACTTGTCTGTCAGTTGGGAGAGGGTCACTTCCACAGGGGCATCATCGCCGGTCGGCACGAAACGTAAATTCCAAACACCATACGTTGGATTACTTGCACATCCTATTTAAGGCAATTTCCTTCTGAGGGTTTTCCCTACTTTAACCATGGGAATTCAAACCGTTGTAAAGGTTTTCAGAACACGCTACCCTTTGATCTCTTGCACACTCAATGGATACAGATCAGCCGCAACCTAAACACTCGCCCGCGCGTCTGGTCACTCATGAATTTTTTGGGAAAGGAATAGGTGACCGCGATCACCGCCGCGTGACCACGACCATAGGGCCAACTGAGTCGTTGCTAAACTCGCAGAAGCAGCTTCTCGCCCACATTGTTAATGGGGCGGATCTTTCCACGACCCTGGAGGTGTTAACCCGAGCGCTTGAGGCTAACGCGCAACGCCCAACCATTGCCACAATCATGCTCGTCAGCTCGGACCAGCAGTATCTTTATCCGGCGGCGGGGGATAGCGCTCCTCCTGGATGGCGCGCGGCTATTGCCAAGGTGGCAATCGCCCCGAATTCTGGATCCTGCGGGTCGTCGGCCTTCTGCCGTGAGCCTGTGATCTCGCCCGACATTGCCGTGGATTCACGTTGGGCAGCCTTCCGGGAAGCAGCTCTTCAAAACGGTCTTCGCGCCTGCTGGTCCAGCCCGATCCTCAGCTCCGACCAAGAGGTGCTCGGCACCTTCGCCATTTATTATCGGGAGCCTACGGTTCCCACGCCCGACGAAATGGAGATGGTCGAGATTATGACGCGCTCCGCCGCGGTCGCTATCCAGTCTTCCCGCCTCCATTCCGCTTTGCAGAAGGAGCTGCTGCTGCAACAGGAGTCCGCCATGAAAAGCCGGCTCCTGGCCGCGATTGTTCAATCCTCGGACGATGCGATCATTGGCCTCAATCTCGACACCACTATCACCACCTGGAATCAGGGGGCGGAGCGGATCTTTGGCTATACGGTGGCTGAGGCTGTCGGAAAATCTGTGACCATGCTTATCCCGCCGGGCATGGAGGATGAGGAGCCGCGGATCATCCAGCGCCTGCTCGCTGGGGAACGGGTTGAGCATTACGAGACCGTTCGAAAGCGAAAGGACGGGGCATTCGTTAATGTCTCTCTAACCGTTTCGCCCATTTACGACGATGCAGGCAAGATCATCGGCGCTTCCAAGATCTCACGGGATATAACGAGGCAGCTCGAGGCGGAAATGACCCGCAACCGCATGGCCGCTATCGTCGAGTCATCCGACGACGCCATCATTGGCTTGAGTCTCGACACCACGATCACCAGTTGGAATCGCGGGGCCGAGCGCATTTTTGGCTACAGTGTCGCTGAAGCCGTCGGCAGATCCGTCACCATGCTGATTCCCGACGGGCTCGAGGATGAAGAGCCACGGATTCTCCAGCGGCTGAAAAACGGCGAGAGAGTGGAGCATTACGAAACTATTCGCAAACGGAAGGATGGCTCGATTGTCGATGTTTCCTTAACGGTCTCCCCTGTGCACGATGCCGCGGGCACACTCGTGGGAGCATCCAAGATCTCCCGCGACATCACAGAGTCCAAGCGACAACAGGAAGCCTTGCGCCGCAGTGAGGAGGAGCTGCGAGCCATGGCAAACTCCATCCCCCAGCTCGCGTGGATGGCCCACCCGGACGGCTTCATTTACTGGTACAATCAACGCTGGTACGACTACACCGGCACCACCCGTGAAGGGATGGAGGGCTGGGGCTGGCAATCAGTCCATGATCCAGAGTACCTCCCGAAAGTGCTTAGTCTCTGGACCGGATGCGTTCAGAGGGCGGTCCCCTTCGAGATGGAGTTTCCGCTGCGCGGCGCGGACGGCGTGTTCCGCTGGTTCCTAACCCGCGTTAATCCTTTTAAAGACAAAGCTGGCAACGTGGTTCGTTGGTTCGGAACCAACACTGAAGTCGATGAGCTGCGGCGAACCCAGCAAGCGCTCAAGGAGCAGACCCGCGCGTTGGAGGTGCTCAACGATACGAGCAGGTCTATCGCCTCTGAGCTGAACCTGGAAAGGATTGTTCAAAGTGTCACCGACTCTGCCACGAAGCTCACCGGAGCGAAGTTCGGCGCCTTTTTCTACAGCATGCAAAATGAGCAGGGTGAGTCATTCATGCTCTTCACCCTTTCGGGTGCTCCTCGCGAGTCGTTTGAACGCTTCGGGCACCCTCGTGCCACCCCGCTTTTCGCGCCAACATTTCGTGGTGAGCCGCCCATCCGCTCGGATGACATTTTGAAAGACCCGCGCTACGGCACAATGAGCCCGCATCAAGGGATGCCCAAAGGGCATTTGCCCGTGCGCAGTTATCTTGCGGTCCCGGTCATCTCCCGCTCAGGCGAAGTGATCGGCGGCTTGTTCTTCGGCCATCCTGATGTGGGGGTTTTTACGGCGCAATCCGAAGCGCTCACTGTCGGTTTGGCCGCTGCGGCCGCCATCGCGATCGACAATGCTCGGCTTTTCAGCCAGCTCCAGGAAACACGGGATCAACTCGCCCGCCATAACGAGCGCCTCGAAGAGCAGGTTGCCGAGCGAACGGCCGCGCTGCAGGAAACAATCCAGGATCTGGAAGCCTTTTCCTACAGCGTCTCCCATGACATGCGCTCCCCTCTTCGCGCGATGCAAGGGTACTCCGATGCGTTGCTTACCGATTATAAAGAGCGCCTCGATGCCACTGCGGTCAATTATCTCAGCCGCATTCAACGCGCAGCCAAACGGATGGATCTCCTCATTCAGGATGTTCTGGCCTACAGCAAAGTGGCCAAAGGCGATATTCAGTTATCCCCCATCAACATGGAGGCCATCATCAGCGATGTTATTCAAAATTACCCTGCCCTCCAGCCCGACCGAGCTGCCATCAATATCGTCCGGCCTCTCCCGAAAGTTCTCGGGCACGAAGCCTACCTCACACAGGTCGTTTCGAACCTGCTCGGCAATGCGGTCAAGTTCATGGAACCAGGCGTTTTCCCTACTGTGGAAATTACCGCCACCGAGGATGGCCCCGATGTCCGCATCGCGTTTCGCGATAATGGCATTGGTATAGACCCTGAGCAGCAAAAGCATATTTTCCAAATCTTCGGTCGAGTCTATCCTGAAAAGAAATTCGAAGGAACAGGGATTGGGTTGGCAATTGTGAAGAAGGCGGTTGAACGAATGGGCGGGTCTGTCGGCGTGAACTCCAAATTCGGGTCTGGAAGCGAATTTCACGTTACCCTCAGAAAAGCATGAGCACGACCTCCGCTGCCATACTGTTGGTTGAAGACAACGAGGACGATGTCTTTCTCATGCGGCGCGCGCTCAAGAGCGCTGGCATCATCAATCCGCTCATTGTCGCTGAGGATGGGCAGCAAGCGATCGACTATCTGGCGGGCGCGGGAGAGTTCGCTGACCGAGCCACTCATCCTTTGCCTGCCATCGTTTTTCTCGATCTGAAGCTTCCTTTTATCCGCGGTCACGATGTCCTGTCCTGGATCCGGCAGCAGCCACACCTCGAAAACCTGGTCGTCGTCATTCTGACATCCTCAAACGAGCCTAAAGATTTAAAGGAGGCTTACCGCCTGGGCGCCAACTCCTATGTGGTTAAGCCGCCAACCTCAGAGCAACTGCTCGATTTGGCCAAAGCGTTCCGTTGGTATTGGCTGCGGTTCAATGAGTTTGATCCTTTATCCGAGGTGGCGCCGGGGTCCAGGTAAACGATATTTACTCATGGCTCTCGTCGCCGGGGGCACACGAAGTGCGGGTTTCCCTCGCGTCGCCCCTTTCCAAGAGGCCAATTCGCCGTCATCATTCCCCGATGCTTGGGATCGCCCAAAGGTGGTTGAACGAGTCTTTAACGTCGCTCGGTGAGATGGCCCTTCTCGCTTGGGAGACGCTGACCTCGTTGGTTAAGCGCGGGGCCGAGATGAAAGAGCTGGTTTACCAGGTTTATTTCATCGGCGTTAAATCCCAGTCCGTCGTGCTGATCACCGGCGCCTTCACCGGGATGGTTCTCTGCGCGCAAACCTACTATCAGTTTCACAAGGTGAAGATGGATTCCGCCACCCTCGCGGTGGTCAGTGTCTCCATGCTCAGCGAACTGGGGCCGGTGCTGACCGCCTTGATGGTCGCTGGCCGCGTCGGCGCCTCCATGGCTGCGGAACTCGGCACCATGCGCGTCACGGAGCAGATCGATGCTCTGCGCACTCTCGCAACCCACCCAGTCGATTACCTGGTCGTGCCCCGAGTTTTTGCGACGATCATCGCCATGCCGCTGCTCACCATCGAGTCCATCACTGTCGGCATCATTTCCGCCTACCTCGTGGGCGTTCATCTCTTGAATATCGACGCCACTTACGCCGTTTATAACATGGTGAAGTATAGTGATCCGCCGGAACTCTGGATGGGCATTATCAAAGCAACAGTCTTCGGCGTTATCATCGCCGTGATCAGCAGCTACAAAGGCCTTAATTGTCCCCAGGGCGCAGAGGGCGTGGGCCGTGCCACCACGGAAGCTGTCGTTGCCGCTTCCATCTCCATCCTTATCAGCAACTTCTTCCTGACTTTGACGCTGACCCGTCTCCTTTACTGATGATCGAAGTTCGCAATCTTCACAAAGCGTTTGGGTCGCAGCGCGTGCTCGACGGCGTCAGCTTTAGCATCGAAGCCGGCGAAACCTCCGTTATCATCGGCCGCAGCGGGTGCGGGAAGAGTGTTCTCCTGAAGCACATCATTGGTCTGATGGTTCCCGATTCGGGCGAGGTTTTCATTGAGGGCCAGGGGCTCAACGGCCTTAATGAACGCGAGTTGCTGGAGGTTCGACGGAAGTTCGGCATGCTCTTCCAGAGCGCTGCCCTGTTTGACTCCCTCACGGTTGCGGAGAATGTGGCTTTCGTTCTTCGGCGCGAGAAAAAGCTCTCCGATCGCGAAATCTCGGAGCGTGTGTCGGAGACATTGGAAATGGTCGAACTCCCCGGGACTGAGCACAAAAAACCCGCTGAGCTTTCCGGCGGCATGCGCAAACGGGTGGGCCTCGCCCGCGCCATTGTTTATCGCCCCAAGATTCTTCTCTACGACGAGCCAACAACCGGCCTCGACCCTGTCGTTTCCGATAGCATCGACCAATTAATTGTTCGCGTCTGCGAAAAGCTGGAAGTCACCTCGGTCGTTGTCACGCACGACACCCGCAGCATGCGGAAAGTCGGCAATCGCATCATCATGCTCCATCAAGGGAAGGTGCATGCTGTTGGATCGCCGGAAGAGATCTTTAATTCAAGTGACCCGCTCGTTCACCGCTTTGTGAACGGAATTTCCGACCCGAAGGAGCATGACTTTTAAACCTGCATGAAGCCCCGCTACGAACTTAAAGTTGGTTTGTTTGTTCTCGTCAGTCTCGTGCTGCTGGCCGGACTCATTATGCGCTTCAGCAAAGGCGCGTCCCCGCTCACGAAAGTTTACCACCTAAACATTCAAGCCGAGAACGTCGGCGGCATCATTCCGGGAGCGGGTGTGCTCATGGCCGGCGTGCCCATCGGCAGCATTCGCGAAATTGAGCTGAATCCCGACGGCAAAACCGTCACGATGCGCGCGCGCATCCTGGCCAAGTACCCCATCCGCTCTGATGCCATCTTGAGCATTCGCCAGGCCGGCTTCCTCGGCGACCGCTTCATTGGCGTCACTCCCACGGAAAACAAGGGCGAGATTCTAAAGAACAATGACGAAGTGATTTGCGAGCAGCCCTTCGATATCGCGGAGGTCGCGCGCTCCGCCTCCAGCTTGATGAACAGCGTGAACGCAACCGTGAATAAACTGAACCAGGCCGTCGCGCGCCTCGATACCACTGTCTTGGCGGAGCCAACCCTGACGAACCTCACCAGCACAGTCGCAAACTTCCAGGGCACCAGCGCGCGAGCGTTGCTCGCGGTTGAGCATCTTGATCAATTCATCACCACCAACACCGCGCCGCTCAACGCTTCCATGAGCAACCTCAATCTCTTCACCAAGGAAGTGAACCTCCTCACGGGCGAGTTGCGTGAAACCCTCGCCACCAACCGCGCCCAGCTTACTGTCACCATGCGCAACATCGAGTCTGCTACCCGTCGCATCGACCAGGTCCTGCAGAATGTGCAGGGCGGACAAGGCCTCGCCGGGAAACTGCTCACCAATGAGGAAATGGCTTCGAACATCAGCATCCTCAGCAGCAACCTCGCGGTGCTCAGCAGCAACGTAAACAACAAAGGACTCTGGGGCGTGATCCGCAAACCCAAATCAGCGAAAGATTAGCTGAATGCTGGCGTTCATTGAATTTCCGAATACATTCTGAATCGCTGATGGGTTGAACACCCGGCTCGCCCCTCGGCTCCTGATCATGTCTGTTTGGGTTATACGAATTTTCTTTCTGCTGCTTTGCATGATGGGCGGGTACGCCGTCAGCGAGGTGCAGCCCACGCTTATTGAGAATGGGTGGTACGGGCTCGCGATTGGCTTTGGTCTTGGCGGGTTGCTCATCGCTGTGGACGAGATGCTTAAGGGGTTCTCCCTCCGAGCTTTCTCCGCAGCCACGTTCGGCCTGCTCCTCGGCAGCCTCATCGCCTGGATGCTCGATCGGTCAGGCTTGTTTGTTTACGCGGACGAGCGCCCAACCCGCTGGCTTATTCGTCTCTGCCTGTTTGTGAGCTTCAGTTACATCGGGATGATTCTCGCGCTCCGCAGCAACAAGGAGGATTTCTCTCTCATCATCCCTTATGTGCGCTTCACGTCTCAAAACGCGCCCCGCTCGGCCATTGTGCTCGACACAAGCGTGATTATTGATGGCCGCATTGCTGAATTGGTTGAAGCGGGTTTTGTTGAAGGCACGGTGATAGTTCCCCGGTTCGTTCTCAAGGAACTGCAAAGCATCGCCGATTCTTCAGATCCTATCCGGCGGGCGCGCGGGCGGAGAGGCTTGGAGACGCTCAGCCGCATCCAACGCACGACAGCAGTGGAAGTAAAAATCCATGAAGGTGATTTCGCGCAGGAGACTTCCGTTGATTCAAAACTTGTCCATTTGGCCAAGAACGTGGGCGCCAAGCTTTACACGAACGATTTCAACCTGGGTAAAATCGCGGAGCTGCAAAATGTGCCTTACGTGAATCTTCAGGAGCTGGCCAATGCCCTTAAGGCCGTTCTCCTCCCCGGCGAAGCCCTTAGCATCAAAATCGTTCGCGAAGGCCGAGACAAAGGCCAAGGGGTTGGCTATTTGCACGATGGCACGATGGTCGTCGTGAATCACGGCCAGGCTCACATCGGCCAGCAGGTTGAGGTGCAGGTCTCCACGCTTCACCAGACTGGCGCTGGCGTCATTGTTTTCGCTGACCTAAAGCAGATCCCGGCTGCGGCAGCTTGAGCAATAAGCTCCGGGAGTCCCCCACCCCTTGAGCGGGTTCCATTCATCCGCTGAGGGCGCTCTAATTTCGCCGATGCGCGATCACGTTTATAAGAAGGTGGAGATAGTTGGGTCTTCTAAAACTGGTATCGAGGACGCGGTGAACAACGCCATCGGACGAGCATCTAAAACCTTGCGCAATCTGCGCTGGTTCGAAGTCTCCGAAATCCGCGGCCACTTGGAAAACGGGCAGGTGGCGCACTGGCAAGTCACGGTTAAGGTTGGCTTTAACCTGGAAGATCCCCAATAAGCTTTTCCCTACGCGCCAGTTCGTCGTCTCTGGCCGTGCCGAGTGCCTTGACGGACCTTCTCCCCGGTGCGAGTTTCGCGGTCCCAGAGGTCCATGGGGTCGCAACTTTTCCAACGAGTTTCTGAGCTGTTTTCCGCGTCCACTCTGCAGCAACAACTGGAGAGTGCGCCCGGCTTTTCCTTTATTACCCGCTCGGCTCAACCGTTTTTGGCCGCGCTCCTGCACAAGACACTCCCGACCCGCCCGCTGCTCATCGTTGTCGAAGGGCTAAAGACGCAGGAAAGCTTTCACCAGGAACTCACCACATGGTTAAACGAGGCCACAACCGATAAGAAGTCAGGGTCCGCTTCTGCGCAAGCCAAGCCCCAGCGGCCCCTCTTCTTTCCGGGATGGGAAGCGCTTCCGCACGAAACCAAGCTGCCGCACGCCGATGTAATTAGTGAGCGTCTGGAAACTCTTCTTGCGCTGAGCGCTCCAGAGCATCCCACCCCGATCATTGTCACCACAGCTGCGGCTTTGATGCAGCGCACGTTTTCACCAGCAGAGACTCGGGCTCGCCAACGGCACATCGCTCGCGGCACGGTCATACAGCCTCTCGATCTGGTCGAATGGCTTGAAGATGTTGGTTATGAGCCCGAGGCTAAGGTCACTCTGAAAGGCGAGCTTTCGTTGCGTGGCGGCATTCTCGATCTTTGGCCCCTCACCAGTCCCTGGCCTGTTCGCATTGAATTTTTTGGCGATGAGATTGAGTCCCTACGTCAATTCGACCCCGGCACTCAGATCTCCACCGAGCAAGTGGAGCAAATCGTAATTCCGGCTGCGGGCGAGTTCTCGCTGCTGAAAAAGCTGGCCGCCGAAGGCAAAGCTGATCGCCTGAGCGCGCTTCATGAATATCTGCCCGCCGATACAATTTTGCTGCTGTGCGAGCCCGAATTGATCGGGGATAACGTCAGCCTTTACGAAGCTCAACTGCCCGCTGGTGATCCTTTTCATCTCCGTTGGCAGGATGTGCTTGGGAAAGCGCGGGAACGTCGGTTTCTAACAATTGAACTGACGGAGGAAATGGGCCGCTGGGTTCCGCTGGTCGATGAGCAAGCCGCCGATACTGCGCCTTCATGGCAGTTCGACACCCTGGAAACGTTCCGGCCGGTTCACGAGCGCGCTCCTGATCCACGCGTGGCGGAAGAGCAACGACGCGAGTTTTTTCACCAGATGCACCGCTGGCTAAGGCAAGGGTACGCGGTCGAAGTCTTCTGCAATAATCATGGTGAGCGGCAGCGATTCGAGGAGGTGTGGCACGAATACGGCCTTAAAGAGGAGGATGGAAATTCTCGCTTGCCCACGCTGCACCTTGGCTCCATCAGCCGAGGGTTTATTTGCGAAGCGGCCAGGCTGGTGGTCGTTGCCGACGCTGAGATCTTTGGACGCTATAAATCGTTGCGCCCGCGCCGTCTCAAAAGCCACCACGCTGCTGCGGCCCGTTCTGCTTTCGACATCGACTTCACCGACTTCAACGAAGGCGACTTCGTTGTCCACCTGCAGCATGGCATTGGCCGCTATATCGGTATCCAGCGACTGAAAACCCCGACCCGCAAGACGGGTGGGGAGGATGTTGAGCAGGAGTATCTCACGTTGGAATACGCGGCAGCTAATCCTGGTGATGCAAACCCGAAGCTTTATGTTCCCCTGAGTGAGGCGCACCTCGTAAGCAAGTACGTTGGGGCTGGGAAGATTCGTCCCGCGCTGAACACCCTTGGTGGCACGCGCTGGAGCAAAGCTAAAGCGCAGGCCGAAGCCGCGGTTAAAGATCTCGCGGGCGAACTGCTTTCAATCCAGGCGGCGCGTGATTCACTCCAAGGATTCGCCTGCCCACCTGATACCCCATGGCAGCGGGAATTCGAAAGCGCGTTCCTCTATGAGGAAACGCCAGATCAGATGCGGAGCATCCAGGAGGCAAAGCGCGACATGGAGCAGCCCCGCCCGATGGACCGCCTGGTGGTCGGCGATGTGGGCTTTGGCAAAACTGAGGTCGCAATCCGCGCCGCGTTCAAGGCCGTGTTGTCTGGCAAGCAGGTGGCGCTGCTTGTGCCGACTACGGTCCTGGCACAGCAGCACTTCAACAACTTTAGCGAACGCATGGCGGATTACCCTGTTCGCGTCGCGCAACTTTCACGTTTCTGCTCGAAGCGCGAACAGCGGCAGGTCATGGCCGCGCTTGCGGACGGCAGTGTTGATATCGTCATTGGCACCCATCGTTTGCTGCAAGCGGATGTAGAGTTCAAGGATCTTGGCCTCGTTATCATCGATGAAGAGCAACGCTTTGGCGTTTTGCATAAGGAGCGTTTCAAAACTTTCCGCAAACTCGTTGATGTGCTGACACTCAGCGCGACGCCGATTCCGCGCACGCTTTATCTTTCGCTTATGGGGGCCCGCGACATGAGCAAAATAGAGACGGCTCCGCAGGATCGGTTGCCGGTCGAAACCGTGGTTTGCCAGTACGATGAGCGAGTGATTAGAGACGCGATCCAGCGCGAGTTAAACCGCCAGGGGCAGGTTTATTTTCTGCACAACCGTGTGCTCGATATCCAGAGCGTCGCTCTGCGCATTAAGGATCTTGTGCCCAAGGCACGGGTTCTTGTTGGCCATGGGCAAATGGACGCGGATGAGCTTGAGGAAGTCATGACGAAGTTCATCAACGGCGAGGCAGATGTGCTTGTTTCCACCACGATCATTGAGAGCGGCATCGATATTCCTAACGCCAACACCATCATCATCAACCGAGCCGACCGCTTCGGCTTGAGCGATCTTTATCAGCTTCGCGGCCGGGTTGGCCGTTACAAGCACCAGGCATACGCCTACCTGCTTCTGCCCCGCCACGCAGCGCTGCTGAACGATGTGCGGAAACGCATCAGCGCGATCAAGCAATACTCGAGCCTTGGGAGCGGCTTTAAGATCGCAATGCGAGATCTCGAAATTCGGGGCGCTGGCAACCTCCTGGGGTCCGAACAGAGCGGGCATATTACCGCGGTTGGCTTCGAGCTTTATTGCCAGCTCCTGAAGCAGAGCATCAGCGCCGTCAAAGGCGAGAAGGTCAAGCCGCGCATCGAAGTGCAGATGCGCCTGGATTTTATTGCCCTAAACCCCGGCGAGGAGCGCGCCGCTGAACGAGCGGCTCCGGCTAGGAAGCGAGCTGAACCCGCCCTCGTCCCACGGGAGACGGCGACTTACATAAAGACGGAGAGCGTATTCAGCAAAAGGGGCCGCGTTGAGGAGAAGCGTGAGGACATCGGACGCGAGGCGGCTTACATTCCGTTTGATTACATTCCCGACTCAGTGCAGCGAATTGAGATCTACCGGAAACTGGGCCAAGCCGGGAGCCAGGCTGAATTGCAGCAATTGCAAAAGGAGGTTCGGGACCGCTTTGGCAAACTACCACCGAGTGTGGAGCTTCTCTTCTCCTACCATGACATCAAGCTTCTCGCGGCTGAGAAGCAGGTGACAATTATCGAAAGCGAGGGCGACAAGCTGAAGCTGACGCGCAACGGCGACTTCGTCATGCTGCATGAGAAATTTCCACGGCTGACCAAAAAGACGGCCTCTGGCCGGCTGACCGAAATTCGTCGGCTGCTTCAGACCTTCTAAAAAGAAAAGGGCTAAGCCCGCTTGCGGCTTAGCCCGTGCTGAAAACGATCTCGCCTTTTACTTTTTGGCAGAGTTCATCGCCTCGGTCTTCTTCTGAAGGTCAGCCAATTGGTCTGGTGAAATCTTGGAATTAAGCTCCGTCAAAATCTCCTTTGTCAGGTCGGAGGCGCCTTCGGAGTAGAGGACCACTGGGGTCTGGTTAAAGCTTTCGCCGGAGGAATCAAACACGAGGTTGTAGCTTCCAGCCTTTGCTTTTTGAGCAACAATGTCGCGGATCTGCTTAACGATCTCATCCCGCATGCGCTTATTGCGCTCATTGATGTTCACCTGGGTCGTGCGGCGGAACTGGGTGACTGATTTCTCGATTTCCTGGATCTCGAGGAGCTTCTTTTCAGCAGACGTTTTACGTTTGGCGCGCTCATCAGCATTGACTGCCTGGTCGTTCGCGCTGTCGAGCAGCTTCTTGTACTCCTCGCCCCCCTTTTCGTACTCCTCAAGCATCCCTTTGAGAGTCTTCTCGGACTCGGCAAGGGTGTCAGCTACCTGCAAGCCTGCCTGCATGGTCTTGTAGTAGCCCTCGAACAGCTTCTTCATGTCGACGAGGGCAATCTTCGATTGGGCGTGCGCGCTGCTCAATGTGAAGGCGGCTACGCAGAGCGCGAGAGCGATAATTTTACGGAAACTCATGTTTGTTAATTAATAGTCACGGGTGAAGCCGACGCTAAAGTTGAAGCGCCCGGTGCCACTGGTGTCCTCGTTGCGAGTTATGGGGATGCCATAATCGAGACGGAGCGGACCCATGCGCGGGATATTCAACCGGATGCCGACGCCCCAGTTATCGTTGTAAATCTTCTGTCCAGGAACGGTCTCAAAACTGTATGCGTCCTGATAAACGTTACCGATGTCATAGAACAGTGCGAAGCGCAAACGTTCAATGATCGGGATGCTGTATTCCAGGGACCCGAACCAGTAAGTCTCGCCGCCTACGGGCTCACCGCCCACGCGAGGGCCAACGTGGCGGTAACGGAAGCCGCGCAATGTGTGCGAGCCGCCGAGGAAATAACGGTCGAAGAGCGGGACGCGATTGCTATCGCCGTATTCGTCCACCACGCCGATTTCGCTTTCGTAAATCCAGACGTGGTCCTCGAAAAAGCCGGGGAAGTACCAGTCCGAGGAAAGCTTAAGCTTGTAGAAATCCGCTTCAGCGCCCAACGGCCCGCCCGCAATTTCACCGAACAGCTCCGTGCGCTCGCCGCGGCTTGGGAGCTGGACGCTGTTCCGCGTGTCATGCGCGAGGCTTGCCCCAATTTTAGAGACCAGGGTGCTGCCTTCCTCATCTTTGATGACCTGAGGCGCTGAAGCATCAACGTCCTCGATAGTGATGTTCTCCAGCGTGTAGCTGACCGAACCGACAAGGTTCATCGGAAGCGAGCGGGTGAGGCTCAAGCGAGTGCCGGCTTGCGTGAGATCATACACGTCCGAGAGGAAGTTCATCTCGGAGTAGTAAAGATCCACTCCCAAGGCGAGGCGGCGGTTCAAAAACCAAGGCTCCACGAAGGAGAGCTGATAATCTTTACGGCGCAGACCGACGGTGGCGCCAACGCGGAGCTTTTGGCCCCCGCCGCGGAAGTAAGGCGGGTTGAAAAGATCGAAGTTGCCCTCGCGGTAACCAACGAAGCCGAACAAACTGTCGATCGAACTGAAGCCTGCGCCGAACTCAATATGCCCGGTGTTGCCTTCCTCAACATCAATGACGAGGTTCTTGCGATTTGGAGAAATCTCCGTTGGCTCTGGATCCGCTTCGACTTTCTCGAAGTAGCCCATTTGCTCCAAACGGCTCTTGCTGATCTTCACTCGAACCATGTCAAAGGTTTCGCCCGGTGAGATGGCTAACTCACGGCGAATGACTTTGTCCTTGGTCTTGGTGTTACCCTGGATTTCGATTTTCTCGACGAAAGACTTGCCTTTGTCCTCGTCCTGAATCTCGTACACGAGATCCATCGTGCCGCGCTCGACATTGGCGTTTTTGACAGGCCGTGGCCATGTGTCGATGTACCCTTTGGCGCCGTAGAAGTCCCGGATAGCTTCGAGGTCATCAGCCAATCCCTTCGGGGTGAAGATTTCGCCTTCAACCATCTTGGGGCGAATGCGTTTACCTTGCGAAGTGATGCCTTCGCGAATTTCCTCGTCGGTGAACAGGGTGTTGTTCTTGAAATCGACTGAGCCCACTTTGTATTGCTGGCCTTCGACGATATCCCAACGGACAATCGCCTTTTTCGGGCTGATCTGCTCCACATCGACCTTCTTGATTTCGAAGTCGATGTAGCCTTTTTCCTGGTAGAATTGCTTGAGGCGCTCTTCGTCCTCTTCCATCACATCGTCTTTGACGACACCGCTGCCGGTCAGCCACGAGAACATCCAGTGCTTTCGGGTCTTAACGGTGCGGCGGAGTTTGCGCTCTTTGATGGCCTCGTTGCCATTAAACTCCACGCGCTCGATCTTGACCTTGGGCGCTTCTGTGATCTCAAACGTGGCCACGCCGCGGCCGGATGCCTCCTCGATGGAGGTGGTGTACTTCACCTGGGTCTTCTGATACCCAGACTTTTGGTACATCTTGTAGATTTCCTGGGTGTCGGAGAAGAGCTTCCGCTCGTTGAGCGGCTCGCCAACTTTGGAGGTGACGCGCTTGAGGAGCTTCTTACGGCTGAACTTCTTGTTCCCTTCGAAGCGGACTTCCGAAAGCGTTGGTTTCCCTTGAACGACGTAGATGAGCTTGATGCCGTTATCGATGTTCTCGATGGAAACGCGAATGTTGTGGAAGAGCCCGGTCGCGTACAGATTGCGGACGTCATCGTCAACGCTCGTCCGGTTGTACGGATCGCCCTCTTTGACCCGGACATTCGCCAGGATCAACGAGTCGCTAGCGGCGGCGGGGCCGACATGGCGGATCTCGATTTTCTGAATGGCAGGGCCCTGCTGCGCAAAAATCCCGCTTTCGCAGGAAAGAATGAGGGCTAAAAGGAATGCGACCTTGCGGAGGGATAATTTCATCGTCATTCGTGCGGCATGTCCTCGGCGCTGACTTTGGCAGCGCTCTCGAACCGGGTGATGGAACGCAAAAACGTCAGAGGGACATCACCCGTGGGGCCGTTACGTTGTTTAGCAATCAGCAGATTCACACCTCGAACATCGCTTTCGCCAGCCTCGTCCTCTTCGCGCTCACTTTCAGGGCGATAGAGAAGACCAACAAGATCGGCGTCCTGTTCAATGGACCCGGATTCACGCAAATCGGAGAGACGCGGCTTGCGGCTTTTGTCCTTTTCGAGTTCGCGATTCAGCTGGGCCAGCACGATAACGGGCACGTTCAATTCTTTGGCTAAAGCCTTGATGCCGTTGGAAATCTCAGCGATTTCCTGCTGCCGATTTTCAACTCGGCGCGAAGTAGAATGGAGCAACTGCAAGTAGTCAATTACAAACAACTGGACGCCATATTGCTGGTGCATGCGGCGCGCTTTGGCGCGGAGTTGAAGGATCGACAGGCCGGAGCTGTCGTCGATGTAAAGCGGAGCATTTGCGAGTTTCCCAGCTGCTCCGGTGAGCTTCGGGAAGTCGCGCTCGGCCAGGAACCCTTCACGGATGTTGCGGAGGTTCACGCGCGCGCGTGAGCAAAGCATGCGCAGAACGAGGGAGGCCGAGGTCATTTCCAAGCTGAACACCCCAACGGGGATGTTCGCGTCGAGGGCGACATGCTCGGCGATGTTCATGGCAAAGCTGGTTTTGCCCATGCTCGGACGGGCGGCGATGATGAGCATGTCGCCCTTTTGCAGACCGCTGGTCATGCGGTCGAAGTCCTGGAATCCAGTCGGGATGCCAGTGAGCATCCCCTGGCGCTTGTGGTAATCCTCGATCGTCGTGATGGCCTGGCGGACGAGGTCGCGTATGCCGGTGGATTTTTGCTCCGCGCGCTCCTGCCCAATGAGCAGGACGTCACGCTCAGCTTCGTCGAGCAGGGTGTTGACTTCACCTTCGTTGTCGTAAGCGCGGGAGACGACGGAGGTGCAGGTTTGAATCATCCGCCGAAGAAGGTATTTCTCGCGGATGATATCGAGGTAGTACGGCAGGTTGGCAGCGCTCGGGACTGAGTCCGCGAGGGAAGCAAGGTAAGCGAGACCGCCGATGGTTTCGAGCTGGCCGCTGTCTTTGAGATGTTGCTGGACGGTGATAAGATCGATCGCTTCCTTCTTGTCGTACATCTCCGCGAGAAGATCGAAAATGACCTGATGGCGGAGATCGTAAAACACTTTGGTGCCGGACCGGAGAACTTCGAGGCATGTGCCCATGCACTCGTTCGGAGAGAGGAACACGCAACCCAAAGTCCCCTGCTCTGCTTCGATAGAATGCGGGGGAATACGATCCAGGGAGAGGGACGGGGTGGGGCTGGCGCCGCGGAAGCGCGGCTTGTTCGTCTCGGAGGGTGGCTGCGGGTCGAGCATGGTGGAGAGTCAACGGGAAGGAGGTTTAACTTTCAATGTGAACTTGGGGATTGATGTTCGGGGCGTACTGACAGGTTGCTGGCAGGTTGTTCACAATGTGCTGGCGCCCACAACAAGTCCTCACCACTAGAATAGGTTTGGGAATCTTTTGGATCGACCGGGCGCGGCCGGATGAAAACAGCTTAGCACGACTTCGAGATTCCTGATTTTTATTAAAGTTACGCGACCAGTTGGCGCGGATGCAGGACTGCTTTACGGAACCAGGAAGATCACATGTAACCGTGACCGTAATGTTGTCCCGGTTGTTTGAGTCTTTCCGTCAAGTCACGATGGCTATGCGCTCCGAGTTCTGGAAATCGTCATTCCCCAGGAAAAGGTTGGCTAGAAGTTCAATGCCATCAACCACGCGGCGGGTTGGGGGGCTGAAGTAGCTGGCGTCAACTGCGTAAACTCGATCATTATAAACGGCCGGCCAATCTTGCGCTTCCGATCGAGCAGTGAGATCGCGCGCCTGTTCCATGCAGCCGTCCAGGGAGAAGCCGCAGGAGATTACGATAAGGGCCTCGGGGCGGGCGGCGGTGACTTCCTCCAACTTCACACGGACGGAATCCTTCCACTTGCGCCCGAGGGGATCGTGTCCGCCAGCCATTTCGACTTGTTCGGGAACCCAATGCCCGCAGCAGTAGAGGGGATCTGTCCATTCGGCGCAGAAGACCCGCAAGGGTTGCCTACCGGCCACTCGACTTTGGAAAACGTCAATGCGAGCTAGATCGGTGCAGATCAACTCCTCCGCGCGGTGCAAAGTCCCGGTTAAATGGGCGAGATTTCGCAAGTCGTTATGGATGTCCGCGATGGAGTGCGGAGACATCCAGAGCACCTCGGGTTGGTGTGGCAAGGCGCGAAGCGCGCGGGATACCTCGTTGCCCGCCGGCGCACAAACCTGGCAGAGATCCTGCGTCAGAATGTGGGTTGGCTCCAGGCTGCGAAGCAGTTCCTCGTCAACGGCATACAGGCTCTCCCCACGTCGCAAACGCTCGCTGACAGCTGTGTCGATTTGCCGGGGAGTCATGGTTGCGGCTGGGATGGCGCTATGAACGACGACCGGTTTATTTGCAAGCGAAGGCGGGTAATCGCATTCGTGCGAGATGCCGACCAGTTGATCCCCGAGGCCCAGGTCACAGGCAAGTTCTGTGGCGGAAGGAAGGAACGAAACGATGCGGAGGTCTTTCATGCGGTGGCCTCCACGCGCTTGAAACGATGCTGCGCCAGAGCCGCTATGCCGAAGATGCAGGCGGAATAGACGAGGTCACCGAGGAGAGTGTTCTTAAAGTGCGGGAGGGCTGCGGTGTAACAGGCAACCAAGCCCATGGTGGTTCGTGGATATGTGCCGAGCTGAGCCCAAACGGCAAAGTTCGTCACAATGAAGAACACGACCGAGCCGCTCGCAGCGGCTGCAATGACACGCCAAGCGTTGCGTTTTTCGCGCAGCTTGAAGCCAATCAGCACCGTGAGGAAGAACGCCCCATAAACAGCCGGCATGAGAACGTGAAGGCCGAGCCAGAGATCCCTGAGGAGCAAGACGGCGAACGGAAATCCGAAAGCGGCGCGTCGATCGAGGAACGACGCTCCGGAGAAAAGAGCGATTGCCGCCATCGGGGTGAAGTTTTGGGGATGCGGGAATAGCGTTGATAGAGTTGCAGCGATAATCATCGCGGCAGGGATCAAGAATTGGTTCATTGTTTTACTTTTTTTATTCTGTTTTGCATCGGTTGAAGTTCTGCGTAGCAATAGTCTCCCCGGTGAACGGAGCGGCCATTTCGACAGCGGACCGGTTCACGAAAGATCGGGCCATCGAAAACGAAGGTATGGAACTCGCCGTTTTCCCCGCATGGATCAACAGTGGACGGCAGATCGTTGAGCAAGGATTAATCGAAAAGCCGCCCTGCGAACTTTGCGTCGAGCTGGCGAGCGTCGACGCAGACCACCATCGCCTTGAACCCGGCGTCAATGAAGTCCCGGGCGAGCTGTGAGGTGTTTGATGCCCAAAGCGGATAAAGCGAAGTTATTCCAGCTCTGGCCACGAGGCGGTCACGGTAGTGGCGAATGTCCTCCAAATAGAGGTCGCCAAAGACCATTTGCTCCACACCCGCTGCTTTGAATTCGTGCAACGCCACGAGCATGGCTGCCTCGTATTGCTCGTTGTCGCAGTCGCGTGGAATGAAAACCTTTCGCAACGGAAGGTGGAGTTGCGCGGCTTGCTCGTTGAGCAGCGAGCAGCGAACGCCGTGAATGCTGACACGGCGGAAACCTTCCGTGCAGGTGGTCACAAGGGCTGCGACCTCGTAATCCTGGGATTGAAGAATGGCGCGCAAAGCCATCGCACTGTCTTTGCCTCCGCTCCAGCTGACCAATACAGGCTTCTTGCTCATGCTCATTCCAACGGCTGGGCCTGGATTCGGAAGAAGCGCTGACGATCAGCATTGGAAGCCTTGAAGACGAGTTCTTCACCGGTTCCTGTGAGGGGTTCCATCTGCGCCGTCCAATGAGTGAAATCAAGGCTTGTCTGCAGGCGATAGACCCAGTTCGTGCGGGAGATGAAACGAGCCTCAAAGTCCCCATCTGCGCAAAATGCGCGCAGGTTTTGGACGGGGGCCGCTGGAAAGCGAAGAACGAGATTGTCGATCACGCCAGTCGCCAGGATTGAGCCGGCAAAGGGGCCGTGCTGCCCCGCATCGCTATAGCTCGCAATGGCAAAGGCATCGACCTCGAACTGGGTGAACTTTGCTCCTAACCCGACGTTATTCGTGGCTAATCGCGCTGAAGTGACGGGGCCGACTGGCGCTCCGTCGGCCGTGATCGAGATCGTCGCGGTTTCGTTGGACGAGGTGTAGGCAAGGGCGATCTGGAGTGGCGTATCGAGTGGAAGATCAAAGACGCTGAAATTGTTCGGCCCGCTATAGTTCATCGCTCCATTGGTGGAAAGAACCGCGGGCCAAATCGTTGAGCCAAACCCTGTGTCGGGCAGGAAGTTGAACTCGAGCAAATTTGGGGCGGCATTGGGGGCAGCTCGGAGGAAGCCAGGGGCGGAAGCATCGGCAAGATTCTGAAAGCCGAATGCGAGTTGGAAGGTTCCTGGTTTTTGAGGATTCACCCCGGCCGCGTAATCATGAATGCGGAGGTCGAGTTCCGCGCTGAAGTCGTCGCGGCGCGTCATGATTGCGGGGAGCGGCAGCCGCAAATAGGTGTTGGGCCTGGAAGAATCCCAAGTAACAGAAAGATTCTGATCGGAGGGGTTCCACGTAATGAGTTGCGGATCGCCAACAGCGCGCCATTCGCGAAGCGTTGGGTCGGTGGCGAAGTTTTCGACGAAGGGACTAGTGATCTGCGCGGGGCAAATCAAGGGCGCTGCCGCCACAAAAAATGCGACGGCGCGCAGCCGGATCGTTTGCATGACTGGTCTTTCATTCTGTTCGCTACGCATGAGCGAACGGTTTGGTTGAGAGACCAGCGCGGGAGCTGAAAACAACAAAGCCTTCAGCCCCCGACAAAACGGAGAATGAAGGCATTCCACGAACCCGGTGAGACAGTCACCGGGCTGGCCTCATCCTTCTCTTGACGGAGAAGTAGCCCATTGAAGGGCCGGACGAGCGCATTCAAACCGATATCCTGACTCCGAACTGATAGCCTCACTCCCGCCTTCCCAGCTGTTTCCAGCCAGTGGCAATTGGGAGTTCGTCGTTCGTTACAGTGGCGTAACCGTCCCCGATTTGCACGGGGTTCCCTGCGTTTGGATGCAATCACGCGGGCCTAAGCCCGCAGGTTGTCAAAGAGCAAAGCGAGAGTTGCGACTAACTAAGGGTTGGACAAGGAAAATCATGCGAGTCCCAGTAAAGTTGGCGAATGCTCCGTGCGAGCGCAGACGCTCCCGAAGGATTGCCGTTCGTGCGTAATCTGGGAGAATCACGTTATGGCGGAGTTGAGTGAGCATTCGTGGGCGACGCGGCTCTTTATAAAAAATTATCGGTGGCGCGAGATTAAGCCCACGCCGTGGGCGCCACTAAGGAAACCCTTGCGCGAATGCAAGCTAGGGTTAGTCACGTCTGCGGGGTTCCTCGTCCCTGGGCAAAAGGGGTTTGATCAGTATTGGCCGGGTGGAGATATCTCCTATCGCGTTATTCCTATGGATGTGAATGTGCGGACGTTGATCGAGGATCACCGGAGCCCCACGTTTGATCATGCTGGCATTAATGCGGATCAGAACTTGGCTTTGCCGCTGGACCGGGCGCGGGAACTGGCGGCTCAGGGGAAGATCGCGGCGCTTAATGGGCGGGCGATCTCCTTCATGGGCTCCTTGACGGCCGTGGGGAGGTTGACGACGAGAACGGCCCCAGAGGCGGCCCGGTTGTTTGTGGAGGATCAGGTCGATGTAGCCTTGCTAACGCCGGTCTGACCAATGTGCAATCAGACGGTCTGTCTGATCGCAGCTGAGTTGGAGCGGCAAGGGATCACGACGGTGGTGATCCAGTTTCTGCGTTTTGTGACGGACATCATTAAACCCCCAAGGGCGTTAATGGTCCCCTACCCTCATGGGTTTCCATTGGGCCGGCCGAACGATCCTGAGTTGCAGCATTCGATCATTGAGGCGGCGTTGGAACTGGCTGGGGATACGAGCGCGGCTGGGCCGGTGATTCGGGATTTTGTCCCGCCGGGGGGTGTGTAGAACCAGCGACACGCAGGCCAAGGATTGGTCGAGCCTAGCCTGCGGACGATTCACAAACGCCCGGTTGGATGACCGGGCGAAACATTGGTCTGCCCTGCAAAGGGCGGTTAGTGGGCGAAGCCTTTTTCGTCTTCAGGCAGTGGCTTGTTAACGGTCTCAGGCGCCCAGATGAGGGCGATCAATCCCACGAAATAGAACGAAGCGACGGTGATCGCTGCCAACTTGAACCCCGGGATGCTGGTCTTGCCCGTATAGAAGGCGTTGAGCTGCGTCAGGAGCACCGGGCCGAAGGCTGCGAAGTAGCGGCCAACGTTGTAGCAGAGACCTGTTCCGGTGGTGCGCAGGCGTGTTGGGAAGAGTTCAGGGAAGTAAATGGCGTAGCCGCCAAAAGGCGCGAGTGTGCCGAAACCAAGAAGCGGCCATAGGTACCAGATCTGGTCGGCGCGTTGGAAGCTGTAGAACGTGGTCACAACCGCAGTCCAACCGAGGATCAATGCCAGTGCGAACGCCGGGCGGCGGCCGGTGCGGGCGGCCATCCATCCGAAACCGTACATGCCGAAGAACGCGCCAATTTGCTGGAGAACGAGGGCGTTGGATTTGAGTTTGGTTTTTTCGTTCTCGGGCATGCTGTTGCGAACGGCGGTCAGCATGCGTTCTTTCTGAGGTGCGCCAAGCGCTGCAATGGTGACGAGGTTGGTGGAGTCCCCTTTGCGCAGCGTGTTCCGAAGCAGGCGATTAAAAGCTTCGGCTTCAGTGGCTGGCAAGGCGCTTCGCAAGGCCATTTCCTCCGCAGGAGTGGCAGCGGTGAGGACGCGTTCAAAGGCCTGCTTGGACTCTGGCTTGAGGGTGGGAATGGTGCTGTCGATGAGTTCGGGGCTATAGAAACCGACACCCCAAACGCCAAGAACGCCTGCGACGGCGAGCGCGACGCCAACGATGGCGTTTTTGCGCCACTGTCTGCTGCTAAAAAGCTCAGGCAGGCTGCCGAAGGAGACTTTGATGCCCTGGCTGCGCGCTTTGACGGCAGCGGCTTTGGCCGCGACCCATTTCTCCGGCTCCTTCATCTTAAAGAAGATGATGATGGAGAGAATGGCCGGGAATGTGCCGATGTAATAGAGGCCTTGCCAGCCCCAGTGAGGGACGATTACCCCGAGGAGTTTGGCTCCAATAATGTTGCCGACTGCGGAGAGCGCCTGAAAGAGACCCAGTGCGTGAGGCCTGGCTTTTTCAGGCATGACTTCTGCCACCAGGGCTGCGCCGACGGCGAATTGGCCGCCGACTCCGAAACCGGTAATGAACCGGCCAAAGGCGAACCACTCCCATGATTTTGCGAGCGCGCTCACGCCGGTGAACACGGCGTAAATCATGATGGTTAGCCCCATCGTTTTCACGCGTCCCCAGCGGTCCCCCATAGTGCCGAAGATCAACCCGCCTGTTGCCCAGCCGAGGATGAAAACCATGGTGACGTAGCCGCCGTATTTGGCTTGTGTCTCGAAGTCGGCCCCGGGCATGAGTTCCTTCATCGCCAGCGAACGCGAAGCGGTGAAGATTTGCTGGTCCATGGTGTCGAACATCCATCCCAGCGCGGCGAAAATGAAAACGAACCAGTGGTAACGATTTAACAAGCGCCACCACGGCGTGGACTCCGAATGTTCAGGGCCAGCTCCCATAAGCGTGTGAGTGCGTTGGTTTAACCACAGGGAGCGTTGCGCCGCCAAGCATTATTCGCCGCAAAGTTAGGCAGTGTTGCGCACACTCAGTAAACCAGAACAGATACCCAAACCACGAAGCCGAAGGGCAGGAAAGGAGGAATCACAGGAGAGATTGCTCTCTCGCTGTCGCTTGGGTGCGTCCCGGCTTCTCCAGTAAGGTTAAGCTTGGAAGAGGCGGACGATTTGGCGGATGCAACGGATCATTTCATTGCGCTTCTCTTCTTTTACCAAGCGAATGTCGTCGAGAAGTGGTTGGATCCACTTTTCTGAGACAGGCGGCAGATTCTCCAGCTCGCTCGCTTCAGCGTTGGGCTTGGGCAGCTTGATGCCAGGGCGGTCGTTTTGCAGAACCAGTCGGAAGAGTTTAACAGTGGCGAGGCTCGGAACGGTTTCGCGCGTCACGATGCCGTTGACGCCGCCGCGCGTCATGCCGAGGCGGCGGGCAGCTTCAGCCTGGCTCCAGCCGGAGTTACGAAACAAATCCAAAAACTCACGTTTCAAAGGGTGCATAGATAAATTAAACCGCTCGCGTCATTTCAAGTTACGGAACAACGCCTTGCAAAGGCAAGAGTTTTTCGACCGATTAAGGCTGAACAATTTTCTGGGCTGAACGGCGACGGCGCGACGGCGCTGGTTGCAATCGCACATCCATGCCGACAAGGCAGACATCATCCTCGAACTCGCCTTTATGCGAAACCTCTCGGACTTCCTGGAGAACTTCGTCAAAGATTGCATTTGCATCCGCATCGGAACGGCGGGCGACTTGCTGGGCGAGCCATTCAGGCGAAAGTTCCTGGTCACCATCCACGTCGAGCACACCGTCGGTGTAGAGCAGGATGAGATCGCCATCTGCGATGGTGCGTCGCGTGACTGTGTATTGAACATCGTCCAGAAGCCCCAAAGCTGGATGCGATTTGCGGCTGTCGTTGGCCAGCAGCTCGCAGTGACCTGTTCCGCGATGGAGCATGAGCGGCCGCGGGTGCCCTGCGTTCGCGAAGACGAGTTCGCGACGGTCCAGGTCGATGATGAGGTAAACGGCCGTTGTGTAAAGCGGTGTGCCCGTTTGCTTGAGGATGGCGCGGAGGTCGCGGTTCACTTGTGCCAGCAGTTCACCAGGATCCTTTGCGATTTCTGTGAGTTCCTCGACGAGCGCGCGAAGAATGGCTGTGACTAGCGCCGACCGGACCCCGTGTCCCATGACATCCCCGATAAAAATGGCCGCCCGGGAGTCCGAGAGCGCGCGAATGTTAAAGAAATCGCCACCCACCAGGCCGGCAGGCATGTAGCGATGGCAGAATTGAAGGGCGCTATCGCTTGAATTCAGGAGCGGGAAGCATGGGTATTGCTGCGGGAGAATTGCCTGCTGAATTTCGCGGGCCATCTTCAGATCCTCCTGCATGTCGTTATTTCGAGCGCGCAGTTCTTCCCGGCTGCGGGCGATCTCCAGGTTGGCGGCTTTTAGAGCTTCCTCGGCGCGCTTCTTCTCAGTGATGTCCCAGAAGATTCCTTGGAGGCCAATAATGTTCCCTTGCGCGTCGAAAAGGGGAGTTTTGACAACGTCGACGTAAAGAGATTCGCCGCCCGAGGTTTTGTGCTCCTCGATGATTTCGAGGCTCTTGCCGGTCTCAATGATCTTGTGATCGTCCTGCTGGTATTTGGCCGCGAGTTCGGGAGGGAAGAAATCGAAATCCGTTTTCCCAAGGATGTCCTCAAGCTTGCGGCCGAGGATGCGGCAGAAGTTTGTATTCGCGAAAGTGAACTGGGCCTGCAGGTTTTTGCGGAAGATGTTCTGCGGAAGGGTTTCAACCAGGGAATGGTAGAGGGCCTCGGAGTCGCGGAGACGTTGCTCGCTTTGGCGGCGCTCGGTTATGTCCTCAACGGTTCCTTCGTAGTATTCGATGCGGCCCTGCGCATTGCGGACAGCGCGAACGTTTTCCGAAATCCAGATGATGCTGCCGTCTTTGCGATAGATGCGTGATTCGAAACCGCGGACGACATCGTGCTTCTCCATCAGCGCGATGAACTCAGCGCGGCGGGTGGGCTCGACGTAGAGTTGGCTGCCAATGTTCTGCATGCCAGCCATGAGAGCTTCGGCGCTATCATAGCCGTAAATCCGCGCCAGCGCTGGATTGGCGCTGATGTATTGGCCCTGCGGTGTGGTTTGGAAGATCCCTTCAACGGTGTGCTCGAAAATGCTCCGGTATTTTTCCTGCGCTTGAAGGAGAGCAGCTTCAGAGCGATGCCGCTCGATGGCGTATCGAATGGCGCGGTCGAGTAGATGGGGGTTCATCTCCGAGCGGACGAGGTAGTCCTGCGCCCCCATCCGGGCTGCTTGAATCGCGAGAGAATCGTCCTCGACTGCGCTGACGATGATCACGGGAAGCAGCGGAGCTTTAGCATGAAGCTCAGGAACGCCTTTCAAACCTTGCGGAGAGAAGGCGATGTCCAGGAGAACCACATCGAACTCATGGGAGTCGAGAGCAGCAGCGGCTTCTGCGCCTGAATGGGTTGTTTGAACGGTGAACCGGCAATTGCGCACACTCTCAAGAATAGCCAGGAGAGCCTCAGCTTCGGCTGGAGAGTCCTCAACGAGGAGGACTTTTATAGGCTCATCTTTCATGCGGAGTTGGCGACCATGGCAAGACTGCCGCAACGAGAGGAGGACGCAAGAGGAAAGGCCGCATTGCGGCGTTCGCAAAGAGGAATATGAGCAGAATTGATGCTGGCAGAAGCTTGCAGCGGGGCCTCCGAGCGCTTAGAACGGTGGCATCCCGCAAGCGCCTCAAATGGGCCTTGGGCTTACATTTATGAAGTTGATGCAAGTGGTTTTATCAACTGTGGCTGCGTTGGCCATGGTTGCTGTGGCTTCCGCAGCAGAAGCGAGCAAGGTTTACGAAATACGGACCTATTGGGCTCCCGAAGGAAAGCTAGAGGATCTGAACGCAAGGTTCAGAAAGCACACCCTCAAGTTGTTCGAGAAGCATGGCATCGAGAACGTCGGCTACTGGGTTCCCGTTGATAACAAAGAGAACAAGATGATTTATCTGCTTGGCTACCCAAGCAGGGAAGCGGCTTCCAAGTCCTGGAAGGCGTTCTTCGCTGACCCGGATTGGCAGGCGGCTCAGAAAAAGTCCGAAGAGAACGGCAAGCTCGTGGCAAAAGTGACCTCGGTGTTTTACGAACCAACGGACTACTCCCCTGCCCCGAAGATAACCAAGAGTGCAGAGCCCCGCACCTTTGAGCTTCGAACCTACACAGCGGCGCCGGGGAAAATCGAAACCCTTCACGCCCGCTTCCGTGATCATACGGTGAAGCTATTCGAGAAGCATGGGATGGAGAACGTCATTTACCTCAAACCAATGGCTGGGCAGCCGGGCGCTGACAACACGCTGCTCTATTTTCTCGCTCACAAGAGCGATGATGCACGGAAGAAGTCGTTTGATGCCTTTCGCAACGACGAGAACTGGAAGAAAGCATTGAAAGCGTCGGAAGAAAAAGCGGGCGGATCGCTGACCGCACAAGGCGGAGTGAAATCGGAAATCCTCGTTCCCACGGATTACTCACCTATGAAATAGTTGGGAACGAATCGGGGTTTGTAACCAGGCCGCTGGCTTTACTCCGGCGGCCTTTTACTTTTGCTTCGGCGGATTTCTACGTCTGGGGAGTTTTAGTCCTCGTCTGGAAATTCTGGAGCCGGAAGCTGGCTTGGGCTGCGGGTGATTGGATTGAAATGAGTTGGTCGGGCCACCATGGGGTTTGTCCAATAGGTGGCGATTTCCTCCCACAATGGACCGGCTACAGTCGCATCGTGTGGCACGACGACCACTGAATTGACCCCCAATTCGTACAACGCTTCTATTCGTCTTGCGTCAGGGGTGGGGATAAGCACGACAAGACACATCCGCTTTAAGAATGGTTTGTTCTTGAGAAGCTTCACCAGATCAATAGCTGGGCCAACTGCAACCTCCTGCCGGAAAATGCAGATGCAGGGAGCCTCGCGACGGTTGAGCTTCAGGGCCGCCCGAACGAACTCACGATGCCCTTGAAGGAGTGTGACGGTGCATGAGCGCCGATGGGCAAAGGCTGCCTGAACGAGAGGGGCTTCCTCTTCGTGGAGCACTCCAACCATAATATGCTTTGCGACCTCAAGCATTTGCACACCGCGATCAAGGGTGTGGGACTCTCTCTAACTAGGTCCCTTGACGCAGGCAAATGGAATATCTGACGGAGACTTGGGAGGAAAGAAAAGGAGGCGTCGTCGTCCCATTGTAGGACATTGCTGCGCAGAAAAGGAGCGGCCCATCCCGCCACTACGGTAGCTATCGGTTCGCTTGCGCTCGAACAGGTTCTTGGGTTTGCTGTCTTTTAAGCATCGCGAAGAAGCATGAGCATCACAGCCATTAATGAGGAAGTCCAAAGGGCGAGCGCATTTGTGCAGCCGCTGCTGGGAGAGTTGAATCGGGTCATCGTCGGGCAGCGTTATCTGCTCGAGCGCCTGGTCATTGGGCTCCTGACGAACGGGCATGTGCTGCTTGAAGGGGTTCCAGGACTCGCAAAGACATTGGCGGTGAAATCCCTTGCCGCAGCCTTGGATCTGAAATTCAGCCGGCTTCAGTTCACGCCGGACATGCTGCCCGCGGATGTGGTGGGGACGCAGATTTACAACCCGCAGTCGGGGGGCTTCACGACAAGACCCGGACCGATCTTCGGTAACCTGGTGCTCGCGGATGAGATCAACCGCGCGCCGGCGAAGGTGCAGAGCGCTTTGCTCGAAGCGATGCAGGAAAAGCAGGTCACGATTGGGGATCAAACTTTTAAGTTGGAGGAGCCGTTCCTGGTTCTCGCGACGCAGAATCCAATCGAGCAGGAAGGAACGTATCCTTTGCCGGAAGCGCAGGTTGACCGATTCATGCTCAAGCTGAAGATCAGCTACCCCAACCGAGAGGAGGAGCGGCAGATTCTTGATTTGATGGGGCGCACAGGCCCCGCGCCGACGTTGCGAAAAGTTATTGACGCGAAGGAGATTCTGAATGCCCGGGCGGTGATCAATGAGATCTACATCGATGACAAGGTGAAGGATTACATCGTCGACGTGGTGTGCGCGACACGAGATCCAGAGAGCTATAAGATCAAGGTGCGGGAGTTTATTTCATTGGGGGCTTCGCCTCGGGCCACGATTGCGCTGACGTTGAGCGCGAAGGCGCATGCGTTTCTTCGAGGGCGAGGTTATGTCACGCCGCAGGATGTAAAGAGCATTGGGATGGATGTGCTGCGGCATCGCGTCACCGTGACGTATGAAGCGGAGGCGGAGGAAAAAACTTCTGAAACGATTGTGCAGAAGATTTTTGACGAGCTGCCGGTGCCGTAAACATTGCTCCAGCGATGATACCTCGCGAGATATTAAAGAAAATTCGGCAGATCGAATTGCGCACACGCCGCATCGTGAATGAGCGAGTGGCTGGGCAGTATCATAGCGTCTTCAAGGGCCAAGGGATGAACTTTGAGGAGGTGCGGGAATATCAGCCTGGGGATGATGTGCGGCGCATTGACTGGAATGTGACGGCGCGAATGAACCATCCCTTCGTGAAGAAATACGTTGAGGAGCGGGAGCTGACCGTGATGTTGGCCGTTGACCTCAGCGGGTCAGGCTTGTTCGGTTCAGGCAAGCAGAGCAAGCGAGAGTTGGCCGCCGAGGTGGCTTCCGTGCTCGCGTTTTCCGCGATCCGCAACAACGACAAAGTAGGTCTCGTGTTATTCACGGAGGGAGTGGAGAAATTCATTCCACCAGGCAAGGGCCGCCGGCATGTGTTGCGCGTCATTCGGGAGATCCTGTTTTTCGAGCCGGAGAAGCCCGGAACCGATTTAAACGTGGCGCTCGAGTTCACGCTCCGAGTTTTGCCGCACAGATCCATTGTCATTGTGATTTCCGATTTCCTCGGTCAAACCATATCCCGGGGAACAACGGGCGCATGGCGAAGTATGATATCCGAGAGCTTTGCCCACTCATCCTCACGCATTCTTAAACAGACAAACCGGAAGCATGATCTGGTCGCAATCCAGGTGACGGACAAATTTGAGTTTGAGCTGCCGGCGGTTGGTTATCTCGTTCTGAAGGATGCGGAAACGGGAGAGTTGGTGGAGGTAAACACCGGAGACGAACGGAAGCGCGCTGCCTTTGCCGAAAGGCAGCGGCGGGCAGCGGCTGAGCTGAAGCGTGTGTTTGCATCTTCGAACATAGATTTCATCAGGTTGCGAACAGAGGAGAACTACGCCACGACGCTCACGCGTTTTTTTGATG
This sequence comes from Candidatus Methylomirabilota bacterium, assembly GCA_035627835.1. Classification (GTDB taxonomy): domain Bacteria; phylum Verrucomicrobiota; class Verrucomicrobiia; order Limisphaerales; family SXQI01; genus DASPKX01. Next base: position 33,366 of record DASPKX010000004.1, read on the forward strand.
TGCGTGAGCAAAGGGCGCATCACGCGGGGGCGCGGCGAAGATGAGGCTTGGTTTCATTTGCACCGCCTTAATTGCGGCGCGCTCATACGGCGCGAACAAAGCAGTGATCGTCAGCAACGCGCCGCCCAGCAGCAACGTGCTTGAGTCGGACATTCGCCCGATTAAGGAGGCCATTCCCCTGCCCGACTATATGCTCTGGGCGATAATTGCGGGCGGCGTTCTGGCAGGTGTCATTATCGCGTGGTTTGCATGGAGGTTGTGGCAGAAGAGGCCGCGAAAGAATCCTGGTGAGTTGCTCATCCCCGCTCACCGGCGGGCGCTGGAGTTATTGCGAGGAGCGCTCGCGCACATTGACGAGCCAGAGCGCTTTTGCACTGAGGTTTCAAACATCGCCCGACGGTACCTTGAAGAGCGTTTTGCCTTGCATGCGCCAGAGAGGACGACCGAAGAGTTTCTGGAGGAGTTGCGGGCGAGCAGCGCCTTGAGCCTCTCCCATAAACAAGCGCTGGCGGACTTTCTTGAGCAATGCGACCTCGCGAAGTTCGCCCGGCATTCCCCTGCACGTGGTGAGTTGGAAGCGCTTCATCGCACAGCAGTGACGCTCGTGGAGGAGACGGCGCAACCATCGAGCCTCGGCGAACCGCACTCAGCGGAGCCCCACAGTAAATGAGTTTTGCGAACCCATATTGGTTGGCCCTGCTGGTTTTGCTGCCAGTGCTCGCATGGCTTAAAGGGAAGCAAGGAACCTCAGCGGCCTTCGTTTATTCCTCCGTAAATCTGGTAAAAGGGATCACTGGGTTAACCCACTCCACCCGAGGCGCGTTGCTGCGGAGGATGCGATGGTTGAGCGTTGCCTTAATGATTGTCGCTTTGGCGCGCCCGCAGTTACCCGAAGGTGAGGAAAAGATCACCGCGAGTGGCATTGATATTGTCATTGCGCTCGATGTCTCCACGAGCATGGCCGCCGAGGACTTCGAGCTTAAAGGCGCACGAGTGAATCGACTGACTATTGCCCGAAGTGTTCTGCAGGACTTTGTTCGCCGGCGTCCGAGCGACAGAATAGGCTTAGTGGCGTTTGCTGGCCGCGCTTATGTTGCCGGGCCACTAACGCTCGACCACGACTTTTTATTGAAGAACCTGGAGCGGCTGCAGTTGGGAGTGGTTGAGGATGGAACGGCTATTGGATCGGGTTTAACAGCAGCGTTGAACAGGGTCAAAGATCTCAGATCAAAGAGTAAGATCGTGATCCTGATGACGGACGGTGTGAACAATTCAGGAAAGGTGCCTCCACTGACAGCCGCAGAGGCGGCGGAGACCCTGGGTGTTAAGGTTTACACGATCGGAGTGGGAACGCATGGGATGGCCTTGGTGCCATACGTGGATGTGTTCGGAAGGCGGCAATATGTGCAGCAGGAGGTTCAGATCGACGAGGAGGTCCTTCGAAAGATAGCTGATCGGACTGGCGGGAAGTATTATCGAGCCGATAACAGCGCGAAGCTGCGGGAGATTTACGCCCAGATTGATGCGCTCGAGAAAACGGAAGCTGTGATGCGAAAGCGGCAGCGTTATCACGAGCTTTTCCATTGGTTTCTCCTGGGTGGGTTGTTTCTCCTGCTGCTGGAAGTGATCCTTGGTCAAACGGTCTGGAGGCGATTGCCATGAACTACGCGCATCCGCAGATCCTTTGGTTGCTCTTTATCGGCACGCCGCTGCTGGGTTTGTTCTTCTGGCTTTGCTGGAGGAAGAAGCAGCGTCTTATTGAGCAATTCGTCCATAGCCGACTGCTGGACACGCTCATGTTCGGGGTGTCCCATCGGATCCAGATTCTTCGGTTCTGGCTTGTAACCCTTGCAGTGGCGTCGCTGTTCTTTGCGCTCGCTCGACCTCGGTGGGGTTATGGCTGGGAAGAATCTGTGCAGGTTGGACGGGACGTCATCGTCGCAATCGATGTCTCCAAAAGCATGCTCGCGGGGGATGTCGCGCCAGATCGGATTACTCGAGCCAAGCTAGCGGCCTTTGATTTGGCTCGGTTGAGCAAGAGTGATCGGCTTGGATTAGTCGCGTTTGCGGGGACAGCTTTTCTTCAATGCCCATTAACACTGGATGAAGAAGCGTTCCGGCAGAGCGTCGAAATCCTTGAACCGGGGCTGATCCCCGAAGGGGGCAGCATCATGAGCGCGGCGATCGAGACCGCGCTTGAGGCTTTTAAAAAGGAGGAGAGCAACCATAGGGCGTTGATCCTGATCACCGACGGCGAAGCTCATGAGGAAAATGCGGTGGCCGCAGCCGAAGATGCAGCGCGCAAGGGGGTGCGGATTTTCACGGTTGGCGTTGGAACCCCCGCGGGGCACGTGATTCAGGTGCAGGATCAGCGCGGCGCCATGACTTACTTGAAGGATGAGCAAGGGAACGTCGTGAAGTCGCGATTGAATGAGGAGTTGTTGGGGGAGATTGCGAAAGTGGGCGGCGGCTTTTACGTTCCCCTTCAGGGCGCAAACGCCATGCAAGCCCTGCATGAGCGGGGGCTCGCCAGCATGCCAACCACAGAAACAACCGATCGACTGGTGCGCCAATGGAAGGAGCGGTTCCAAATCCCACTCGCGCTTGGGATCGTTCTCTTGCTGGTTGAGATCATGCTGCCTGAGCGCGGGAAGCGGAAAAGGAGTATTGCGCGCATCAGTGGCGCACAACAAGCGGCTTTATGGGCCATGCTATTGGCGGTTTGGAACTGGTCTGTTCCGGCCGCGCTTGCTTCGAAACGGGAAGCACAGCGCGCTTATAATAATGGAGCATACGCAGAGGCCCAAAAAAACTACGAAACGCTGCTGGCGGAGCGTCCTGGGGATCCAACCTTGGCTTACAACGCTGGAGCGGCGGCCTTTAAGGCAGGCTCGTTTGACGCAGCGTTCAAGCACTTCAATGCGGCCACGGTGGCGAAGGATCTCAAGATTCAGGAAAGAGCGTACTACAACGCGGGCAATTCGTTGTTCCGCTTGGGTGAATCAGCGGGCGATCCGCAAAAAACAATTCCAGTTTGGGAGCAGGCGTTGAAGCAATACGACTCGGCGTTGAAGCTGGACCCCGAGGACGCGGATGCGAAGCATAACAGAGAGTTGGTCCAGCGGCGGCTTGAGGAGTTAAAGAAGCAAAATCAGCAGCAGAACAAATCTGATCAAAAGGACGAGAACAAGGACCAGAAAGAGAAAGATCAGAAGCAGGACCAGCAGAAACAAGACAACCAGCAACAGGGCGAGGAAAATCAGAAGCAGCAGAATCAATCAGACAGTCAGGAAGGCTCGGACAAGCAGCAGCAGCAGGATTCTGCAGGGCAGAAAAAAGAGCAGCAATCGAAGCAATCCAAGGAACAACAGCCCAAAGACGAACCGAAAGAGCAACCGGGTGACAAGCCTGATCCAAAAACAGCGCAAAAGCCCTCCGGGGCAGAAAAGGAGCAGCAGAATGGGCAACCAAGAGAAGGTGGATCATCCCAGCAAACTGCTGGAGCCATGATGGGGAAAATGACGCCTGAACAAGCGAAACAACTGCTGGAAGCGCAACGCAACGAGGAGCGCACGATGGTCTTTCGCCCCGGAGCCCCGGAGAAGGAACGTCCCCGCCAGAACGCTGAACGGAAGGATTGGTGATGGTGGCGCGGGGCTTTTGGTTCCTTGTTGTGCTTTTGATCACCCGTGCTGCTGTGATCGGCGCCGGCGTTGACGTCATATTTGACCGGGCAACGATTACCACCTACGAGACAGCGCGCCTAAGCGTTCAATATCGGGATGTTGCGCCCAGCGGGGCTCCTCCGATCCCGCAGGTTCCTGGTTTGCGAATGGCTTTCCTGGGGCAGGGAACGCAAGTGACGGCAGTGAACGGGGCGATGAGCCGGACCACATCGTATAACTATCAAGTCGCAGCGTCCGCTCCGGGGGAGTACACAATTCCTTCGTTCACGGTCAACGCGCAGGGGCAAACGTTTCGGACTCAACCCGCCACATTGCGAGTCACTGGCGGGGACACCGGTCGGTTGCAGATGGCGTTCATGAAGATCATCCCGCCGAGCAGGGATGTGTACGTGGGGGAAGTGTTTCCGCTGACGATCGAGCTGTATTACGTCGCTAGGCGCGGGGAGCAGATACAGCATCCGCAGATCAAAGGTGACGGCTTCACAATTCACGAACGAGTGGAGAGCCCGCCAAAGACCACGACTACTATTCAGAACACACTTTTCGAGGTGGTGGGCTTCCGCATGAGCGCGAGCGCGGCGAAAGCGGGCGAGCTTGAGCTGGGTCCCGCAACCTTGGCAATGGTGCTTCGGCTCGGGCAGGCCGCAACGCGGAGAAACAACGATCCGTTCGATATTTTCGCGGACTTCGATGATATCTTCGGGCGATTTGAGAAAAAGGCTGTTGAGCTGACGGCGGAGGCTGTCAAGGTGAAGGCTCTTCCACCGCCCGCGGGCGCGCCACCTACTTTCTCGGGCGCAATTGGCCAGTTCTCAATCCAGGCGAACGCTTCCACGACCAATGTGACGGCTGGTGATCCGATAACGCTTACTGTTGTCGTGGAGGGCCGCGGGTCGTTGGCAGGCGTTCGGCTCCCAGAGCTTAAATGGGCCGATTTTCAGGTGTACCCTCCAAACAGCAGAGTTGAGCTTGGTGACGAACTCGGTTTGTCCGGCCGAAAAGTTTTTGAGTATGCGGTGGCGCCATTAAGCGCCAAAGCCCGCATAATTCCGTCGCTGGAATTCTCTTTCCTGGATCCGGAGACAAAGAAATATCAAACTGTCCGCACGGCGGAAACACCGATCCGCGTCTTGCCCGGCGCGGTGAATTCCACCTCGTTACCGAGAGCAGTTACAGAGGAAGGAGAGCCCAAGGCTGAACGCGACATTCGGCACATCAAATCCAACCTAGGGGCAGCGATCACTCCCGCCGCGTTGCGAATACCATCCTGGGTCTGGGCGCTGCAAGGGATCCCTTTAGCAGCCTGGCTTGCGACTGTGATTTGGCAACGTGCCCAGCGCAGCGGCTCGCCGACAGGGTGGCGGAAGAAAAGTAGGGAAAAGGAAATGGAGGAGGCCGTTCGCGAGATGCGGTCGCGGGCGGGGCAGAATGATCACAGCGGCTTCTACCTGGCTTTGTTCCGTGGACTGCAGGAGCGTTTGGGAACGGCGCTTGACCGCAACAGTTCTGCAGTGACGCCTAGTGATGTTGAGTTGCTCGTTGGGCGCGGCGCCCCTGCGGAGCTGTGCTCCGAATTGAGCCAACTGTTCGCGCTGTGCGATGCTGCCCGTTACAGCGGCGCGAGCACCGCGGAGGAGTTAAATGGTGTCGCAAATCGCGCGGAGAAGGCCTTTGGCGCTTTGGCAGCTTGGAGCAGAGGAAACGAAAGCGGCTTTCGAAAATGGTGACGCGATGGGTTTTCCTCTTCCTGCTGTCGTGGAGTTGCCACGCGGCGGAGCGCTCAGCTCAGGCATTGTTCGACCAGGCGAATCGCGCGTACGAGCAGAAGGATTACGCTGAAGCGGCGCGGTTGTATGAGCGATTGATTCAACAAAATGGCTCCTCAGCCGCGGTTCATTTTAACCTTGGCAATGCGTTCTACCGGCAGGAGGAAGTCGGGCGCGCGGTCGCCCATTATCTGCGAGCGCAGCGACTAAACCCCCGTGATGGCGCAATCCGTGCGAATCTACGTCAGGCGCGGGAAGCAGTGGAAAAGAAACAGGCCCGCTCCGTGGCTGCAACTTTTAGCGCAACGCCGTTCATGCGACCATTGGAAGCGGCGTTGCTGCTCACGGTAGCTGTGTGGATCTTTTGCGGAGTGCAAATTATCGCAGCTCGAAAAGGAAAAGCAGAGAAGTCCTTAGCCGGAGGATTGTTGGCCATCGTTGCTGTGGCGTCAGCTGCGCATTGTGTGTGGGTGGTTCGGCACTATAAGAGCATGCAAGCAGTGGCTGTGGCGAACGAAACGGCTGTCCGTCACGGGCCACTTGAGGAGTCGCAGGTGGGTTTTACAGTCGCAGATGGCCACGAGTTAAAAGTAACGGGTCGGAAGAGCGATTGGGTTGAAGTGCAGGACGACCGCGGCAGATCAGGTTGGGTGTTGAGCAGTTCGGTGGAGCTGGTCGGGAGCAACTAAACAGATCGGGCGGCCTACTTAGCTCGCTTGGACCTTGGCAATTAGGTGGGCGTTGTTAGCGCCAAAAATTCTGCCTCATTGATGATTTTCACCCCGAGCGTTTGAGCCTTCTCGAGTTTGGATCCCGCGTCCTCACCAGCGAGAAGGTAGTTGGTCTTCTTGCTCACGCTGCCCGAAACCTTGCCTCCTAAAGATTCTATTCGTGCAGCGGCTTCCTCCCTTTTCAGAGTGGGCAACGTCCCGGTGAGGACGAACGTGAGGCCGCTCAGAGGCAGAGTTCCGGCGGTCGCGGGTTCGGTCGATTGCATCTTCACGCCCGCTTCCTGCAAGCGGGCGATCAGTTGTTGATTGCGGGCATCGGAGAACCAGGTGGAGACACTTTGGGCGATAATTTCGCCGATCTCATTGACCTTCAGGAGGTCGTCCGCGGAGGCTACTCGCAATTGATCTATCGAGCGGAAGTGGCGTGCCAGGGCTTTTGCACCCCCAGCCCCAACGTGCAGAATCCCCAGACCAAAAAGCACACGCCAGAATTCGCGGTCTTTGCTGCGCTCGATCCCGTCGAGCAGGTTGCGCGCAGACTTTTCTCCCATTCGCTCGAGGCTGGTAAGCTTCTCGAGGGTAAGGCAGTAAAGATCCGCCACATCGTGAGCGAGGCTGCTCGCCACGAGCTGGTTCACGAGCACATCCCCTGCCCCTTCAATGTCCATCGCGCCACGGGAACACCAGTGCGCGATGCGACCGGCAATTTGCGCGGGGCAATCGAGATTAACACAGCGCAAGACCGCTCCAGCTTCACCGCCTGATCCGGTGGAGACTTTGGCAACTTGGCTGCCGCAAACAGGACATTCGCGTGGGAAAACAAACTGGCGTTCTTCGCCAGTGCGTTTTTCAAGCACCACGCGAACCACAGCCGGAATGACCTCGCCGGCTTTCTCAATGATCACCGTGTCACCAATGCGAATATCTTTGCGCCGCAGCTCCTCCTCGTTGTGAAGGGTTGCGCGTGAAATGGTGCTTCCTGCCAGGAAAATGGGGTCAAGCTCAGCAACCGGAGTTAATGCGCCGGTCCGGCCAACTTGGATGCTGATGTCGCGCAGACGGGTCTCCGCCTGCTCGGGATTGTATTTATAGGCAATGGCCCAACGCGGAGCTTTTGCCGTGGCGCCCAGGCGGTCGCGCAACGGGTAAGCATTGAGCTTAATGACAGCGCCATCGGTGTCGTAAGCGAAACCTTTTCGAAGCTGATCCAGCTCCTCGATGGCGGCGACCAGCTCCTCGAAAGCGTTGCAGACCCAAACACGTTCAGGGGTTCTAAACCCGAGCGCCTTCAGCCATTCGATCCGGTCATGGTGCAGGAGAGGCGCGGCGCCTTCAACTTTGCCGGTTCCGTAAATGACCACCTGCAAAGGGCGCTTCGCTGTGATGCGCGGATCTAGTTGCTTGAGTGATCCGGCCGTGGAGTTGCGGGCGTTGGCAAAGGGCTCCTCGCCCGCCGCGATGCGCTCCGCGTTCAATTTGGCAAAACCGGCTTTCGGCATGTAAACCTCGCCGCGCACCTCGAGGATTTGAGGAACATCTTTGCCTCGGAGAAGCTGGGGGATGGATCGGATCGTCCGCAGGTTTTCTGTGATGTCATCACCGGTTGTCCCGTCGCCCCGCGTTGCGCCAAGCACAAATCGCCCATTTTCATACCGGAGGTTGATGGCGACGCCATCGACCTTGGGCTCAAGGGTCCAGGAGAGCGGCTCGTTCGGCAAAAGCTTTTGAAGCCGAACGACGAATGCGCGGACCTCCTCCTGAGAATAGGTGTTGTCCAGGCTCATCATCGGGGCAAGGTGACGCACCGAGGTGAACTCAGTTAAAGGTTGTCCGCCGACGCGCTGGCTCGGGGATTCGGGAGTAATCAGTTCGGGATGCGCCTTCTCCAGCTCGACCAGCTCGCGATAGAGCCGATCGTACTCCGGATCCGTGATGCTCGGTTGAGCCAGAACGTAGTAAGCGTAGTCGTGGCGGCGGATTTCGTCCGCCAACTCCGCATGACGTTTCGCGGCCGAAGGCAAACTCATCTTGCGCGGGAGTTAAACAGCTCACGAGAGCGAGGTTTAAGACCCTTAAAAATATCCTCTTCTATCGGGTCGCCTTTGCGGACGGCAAAAAAGATCTCGTTTGTAATGAGACCGCGAACCTCCGAGTCCGGGCTCCCGCTCAATTCCTCCACGAGGTCATAGCATTGCTGCAGTTCCTTCTTATGCTTGGCGTTGTCGGGAAAGAGCGAGGCGTTTCGCTGCAACTTCAGGAGATACTCACCAAAGTGGCGGATCACCACAGTGGTCAGGGCGGTGTCATGCGGGTCCAGGCGCTTGTACTCCGTGGATTCGAAAAAGGCGGGAGCACGTTTCCTCGCGCGCTCCAGGACCATATCCCATTCGCGTTTGCCAGCGGCAAACCCAGGGGAAGCTGGAGCGTAATGCTGCTTTGTCTTCGGAGGCTTTGGCATGATCAGGCCCATTGGATTAAAGCGGTCTCGCGGAAACATCAATCGCGAACAGACGGCAAACCTCCGGAGGGCCGGGAAAATGCTTTGGTTCCGTGAGCGACTCTGGCAGAAATCGCATTGTGGCTACCATAGTTCGATTCCTCGGGTTATTGAACGCAAGCGTATGGCTCGGGAGCATGGTGTTTTTCACGCTTGCGGTGGGCCCAGGTTTTTTCTCGACAGAGATGCTGCAGTTGCTCGGCAGGCCGTATGCAGGCGCGGCAGCCCAAGTGATTCTCTCTCGATATTTCGATGCTCTTTTGTGGTGCGGGATCCTGGCCCTGGTGCATCTTGGGGTGGAGTATTTCTATTCGGGACGCCCAATCAATAAGCGACTGGCGGGACTGCTGGCGGCGTTGTTGGTTGTAGGATGGGCCTCAGGCAGTTACATCCAGCCTAAGCTCAAGGATTTGCATTTGCGCATGCATGCGGTGCAAACCACGGCAGCTCAGAAGCTTGAGGCGAAGAAGTCGTTTGGACGCTGGCACGGCGTCTCTCAAGGTATAAATTTGCTCGCTTTAGTTGGGGTTCTGGTGTATTATTGGACGTTAACGTCCTCACCGTCCACCGGTCGCTACAACATGCAGATGTTCCGGAATTGATGGTCGGGCGAGGGCAATAAGCATGCACAAAGTGACGGATGCAATTCGGCATCCGTGATGTAAATTGGAATATGATATCGAACGAACGTCCATCGTCCTTCGGCCATCGGAACGGCTTCAACGGCCACTCGGGTCAGGGCAGTCATGGTTACGGCGGGCCAAAACAAGCGCCGGTTGCGGAGGACACACTTCGCAGCGATAAGATCCAGATAGAACGGAAGACCTTTGTCTTTTCCCTGCGCGAGAATCCGCGCGGGCGTTTCCTGCGCATCACGGAAGATGTGAACGGGCGTCGGGATACCATCATCATCCCTGCAACCGGTCTGGAAGACTTTCGTCGGGTCGTCGAAGATATGCTTCAGACCTCGAACGACACGCCGCCCAAGACGGCTTAATCTTCGGCAACTTTTTTCGCGCGAGACCCAGGCTTTTTAGTCTGGGTCTTCTTTTTTGCAGCTTTGGGTTTAGCTTCTGTGGGTTTGGTCTCCCCTGCTCCGCCCGGCACAAGCTTTGGCGCGTCGCCCCAGAGAGATTCCAGGTTGTAGTGCTCGCGCACGTCTTTGCGCATCACATGCACAAGAACGTCGAAATAATCCAAGACGACCCAAGACGCGCTGCGAATTCCTTCTGAGCGAGGCTTGAGACCGTGATCCTTTGCGAGTGTCTCGGTGATTTCGTCCACGATCGCGCGGAGATGAGGCTCACTGGTGCCTGAGCAAAGCACGAAATAGTCAGTAATCGAGGAAAGCTTGCGCAGGTCTAAGACGATCAAGTCCTCTGCTTTCCGGTTGTCCGCGAGTTCCCGGCAGAGTTCTGCCAATTTGGTGGAGTCCATCTCTGGGGAAAAGATGCCTGAAAACAGCTTAAAGATAAAGTCTCTTGTCCCGAATGACCGCAGCGACGGCTTTCGGCGTCAAATGGTCGATCGCCTGACCGTTGTGAACCCGCTCCCGAACCATTGAGGAGGAGAGACCGATTGGCACGCCCTTCAGATACACGCCATGAAAAGGCGCGGGAAATTCAGCCATAGTTTCACCAGGTCGAGGTATGACCAGGAATTTGAGTTGGGCCGCGAGTTCCTCGCTTTGGCGCCATTTCGGCAGAAGAGGCACGTGATCGGCTCCGATCAGGTAGTAAAACTCGGCTTGCGGCCATTGGGTGCGGTAAGCACGCACGGTGTCGATGGTGTAACTAATCCCGCCCCGCAGAATCTCTTGCTCATCGACCACGCACCGTGTCTCGCCGGCTAAGGCCAGCCGCAACATCCGCAGGCGCACTTCGGCAGGCGCAACCTGCCGCCCTGGCTTGAATGGGGATTGGGCTGCCGGGATGAAATGCAAGCGGTGGAGGTGCGCTTCCTCAAGCGCAGCGCGCGCCACGAGCAAGTGCCCAAGATGAACGGGATCAAACGATCCGCCATAAAGCCCAATCTTCATCTTAGCAACAGTTACGGATGGTGCGGTAACGCTCCCTTAACGCGGTTTGGTATGCATCCCCACCTTGGACAGGATCGCACTGGCAGACAGAGATACGCTCAGCCGCTCGTGCCGTTGCGGCCTCACCTGAGAGTTCTTTTAAAAGCAAGAACGCGAGGCTGAGCCAGGCGAGAGCGTTGAGTGGCTTCGATTCAGCTATCGCGTATTCTGGCAGCCAGACCGGCTCGGACTCATTCAAGAGAGCCAGGCGTTTGCGCGCTATCAACAAAACCCATTCACTGACGCTCAGCGCCACAATGCAACCAACAAGGGCCAGGAACAAAGCGGCGACCACTGCGTCCAGGGCTTGATTGAAATGAAGGGCTCGGTTCACGCGCACCGCTTTCTCAGCAGCAGCGATGGCTTCCGCACCGCCAACCTGGCGCGCTGCTTCGACCGCCTTTTCTAGGCCGGGCAGTTTCTCAGTCAAAGCGGCGGCGTTTGATAGAAATCCAATTCGCGGATCGGGATGGAAGATCTTCTGGAGCCCAGCAGTCATTGTGACGGCGAGCAACCAGACGAGCGGGATTAGGGTGACAAGCGCATAAATGGGTTTTCCCTTGGCCGATCTGCCTGGGATGTTAGCCAGTTGCATCTTAAGGATGATCGTTGTCGCGAGGCAAAGCGCGATTGAGGCCAGGAGTTGGTTGGCGATTCCGAAGAGAGGCCAGAGGGAATTTATGCCTCCGAGGGGATCCTTCACACCGGAGATGAGAAAGTAGCCCCAGCCCACCACGATCAGGAAGCTGGCGAGGACGTTTGCAAACATGGAGTTGGTGTTACCCAGCGGTTTTGAAATGCGACCCAGAACATCCTGGAGCAAGTAACGGCCGACGCGGGTGCCAGCGTCGAGGGTTGTCAAAATGAAGAGGGCCTCGAACATGATGGCGAAGTGATACCAGAGGTCCAACCAGCGGTTGCCGACGACTTTCGCGAAGATTTGGGCCATTCCCACGGCGAGGGTTGCAGCGCCTCCCGTTCGGCCAAAAAGGGAGTTCTCACCAATTTGGGTGGCGAGACCGTTCATCTGCTCGACGGAAACGTCAAAGCCGACATTCCGCACTTTTTGAACCGTGTCCGCCGCGATGGCCGCGGCATCTGGGCCGACGCCCTTGATGTTCATGCTCAAATAAACACCGGGATCCAATGTGCACGCCGCAACCAAAGCCATGATCGCAACCAAGGATTCCAGGAGCATCGCTCCGTAGCCGATCGGGCGGGCGTATCCTTCGCGGGTAATTATTTTGGGCGTGGTGCCGCTGGAGATTAACGTGTGGAATCCGGAGATTGCCCCGCAAGCGATGGTGATGAAGCAAAAGGGAAACAAACTACCTGCAAACACGAGGCCGGATCCATCCACGAATCGGGTGAGCGCAGGCATTTTCATTTCCGGAAGCACGAGGAATACCCCGGCCACGAGGGCAAAGATTGTGCCGAGCTTCATGAACGTGCTGAGGTAATCCCGTGGAGCCAGGAGCAGCCACACAGGAAACACGCTCGCGGCCAGGGAGTAGATGATCACCGCGTAGGCCAAAGGCAGTTCGCCCATGGTGAAAAACTTCGCAAGCGTGGCGTCCGAATGGACGAATTTACCGCCCCAGACTGCGAGAAGTAGGAGAACTACGCCGAGAATCGAACATTCGAGAACTTTGCCCACCCGCACGAAACGGAGGTACCCGCCCATCAGCATGGCAATCGGAATTGTGGCTCCAACGGTGAAAACGCCCCACGGGCTCTCGGCAAGGGCTTTCACGACCACGAGTGCAAGCACCGCAAGAAGGATTACCATGATCGCGAGAATGGCTGCGGTCGCAATGCCTCCGGCGACCGTGCTTAGCTCTTCTCGAGCCATTTGGCCGAGCGATTTGCCATTCCGGCGCATGGAACAGAAAAGGACAACGAAGTCTTGGACAGCCCCGCCAAGCACGACGCCTATCAGGATCCAAAGTGCGCCTGGCAAGTAGCCAAATTGTGCCGCCAACACGGGCCCAACGAGCGGGCCAGGGCCCGAAATTGCGGCGAAATGATGGCCAAACACGATCCATTTGTTGGTCTTAACGAAATCCTTTCCATCATCGTGAACTTCGCAAGGCGTGGCCCTCCGGTCATTGAGCATGAGCACTTTTGCCGCCACCCACTTCGAGTAGAAGCGGTACCCGATGGCATAGGAACAGAGAGCGGCCAAGAGGATATATCCGGAGCTGATGTGCTCCCCGCGCTTAAAAGCGAGGATGAGATAAGCCCACGCGCCAAGCGCAGCGACTAGCGTCCAAATAATCACGCGAAGCGCAGTTTTCATCCTGAAGAATTTTGTTAATCATCCGCTTACAAGGAAAGCAGAGTCAAAGTCGAATGCTTTTTGTGAAGCACGTGAGCGCCCCACCACAGGAAGAAGCCGCCTCCCAACTCTCGCCTGAGTTGAAGCGATACCATTTATACCAGACATTTGCCATTCTCTGGTTATTCCCCTGCCTGGGTGGGGTAATTATGGCCTGGCCAATTTTGGGATTAAACTGGTCGCAACCTAACCGTGCTCTCGAACTCATCACAGTGGAACAATGGATCGCGTTGCTGTTGGTTGGGGCGCAGATTATCTTTGCGTTGCAGGCATGGATCTACGCCATCGCCACACGCGCTGAGCGCAAACAACAATGCCGTTTTACGAATACGAATTGACCGAAGGTGACTGCAAGGTCTGTGGTGGAAAGTTCACGCTGAACCGTCCGATTAGCCGCCCTACCCTGACGAATTGTCCTCTTTGCAAAAAGCCAGTGCGCAAGGTCATCTCTGGCTTTAGCTCCCCCCAAAAGCTAAAGCCGTTATCAGTGACCGACGCCAAGGCCGCGGGCTTCACCGTGTTAAAGAAGGTTGGCAAAGGGGAATACGAGAAGCAATAGACTGTCTTCTCGCCGCAATTACTGCTCGGAAAAACCCCGAAGTCGATTTGCGCAAAGCACAGGCGCTGCGCATATTCCTTTAGCAGGCAGTGGGGTTTGGCAGAAGCACAGGAGGGTTCATGGCAGCCGAAGCTTTTGTCGAAGTCAGCACCGCCCAGCCGTTTTGGCTGTTGGTGGTTTCGGAGCAGGCCCGTGCGGGGCGTGCGGTATGCGTCAAAGGAGTTGAATTCAATTACGAGCGGAACCTCGTCGCGGATGTTGCGCGAGAGCATCGGATGGACTTGGACAGCAGTGCGCCTGGTGAGATTCGACTTCGCCCCAGGGCGGCGGCTCCATCTTAGGCCGCTTAATTACGCAGATACGCGAGAAGATCAGCAACATCCTCCGAGCTTAATCCTTCCTCGAGGCCTTCAGGCATTAGAGATTTTCCTGTCGCATTAAGGTTATGAACGAACTCGCGCGCGAATTTATGCGTGCGGCCGCTCGCATCGCGAATGGAGAGGCTGTCAGAGTTTTCATCCACGATTATTCCTGTGTGCGCCTCACCTGAACGAAGTTCTAAATCGTAGGCAATGAAGCGGGAGGACAACTCGCGGTTTGGATCAATGAAGTGGACGAGCAAATACTCAGAGCCATTGCTTTTCACACTTTGCAGATCCGGACCGACCTCTTGCCCTTCTCCTTTATATTTATGGCATGCGGCACGGCGCTGGTGGAAGGTGCCCTTCCCTTTCTCTGGGTCTCCCTTCAGTGCAAGAGCGGGAGTGAACTTTTGAACTACTTGCTGTCGGGACAGCGCGCCGTCAGCGGGCTTAAGATACTTTGAGACAATTGAAGCGGCGCTTGGCGCTTGTTGTTTACGAAGGGCTTCCCGGTTGCTCGCGGTGAACTCCGACACGTGAATAGCTCCTTCCGCCAAGGCTTTCTCCAGCTTCGGATGCAAGTCCGGAACTGCAATGAACCGGTCCAACGCCACAGAGCGAAGCGTCGGCGTGAGTTGAGGCCACCGCTGTAAGATAAGCTCTGCGCCCCGGTTGCGGTCCTTTGCGAGCAATTCTTGTATGGCAGCTTCCTGCACCGGCGCAGGAATGCGCGACCGCAATGCGCCAGCAAGGCTTGGAACGGCGCGCTCAGCCTTGGCTGTGGCGACGATGGCAACGGCGTTCCTAAGGACCGCCAGGTCCGCAGGCTCTTCAGCGGCCAGCATTTCCACGCTGTCTTGAAGCAGTTTCTGATAAAGACGCGCGGACGCGAGTTGTGAGGCGATGTTGTCGCGGGTCTGTTTATGCGAAAGGAGGGCGGCCAAGCCGCTGAGGGCTAAATCCCGTTCAGTGGCAGTCAGCTTTATCATCACGGTTTTCGCGGTTTCGACCTGCTCCTTGCTCCCGTTTGCCCCCAATGCCCGAAGATATTCCTGAAAGAGCCAGGGTGTGTAAGGAGGCCCCGAAAGTTCCGGCGTGTGCTGCTGAAGAATACTGTGGATAGCGGCGATCCCGGCGTTTCGAATCCAGGAGTCATCACTCTGCGCAAGTGCGCGAGTTACCACAGGCCAAAACTCCAGGAGCGGTTTGCGAGTGACTGCCAAAAGCAGTTCGTGTGGAACTCGGGCGACTGGATCCTGGGCCAGCCGTTCCAAGGCGGCGGCGAGTTCAACCTGCTCCGCAGCGCTCCACGTTACTCCCGCCAGCATGCGAAGAGCATGCTCCCGCACTCTTGCATCCTGATCCCGGAGACCCACAAGAATGTCGTTGGGTCGAAGGGCCTTCAGCCCGGCTAACACGCCCAGGCGATGAATCCTGGCAACGGGTTCCAAAGGGACTTCCTTTAGAGCTTCGGCCGCGCTGCGATCCTGTCGCTCATAAAGAACCCGGGCTGCGGTGTCACGCGTCCACCCATTCGGGTCGCCGAGATGGGCTGCCAGTTCCCTGGTGCTCGACTTGCTGAGGTTCACAAGTTTGATTTCAGGAGTGTTCACCGCTGTAACCCGGTAAATGCGGCCCATGGTGTTGCCGCTGTTGAGATCGACGTTGTCTTTGATGACTTTGGGAATTGACCATGGGTGCTCGATGATCTCGCGGTACATATCGACAACGTAGAGCGCGCCGTCAGGACCGTTGGCAAGCTGAACCGGTCGAAACCATGTGTCTGTAGAGGCTAAAAATTCTGAAGTCTTTTCGTCATCAGCTCGTTCAGCGGCAAACTCCACGCCAGCAGGGCGAAGCTTTTTGCGGTGGATCAAGTTGCTTCCGCAGTCGGCAACGAAAACATCCCCCTCGAACGCCGCACCCAAAGCTTGACCGCGATAGACGGCTAATCCGGTCGCGCTCGTAAAATACCCCGAAGCCCGCCCTCCGCCTTCAATTGGCCCGGGCACGAGGCCGGCTACGCGCCATTGCGTTCGCAAAACCCGCCATGGCTCCTCTTGGCTAGCGCGAAATACAGGGGCTGCGGGGCCATCATTGGCAATCGCCACCACCGGAGCGCCCAGCGACATCTGAGCTGAGGGTGGAATGTCCCGCTGCTCGTAGATGACTTGCCGAATATGGCTGCTGTTATTGCAGAGAAACTTGCGTCCCCAATCATCGAAGGAGGCTCCGTATTGGCCCCCACCTGTCTCCAGACGAGTTTCAAAGGTGTGGGGATCAAAGGAGAAATCGTGAACTCGCACGTTCAGAGGTTCGGCGGAATCATTGGGTCTTTTGATGAGGCCGCCGTTGCCCCCGGTCGCCACGTGAATTCGATTGTCTAACGACCACGCAAGTGAGTTCGCCAACTGTTGAACATTCAAGGGTTGTCCATGAACGCCCAAGCCGGTGAGGACAACTCGGCGGACGTCCGCGCGATGATCACCGTCCGTGTCTTTGAGAAAAAGAATATCGGGAGTCGCGATCACGAAGACGCCTCCGCCGTAAGCGATCACTCCCGTCGGCCACGCGAGATCTTCGGCAAAGATAAAGGACTCGTCCATGCGCCCGTCGTTGTTTGTGTCTTTGAGCAGTCGGATGCGCCCAAGCCGCTCGTGGGCGCGCTCGGAGTAATCTCGCATTTCAACCACGAAGAGCTGATTGTTTTCGTCGAACGAGATGGCGATGGGATCCACAACGAGCGGTTCAGCAGCAACCAGTTCAATCTTAACCCCTGGGCGAAGCTTAAAAGTGGAAATCGCCTTTTCGGGCGGGGTCGGTGCGATACGGGCGAGATCACCTGGTTTGACGGCAGGTTCAGCGGCGTGCGAGAGCGCTAGCGATGCGGCGGCCAGCAAGAGCGAGCAACGGGACATGCGCCGACTTAACCAGAGCTGCGGCGGTTGTTCAAACCTGCTTCGGTGAGAGGATCGCCTTTTCTGTATTCCAGTAATCGGGAAGGGTGCTTATGCTTCCCCGCATGCCCATGACCCGACGCACGTTCCTGGCTCAAACTGCTTTGCTAACCGCTGCACATGCGCTCGGGGCCGGCGCTGGCGACGCAATCATCGATATTCACCAGCATACAAACTACAGCGGACGCTCCAATGCAGCTTTGCTTGAGCATCAAAGGAAACTCGGCATCACGCACACCGTTCTCTTGCCTGCGGGTAAATTCTATGGGCTCGATGCGCAATGTGGCGGGAATGATTCCGTTCACGACATGCGGAGGAGTCATCCAGGCGAGTTTTCCGTTTTCGCTAACGAAATGCCTTACGAAAAGGATGCCGAAGGAGTCATTCGGAAATACCTGAAGGATGGAGCTATCGGAATTGGCGAACAGAAGTTCAGGGTGTTCGCAGATTCAGGTTACATCGAGCGCGTGGCGGCGATCGCGAAGGAATTCAATGTTCCGGTGTTACTTCATTTTTGGGATGCCGATTACAACATGGAGCTTCCTCGCTTCCACAGAATCCTGGAGAAATTCCCGACAGTAAACTTTATCGGCCATGCGCAGACGTGGTGGGGGCATATCGACAAACGGTATGATGCAAAAACGATGTACCCCAAAGGGCCGGTCACGCCGGGCGGGATCACTGACCGTTTGCTCGCGGACCACGCGAATGCCTACGCGGACCTTTCCGCATTTTCCGGGCACAACGCTTTAGTGCGCGATGAAGCGTTCACGCGAGACTTCATGCAGCGTCACGCGGACAAACTGCTATTCGGCACCGACTGCGCCGACTCGGTGGGTGAAGGAGACAAATGCACCGGAGCGCAGATCCTGGCGGCGGTCCGCCGCTTAGCGCCCAGCAAAGCCGTGGAGCGGAAAGTTCTCCACGACAATGCCAAGCTGTTAATGAAGCTGTAGGCCCAGATCTCAGCGAGCAACAACGCGCCAGTATGTCAGGCGGCCACTGCTCTGAACCTGCACCGATACCGGCTGATTTCCGGCCAGCGTTTGAACTTCCTGGACCGTTGCCCAGGCCGGTTGACTTAAGCTCGATGTGGCTTGGATCGAATAGGCTTTGCCGGCTTTGCCTTGGAAGCTGAGCGTCGCCGCTCCGGCCCCATTCAGGGCAACACCCAGGCGAAGCGAGTCCGCCGAATCACGTGGGCTTGTGCCGGCGCGGTATTCCTGAAGGTTGGTCAAACCATCGGAGTCCGAATCTAGGTGCGCGTCGGCAGCGCTGTTCACATTCAAGCTGAAACGCGCTTCCCATTCATCGGGCAAGCCGTCCGAGTCGGAGTCAGCCCCAGTGGGCAATCCGAGGCCTGGTGTCGGAGCTGCCGCGACCCAATTTTGCGGCTCATTGCCATAACCGCCCAAGGTAGCTTTCTGCAGCGCGGATCCAAAACCATCGGCGGCGGCTGGCCAGGGAGCACGATCCGTGTATGCCACACGATCGAGGGTGACGTACGGAACGAAGCCAAAAGCCGGCCCACCCATCATTTCCGGCGCATCGGGCGCCTCCAATCGGACCTCATCAGCGGTGTTGTCCAATTTGCCTGTGAATGGGCCAAACAGGCGAGCCCCCCCCGTGTAGGTGGCAGTAAACAGATCGCGTGCAGCAACGTCGTTGACTGGGTCGAACGGCACAATGACGATCGTCTCACCAGCGCCGATCGAGGTGTTCGACGGGAAAGTGAACTCCACACCACCCGCCAGTTGCCAGCAATTTGTGGCATGCGCCTCATCGAACAGTTTAACTGGCGCGTTGCTGACGTTCCGCAGCTCAACGAATTCAAGAAGATCATTGGTGGACATCGGATGATACATGATCTCCGAAATGATGACTGGGGATATTCTTGGTGCGCTGTTTGCCGCTCCCAATGTTTTCGTGACGGTCGCTGCATAATCAACGCCTTGCGATGTCACCATCCGTCCGAAGGAGACACCATTGAATGAGGCGCCGAACTCAGCGGCTGCTCGATGTCCAGTGAGGGTGGATTTAATCGCCTGGGAGAGGAAAACGGTCTCTCCTTTAGACGAGCTGAATGCGAACTTCTCAGAGGCCTGGTCGCTGTTGAACTGGCTCTCCTTCAGCAGAATATACCCATGGGCGGGCACAATCGTGTTGGCTGGCACCTGGTACTTCCGAAGGTTCACACCTGAGTCGCTCAGGAACCAACCGCCAATATTTACCGGCGTCGCGGTCAAGTTGCGAATTTCAACTGTGTCCTCTTCCGGAGGATCGGTGTGTGTCAGGATTTCATTGATGACGATGTCCTCGAGTGGCAGATAGTTGCTCTTCCCAGGGCTTGAGGAGCTTGGGAAGAGCACAACATTGGTGGCCCCATCAGGAAGCAGGCCGGAAGCAACACCGAGCGCCTGCGGGCCGAATGTGACGGCGTCGATCAACCTGCCTTGAGCGTCGGACAGAACAACAGCTTCGCCGGCGGCGCTCAGTTTAAAGCCAACGTGATCTGCCCCAAGCTCAAGGTTCTCATCCGCAGTGAGGCGGAGGAATGCATGCTCCCCAATCCCGAGGTAAGACAATTTTGGCAGGCGGTGCTTCAAGGGAGTCGGCATAGTGTCGCTCACTCCGAAGAGACTAATCTCAACGGGCTCCGAGCCTGTATTCGCGAGTTCAATCCAATCTTCGCCGCGCATTGGGTTTGCCAGCCACTCGTTCACTTTCAGAGCAGAGGCGTCGCCCATGGGCGACGCGCGGTTTGCCGCTCCGGGGGTCGGCAGGTTGAGCACGAGATTCGTCGAGCCGTCCGGAACTGATCCCAGCGAGAAGTTCGCCGCTTGAAGGCCGTAGACCAAGCCGTTGCGCAGCGCGCCGCTCTTCTCAAATAAGTAGATGGCGCCGCCATTGGCAGAGAGGTCGAAACCACTGTTTGTGAGACTGGCTGCAAACGATGAATCACAAGCGAGCAGATAGTAGCCCTTGGCTGGAATGATTGCTCCCGATGGGAATACGTAGTTTGTTCGATTCGGCAGTTGCGTGGACAGCATCATGCCAGCCAGATCAACGCTGGTTGACGAGGGGTTGTGCAACTCGAGCCAATCTGATGCCTTGCCTGCGCCTACAGGAAACAGAGTGTTTTGCGCAAGCACCTCGTTAATCACGATGCCGGCCGCGCCCGGGCTGTTGGTGTAGCTCACCGCGTCCACTTTCACGCCGAGAACTAGATCCGTGCTGCTCGTTGAACTTTGATGAACTTCCACAGCCAGCACATTGCGCCCTGATCGGAGGAGGCTTGGAGCGATGGTGAAGCTTTGAGCGTTCGCATTGCCCACGCTGCTTGGCGCGAGCGTGTTGGCGGTCGCGCCGGGGGGGAGATTATACCGCTGAATCTCTTCACCGTTCAGGTAGAACGCAGCTCCATCATCAATGAAATGGCTGACGGTGACGGCTGACATCTCAATCCCGGTGGGAACATCAAACGAGGTGCGGAAGTAGGCTGTCGTGATCCCTCGGGCTTCGGGGAAGGAGGTGCGTATCGGCTCAGCCAATGTGTCGGTTTCGAAACCGAGAAGGCCAGGGCCTGAACTCCACGAGCTGTCTGGATAGTTCAGATCTTTCCAGGCGAGGCCGAGATCAGCGCCGGAAGCTTCGTATTTCCACGTGTTCGTGTAGGCAAGAAGCGTTCGGAGTTGTGGCGCGGGCGGCTCAGCCGGGCAGATGTTTTGCGCGCCAGGAGTGGGATTTGGAAGGACGCGCACGGCGAGCGTTCCATCGGGACAAAGGCCCATCGAGATGCCAGGCTTCTGCGCCCCGTAGAGAACATGATCGATCCACTTCCCATCTGCTCCGACGAGGCCGATCTCCCCTAAGTCAGCAGCAAGACCGAATGTCACTTCATCGCTGCTGTTGCCATTGCCGCTGTAGAAGGTGGCGTAGCCGTTTGGCTCAATAAATGTGAGCGGGCTAATTCGGCTCTCTTCTGGTGAGCCGAGCGGCCGATCAGTTAGAAAAAGACCGCCGACATTGACTGGCAACGAGTCCGGGTTAAATAGCTCGATAAAATCGTCAGGGTTCGGGCTCAGGCCAACCGCTAGCCATTCGTTAATGCGCACTGATGTGGGGAGGGCGGTTGGCTGCAGAATGTTCGCCCGGCCAAGCGTTGGTTGATTTAAATACCATTCGCCACCCTGCCCGGACCGGCCGATGGAAAGGTCGGTGATCTGCTTTCCGAACACTACGGAGTCGAGCGTCACGGGCCCGCTGGCAGTGGTCATGTTCAGGCGCAGATCTTCACCGGAGTCACTCAGCGCAAATCCAATGTGCGAGGATGTGAGCACGATATATTCACCCGGCCCAATAGATGTGACGTTCAGCGGCGCGCGGAACGGCCTGGCAGGGTCATCAGAAAGATACATCCCTTGCAGGCTAACGGTGGTGGAGCCTTCGTTATAAAGTTCGATTTGGTCCGGCAAGCCTCCAGTGCGCTTCGCAAGGATTTCGTTAAGGCGAACACCTGGCCACGCAGGGTCCACGACCCAAGTCACGGTCGTGGCGTCGCTCTCCGATTGCCACGGGCTGGTGGCTGTTCGGGCAATAACGCGGAGAGTGTTCGTGCCGGACAAGGTTGCCAGTTGGATCGGTGTTGTTGCGGGAGTTTCCGGAAGGAACGGCGAACCGTTTAAGCTGTAGCGATAATGCGTCACTCCTTCACCAGTCACTTGGAGAAGAGCCCCGGCGCGAGGGGTGCGCGCGCGAGGCGCCCCGATCACGAAGGCTCTGGGGGGGTAATCCGGAATTCCGGCGGGTAATTGGCTCAGCACGTACGTGCGGCGCGAGGCCATCCAGTTCTTGATCGAAGCGCGAACATTGTCGGGGACATATCCGGTGAGAGCCTGGTCCACTGTGCTGTTGAAACGAGCCTCGGAGAAGCTGGTGTTCAGCAGATCGCGAAGCTCACGATAGTAACGGGGTTGAATCTCGGGATGGGCGAGGAAGCGACCAAAGGCCGCGCCTGAACCTTGTGAGGGGCCAACACTCCCGGCGCTGAAGATGGAGGAGCTTGTTCCAAAGCTGCCGCCATAGCCGAGTATCTGGTCCAGATCATAGTACATCAGCACAAAGCGCGGATCTTTAACGCCTCGATACATAAAGTAGTCGTCGTTGTACCCGCTATTAAGCCCGGTCTCCGAGTTGCCGAGGAGGTTCATCACCGCCAAATGCCGCAGCCATTCATCGACATTGATGACGCGTTCGAGATTCTGAACAGTGTAGCTGTCTGTGCCGTTGAGGCCGAAGACCCGTAACATTGAAAAGAGGTCGGTCCAGTCGTCCTGACTGACGTTGCTTTCCTTGGACCACGTGTTGATGTAGGAACGGGGATCTTCTGGTCCGAACAGGCCGGGGTAAGCAGCCTGGGTTCGATAATCAAAATCACTTGGGGAGATGTCCCGAATCGCTCGGTAGATGTTTCCATCGCTGTCATTCGGGAAGTGATTGTCAGCCCAATCTGCGTTGATCACCTCATTGGCAGCAAAATAGCCGTAGGTTCGATCCAATCCACCCGAAAGCGAGGGGTCGTTGTTGTTGATTCGGAACCGAACAAGACGGGAGTAAGCGCCCGGCACTTTCGAATCCAGATTTATGGCTGCACCTACGGTTTGCAGCCAGCTGTACTGCGCATTCAGGTTAATCCCTGCGACACCTTTCCAGCGGTCATCGGACCTGAAGTTCACACGCGCGTTGTTCGGCCGCGCTGTGCGTGTTCCGTGGCCACGATTCCGCACCCCGGTTAGGTATTTCACTTCGGTGGAGGATCCATCCACAGAGATGAAAGTGGCATTCATTTGGGCGTCACTGTTCGCCGCGCCGCCAGCGTTGTTGTAAATAGCGTTGAGTTCCAGACGCTCGCTCTCTTTCAACACGAGCTTGAACAGCGGCGCAGTGTCGCTGTAGGCAGCGTCATCCACCTGGTATAGCGCGTTAGCGACCTGGCCTGCCGGGCCGATGTTGTCAGGGGCAGCGATAGCCGGAGCTGGCCAGGTTCTAGTGTTGCCACGTGAATCCACAGCCTCGACGTAAAACTCAACGACGGTGTTGTTCGGTTGTGGAGGGATGGATGCCGTATGCACACCGTCTCGCCCAATATCACTCCCCAAGCCATCGTCCATCATCGTCAGTGCGGACCACGCGTTCGTAGCTAATGAATCCACTCGCCAGTAGAGGGTCACTCGGGAACTAAGGTCAGCTTCGTCGCGCACACGAGCGGTGACAGTTACCGGCTGGGAGGATGTCGGTGTTGCGGGTGAATGGAAGACCTGGCTAATCAGGGGGGCAATGTTCGTGGCGTGAACAGAATTCTGCCGCCCTGGGGTTCCAAACTGAACGAGGCTGGAGGCCCAGTTTTGGCCGTTGCCGTTGTCGAAGGCAGGGTTGACGAGTTCCAGTGACTTGCCCTCGCCGTCATGGGCGGCATGCCACTTCCAGCCGCGGTAACCCCGGTCATTCGGGCCACGTTGGCGCGTTGCCCAATCGCCTTCATCGGCATAACGAACGACATCAACGATCTCGCCGGCGGCATTATGCAGCACAATATCCTCCCCTGTGTTGCTCAAGTGCCCAGTCCATGGACCGAACACGAGCGGGATGCCTGAGTAATTCCCTCGGAACCACTCGATATTCGGCGTGACTACTAAGAATCCACCCGATGGCAGGGAGATGTCCGGGAATACAAATTCCACGCCTTCAGCTAGGCGCCAGCCTGCCAGGTTCACCGGTTCAGAGCCGACGTTTGCGATCTCGATCCATTCGTCAAGATCACGCTCTGTGGAATGGTGATACATGACCTCACTAATAAGGATCTGCGGTCGTCGTGGATCAATCGTGTAGGCCCAGTTCACCGTCTGAAGTGGATTGTTCTGAAAGTCCGTGACTCCATGGCTCAAAGCCCAGGTTACGTTGGCTGAACCAGGGGGAATATTGCTGAAGGTGAAAGTGTAAGGCCCCGCGCCTGATCCAGTGAGGGCGCTCGCAGGCTGGTTGTTCATTAACAAATCAGTGGCCTGCAAACCTTGAACGGGTTCGGAAAACTGAAGCATGATTGGAGGCATCGTGGGATAAACGCCACCTCGTTCGGGTGTGATGCTCGATATCTCAGGCGCAATAGTGTCCACCAGCGAATAGGTCCAACCGACTGCTGCGAGAAATTGGGGAGGTGTGAAGGTATCGCGAATGCCATGATCTGAAGCCCAAGTGATCGTTGCTGTGTCACCCGCAGGCTGTCTGAACGTAAAAGTATAGGAGGAATTGGATCCCTGCACACCGGCCGCTGCAATTCCATTCACCAGCAAGTCTGAAGCGTCGACACCGATGACGGGCTTCGAAAAGGTCACGGTGATAGCCGTGAGATTGGTGGCGCGCCCTGCGGGCGGGCTCTGCGTAACGATTTGAGGAGCGCTTGAGGAAGCGCTGACAGTCACGCGAACAGTGGCCGGATCGCTTTGTAGCCCGCTGTCATCCACCGCAACGACCTGGACCGTATAATCACCGGCAGGAATATTCTGCCAATTAGCTGTGTAAGGCGCTGTCGCGTCTGTTCCCAGGGAAACGCCGTTCACAGCGAAACGAACTTCCTGAATGCTGCCGTCGAAATCATTCGCCGAGGCGGAGATGGTGAGGTTCGCCGGAGCAGCTACGGTTAGGCCGTCAGTGGGGGCGGTGATTTGGGCCACCGGTTTGAGTGCTTTGGGCGCGTTAACAATCGCACTCAGGGCAAAGTCAAAGCTCATGTCACTGCTGTTCGCATTGCCTTGATGGACCTCGACAGCAATTACGTTCGCTCCCGTTCGGAACAAAGTTTTAGGGATCGTGGAGTCCTCCCACCCATACTCAGTGGCGGCTGTAGCGTAGGTGCGATAGTTCACCGGATCCGAAGGCATGGCCACGCGGTAAGCTTCAACTCCGTTCACGTAAACGATTGCGCCGTCGTCCCGCAGCAAGCTCGCGGTGAAGGACTCAATGCTCGCAAGATTGTCGATGTTGATCGTTTTCCGGAAATAAGTTGTGGGGTATTTGCTGCTGGAACTCGGCCCGAAACTTACAATTGTGACCTCGTCACCGTCGCCGTAGCCGAACTCAGCTTTCGCCGAACGCCACGCGGTGTCATTGAAGGCGGTGCCAGTCCAGGCAGCCCCCTGGTCGGAACCGTCATCAAGGAACTTCCACTCACTGCCGGCCTGAATCAGCAGATTCGTGGTCGGCCCGCCGCTATTGATGGTCACAGAGACGGGAGCTGAAGTCGCGCGAGCATTGGCGCTGTCCGTTGCGATCGCGAGCAGGGTGTGCTCTCCTAAACGCGCTGGACTCCATGTAATGCCATAAGGAGCAGTGGTGTCTGTGCCGATGGAGGTTCCGTCTGCGAATATCTCCAAGGCAGTAATTGTCTTCCCGACTGCGGCCGCGGCAGCGGCTGTAATCCCAACGGTGGCAGGAGCCGAAAAGGTTGCGCCGCTCTGCGGGCTGGTAATTGCCGCAAATAGCGATGCGCCTGTTGAGGCTCCACCGAAATAACCGATGTCCGTCCTGGAGCCATCTGGGTCGAGCGGGTAAGCCGGTGAGCCAGCGTCGATCGCGGGAGAACCTGCAGCCAGGCGAAAATTGCCGGTGCTCGGTGAAACGAACAGGGGGTCAGCCACTAGATTTCCGGCGCCTGGCCATGCTTCGCCGAGGATGTTGTAGCTGACGGACACAAATTTTTCGGGACCGAAGTCTGAGTTGATGCTGTCGTTGGCGCGGATAATGGAGTTCGTAACGGAGATCGCTATGTTTCCGGCGGCTGCATTATCTTTGAATGTTGCGCTGACTCCCGTGTTTATCGCGGAGATCGTGGAATGATCCAGCCGCACAGTAGTTAATGGCCCGCTGCTCTTTGCAGACACGCCGAAGTAGCAATTAGCGATCAGAAGCTTCGAGAGGTTCACCTCGCCGTGAAAGACGCTGATGGCTTTGGCGTCCTCTGCCGGGTTCGGCCAATCACGAAGAATGCAGTTATCAATGGTGACGTTGGCATCGAGAGTGTCGATTGCATCGTCAGTGCCTCCGGCGAAAACGGAATTTCGAACGCGCAAGGTTCTGTTCCCCGCAGAGTGGAGGTAAATGCCATCCGAATCGTCCGGACCGGTCATGTCGCTGACGAAGCAGTTGTCGAGCAACAGCGCTGTGCTTTGAATTTCCGGACCCATTCGCGCGCGCGCGAAAACGGTATTCTCGAAAGTCAGGTCCGAGCCGGAAGCCATCATCACTTTTCCAACGGTGCTGGCTTGGGCAGTTAGGTCTGAAATTACGCTGTTGCGGAATATGAGTGTGGAGTTGTTCGGCCGAATCGCCGGACCGGTGCCGGTATGCCCTTCCCCAGTTGCTCTGCCTGCTTTGGAGATATATGTCCAGTTGTACTCGGACGCAGCGGAATTTTGATGGACCACTTGCCCCCAGTTCAAATTCGGATCAACGCAGGTGAGAACAACTGGATCGCTTTCTGTTCCAGCAGAGTTCAGAGATCCGTTAACGATCAGTCGCGCGCCGCTCGTGCCTGAAGCCACCCCGTTGAAGAGCACCCACGCGCCTGGGGCTATGCGCAGGCTTCCACCTGCGGGGACAGTGACGTCCCCCGTCACTCTGACGATGCCTGTCCAAACATGAGACGCAGCAGTGAGGGGTCCGCTAACCGTTTGCAATGGCGCGCCGCGCAATGAACGGATGGCGCGCGTCGACGAACTCTCGTTGTTTACGGTGGCCGAAAGTTGGAAATCCTGATCACCGCTGAGACTAACCAAGGCGGTGCCGATGCCGTTGCGAAGCTGCACCCGATTCGTAGAAAGCGTGACGCTTCCCGTGGGGGTCAAGGTCGCCTGGGCGTCCCACAACTCCCCGTCCCTTGCGCCTGAGTCCTTTACCACTTCCACCCGGACCGGAAAGGGGCTGCCGGGCACGTAACTTGAGGGCGTGAGCAAACGCACGGCAGCGTCACTCTGAGCTACGGGCAAATGGCAGAGCAAGGCGAGGACACACCGTCCCCAAGTTCTTAAAGTGGGCATATTAGCGAATCAGCGGAGCCTTAAGAGGCGTCTTTAAATAGAACAGGATCCCAAGGAACGCAAGTTTCACCAAGGACGCGGCGGCCACGGCGCGTAGACTTGTTTAAAACAGATGGCTCCAGAGATTGGTCGTAGCTCTCAGGTGCATTTTGAGCGCCAACTGTCAGGGGTAACTGCATGGGGTGGATGAATAAGTACCACGTTCTCCCCACAGCGACGACTATGCCTTTAGGCATATACGTCAAAGCGCCGTATTAACTCCGGAACAATCCCTGGCGCAGGGCTGCTGTTGCAGCTTGCGTGCGGTCGGACACACTGAGCTTTTCAAGGACTTTGTGGACATGCAGCTTCACGGTCCCTTCCGTGATCCCCAAAGCGTTCGCAATTTCTTTGTTGCTAAGCCCTTGCACGATGCAACGAAGCACTTCCACCTCCCGGGGGCTTAGGCCGGGCCGCTGGATTCGTTGATTAAGGATCTCTGCGATAACAGGCGGAAGGAATGTTCGTCCGGTCATCACGGTCCGGATGCCGGAAATGAGTGTTTCTGGGTCCATCGACTTGAGCAGGTACCCCTTCGCGCCAGCCTGAAACGCACCGTAAACGTCCTCAACCCCCTGAAAGGTGGAGATGATGAGTATGCGGGCTTCCGGATGGGCGCTCGTGATCTCCGCTGTCAGGTCTGCCCCGCTCTTTCCGGGCAGGACGAGATCCACAAGCATTACGTCGGGGCGAAGCGAGTTGAACAACGCCATCGCTTCTTCAGCGCACGATGCGCCGCCAACGACTTCCATATCGGGCTGCGTTTGAATGCATTCGCTCAGCCCGAGGCGGACAAAGTAATGATCATCAACGATGAAAATTCGCGTCTTGGGCATTATGGCCTCCTTATCCGCTCCCCTGCCCTTTAGGCTCTGCGATGATGGCTTTGCTCAAGGGGAGATCCACTTCAATGCATACACCCTGGCCAGGGGCGGCTTGAACTCGGAATAGCCCTCCTAACTTTTCAGAGCGCTCCCGCATCCCAAGCAGTCCGAAGTGCGCGTCCTGAATCGCTTCGAGTTTCCTCGTGTCGAACCCTTTCCCGTTGTCCGTCACCCGCAACAAAAGGCGATGGGTGGCGTACACCACTTCAATATGCACTCTCGTTGCAGCCGAATGCTTCAGGATATTCGTTAATGCTTCCTGCGCAATGCGCTCTAGAGTCGTGCGCGCAAACATCGACACCGGGCGCTCCGCTCCGATTTGCTCCACGGCTACTTCAAGGTTCGCATCCTCCGTTTGTTGTTCGGCCAGGCGGCGAATTTCCTCGGTTAGACTTTTTTGCTGCCAATCACCGCGCAAATCTAGAATTGCGGCGCGAGCATCAGCCATGCTGTGACGCAGCATGTAACGGGCTTTCTCGAGATGCTTGGCGCCAGGATTTTGATCTCGCGTCGTCTTTAGCGCGGCCAGGTTGAGCTGCATTGAGACACCGACTAGCCCTTGCTCCAGTGTGTCGTGCAGGTCGCGCGCGATGCGCGTTCGCTCTTCCAGCATCGTGTGAAATTGTCGGCGTTGTTGCGCGACCCAGGCGCGGTTGGAGAGCCAAGCCAACGCTCCCACCGTAAGCCCGCAAAGAGTGTAAAACGGCCAGGTTTTGTAGAACAGAGGCCGTTGTTCCAATTTAAGTTTCGCGCCGACACTGTTCCAAACTCCGTCCTCGTTTGCCGCAGTCACTTCGAAGCGGTAGGTGCCCGGCGGGACATTTTGGTAGTAGGCAACCCGGCGACTTTCCGCATCAACCCAATCGGCATCATACCCGTGCAAACGATAGCGAAAGCGAACCCGCTCCGGCGCGCGCAGGCTT
>DASPKX010000005.1:0-109201 GCA_035627835.1 Candidatus Methylomirabilota bacterium
CCGAGAAAGCGAACACAGCCCTGATGGAAGCAGCGACAAAAGCCCAACAGGCAGAGGCACGGTTAGCGCAGATCGAGCAGCAAGCGCGTGATTTCATGCGGGTTATGTCAGGAGCGGGGTACGTCGTATCCCCTGAAGGTGGATCCGTTCTTGATACAAAGACCGGAACTAAATACGCCCTGCCGCGCCCTCGGGCCACTCAGAAGTTCCAGTATCGCTCCGGCAAGCTGACCCCTGTTCGCTAAATGATGTCATGGCCATTCAAGTTGATGTTGAGGGCTTCGGCCTTATGGAGTTTCCAGATGGAACTCCCGAGAATGAAATCGTTTCTAAGATAGAGACGCGCAAAGCTGGGGCTACTCCTGCCCCAATGCTGCCAAACGACATCCTGGGGCGTGTGCAGCAGGCTTATGATTTGGCGAAGCCAGCCAAACCTCCGGGCCAAGTTTTATTCAGTCCACAACCCACTCCTCCACCAACCGGCAAAGTACGGTTCGGGCCAGAGCCGATCGGAGCGGACTTCCTCGCCACCCAGGAACCGCCTGCTGTCGCTCATCCTCCTCGAAACGCGTTTCTGACGACAAACGAGCCGCCGTCTGTGGCTCCACGCATTCAGCTTCAACAAGCCGCATCCCAAAAGAAGCAGTCACTCCTCGCCGAAATGAGAGCCCTGGTCGGCGCTCCTCAGGTCTCTGAGGGTGCGTTGATGGCAGAGGAGATTAAGCGGCAGGTAGCCGAGGCCTTTAAGGCGAACTGGAACCTACAACCCGGCATTGTCGGTGGCAAAACTATCATCGACTCAGCTCGTGAATCGTTCCAGATGCCCGCGCCGGCCACGAAAACGGCGCATGAATTCTTCGCACGGGAGGCCACGCCAGAACAGTTGGCACCGTTTGCAGGCGCGGCGTTTGATGTAAAGAAGTCCGCTGAGCTTTTCGCAGCCGCAAAGCGTGCGGAAGCTGACCAAGCCACGCCCGAGGATCTTGCGTTGTTGATCGCGCACAATTCCGACAAGCAGCGGGACAGCACGTTGGGGTATAAGGTGGCTAAGATTCTTTGGCACCTCCCTGCTTTTGCGGCTGAACTCGCCACCACGGCCGGCATTTACAATCTCGCTAAAGAGGGTGGCGAAGCTGCCGTCCTCCGCGGCGCTTCCAAGTTCATCGACCAAGCAGCCGAAAAAGCTGCTGTTAAGTTTGCCGCTCGCGCCACGGGTGGAGTTGCAGGCTCAGCGCTTCAGGCTGCCGCAGCCGGCCCCGCTCGCATAGCGTCCGGAACGATTGAGCGGATGACGCCCGAAGTGGCGGTTACTGACAATGGCGCGTTGGTTGTCAGCCAAACTGGTGAGACACTCCCCGCTGCTCTCTCGAAGGCCTACGTCGAGCAGTTCATCGAGACTCTGACTGAACACAGCGGTGGGGTTCTGGGTGAAGTCGCGGGGAAGATCGGACGCACACTGCAGTTGGATAAGATCCCAGGAGCCGCAAAGGTGCAGGCGTTCAAAGCAGCCTTGCAGAACTTCTTCCGGGCAAAGCCGGGCAGCACACTCGATGAGGCGCTCTCAACGCTCCGCACCAAAGGCGCTTGGAATGGATGGCTGAGCGAAATCGGCGAAGAACGGATTGGCGAAGTGCTCCGCCCATTGCTGATTGAAGGCGAGGAATATCACTTTCCATCTGCGGAGCAACTGGCGGCCGAAGGCATAGCGTTTGCCATCCCGGGCGCGGCCGCAATGGGAGCGCGAGCCGCAGAACGAGCCATCAGCGGACGATCAAGCACTCAACCGCCAGCAGCGGTGCCTGAGGCTGTGACTTCTCCTACTCCAGCACCGACATCTCCAAGTTCTGCACCCACTTCGCCTACTGTGCCTGGGGTTCCGCCAATTATCCCCACTCCTGAGCCACCATCGGCCACCCCCAAGGCCCAAGATTTGGCTGATGCAGCCGCGCAGGTGAACCCAGCGCCGACCGAGGCTCAGAAGGAAGCGGGCAATTACAAGAAGGGGCACGTCACGATTCACGGGCTGAACGTCTCGATCGAGAACCCAGCCGGGAGCATTCGCAGTGGAACGGACAAATCGGGGAGGCCGTGGCAAGTAACGATGCCTGCGCACTACGGTTATTTTAAGCGCACGGAGGGTAAAGATGGGGATGCTGTCGATACCTACATCGGCCCGAATGCTGAATCCACCAAGGCGTTCGTGGTGAACCAGGTTGACGCGGAAAGCGGAAAGTTCGACGAGCACAAGGTCATGCTCGGTTTCGACACCCAGGAGCAAGCGCTTGCTGCCTACGATGCCGCGTTCTCGGACGGCAATGGCCCAAAGCGGCGGAAGTCTGTTTCAGAGACCACCGTTGACGGTCTGAAGACTTGGCTGACCAGCGGCGACACGACGAAGGAGTTCGCCGTTACCCAACCTGCAGCTACACCTGCTGTGGCTCAGCCTCGTGTGAAGATTGGATTGCGTCGCGGGCGAATTGAGCCGCCCGTTCCAGATGATCCAACGCCGCTGATAAAGGAAGTGGTGGACGCAGCGGCACGGCCCAGGGGGGTAAAGCAGTTCTTCAGAGACCTGGGCGTAGCCGTTGAGCGGGTCGTTACCCTAGCAC
Organism: Candidatus Methylomirabilota bacterium; assembly: GCA_035627835.1. Taxonomy (GTDB): domain Bacteria; phylum Verrucomicrobiota; class Verrucomicrobiia; order Limisphaerales; family SXQI01; genus DASPKX01. The sequence continues at coordinate 2,610 of DASPKX010000005.1, forward strand.
GGGAAAAGGCCGGTTTGGACATCGCAGGTTACAACCACATCATCGATGAGGATTTCGTGCGGCATGTATTCGACAAGCACGGGGATCCTAAAACGGAGATTAGCCGTGGAAACATCCCAGTCACGCGAGACGATTTCGGTTTGATTCCTCAGGTGATTTCATCGCCTGATTCGGTGGAAGCCGGGGAACTCAACAACGGACTTCCGACACTGGTTCTCAGGAAAACGTTTCCAGATGGAACAACTATCTATGTCGAGGAGGTCAGGAAAGGCCGACGGAAGCTTGCCGCGGTGACCATGTATAAAAAGCCCCCTCGGGCGCTCCCCTCCAGCGCTAGCGGAGAGCATACGCCCGAAGCGCTCCCGAGGCAGGCACAGGAGAATATACCACAGACCGCAGCGACCTCTCAAGCCCCCGAGGCGCAGCAGGGCTATGGCGACAAGAACAAGGTCTTTACACGCGATAAATATGAGGAAGCAAAGCGGAAGTTGCGCGAGAAGCTGAAGCAGGTAGGCGCAGGCGTTGATCCTGAGATCATGATGCTGGCCGGGGAGATGGGCGGCTACCATGTTGAAGCGGGTGTCCGGAAGTTCTCTGACTGGTCAGCCAAGATGGTTGAGGATGTCGGTGAGAACATTCGCCCGTACCTGAAGGCGATTTATGCCTTTATTCGCAATTACCCAGGCTTTGATGGATCAGGCATGGAGAGCGACGCGGAAGTTAATGCAGCGCCGCCGGCCCCCAGCCAGGCTTCCAAAATGTCACCCTCGCAGATGCTCGCAGATCGCGTCAGAGCTAAGGTTGCGGCTGGCGAGAGCTTTACTTGGCAACAGCTTTTCGAGTGGGCTGACGGCGTATTCGGCGGCACTCAAGCCGACGGGAAATACAGTCCGAAGGACGCCTACGACGCGATGGAGCTTGGTGTTAATCAGCACATCGCAGAAATGCCGCTCGGCGAATCCCCAGCGGCAAACGTCGCAGCGCTGAAAGAGATCATCCAGCGGCTCCCGACCCAGACCAAGCGCACAGCCGAGCAGGACGAGTTCCAGCAGTTCAGCACTCCCCCACCCTTCGCTTACCTTGCGGGTTGGGTGGCGAAGCTCACGCCGAACGATGTTCTGCTTGAACCCAGTGCGGGGATTGGTGGCTTAGCCGTCTTCGGCAAAAAGGCAGGAGCGTCCGTCGTCGTCAACGAACTCAGCCCGCGTCGCCGAGCTGTGCTCGAACTGATGGGCTTCAATCGCGTCTTTGGCGAGAACGCTGAGCAGCTTAACAATATCCTGCCCAAGGACGTCGTGCCCACCGTGGTGGTGATGAACCCGCCGTTCTCCTCCACCGCTGGCCGAAAGCAAGGGAGCCGAGATACCTCAAACGGGGCTCGGCATATTGAGCAAGCATTGGCGCGTCTCGCACCTGGCGGCCGGCTTGTTGCCATTGTTGGCGAAGGCATGGCGATGGACCGGCCGGTGTTTCGCTCGTGGTGGAGTGAGATCAAATCCAAGTACAACGTTCGTGCGAACATCGGCGTCAACGGCCAGGAATACGCGAAGTACGGGACAACCTTCGACAACCAGATCCTCGTCATAGACAAAACTGGCCCAACGGTTCAGGATGTTATCGTTGGCAAGGTTGAGCGCACGGAAGACCTGATTCCGCTGCTCCAAGCAATTCGTGATGAACGCAACCAAACCAGAACCGGAACACCTGCAAACGGATCGGCTGAACCAGCACCCGCTCAACCAAGCGGCAAAGCAAAGATTGGTCTCGGCCGGCGTAAAGCTCGACTTCAGCCTGCTCCACGCGTTTCAACTGATGGAGTGGGGAGTTCGCAACCCTCAAGTGGAAGCGGACAACAAAGGGGAACTCAGAGTCCTGCTGGAGAAACTGTACCAGTGGACACCGCAGGAAGTGTGGAACTTCCTGATGTTCGGGGAACGCAAAGCGCCGGAGGGCGATCCGGAGCCGGAGATCGAACTGGAGAAGAATCCAGCGGAAGCAGCGGCAACACTGCTGCAGCAGTTGGACGGGATGGCGGGGTCTTACTTCCAGACCTGGCCGTAAGGGAGAACGCCGCCTCGGAGGAGAAGCTCGAGGAGAATGCGGTCTTTGAAGATTATCGTCCGCAGATCAATGTTGAAGGCGCGATAGATCATCCCACGCCCCTCGCCGAAAGCGCTGCGATGGCGAGCGTTCGCTATCCATCCCCCGCTTACCGCCCAAAACTTCCAGAGTCGTTCCTGAAGGATGGCAAAATAAGCGGCCCTCAGGCGGAGAACGTACTGCTCGCGGGGCAGGCTCATTCGGTCTTGCTTCCGAACGGCGAGCGCCGCGGCTACTTCATCGGTGACGGCACGGGAGTTGGCAAAGGCCGAACGATCGCAGCCATCATCCTCGATAACTGGAACCAAGGGCGTAAACGGGCAGTCTGGGTATCGAAGAACGACCGCTTGGCCCCTGATGCCCTTCGGGATCTGGCCGACGTTGGCATCGACCCGGAGTTCCTGCTTCCTCATGCCAAGGTCAAATCCGGAGAGCCGATCGCAAAGAGCGAGGCTATCCTGTTCACCAACTACAAAAAGCTGTCCAGCCCCCCACCGAAGCCGAAGAAAGGCGGAGGAACGCTTACTCGCCTAGAGCAGATCAAGAAGTGGCTCGGTCCATCGTTCGATGGCGTGATCATGTTCGACGAGGCGCACCAAATGGGCAACGCGCTGGAGTCCAAGGGCGCCCGCGGGAGGAAGAAACCTGCGGCCATGGCTCTGGCAGCGATGGACCTGCAACGGGCCTTCCCAAAAGCACGGGTTGTCTATGTCAGCGCCACCGGGGCTACGGAGCTTAACAATCTCGCCTATGCCGAACGTCTCGGTCTTTGGGGCGAAGGAACCCCGTTCCCGAACGTCAAAGAGTTTATCAACCAGGTCGGAGCTGGAGGCGTGGCTGCGTTGGAAGTCGTTGCCAAAGACATGAAGGCGATGGGCCTTTACCTGTCACGGACACTGAACTTCAAAGGTGTCGAATACGATCGCGTCGAGCAGCAGCTCAACACGGATCAGGAGCGGATGTATAACACGCTTGCCGAGGCATGGCAGGTGGTGCTCCGCAATGTCGGCGCCGCGGTCGAAGCCACTGGAATGACAGGCCAGCCTAGAGGCAAAGCCATGTCGGCTTTCTGGGGCGCGCATCAACGATTTTTCAATCAGATCCTCACCAGCTTGCAGATGCCTGCGGTGAGGAGCGCCATTCGGCGCGACGTGGAGGATGGGCACTCTGTTGTTGTCCAGATCGTCAACACGAACGAAGCAGCCATGGAGCGTGCGGTTTCGCGCAAGGAAGAAGACGAGGACACCGACCTGGAGAACCTCGACATCACTCCACGCGAGATACTGATGCAGTATGTGGAGAACTCGTTCCCCACAACTCAGTACGAGGAATTCACCGACAAAGACGGGAACGTCAGAACCCGTCCAGTTCTCGACTCCGAAGGCAACCCGGTGAAGAACGCTGAGGCTGTTGCGATGAAGGAGGATCTTTTGAACCGCCTTGCCTCCATTAGTGTTCCGCAAGGCGCTCTCGACGAGCTGATCGACACCTTCGGCGTGGATGCGGTGGCCGAAGTCACCGGCCGCGGGCGGCGCGTGGTCTATAAAGAAACTCCCGAAGGCCGCAAGCGCGTCATTGAACCGCGAGGCGAGAAAGCGAACTCCGCAGACGTCGAGGCGTTCCGGGACGATCGCAAGCGCATCCTGGTGTTCTCTGATGCGGGCGGCACTGGTTCCAGTTATCACGCGGACAAGCGTTATAAGAACCAGAGGCTTCGGAAGCATTACATTCTTCAGCCTGGCTGGCGGGCGGACAATGCCATTCAAGGCCTCGGTCGCTCTCATCGAAGCAACCAGGCGCAGCCTCCATTCTTCCGTCTCGTACTCACCGATATTCCCGGGCACAAGCGGTTCATCTCGACCATCGCCCGACGCCTTGAGCAGCTCGGCGCTTTGACGAAGGGCCAACGTCAAACGACCAGCACGGGCATATTTAGCGCACGGGATAACCTTGAGAGTTCTTACGCTCGCGAAGCCCTGCGGAAATTCCTGCGAGATGTGGGAGCCGGCGCGGTAGAGGGATTGAGCCCGGCGCAGTTTGAGGAGCAAACCGGCCTCGCTCTCACTGATGAAGACGGGAACTTTGTCGGCGAGGAAATCCCGATTCAGCAGTTCCTTAACCGGCTTCTGTCGATGAGCATCGACATGCAACGGCTCACGTTCGAGGAGTTTGGGAAGCGGCTGGATGCAGTTATTGAGTGGCACACGGCCAACGGCACCTTGGACATCGGCCTCGAGACTCTGATGGGCCTCAGCACGAGGATAGGCGAGCGCAAAACGCTTTGGACCGACTCGGGCTCAAAAGCAAAGACCGAGTACGTAAAGGTGGAGGTTGAGCAACCGACGAAGACAACCCAATGGCAGGATGCGTGGCTGGATGGAGTTCAGTTCGCCCGCAATCTGCGAAGCGGTATGATCTGGAAGCTCGCCGGACCACGCAGCAGAGCCGAAAGCTCCGGTCGAATCACCGAATACTACTCCGCTTCTTCACCGCTCCAGGGGGCGCAACAGATTGACCTTCCAGACGCTCACGACGCGAAGAAGTTTGAGATCCTGAAAGGTGAAGCAGCCAAGACGCTGTGGAACGAAGTAATTCAGAAGGCGCCGAAGACCAGGACGGACACTTACAATCTGATCACAGGAACGATTCTGCCCATCTGGGACCGCCTGGGTGGCGTGCAGCGCATCGCCCGTGCCCAGACCGATAAGGGCGAACGCCTGCTTGGCATCCTCGTTCCGGATTCTCAGCTCAGCAAGATTCTGTCGAACTTCAACGTCGATTCTGACCTTTCTGTTTCCCCAGAGCAGGCGGTTCAGAAGTTAGAGCAAGGCTCTGCTCTGCGCCTGGCCAACGGATGGCGCATTAAACCAGTGCGGGTTTCAGGTGATGAGCGTTACGAATTGGAAGGGCCAAGCCTTCCGCACCATGAGGAACTGGAGAAGCACGGCGTGTTCATGGAGCGCATTCAGTTTAAGATGCGCTATTTCATACCGACCAGCCCAGCGACCGCTGCCAAGACGATTGGCGCAATCACGCGCACACGGCCAGTAGTCGAAGTCACAGGCGGGCAGCGGTTCAGCTTGGGAGCCCCGACCCACGGAATGTCCATCAGCCGAGTCTGGGAAGCGGTGGACAAGTTGGCGGCCCACTGGGAGAACGCTCCACAAATCGACGTCGTGAGCCGACCAGAATGGGCACACGAAGGGGCCCTTGTGCGTGGTGTATTCGATCCTGGCCTTCAGAAGGTCATCATCAACGCCGCGGCGATCGACTCGGCCGAGGAAGCAGAATTTGTGGTGCTTCACGAGGTAGTTGGCCATTACGGCCTACGCCAAGTGCTCGGCAGCCAGTTCGACACCGTCCTGGATGAAGTTGGGGAAAACATTTCCAACCAAGTGCTGGAGCCGATCGCCAAAGAACGCGCACTCAACCTGTCTAAAGCGGCTGACCGTCGTTTGGCCATCGAGGAATACATTGCGGACAACGCCGGGGTGCGTCAGAGCCTTTGGCAGCAGTTCGTAACAACGCTGAGAACCTTACTGCGCAAGCTGTTCGGTCTCACGCCCACGAGCAACCAGATCGCTGATCTTCTGAACGCCTCCCGCCGGGCGGTCGAGGTTGGTTCCGGTGTGGATGGCGTCGGCTCCGACGCACCTCGCTATAGTCTCAAGCCGATTTCCACGACCACGGACTATAAAGAATTCCTCGGTTCGGCGGACATCATGCCCAAGGCGGATGCAGATTCCAACCGCAAGGCTGCCATGGCGGAGAACCTCGCAGCCGTGGGGCATCTGGCTGAGAAGTTCAAGTCTCTCCCGACAGAGGTTCGCTCGCAGCTTGGGGAAATCAGCGGACGGCTGGCTGTCGTCAAACGGGCTGCAAAAGACCTGGGCACAGGTGCGCCGGTCGGAAACCTTCTGAACGTGGTTTCGGCCTTGTCGCCTGATGACCCGGCCCTGCAGACGCAAATGATCTTCGCAGCAGCGGTCAATATGATCGCTCTGCGGGATAGCCAATCGGAGTTCGAGCAAGCGGTCGAGAAGCTGAAAGCGGAAGTGGCTGACGTTAGCCAGGCCGAAGTAAAGAAATCCTCCGAAGAACGCCTGATCGAGACAACGGCGGCGCTGATTAACTTCGAGCGTGGACGACTCACTTCCGAGCGGGACAAGGCCGCTGAGGATCGTCGAGATGCCCTTAACGCCCAGCTCAATCAACTGGTGAACGCGGACGAAGGTGTGCGCCGAGTCATTGAAGCGGCCGCTGGCTCACTGCCTGCCTCTCTCGAGAAAACGGGCACACCGGAGCAAATCGTGGACGCATTCCGAGCAGCCCGGGCCGCTGGGCTGACTGTTTATGCTTCTGACGAACTAATCGCACTTACCGAGAGCATGATGCTGAAGACGCCGGACCTCCGGGCGCGGCTGCTTTCTATTCGCTCACCACAGAAAACTGAGCGCGTCATCCAGTTGGAAAACCTCCTCGATCGTAAGACGAAGGCTTTGGGCTTCCTGCGCGAGGCGCTCAACGCTCCCGAGTTTCGTGAGAACCTGGAGATCGCTGCTGAGTACACGGGAATTCGCGAGATCAAAGCCAAGGTAAACGACGCTGGCGAACTCATTTACGAAAACCCGCTGAACAGCGCCGAGCGGGTGACTATAAGGAACGGGTTCGGCAGTGATGTGGCTCAGGAAAATGCCAATGCGTTGCTGAAAGCTGCTTCGTGGTTCCAATCCTACGTTGATTCTCCCACCGCAGACCCGATCAAACGCCGGGCGTATGAGCACCAACTATGGATGATTCAGAACGTCCACCTGAACCAAGCCTTCAATCCGGAGGTTGGGAAGCTCGTCGCTGGCGATTACAACCCCTTCGAGGCTCTGATTCGCGCCACGGCTGGATGGATGGATGTGCTTGAGCACACCCACGATATGTTGGCCGGCCGGGCGAACCGGGCTGCTTACCAGGAACTGCAGAATTACTCGAACGCTCGCCAAGCAGTCGTTCAGGCGCATCAGGATCTTCGGCTCAAAGCTACGCTCTCGGCTGAAAAAGCCGCAAAGGCTCACGGCTTGACCGTTCCACAATGGGAGGAACAGATCGGGGACATCGTGCTGGGGTCTTACCAGAACCGCGGCGACGTGAAGCTCCGGGCTGGTTCCAAGGTGAACGGCCGCACGGTCACGGCTCAAGATATGCAAGCTGTGGCAGCCCAGAAGGCATACACCGATGGTGTGTCGGCTGCCGTTCGGAGGCTTGAAAGTTCCACTGCAACAGGAAAGAGGAGCCCTATTCGTATCCGCGACCGTGTGGCGAACACGTCGATCGAGCGCGAAGCCCAGGACATCAGCGGGATGACAGTTCCCCAGCGGCTGAAGTACATCGCCCGCGCATTCCTGGCGGATTGGGAAAAGGCCAGCGACCGCAGCCTGAGCAAAGAGGATAAGCAGGATGCTCGCGAGGAGGTTCTGTCGCGGTATTTCGACATTGCGGTGCTGTCGCACTTTGATTCGTTCAGCAACCCGCAGTATGCGGCCGATCTCAAGAGCCCGCTTCGTGGCTACTACCGGAAGCTCGCCGAGCAACGGGCTGAGTCTGGGGTCGCACCGTCTTCCTTGGACGATGCGGCCGGGCAAATCTTCGACATGCAGCGCGACCTTCCAGCAGAGCAGCAACTCAGCGTGGAGGAGATCAAGGAGCAGATCGTTAAGGAAATCGACCATGCGGTGAACATGTTCACCCAAGACGAGAAGACAGCTCCAAAGCTGGTGGGTGACCATGCTGACGTGGAGATCGTCAAAGCTGAGAACTTCCTTAATCGCCCCCGTGGCAAGCGGATTCTCCCTCGAGGCTTCTACGAATACACCGTCGCGACCCACGAGTCGCAGAACTCCGTTCAGAATGCGGTCCTCGACATCTATGCCCAACGCTACCTGAACTCGCTGAACAGCCTGCGGGATGGTCTCCAGACGGAGATCACGCGCATGGAGGAGGAACTAAAGGCCGAAGGTGGGAGGCAGAATATCGCCAAAGCTCAGAAGCTGGGCGCCAACTTCCTTGATTACGATGAGGCAAAGCAACTGCTCGTTCAGGTAACGCGCTCGATCGAGAGCTTCCGAACGCACGTTAAAGCCCGTCAGACGGAGGAAACAGACCTTTACACCGGCTTCAACCTGGCTCGTGGTCTCGTGGCAAACAGCCTCCTGCAACGCGCCGGAACATTGGTCGCGAACTATTTTGGTTCAGTCATCCAGCGGGTTCAGATGGAGCAGCTCATGCTGCAATCTGGCCGCAGCATCTTCGGGCGAATTCCTTTTGTCCGGAGTGTGACGGCCGCAGCAGCCGCGGCAACCGAATCCGCAAAGGCTTTGGTGAAGACAGCTACGGTGCTCGCAAGTTCGCCTCTCCTCAAGAACACCCGCTTCCAAGCGGCCGCTGATGAATTGAAGCGCAATCCTGCCGTTTGGTCTCAGTGGGCCGCATCGGTCATTAGCGGTCTGCAGGAGGAACGCCAAGGGCTCGATCGAGCGATCGCCGCGGGCGTTGTCGATGAAGACCCCGCTGCGCACAACCTCCATGCCTCCGTCGCGCTGTTTGGGCAGGGCGGACGCATCAGCCGAAAACCCCTCACCCGGCGCCAACGATTCTTTACTCGACCGCTGCAATCGGCGATCACGCTGTTCAACGAGCTGGGCATGGGCATCCAACTCCCGAGGGCGCTCGGCGCTCATCTGGTTGACCGGCTGATCAACTCCCAGGTGGACGGTCTCACGCGGAAGATCACTTCACACCTTCATGTCTGGTCCGCCCAGGGATTCAAGAACCGGGATGCGTTCGGCATGGATCCGCTTTCCACCCCGCTGACGCCGCAGGAGGTGTTCGGCCGGGCGGACGCCACCGCTCGCGATCTGACCGCGCTGCGCGATTTCTTCGGAAAGGCTGGGGTGAACCTCGACAAGGCTCTGATTGAGTATCACCAGAAGCTGACCAAAGCGAAGGCGGACGGCACCGCGCCAGAGGATGTTCAGTTACTGAGCGAGGACGAATACAACTCGCTGATGATCGAGGTGGGCAAGTGGATAAACAAAGGGATGTTCTCGAACCGCCCGTTCGCCAATAACTCGATGAGCCGAGCCATGATGTTGTTCATGGGGTACGGCATCAACCAGAACGCCCAGCTCTCCAAGCTGCTGGCGCATCATTCCTCAGAGGAGGCCGGCGCGAAGACAACCGGCCGGGCTGCGCTGGTGACCGCTGAATTGCTGTTCGCCACCATCCTGGTTGGTGGGTTCATGGCCTTCCCGCTGGCAGCTCTCCTTCACTGGTGGCTCTACCGCGAACGGACGATGGTGAAGGACATTGCAGAGGCAGAGAGTTTTGCGGAGGCAACCAAGATCGCCATCCAGCGCTCTGCGAAGAACCTGCCGCTCCTGGGCAATGCGCTGAACATGGTCATGGGGACTGTGGCCCCGACTGGAAACTTTGGTGCCTTCACCATGGGGCTGCTGCCGATTTCCATGTTCAACTCGGTCCTGTCATCGGCCAGCCGTGCCTGGCAAACGGGTGATTTCGTGCGCCCGACGATGGACCTGGTCCGCCAGTGGTTCCCAAACAGCCGCGTCCTGCTGAACCGGACCGCCATGCGCGAGGGCATCACCGACGAAACAGCGCTGAAGGCCTCGCTCGCGGCCAACGCTCCAACTGGGGTGGACGTTAAGGGCAGTCGCCCGCAAAGCGGTGGGAGCCGGATCTATTCGGCGACTTCGGACAACGTCGACAACATCGTCAACGCACTCTCCCGTCGTGGCGGTCCTGACATGGCCGCAGTGGAGCGCGAGCGCCAGAAAGCGATTGACCAGCGGGTTAAGGACGGCCAGACGCCCGAGCAGGCCTCGGCGTCCGTAGATCGGGCGGTGCTCGCCCGCAATCCTTACTTGGCTGTCTATGGCCGGGAGCTTACATCCTCCGAAATGGCCAGCCTTGAGGCGAAGATGTCGCCCGAGGAGAAGGCGATTAAGCAGCGGGTTGAAGATGGACGACGGGCATACGCTCAGGCATTCGGGGCCGCAGAACCAGACTTCGTGAACCAGCGTCGTGAAGATGGCGGCTCTGGGCCGACACGCATTGGGTTGCGCCGTGGTCGTCTGGGACCATCGTTTACCAGTGCCTCCGCTGCGCCTGCCACCCCTGCCCCAGCCCGTGTGAGGCTGCGCCGTCGGCGCCCTGGGCGTGTCTCCCTGCGTCGGATGCGCGTGAGAAGCCGCCTGCCACGCCCAAAGAGGATTAGGCTTCGGAGGATCCGATCTGTGTCTTAATGGCTTTATCTAAGGCCTGCTTGCCACACGTTACGATTACCGCGATCTTCCACTTAGCTTTGTGGGTAGGCGAGAATGCGGACATTGCTTCTGCATAGCTGGCCCCAAGATCGGGCAAGTCCAAGCGAAAGTCGTGCTCAACACTGCCGTCAGGCGCGTAGTACCATGACACGGCTTTTTGCGCTGTTAGCCTAGCCAGACCGACCGCAGCACAGATTTCGTTTATTTCTGGCAGATTGTCAGTGGCCGAAACCAGCGCTTCTTCTGGGCTATTAGTCTTCACGGACACCCTGCTCTCCCGCTTTCTTCGCTCGATACTTGGCCCAGCGGGCTTCGATCGCCTTCTTGGCTGCCAAGCGCCGAGCCTCGGAGCCTTTGCCGGCCGCTCCGCCCTTCATTCCAGCCTTCACAGCGCGAGCTTTGACGAACTTCTTAACCGTGTAGCTGATGTCTTTACCGCAGTGCGGGCACTTCATGGGCGTCTTTTTGGACGCCGGAGGGCAACAGGTCAATGTCTCATCTGCGATCATGCTGCCCTCCCGAGGAAGTAATCAGTCAATTCTGTGTTTTCCCCGTGCCTGCGCAGTCTCGCCGGAGGTAAAGCGAGCCGCTCACCATTCGATCTCTGAACAATCAGAGCGTCACCGCTGACGCCGACCACGCGCCCGCGCCGCGTCACCCAACGCTGGCATGGGTCAAGCCGGTGCTCGGTCCAGTGAACCAGTTCGCCCTGCTGGAAGTCCGTTACAACCATGGCACCTCCAGATGGAAGAAGAATGGCCTGACAGGTTTGTTATCGTCGAAGGCTCTTATCCAGGCTCGGACTACGGTTGGCAGTTGGACTCGCTCAAGGGACCAACAAGGATCGCTGAGGCGCTTCGTGGTCCATGCGCTGGACGTCGGCGGAGTGTCTAAGACAACGCTGTCACCCCAGACGCTGACATCAATCGCAGTGACGTTCACCTCTTGCGCACGGGTCACGCGCTTGATGGCCAGCGCGACTGGGCAACGCCAGCAGTTGCCGGATTGTCCGTGCCGAATGTCAGCGTCAGTGACCTCAACTTTGATTTTGGTCATCGAGACAGCCTTTCAATCAGCCAATCCAAGCCGATCAGCACCATCGTGAGCAGCATACAGCCGACACAAACGCCGCAGACCACGTCCATAATGCGGCCGATGAATCGGACAGCCGCCGGGTCGTCCCGATCGTCAGGCAGCGTCAGGAATGGTTTCTGCCTCTGGTTTTTCAGTTTGTTCATTGTTCTGGTTCTCCTTGCGATAGGCTTCCGCGGCATCACGAAGCTCGAGCTGGTTGGCCAAGCAGCAGTGCTCTGCCTGGGCCAACGCAGCTCTTATGAGCCTCTGGGTTGTTGCATCTCCTATCACGTTAGAGGTTTAGGTGACTGGTATTGTGAGGTCGGGTTGTTGCGGACCTTACGAATCTCGCGCTCGGCCCACGCAAGCGCTGCCACGCCTCCACAGAGAAATCCGAGTATGAAGAAGAAGGCGAATGGGAGGAAAACGTTCATAGGCTTTAACGTGATAGTTTGCGGCGAATCAAAGCATCACCATTCAATCGTCGGCAGCCCCTCGATCACGTCTCCGTCGGCGTCGAAGCGGACGTACTCAAAGCCCTTCTCCCGAATGAGCTTCATCAGCGCGATGAACTCCGGGCTGAAACCCTCACTACTGGCCTCGAACTCATCCATTTCGCTCGCTGGAGGCACGGCCAGCAGATCAGACCACTCGTCCTGCATCCGCCAATTGCGATGGTGCCGCAGGGAAGCGCCATCATCCTTTGTTATGTGGGCCGTGGAAATGACAGCCATCGGGTAAACGGGTATTTCCATAGCCTTTAGTCGTTCTGGAGCCACCACACGAGGTGCTCAACGTCGTGACACCACGATTCATCTCCCTCAGGCTGAAAATCTTCGTGGTAGTCTGGGTCGCCATTATCAGGCTGAACGTCGACAGTGAAACAAGCCTTGCCGTCTTCCGGCTTAACCCAGAGAAGAACCACATCTGTGGAGCGAGTGGACTTGCCCTCGCACTTGAAGTGCAAGGTTTGGTCAACTTCCTCGTGGAGAAAGCGCAAATGATGGCCATCAACCAACGCCACAAGTTCGCTGGGGAATTCGTATTTGGCGTAAAGGTCGAACCCTTTGCTTTTCCTGAAGTTCTCAATGCTGTTTGCCCCAGCGCAGAACCGAGCCAACCCCTCTCCTGATTCCTCCCAGAGATCGCCATGCTCAGGATCCAGCCAGAAGCCTGCCTGGTCCCATGACTTAAATCCTGCCGTCTCCCATGTCTCATTGATCGCAAGCTGCAATTCACCTTCGTTCTCATCGATGCGGTAGCGCAGAAGAGCGAATTCCTCGTGCTCCGAGCAGCCCTTCTGGAGCAATTCAGATGTTTGCAGGCCGATCAACCAGTCAGTGATCACCAACCTAAAATTACTTGGCACGGTGGACGCTGGCCAAAGATCATTCCTTGCGATCGGCCCAGCGACTGGCTTAAAGCCGAGGACCAGTGTCTCGCCCTCGTAGAACCAAAGGGAGCCGTCGCATACGATGGAGCGGTTCATTGAACCCTCCCCTCTGCCTTGGCAACCACCCGACGGGCATTCGCCAGCCACTCACCTTGCGCTGTGACAGGAGAAAACGCCTCCTCAGCCCACCCGGGACGCTCAGCAATCAGCCTGAGCAGCGCAGAGAGGCTGCCCAGCATCTCAGGCGCAGCGGCGAACAACTTCGCCCGCTCCTCAACCTCCTGCTGCGTGTGACCAACGGCGCAAACCTTCGCAACCGTGTGGCCCTGAGCATCACGAATCGCCCACCGCTGCATCTCCAACCCTTTATCGACGTCGTAGGGCTCAACGGTGAATGGTGGCGGAATTTCCCGTTTCGCGTCGGCCATGGCTGCATTCCTTTCGGTTTCCGCCTCAAACCTCACATCGGTCAGCGTGTAAACATCCTTCCAGGAGCGCTCGCATTTCATGCATGACACATCGTAAACAATCTCACCCCCGCGATATGCGGTGGCGAGATCGTTGTGGAGGTGTGCGCCCTTGCAGAACGGACAGTGATACGGATTGCCCAAGTAGGCTGCTTTCATATCGCGTAGGTTGGGTGGTGGTTCCGGTGTGGTCATGGCTGCCTCCCTTCGGCTTTGGCGATGGCGGCGGTGATGGCCTTAAGCGTCAGGTCGTCAAGACCGCCATGGCACTGTCGCAACTCAACGAGGTCCTTCTTGGCCTCTTTGAGAACCTTAAGCAGTTCAGCGTTTTGCAGCGTGAGCCGCTGAATCTCGTCATACTCCGTTTGAATGTTGACGGTGTAGCCGCAGCTTTCGCAGTGCGTAGAAGGGGAAAAGTCGGTTGTTGATGGTTGGCTCATTCCTGCCTCCCCTCAGCCTTGGCAATGGCCGCCCGGATGCTTGGAGCATTCACTCTAACGGTATCGGGGTCGCACTCCATCACGACGTCCAGCGCTTTTTTCAGCTCCTCCAGCATCTCTGGCGCAGCGGCGAACAGCCTCGCCCGAGCCTCCACCTCAGCCGGAGTCGCTCCGACTGGATCCACAGTGGCTACGCCATGACCGCCAGCGTCGAGTATCGCCCAACGCTTCCACTCTTCATTCTCATCAGCCATGAATGGCTTGGCCGTGAACGGCCCAATTCCAGGCTCTGGCTCCTCATGTCCCTTGCACCCCGTTTGGTAATCAAAGTTGTCGCAGCCTTCATACGGAAGCACACGACGCCCAAGCGCCTTGTTCTCCTCCAGCCATGCACGGGCTTCAGCAGGGGTTGCCCATGAGCCGTCATCCTTCTTAAACCAGCCCTCCAAATCTCGATCCTTCAGACGCAGCGCACCTTCGATGCTTTGCGCCAGATGCCGTATCGTTCGCCTGCCTTTTGGCTTCTCTGTGGTCTCTGTCTCCATGTGGTTTTCCTTTTGTTCTCGGGGTTGATTCACCCGTGCGCGGCCCGCTCGTGACCGCGTGGCGGAGGAATCAAACAGGGCGATAGGTCAGCGGCATGAAGGCTTCAACTGAATCAGGCAGGACCAAATAAAACGTCTCCCCTCGTTGTGGCTCACGATCAGGCTCAATCCGAATTCCGTAAGCCTGCATGAACGTTTGAAGTTCTCCCGAAGTCTTGAACGCCACCCAGCTCAAAGACGCGCTCTCCGGCGCATTGATGATGAACCGATAGTCCAATCCCTTGATTAGCCTGTGGTTCTCTTGTTCCGCTGCCGGGCGATACCCATGAACGCGTTTACCAAGATGTCGCTCGATGTTCAGACCATCAATGTCTTGGCGAATATATTGGGCTTGATTAGGCAGCTTGTAATCACCACGGAACATGGTCGGCTCCGCATAGGCTGTGTTCATATCTGGACTCCTCGCGTCGCGGCATCGATCGCAGCCTTTGCTTGTTCCCGCCACCACGCTGGCGGCTAAGGCGAATAAGGCCCGCCGTGTCATCGCGCAACCTCCATACCTGCGGCTGGCAGTTTCACGCTGCTGAGATCAACCCACTTCAGCCCCGACCCAGACACAGGCTCAATCTGCACCTGTGGCTTGCCCCATACCTCCCGCACGTCGCGCACAACGCACTCAAAGGTGAGACCGTTTACCTGGTAGTTCACAGGCTGGCCCAACAGCGCAGCCTGGTTCAGTTCTTGGTGGGTAATCATGGTGGTTTTCTTTCGTGGTTACAGGCTTACTGTCCTGTTCTGCGGCTCAACTTATACGTAGCTGGCTACGTAGTCAACAGGTATTTTTACACCCCACCCAGAAGCGCCTTATTAAAGGTTGGAGGCTTAACCTTTAATAACGAATCCCGCTGTTAAAGGTTCAGGCTGCAATCTTCAACTTTATCGCCAGGCCCACCAAAATCCCCTGCTAGTCTCTACCCCGAATGAACAACAAATCGGTCTGCCCGATCTGCCAACAACCCCTCACCCTCGCCATCAACGATCTCTGCTGGCGTTGTCACTTCACCCAAGCCGACTTCCAACGAATCATCCGACGCCATTCAACCAACAAGCAGCATCGCTCCATCCTCCTTCGCTTACTCCGAGACTCGAACGGCTCCACCTCTCTCGCGAGGTCTAACCAACCAGCCAAACCCTCCACAGAAGCCATACAGAGTTGATGCAAGATTGGGACAAACCACCCTTGAGCTTGCCTTTGCGTTGAGGAAGCCGTTTCCATTGGGGTCATGATGCGCCGGAAAGAGACCTTGGAGGGGCTTTTGCCCGCTCAACCACTCCCGACCATCCGACAGATGCGAAATGCCGCAGGCTTGACCCAGCAGGAGCTTGCAATGGCTATTGGCGTCAGGAGATCGGCCGTGAGCCGCTGGGAAGGTGGGACTCGCTCGGGCCACATCGGTCGGCGAGCGATCTGGGCCATCTACCATCTCTACCTCAAGGACGACCCTGAAACGGGCTGGATCCGGGCCGCACTGTGCCTTCCGCCTGCCCGAAGTAGCACAGAAAGTAGCACAAACGTCGTTGAACTGCTGAAAACACGCGAAAAACCGAGGAAAATCAGACGCGACCATCTGATTGACAGTCAGAAACCCCACTCGAAGCGGTCGAAATCGGCCAAGCGAAAGCCAGCAGGCGCCTCTCGCAAACCCAAAAGGCGGGATACCCCACCTCAGCCAGCCGAGCAGCCGACACCAGGCATGGACTCACAGGCTCAAGCTGGCGACGAACCGACCACACCGCAGCCAGGCACGATCTGAGCGACCCGACCGGGGGATAGCGGGGGTGCCGGCATGGTCGCGTGTGCACTTAACTATATAGCTCTGCGCGACTCACTGGCATTTTGGGACCGACTTCAAGGTTGTTGCCAGAAGATGGATGGGATGGGGTGAAAGGTTTCGATGTTGCAGATGGGGCAATAGCACCAGAGTTCTATTTCCGGGACTATGCGGGCGGGGCGAACCTCTTGGAACCGTTCGCAGGGTTGCTGGCAGTCCTGGCAGAGTGGTTCGGGATATGTTGCTTCAGTTGGCATTGCGCGACTCAAAGGGCTTTCCAAACTCACTTGCTTGTCGGGAGGAAAGGGGGCTGACGTTGGAGATCGTCTGCGCGAAAGAATCCTGCGTTATGGAGATAGCGGCGTGGGGTATGTGCGGACAGGTCGGCCATGAACGCTTCGATGAATCCTCTGGTCCGGGTGATCCGATTGTAGGCTCTGAACTTCTTCCGGTGAGGTGAGTAGCCGCGGCTTTCTTGGCGGACGGAGTTTCGGACTGCACGGCGGAATTCGGGTGAGGTTTCGAGCAGTTCTTCGATGGCTTGGATCAGCGGGATGGAGTGCATGGGCGGATTGTTTTAATCGGAGTGGCCTTTGGGGAGAGACAAACAGGTTTGTTGCTGATGGATGAGAGACAAAGATTCTGCGACCCCACACGGGATCGCACGGTGGCTGGGGCGTATTCGGTAAGGTCCAGGGAAGAACCTGTTTGGACGCCTGGCAGCAGACCGAATGGCGTGATTGCCAAAGCTGGGCATCGGGTGGTTTTGGGTGGTTGGTAGCGGTGGGAGGATTTGAACCTCCAACGGGCAGGGTATGAACCTGCTGAACTGCCGGGTTGTTCTACACCGCAAACCAGTGTGGGAAGACCTTTAACGTGATAGTCGTGGGAGTGTCAAAAATAAAAGGAAAACCATCTCTGGGGGGGTTGCCAGAGATTTTTCTGCCTGCTGGGTAGTCGCGTTCCACTTCCGATTGGCCGTCTTGCTTAACAGCGTCGGTAGCTCCATCCAGTCACGGTTCGGCTGGTTTTACAGCCTGTTCGTCGGGGGGTCGTTCTCGGGTTGCGGGTGTGTGGGGTGGATTGCTGACGCCAACGGCTGATTAACGGCTCATGCTCCCGAAGTACCGTGGCAGGCGGGTAGTGCCTGCGCTCGCTGCGATGGGTTTTCTACGGGCTCGATGTCGCCTGGCTTCCGTGATGCTTTGGGCTGGCCGGGTGTGCCGCTGGGCGGTGGCGCACTTGATTTGGCTGGCCTGTGGGCTTGTCTCGGGGTAGCTCGGATCTCGCTGGCCAACAGGGGCTGCCTTCGGCGCAAGGGATAGGACCGTGCGGATAGGCCATGCCTGGTGGGAAGATTCGATTCGGCGGAGTGGTTATTGTTCGTCGTGGGGGTATTTAGGCCCCAGCCGGAACAACCTTTAGCTTCAGGTTCCCCCGAAGCGGATGGGCTTTTCCCATCACCATGATTTCACCAACACCTGATCTGCAACCTGTCAATGAGCGACCGACTTTGAACTGATTCGACCTTTAACGTGAAAGTTTTCTGTTGCAAGACTGAAGTGCAATCGTGTAGGAAAAGCGCACTCGATGGTATCCAGTCCACCGGACTGAGTACAAGTGGTTGCGGCCGCAGTTGGTGGTACTCCTGCGGCCGCTTTTTTCCTTAGGCCGGGGATTGAGAGCATCGGGATTCCACAACATGAACCCGAAATCACCTTCACAGCCCATTCCCACAAACCGCGGCAGGATCTTTGATAATCACGCCACGCAGTTGCCGTCTCCAGCTCCCAAAAGCGGCCCAATCACGGAGCGTATGGAGGAATTGTCCAAGGAACTCTACACGCTGCACGCCGAACTCACGATTCTGAGCAATCGCCTCGAGCCCGCCCTCAGCCAAGGCAACCCGCAGGATCCAAACTTCGACAACCCAGAACTAGGCCTTTGCCCATTGGAGTGCTCGATCATTGCCCGAATCAACGAGGTCCGCCATGCCGCGGTCACGATTCGTTCCCTCTCCGCTCGCGTCGCGCTTTAATTGACATGAGCCAAACAGTCCCTGCGCAGATGAGCCTCAAGGAGCGTATCGCAGCAATTCGGGCCGAACGGCGGGCACGCATGAGCCAACCCAAGTGCCCCAGGACGTTCAAAGTTTACCCCGATAACGGCTTCGTTTTCTGCACCGTTCACGTCCACGACACCGAGGAGCAGATGCAGAAGGCGTGTGGCGGTAGGAAGGTCAGAGGCCCGGCAGCATTTGAGACTGGCCATGGTTGGGATCGAAAGGGCGCCTTCACTGGGGAGATCGGGAGAGTTCACATTCTGCTGGTGGACGGCGGGACGGACGCAGGGTTCGTGTTTCACGAGGCCGTCCATGCGGCTCATCACTACGTCCGCTTTCGGCGGCGCTGTAAAGTTCCGTGCGACCCGGCCGGTTATTCCAAGGCCGAAGCAGTGGAGGAAACCATCGCCCAGGTCGCGGAGGAACTTTCTCGGCAGATATTCTGGACCTTCAGGCACCGGAAGAAGGTTCGGCGCCAGCGCACTGCCACCGCTTTTACCCAACTCACCCGGGCGCACTGCGAACGAGCTGTGAAAGCGATCAAACCCTGTTCCGGCCATTCCAATTGATATGAAAGGCATCACGTTTGTCCTCACAATCCTGTTCCTCCTCTGCGGCTGCTCCAAGAGCCCACAGCCGCCGGTGTTCAGCGATGCGCAGATCATGGCGGCCATGCAACGGGCGGATTCGCAGTTCCAAATCGCAACGATCGGCCCGACCGATGAGCAGATGGCAGCAGTGAACGAGGATTGGCTGCGGCTGATGCGGATGAAGATGGGCCCACGCGCCTACCGGCGTGGTGATTGCGACAACTACGCTTTCCGGGCTGCCGGGCTGGCTCGATCACCTGAATTCCTGATCCGCGGTTATGACCCGGCTTTCGGGATCCGCACGGTGAACCTGCTGAAAGGCGGCTGCCTGGGGATGCCGTTGGATTCAAAAGGGCCACATGCGCTCAATTTCTACATATCGCCCGATCTCGATGTCTGGATATTCGAGCCCCAGACCGGTCAAAGCGCCCGATTGGCCGAGCTGCTCGAGCAGGGGTATCTCACTGACGCGGCCGGCATGTTATGAGCCCAGAGGACGAAAAGGAATCTGACGATCTCCATGATAAGCTGAAGCTCGCGGCTGCCACGCTCGGCGAGCACTTCGATTCGGTCCAAATCATCGCCACCAAGCACTATGGGGCGACTGAGGAGTATATGCGCTTTTGCGCATCCTCCGGGAATCTTTATGCCAATCTGGGGGCGGTAAAGGAGTGGATTATCTCCCAAGACCAACGAGCGGTGAACGAACAAATCCGAAAGGACGCACAATGATCACATTTTTGCTGGGAATGCTCTGCGGCGTTGCTGCTTCCGTCGCTGCCGCGTTGGCCCTGCTCTTCTGGCTCAGCAACACCTCCATCGAGGAGCGCGATTACTGGCGAGCCCAGGGGGAATGACCGAAAAATCATGAAGCCTTTCAACTACGACTTGAACAACCTTTATCCTCAGCTTGGGATGCCTTGGCCTGAAACGCTTGCGAACAAGTTTCATGCAGCGCTCAGCGAATGCGTCGAACGACACAACTCAGCGCAAGAATACGCGCTCTCGATAGTAGCAAGGCTGCTCATAGTGGACGGCATTATGAACGGCGATCGGGAATTCGCCGATGAGAGGAAGGCTTTGGATAGGGTGAGGATGCACTCTGAAAGGGACGGTCGGCGCGTTTTCCTCGTGGACGAGAAACCGGTCGTCGAGATTGTGCGGGAACTGAAGGATGAGCAGATCACCTTTACTGTTCGGCGGCTGGACGTAAATTCTCAGGCTTAGATGCCTGAGTTTATCCACTACTACAGCAAAGACACATCGGAACTGGTCGCGGCTTGTGGTGTGAGGTTCAAGACAGGCGAGGAGCATTACCAGCGCGTCAGATCCAACCAGGACAAGGTGACATGCCCGAAGTGTCAGAAGATCATTGAAGCGGAGAGACGGAAGATTTTGGGGAAGTGAGAGCCCGAGCCAAAGAGAAAGCCCGCGTTTGTGACGCAGGCTGTCTTGTGAAAAAACTCACAAAGAGTCCTGACGGGCTGTGTTTTCCGCCAGTGAGACGAACATACCTGAGCATCGGTATGCTGTTGATCAGGGGCAGGCCTGATTTACGAACTGCGGATTTTGACTACTGCTGAGCCTTCCAGAGCGGCGCCGCGAGCGGATCGTCGAGAGCCCGGACCTTCAAAGCCTCGTCTCCTGCCCTCATGGCGTTCTCGAAAAGCTGCCGCGCCCGGGTTTCATCACCGAGCTGCAGGTGGCAGATGGCGCGCTCGTAATCAAGCACCTGGTTTCCTTCTCTGGCGCTCAGGCCGTCCAGAACCATCAGCGCCTCCCGCCACTTCCGTGCGGCTTTAAGTATCCGTGCTCGAAGAAACAACACCTGCATCGAGGCTCTTTCGGCTGGGGCAAGCGTCTCAAGGGTTGCCCATGCCTCTTCGGTGTTCCCCAACTCGAGCCAACCAATGGATTCGGTGATGATGCGGGCGGATGGTTTCATGCCGCAATCGCCTGCTCGAAGAACTCTGGCGTGGCTTGGAGGTTGTTCCGATCACCAGTCACAAGCTCAAGAGAGCGGAGCTTGCTCAAGTAGGTAGCAAATGTGCCGCTGGTGTGAGCTATCCCGGCTGCGTTACCCAGATCCTCCGCGGTGATTTGCTGGGGATAGGCGTCGTAGAGGGTCTGGAGCATACGAGCCGCCCCGCCGTTGAGTTGCGAGGCCCAGTAGTCAAAGAGCTGTCGTCCAGACGGCAGTGGGGTAAAGGATCCAAGCGCCTCCCGGCCAGCCTCAGTAATCGCCATGCCCTTTCCGAAGTCGCTGATGTAGCCCAAAGACCGAAGTTTGCTGAGGTATGTGGCGAAAGTCCCACTGCTGTGAGCAAGGCCGGCGCGAACACCCAATTGCACCCGGGTCAGCCCCTGCGGCCGCTGCGCGAGTGCAATGAGCATTCGCTTGGCGCCACCCTGGAGCGGGCCGCTCTGGTCAACTACTGGTTGGATTCGGGGCTGAGGGAGAGCGTGAGGAGCGATGGTTCGGGATGAAATGCTTTGGGCTACTGTCGGTGCCGCGGGCGTTAGTGCGTCGATCGCGCTCTTGGCCTCCTTGGCGATGCGCTCGAACGCCACCAAAACGGAAGGTGAGACAGTTGGCTGCGGTTTCATGGCCTGAGCCTTGGCTTCTGCTGCAGCAACCCGTTTTTCCAACTCCTTAATGCGGGAGCGGAGATAGGCCGGATCCTCCTGATTCACCTTCTCCTGGGCTGTTCCCAAAGCTGAGCGCAGTTGATTAACGAACGCGCCAACATCCGTCGGTGATTTGGCGGCTTTGGCAGTTGCGGGATTCCGCCGGTCGGGATGAAAGCTCTGCTTCTCCGGAATGCTGACGAGCTTCGGCACGTCGCTGCCTTCCGTCCAAACCCAGCACTGGCCAGCGGAGAGGGTGGGAAGGCTCTTGGTTATGTCGGCGGATTGGCGGGTCTTGGAGTCGCGGTGATCTGCAAATGACAGCCACTTCTCGAGTGCGGTGAGGCTGTTTCGGCCCTTTTGCCGGTGCAAAAACAAGCAGTCGCAGAGTTCCAGAACGGCCTTGTTCACTTCCTCAGCCCGTTGATTGATCAGAGTGAAACCCAGGGAAGCGTTGCCGCCCATACGAGCAAGCTTCTCAATCTCGGCATAAACCCGGCCTTGGTCGGGCCCGACGCGTTGGGGGCAGAACTCGGCCGCTTCCTCGATGAATATATGGCGAAGCCCGCAATCCTTGTTCTCGTAGAGCAGAAGGCGAATGGCGGTTTCGACGATCTTCTTCCAGTCGGACTTCGAGAGACGCATGGAGTAGAGGTCCAGGATGAGTGGAATGTTCTGGCGCATCGCCGCCCGCACGATTTCCGGTGCGGTGTCGGCGGTTAGCGGCAAGTCGGCGTTCTCACCGGCCACGACGACCTTAAACCCCTGCCCTGCTCCGGGCACTTTGAGGTAGCGCCAAATGCCAATCGGGTCGAACGCCACGAACGGAATGCCTGCGACAAGTAACTGCTCAGCAAGCCAAGTGGCGGTGTAGGTTTTGCCACTGCCGCGGATCCCCAATATGGCGTTTCCTTGGCTGGCGTATTGGTCCAGCGGGATGCGGGCTGGTCCTAGTTTGATCATATAACGGTTCTCCTGTGGTTTTTATCTTAGCTAACGTACTTCAAAGTGACTGTAGATCTCAACTGGGCTGCTTCCATGCTTTCTGGAAGGCTTTCTCCAAGTCCGGAGCGATCGTGCCAAGCTCGCACTCGTTCAGGATGGGGCTGATAAAAATAGCCTTTCCGTGGATCCAACCAGCGAACCCCTTTTCCCGAGTGATCACTGAGCTATCACCGCGGAACAGCAGGTTCAGGAACCGGCGGCTGACGAGCAACAGCTTTGGCTCAGCGCCATAGAGCTTGTGGTGGTAAGCCTCGGCTTCGTTCACCAGCTCGAGTGCCAGAGGATGTGGCTGGATGGAGTCCATCAGATGGCGGGCGGCTCGATCGGCCCAGCGAACAAGCCCGGATGCTCCTGAAGCAGTGATTGCGGAGAGTACCCACCCCAACGGCCTTCCAAGTTGTAGCACGAAAGATGCGGCTGCAGGCGCGAGCCAAACTCCTTCACCTGAATCAGCTCTGGTTGAGCGCCAGCGCGATCCTCAACGAACCAGTAAAAACCGGCTCTCGTCGGAACCTCGCGCTTCCATGGGCTTTCGGCCGGCCGGTTGAGAAGCGTGGCCATCTTGCTCAAAGCCAAAAATCTGTCGTACCCATTGCCGCGCTCCTCTGCGGAAAGCATGGCTGCGCACGCGGATTCCAACTCCTGCACCCTTTGCTTGAGTGCCGCGTTTTCGGATTCGAGTGTGGAGAGGCGTGGGTCTTGTGATACCCGCTGCCGGTAGAACATCACGAGACGTCGATTCCATTCGCGGCCTGCTTGCCACTCAATGTGGTGGGAGGTGGTGGCCTCTAAGGTCTGAGACTTCCTAACCGCTTCGGGCCACATAAACAGCGGCTTTTCGCCATTGAGGTATGCGTTCTCCCCGTCGGTGCTGAACCCAACGCCTTCGTGGATGTGATCACTGTAAAGCTGTTTCATTCCCCCTCCTTCAGTAGCGCGGCCGCGTTTCGGCACAGGAGGCTGTTACAGCCATTCAACGGTCCCCAATGCCACAACTTATGCCAACGGTTGAAAATGTCGTTTAATGCCTTCACCCTCTCCCGCTCTTTCGCGAGACTGGATCAGCGTCGATGTATTTTTGAATCACAGCGGCCGCATTAGCTGTGTCGCTATTCCAGAAGGAACTCGCGTGGCATTCTTTAACCGCCTCAACCGCGTGTTTGCTTGGGGTGGTCATGGCTCACCATCCTTGTCTAAATCGTTCTCAAGACGGCTAACCTCCATGGAAATGTCGCCTAACGATTCCATTCTTGTGTCCACGCTAACGCTGCTGTCGGCGTGGACGGCGCGAATTGCCTCAAGTGCTGCTTCTTTGAGTTGTTTGTGTTTGCTTGGGGTCATTTCGTGCCTTTCAGAATCGCCACCCATTCAGGCGGCAGAACACAGTTGCTTGGCGCGTCTTTGAACATGGGCGCAATGTCCTCGTCCTTGTATCCAGCGAGTCCGCAGCCTATGCGCGTGACGAGGAAGGTGATATGTGCATTGTCGGTCGCGCATTCAATGAATGCGTTGACGAACCGATGAATCACACTGAGTGGAATGGTCATCAGTCCAGCGTCCTTTGTGGGAATTGCATAGCTTGCGCCATATAATCCATGTCCTACACCCCACCTGGCTCCCCAATGGTTCAACGCCTCCTTGGCCGCTCCTGCGCCATGGACACCGGCTGTGTTCGAACCGAATACGAACACATGCCCTCCATCATTCATGTCAGGTGTGTATGTCATTTCGCGCCTTTCCTTGCTACGTATTTAAGAACGTCCGCTGCATCGTCTGTCTCAATGAACTCCACTTGCGGGAACTCTCGCGGGTCGCAGTTGTTGTCGATATACCGCTGGCAATCCTCTTGGGTATCGAACCCCATCGGCTCGGTTGTGCCCTTGTGGCAGAGCGCATAGGTTTCAAACACGACGTAGAACTTGGACGCGCTCATTTCTTTTCACCTTTGGCACTCGCGCTTTCGGTCCAAGGCGTCCAGTAGCGGTAGTTGGCGGCGGGGTCTTGAATGAAGTGCCCCCGGTTATTGACCAAGTGGATTCGCACTGAGCAACCGGATGGCGGCCAAGCGTAATTATGTGCAAGCGCAACGTCGTCCATCTCGTTGAGAAGTTTGGCCATCTTGCGTTGCCATTTGTCGGGCATGGCCTGTATTGCTGCTCTCGGAATGACGGCGTAAGAAGCGCGAGAGAGGCTCCACCAGAGTTGCATCGCGTCAAAGCCTGGCCTGTGGATCACTTTTCCCTGATTCTTGCTTTTCATTTCTTCCCTTTCTCCTTCACCGGCTTCACGTCGCCGGAGACGAGGCGGTATTTGTTGGTCTGGAACAGCTTGCGAATGCGGTCCAGCTCGGCAAGGGCCTCAACCTTTGAGGTGATTGGAACCTGAGCAAACCGCCATTTCCGGCGTTCATAAATCTGGATGACGTGGGCGTTCATTGGTGTCCTTTCTGCGCACCTACCAGGTCTACAGAGAAATGGCGATTGCCGTGCAGTTCGCGATGATGCTTAAAGCACAGCCATCGAACCTGGAGGGGTTTAGTGTAATCGTCGTGGTGAGCTTCGGCTTTTGGAGCGCCGCATACCTGGCAGGGTTGGCGAACGAGTCGACCATCGCGAAGCGCATTGCTGACTGCCACGTTGGCGGCGCGTTTAACAGGATCTCGGCGTCTAAGTGCTTCGCGCCTTAACGCCCTGCGGTTTGGGGTGCCGTTCCGGCACTTCTCGTATTTCAGATAATAGTCGATGCGCCTCACCCGGTTGCAACGGACATCGGCTTTCGCGCACTCTTTGCACTTGTTCAGGTGCCCGTCTCGCATCCGCGGATGCTCGTAGAACTCAGAGAGTTCCTTGGTCTTCTTGCACTTAAAGCAGGTCTTCATACATCAAAAAGGTTCTCCGTCGTCATCATCTCCACTTGCTGGAGCTGCCTTGGTTGCTGTCCGCTTCTGTGCCGGCGGCGGCGCTGCTTGGCTCTCCTCGCGTCGTTCGATGAACTGGAAGGAGTCACCGACGATCTTGAGCTTGGACTTCTTTTCGTGAGTGTTCTTGTCCTCCCATGTGTCGAGCTTCAAGCGCCCTTCCACATAGAGCCGATGGCCCTTCCTGGAACTCTGGCCCAGCGTCTCCGCTGACCTACCGAAGAATTCAATGTCAACGAAGGTCGTGTCCTCCTTCCACTCGTCGCCAGACTTGTACTTGAGTGTGCAGGCCATGCCGACGGTAGCGACGGCGGTGCCTTTTGGTGTGTAGCGCAGCTCGGGATCTCGGGTGAGCCTGCCCGCGTAAATGACTTTGTTAACGTTCATGGGTTGTTAAAATGGACGGTTGAAGTCTCGTTCGATGCGGCGGCGGATGTTTAACGTTGTTGGAGATTCGTATTCAGTGATTTGGAATTTGCCTTTTTCGATCGGCTGGACTCGAAAGCAATCGCGCCGTTTCGGCCCGTCGATGCACTTGTGCAGCTCTGGGTAATCTCGCTTGGCCGCAAGGTAGCGGAGATGGAACTCGGTGAATTCGGCTTCGGTCATTGGGGCACCTCATTCCACTCGCGGCCGTCGAGAAGTCGGCCGGCAGCTTTCTTTCCGACGCGGTCCATCAGCCAAGCGGTCGCGTCTGGTTGGTGGCCCTCTGGGATTTGGCCGCAGTACTCCAGCGCAATAACCCTGTCAGTAGAGCCGTTTTCGTGCGTGTCGCGATCCTCCGCGTAGAGATTACGGAGCGGTTTCCACTCACCCCATTGCTTCCAAAAGAATGCGTAGCCATCTCGAGCGCACGTATCCTGTAATCCAGTCGCCCAGCCTGGGTGAGTTGGCCGGGCTCCAGGACCGCTCTCGCCCCCGCCGATGACCCAATGCAACCCCTGGCCCCGCCAATGCCGCAGGCCAAGCGGCCCGAGCAAAGGTTCGCAACTCAGGAACCGGATACGCGCTGGAATTCTCAGCAGATGCGGAATGCGCTCGTTTGCGCGTTGCTGGTCCTCGACGGTTGTCCCAATCCAAACATTCGAGGGGCAACTTTCCAGCTTCGACCAACCCAACACACTCTCTATGATCTTTTCCGGAACAGTCGCCGCCGCCTCCGGCAGGTTAGACTTCTGGCCATCCACGTAGCCCATCATGTCCATCCCGGCATGCAGCAGCCGCCTTTGGAAGTTCTCCGGCCGCTTCGTGAGCAACAGCCAGTCCATGTGCGGCGTTGAATGAATCAGCGAGAGCAAATCAGCCAGCCATTCGATGGGCACCTCGTCATCCAGCCAATCGGAGAGAGAAGCGCAAAACACCCGCGGACGCTTCCCCTCCGCCTCGGCCTTCTTGTCCCACTTGAGGGGTTGCTTCCAATTGGCCACGCTGGTGCGGACACGAGGGACGCCGCGCTTGTATTCCCCACGGCCGTAGCGCAGTGACAACGCCTCAGCATAGCAGTGCGCGCAGGCTGGACTAACCTTGGTACATCCCATCCATGGATTAAAAGTGTGGTCTGCCCATTCAATCTTGGTGTTTTCCATAACTCGAAGGTGGTGGCTGGCTGTAACGTTATAGGCTGTGCTTAGGCTCCTTTGCTTTTTGACGCCTGACAAGCTCGGCGATCACCAGAGCGCCCAAGGCTTTCAAGCTGGCGGTGTCTTCTTTGTCCTCGAAGATTTGACGGGCATTCAGGATCTCAAACGAATTGGCTGGGTCGAACTGCTCACGATCGGTGTCATAGCAGAGGGCTTTGAGGTCTGACTGCCGACGGTTCACGATCTCAGCCATTGCGGACTGAGTTTCCCTCACGCGCTCGCGGACCCGCTGATCGAGCATGTAAGGCAGGCATTCTGGTGGCCGAGGGATGACCGCGTTGGCCATGCCACTCTCGTTCAGGTTTCCGCCCAGGAACGCGTTAATGTCAGCGGCCGTTTTCTTGGGGTCGTTGAGGGTCTCGTCAAACGATACGGGCAGGATGCGGCAGCCATTGTAACGCTTCAGATAGCTGAGGATCTCCTGATGCCGGGCGGCAAGGTTGCCCTTGATGCGCTCTGACAGAGCCTCGTCCAACTCCTCCTTCGGGCTGATCTGGCGCGAGGCAGCCATGGTCTTGATGACGCTCCTGGCGTTTTGCTTGGGATCGCGCTCCACCAGGATGAAGTCGAAAGCGTACGCGGCCGGCGGGCGGGCGTTCAGAATGTCCAGAATCTTCACCGCTTGGCCTCGGGCTGAGCCGAGCCATTGCTTCTCCTTCGGCAGCCCAGCGGCGAGCCGGGATTCATAGGTGAGGAAGTCGTTCGCGATGACCGGAAATTCGCCAGCATCGAGCATGTGCATGATCAGCGAAGCGCCACAACGTTGGACGCCAGTGACCACGACAATACGGTCTGAGTGATTGATGTTTTGCATGGGCATTTGTGTTTTCAGTGGTAGTTAATGAGTTCGATTTTGTTAGGTAGATAGAGTGGGTGGAGCGGCTCGCCTGCCTTGGTGAGCCCAAAAGATTTTAGAGTTCCGCGGAACATTTCGCGCAGAGCTTGGCTGCGATCACGCAGGGTGCCGTCATTGCCCCAGCAGGCCACATGTTCAACCGAAGATTCGTGGGCAATGCGGAGTTGCTCGTCGTTGTTCGGCCCGACGGGCTCGTGGTGCGCCTTCATGTGCTTTGGGTCTGTAGCCCGGTAGGCGAAGGCGTTGGTCATAATCATGCCGTCGTAACCCCAAGCCTTTGCCCAGTTCTTGCAGCGCCGCACGGTGTTGTCGTCGCACATCTCCGTCGCGGTGGATGGGTTGAGGCCGATGAACTGAATGAGCCGCCCCTTCGGGATTCCGCCCTGGGCCGTCTTCTCCAGCGTGTCCGGCTGGAACCAAATCCCGAGCTGGTAACGGTAGCTCTCGCAGGCTGAGTAGATGGCCATGCGAAACTCGCCGAAGGACAACAGATTGCTGGTTTTGGTGATGAGGCTCATAGAGGGAATCCGGTTTGCCGGGTGCGCTGTTCGATCAGCTTGATGTATTCGGGGTTCAGTTCGATCCCCAAGAAGCGCCGTCCCAGCTCGAGTGCGACCTCCCCTGTTGTGCCGCTGCCGGCGAACGGATCCAGAACTACGTCGCCCGGGCGTGTCCCGGCGAGGATGCAAGGCGTGATCAGCTCTGGCGGGTATGTAGCGAAATGAGCGCCAGAGAAGCCTTTGGTGGGAACAGTCCAGACAGAGCGTTTGTTCCGGTTAGTTACCGGGCCAGCGACAGCGGCGGAAAACGATTCATTCTGCCGCGAGCCAGTCGCGTTCTCCTTCGCCTTCGGATTCACCCCACCGCGCACTACGGCTTTCATATTGCCGTTGGTCTTGGCGCCTCCGTTTGCCCTCGTGCTACCGATCTGCGCAGCGACGTTTTGCGATACCCGCAAGTTCGTGTTGGGGCTGCAGGGCTCAAGAATTGCCTCCGCGTCGTAAAAATACTTCTCTTGTTTTGAGAACAGGAACAAATACTCATGCGACTTTGTTGGCCTGTCGGTGACGCTCTCTGGCATGGGGTTTGGCTTGTGCCAGATGACGTCACACCGTAGATGGAGGCCAACTTCATCCCTCAGGGCAAAGGCGAGCATCCATGGCATTCCAACCATGTCCTTTTCCTTGAGCGTTCCAGTTAATCGGTTCACGCGCTCCGTCAAAGGGCAACTCCCGTTTCCTACCGTGCTCCTCCTGGAACAACCCCACGCGCTGGCGTAGCTGTCCCCCATGTTCACCCAAAGAGTGGCGTCCTTCTTCATTACGCGGCGGACCTCAGTGAAAACCTTCACCATCTCCCGGATGAAATCGCTCGGTGTCTTCTCCAGCCCGAGCTGGCCATCAACGTGATAGTCGCGGAGTTGGAAGTATGGCGGGCTCGTCACACAGCACTGGACGGACTCGTCGGGCAAGGTCTTGAGGACCTCGCGACAGTCGCCTTGAATTACTCGGCAGATGTCGCTCATCGGCCCTGGTTCTCCTTAAAGCTGGCGAGAGCGTCCTGCAGCGACACCCCAGAAAGTGCCGCGATGTTGTTAAGGTGTGATAGCCCCTCGCCGATCTTCCTGGTGAGATAGTCGGTGTCCAACGGTTTAACCTTGATGCTGTGGCTGTGGATCTCCTCCACCAGCGCCTGGTTCGTCTTCAGCAGGCAGAAAGCAGAGTCCAGGAGCGCGTGTTGCTTGGGCTGCAGGGTGCGGGCCGAGTAATCTTTGCCCCCGCCGCTCAGCCCGAGGGCAGCGATCTCGCGCACTATAGGGAATGACTCAGCGGGCACGTTCTTGAGGGCTTCTGAGAGACTCTGGTAATCCGCCGCCCATTCGGGGCTTTGTTCGATACGGATCTTCCCCCACTTTAGAGCATATAGAACCGTGCCATGGTCTTTGCCGAATGCGCGGCCTATCGCGGACTTTGTATGTCCAGCCTCGTGGGAGAAGATCATGGCCAACCAACGTGGCCGAATGTCCGAGTCCGTTCGCTTGAACCCACAAATCTCATCCGGCGTGACACCGAAATGCTGGGCCACAAACATCTTGAGGAAGTTGATCGAGTGCCGGCGCATCATGCTGCGACCCTCCGGGAGCGGAGTCCGTAATCCTGGGTGTTGAACTCCACCACCACATTTCCGCCGCGGTAGAGCCTCGACGCCATGCGGGCATCCATCTTCGCAATGCCAGCCACTGGAATGTTCGCAGTGATCACCGTCCATTTCCCCAGCCGCTCGTTGAACAGCCGCATCAGCTTCTCGATCGAGAACTCCGTGCTGTGCTCCGCCGCGATGTCGTCCACCACAAGGAAGTCAGCATTGATCATGTCCTCCAGCAGCCCATAGCTCCCGTTCCGCAGATCGTTCACAGTGCGGGCCCAGTCCTTGAACATCCCGCTGCGCACCAGGTTCGCGCCGGTCGTCGGGTGGACATACCACTTGGCCACATGCTCCCAGTAATCCCGGATCCGTTTGGCCAGATGCGTTTTGCCTGTGCCCGACTTGCCGAGCATCACCAGCCACCGCGGCGTCACGCCTGGGTTCCCTCCCCGTCCGTAAGCCTCACCCTGGGATCCGATCTCGTTCCACGCCTCCAGATCCGCCACAAAGGCCAGAGCCTCCACAGCCGCTTTCTCGAGCGTCGCGTCCCCCAGTGTCTGAAAACGCAGGTTAAATGCCTGTTTGGGTGTTGCTGTAGTCATCGGAGTTGTTGTACGTGCCCGCATTTCGGTCAGTGCTGCGGCTACTGCTTCCTTGGCGGTTTGCATTGGGGTTTTGGTTTCTGAAGTTTTTTCGGTCCTCCGGGCGCATGGGGCGCCCAGCCTCCTCCCACCACGTCCGGACGCGATTCACGCGAGCCATCCAATTCTGGCCCACACCCATCCAGTCCTTCTCCTCAAGCGCGTCGTAGGCGTCGTTCGCCCAGAAGTCCGGCATACCACGCATCTTGCAGGCATTGACGAATTCCTCCCGGCTCGGGCGCTTAGGAGAGAGTGAGAGTACACTTTGACTTTGAATGCTATCGTTTAGCGAATGGCCTTGGCATGGCTGGGCTATTGGCTCAGCTATGGCATCGCCATTAACTCCGCCATTGCCGGAGCCATCCCACCGGAGACGCGCTCCCTTTTTCCCTGCCTCTGCTAACTGGGCTCTGCGTTTCTGAACGTTCGAGTACTCCTGGCGCATCCGCTTTTGGTGCCAACGGCAATCTTGGCCGAGCTTGAATGGCGACATCACAGCGGATCTCATCTGTTGCCACTCCGACAGACCGATGCCGATTAGCCTGGCAAGGATGATGTCGTCGTCTGGCAGTGAGCCCGGAGGGTCTTCAAACCAAGCTGCGCCCAACAACTTTATGTAGGCACCGAACTCGGATAAGGACATGGAACGCACTTTGTTGTCGGAAAGTAGGTCGTTCCAGTAGAGGGGCATGAAAATGGGTTTAGGAGTCTGACTCATTGTGATTGCTCCGTTAGGTTCGCAGAGCGTTGGTGCGCTCGGACAATTCGCCGCCCGATCCACTCGGCGACGTTCACAGTCACCGCGTTGCCAAGCTGGGCGTAACGAGCGGAGTCCGATTGGCCAGCGGTGTGCCCCGGGTCAAAGCCCTGGAGTTTTTCACATTCGACCGGCATAAGCCGCCTGACGGAGATCCCGCCATGGATGAACTGAGAGGATCGGTTCGCGTTTGTGCGGAGCGTTCCGGCCTGCTCACCCGTGGGGCTGATGTCGCCGATCATGTTCTGCTGGTAGCCAACAGCGTGTTGTTTGCTGGATTGAAGGGTGAACATCGGCGCTCCGTCGTCACCTATCCCAGCACCACACCGAACATCCTCAGTGCTAACACCGGTTCTGGCGCCTACTTCGAGAATTGGGTAAGCGGCAGTGGGTCTTTGGACCACGAGTGGCGTCCCCCGCCCCGTCCCATCTTCAGAAGCATCGGCTCCTGCAGACCTGAGCGTGTGCGCCACAAGGTTCTGGCACTCATCGCCCGCTGGGCCGCCGGTGCCCTTCTTCCACTTGCTGGTCACTGTTCCAGCAATGAATGCTCCTGCTCGATCGCGATCATCTGGCCAGCCACGGCGTTGAGCGCCGCCTCCAAGTGTGCCGGCAACTTCTTCCCCCGCCGCTCGGCCCGACGGAGGATCCCAAGACAGCACTTCGGGCTCAAAAAGTACTTCTGCGGCGCGTCCGTCTCTAAGATGGCCGACAATGAACAAACGGCGGCGTCGTTGGGCCACTCCGTAAAATTGAGAGTCAAGCACACGCCAAGCGACTTTGTAGAATGGGCCGGTGGCGAATCCTGCGTTGCGCCAGCCGTTTTCAGGAACTGCTGGAATGACTCCGGTAAAGCCTCCAAGCACGACTGCAAAGTCTCGCCCTCCATTGCTGGAGAAAATTCCGGGGACGTTCTCGAAGACAATCCAGCTCGGCCAAAGCTCCGTAATAACTCGATGCAGCTCGAAATAGAGACCTGAACGCTCTCCATCCAATCCTTTGCGGCGTCCAGCCACGGAAAGGTCCTGGCAGGGGCTTCCACCGCAAATAACGTCAGTTGGTTGAAGGCAGTGTTTACCGGCAATGCAGATGTCATGGATAATAGGAGTGTTTGGTTTCTTAGATCGGAGCAGGGCTTGGCATTTTGGATCCTTTTCGACCATCCAAAGGCATTCCATGCCTGCGCGGTCGAAGCCCCAGTCAAAGCCGCCGATGCCCGTAAAAGTTGAACCGTAAGTCAGCACGTCAGGAGAGCCTTTCAATCGTTAGAGTCGCCCCCTCCTGGCCCTTGGGAACTTGGCGGGAGCGGATGATGATTTCGGGGATCCACTGGCGTGAGTCGTCGAAGCCCAGCGGCAGCGGTGACGAGACAGTCGAGGATTGTGCTGAGTGAGCCGTCGATGTCCCTGGGGCGGTTGTCTGAGTAGCGGAGATCAACTGTGAGCCGATAAGTCGGATGCACCTTTGCATCCAGTCCTTGTTTCGATCGGCGCTGGCGATGAACCGTGTCCCGTCGCGTTTCTTCCGGATTTGCTTGCTGTTTTTGAACGAAGGAACTGGGCCGATTCCCTGAATCTCCAACGTAATCGGAGGCGTTTCGACGAATGAAGGATTCAGAGGCACGGGGGTAGAGTTTGCGGAGTTCATCGGCGGTCACGGCTGTAACGTTATAGGTTGTTTGCAGAGAAATTGGTCCCAGGCTGAGGTAGTGAATGAGAGACCCCAGCCTGGGCCTGCATCGCGTCCAACTGCGGTGCAGAAAAGGGTTGCGAGCGAGGCCAGTCGCTAAGCTGGCTGGGTCGGGGGTTCTTGGCCCTCCAGCAAGCCACCCATCCTTTCGGACCAGTGGCGCCCCGTTGCCCATTTAAGGGTTGCTCCAAGAGCACTGCGTGTCTGCGATTCTCCACGCCGCTCGCTCGCAAATTGTTCATAGGTCGTTTGATTTGATCGGTTCTTCTTAGGTTGTTCGGATTACTGCCGAACCAGGCTTATTGCTCTGCTCTGCCACGTTGCGTTTCACGCCGAAGCGCTACTACGGTGTCTTGGTATGGGCTTACGAGGCTGATGAGGCTGATTGCTGGACATTACCGGACTGACAACGAACGTCCTTAAGTTGAACGGAACCAAATCGCTCGCGCATAAAGCCGAGCAGTAGTTCTTTCATCTGTGATAACTGTGTATCGGACGGAAGCTGATCGACTTTCAAGAACACCGACTGCTCAGTGCAGATGGTGATCTTTTCACGTTCATACCCAACCGTGGCAAGGTGGGCATTTATGGCCTGTTCGACCTCCTGCACTGGCGCGATCAGCTTGGCCAGCGGCAAGAGAAAAATGAATTCAATGGTGTGCATGTTGGAGTTCTTTCAATCTGCGGCTTGCAGCCGGGTTCATCATCAGATGGCGCTTGAGGAGCCGCTTCACATGGCCTTTGCGTCCATACTGCCCAACGATGCGTAGGCAATCGGAGCAGTGGCAGGCCAGGAAAGCCGCTTCTGCAGTTTTGCAGCGTTTGCAGATGCGTGTGCTCATGCGGCGTTCGCCCAGCGAGGGAGCGATAAATGGGTGATGTCGGCCGGCGGACCTGGCCAACGGTCTTCGCGTTTGCAACGGACGTACTGAGCCAGCAGAGCTTTGTAATCGGAGCGCCCGCGCTTCATGGCTTCGGTGTCCGGGCAGTAGAGATAAACCGGATATGGCGGCGTCTTTTCGACGACGATGAACACCATCAGCTTTTTGTGGCCGTAATCCTTGCCGAGCGCCTGCTGGGCGTTGTTTACCGCGTCCACGTAGAACGGCGCCTGCATGTAGTAACCGAAGTCCCACATGGCCTTGGAGAACCCGTGAGGCGAGGCATCAGCGGCGGTCTTCAGATCGGCAATGGCGTTGCCGCGGGTGATAAGCTGGTCAACTCGCGCCTTGAGCGTGACTGTGGTTTCGTCGTCCCGATCGAGGCGCACCTTGGTTTCGCAGAATACCGAGGTTTCGCAGTAAGACGCTTCAATGAACTCCCGGGCCGATTTGCAGTTCAGAACAGAGCTGACCATCCCGAGCAGTTGATCGCGTTCATCCTGGGTGATGATGTGCTTTCCCTGATTCTCTTGCTCGTCCCGCCATGCTTTGCCCTCGTTGGTGGAGAACTTCATGGACTCTGGCTTAACCACGAGCCCGTCCATAGCGATGGCGGGTTCATGCACGAACTTGTGGACCAGCCGGCCGAGCTTCAGCGCTGTCGCCTCCCGTTTGTTGTCCTCCTCAAGACGCGATTGAATGTAATATCGGGCGTGGGCGGGTGATCGCCGCATTTCCTTGAGCAGCGAGGAATTCACGCCCTCAGCCTTCGCGTACTGCTCAAACGGCATGGTGAAGTTGATGTCGATCATTGGCGCTTCTCCAGTTTGACGGCGTCAAACGTCATCGCGCAGAAGGCGACAAACGCGATTGCAAACCTCGCGGCAATCGACAGCCACACCACTACGTTGGTGAAGATCATCGGCTTGCGCGGCCAATCGTTGCCCACTGCGGAAAGGCCCCAGCAACCCGCCCAAACAGCAATGATCAGAAGTCCGAGATAGATGCCAGCGTCCTTGTGAGCGCGACGAATATTGGAATGCAGCTTCTCGGCTTTTTCTCTGCGCTTCTCCTCGGTGAATCCGAAGATTCCCATTAAAGCGTTACGGATGGCGACCTGCGCCTGGTCGTGAGCGTCAAGTTTTGTTGGTGGTGGTTCTGATGGAGTGGTGTTCATGGTTTGAGGTTTTTGATGGCGTCTAAAATGTGGATGCCGATAAGGCCCAGGAAGGCGGTGCTGATGAAGATTGCCCACAGCACGAATTCCTCTCTCAGAGCGGCAATCAGTGAAAATGCGACGAACAGTAGGAGTAAGCGAAGCATGGTCGTAGTGATTGTTCCCACAATTAGAAGGAGGGTGATGTAAATGGCCGCACAGATCATGGACTCAACGAGGGCGGAGGTTGTCAGTTGGGTACCAACGGCAATGGTCAGCCCAAGGTGAACGCAGGTGTACACAGTGAAATGAATCGCCAGTCGAGTCGTTGTCATATCAGTTGCAGTTGGCCATTGGCCTTTTCGGTGTTGCGGTCGATGAAAGCCTGGGCCAGACGGTCATTAATAATGCGGTAGTCGAAGATGGTCCGGCCCTTGGAGTCGCCCGTCTCAGAGCGCCGGTAGTTGCCGTTGCGCGTGATGATTTCGTATTTGCTCAACAGCCGGTACGCGATGCCGATGCAGTTTTTGTCCGCCTCGGCCACCTTCGAGAAGTCGAGTTCATCAGGCCAGAACACGCGCCGACGGACAGCATGGCGAGCGATCTCAACTCCGATGGTGCGGAGGACGCCCGGCTTCCAGACGAGCTGGTTCACAGCAACGTCGTCCAGATGTTGGTCCACTTCGGCGGTGTTCATGGGATTAGCGACCGCCTTTCTCGCTGATGAACATGAAGGCTGCGACGAGGACCACCATCACAGCCAACATGCCGAGAGCTGCCGCCCCTCCAATGAAGGCGCTTTGGATAAACACCCAAAGGCCGTGCTGCCAAATTATCGCGACGATTGCGACGAAAGGGAGAGCGCACACCACGATCGCACACAATGCTAATGCCAGGGACACAGGGAGGCTCAGCACGAACAAGATGCGTTCCTTCCAAGTTGCTCGTGGCCAGGCTTTGACGTGAGCAGCGATGCCGCGGAAATAGGCTTTCACGAGTGACTCCCCTCACCGGTTGAAGCCTTTGCGCGTTCGGCAAGCATGGCGTCGGCGATCTTATAAGCCGCTTCTGCTACAGATGCGTAGGTGTTGTGTGAGTCATCGCGGATTGAAGCCAGGGCAGCACCCGCGAACCAGTCGCGCAGCGTCATGCCGTATTCGGGCCAGATCGTTCTGGCGGCGTTACCTGGGTCATCGGTGAAACCTGGACTAGGAAACGCTGGAGGGTTTGGTGGGTTCAAGCTGCCCTCCTGCGGTTTGTCCGCTTATAGGCGGGGCGATTACGCCAGCGGTTGTAGTTCGCCTGAGCGGCGCGTTTCCGGCGCTTGATGCGCTGTTTGTCCGTCGCACGATCAAGGCTCGTGCTGTAACCCTTCCGCTTGCCCACACGCGGGCTGAACAAAGCAGAAAGAGGAGAACCGTATGGTGTGATGGTCATAGAGATTGCTGGTCGTTTAGCCCTGAGCCGGGCTGTTCAAAGGCAAGCGAGCGTGAAGTATGAAGACGCTTCGCCGTGTCCGGAGTTCTCCTCCGACTCTATTGCCTAGGCTCAGGAGAGTGTTCATGGGTTGCTGGTGAATTAGGCCGATGCCAGAGCGATCATCGGTTTGATGCGGGCCCACTTGCTGATGAGGTCGTTGATCAGTTCCTCTGGAAGCCCGGAGACCTGCATCTTGATTTTGAGCGCTTCATCCTGCTTGATGAGGTTCCCGGCGACAGCCCAGCTAAAGAACTGGTGCGGTTTAATGCCGTCGGCCTGCATCATCGCTACCAACCTCTCGGCTGGTGACTGAGCGGCCGCTGTCGATTGCTCGGCTCCACCGTTAATCTCAGCCGCAATCGCTTCGATGTTCCCGAGGATCTCACGCGCCTGGATAGCGGTGAGAGCGTTCAGCGCGAGGTCGTAAGTGTTGGCTTCGGCTGGGATCTCGTAGTGGCCGTGAATCCACGCCACCAACGAGCTTTGCTCAATCCCCTGCTCCACCACTGCTTTGCGGAGCAGTTCCTTGTCGTCTGTAAGGGTGTAGTTCCTGCCGGCCCGCTTCTTTGGAGCAGCTTTCTCCTCAGTCGGTGTGGTCGCGGCAGCTTCTTGCTTAGTCTCTTGCTGGGAGGGCTTCGTGCCCAGATCAACAGCAGTTTCCTGGCGGGGGAATGCTTGCTCCAGGGTTTCGTCACCTTCCTTGAGCGCGGTCTTGAGGCCGTTCAACAGCTCCAAGTCCTCAATCGTGCAGGACTCAACGTTCGGCTTCTCGACGTAGGCCAACACCTGCTCCTTCGTGACGCCGTAGGTCTTCACGAAGAAGTCGAAGGCGCGTTGCAACCGCTCAGGCAGAGGTTTAGCCAGACCTTGGGAAATCTGCTTCGCCTCGTCGGCGAGGTTGTTGATGTAGCTCGTTGGGATGACACCCTTGAGGGCATTACGGCGGGCGATCGAGCCGGCGGCATTGGAGGTAACGCCGATCATGTCATCCCCAAACGTGGTGCCGTTCTTGGTCGTGATGCGCCGTTTGATTTCGACGCTCACGTAAACGTTCTTCTGCAGATCGTGAGCCACGCCCTGGCACGTCACGAACTTGCCGTCCATGCCGATGACGCGGGAACCGTAGCGAATGTTGCCCCAGCAGTTGGCGACGATCTCCAGCAATCGTATGCTAGGCCCTTCGATGATCTTTGTGGTGCCGTCCTTTTCTTTGCGCTTGAGCTTGTAAACACAGGATTCGGCTGTTTCCAAGTCGGCACCGATCATCGTCTTCGCATCGTTCAGGAACTGCTTCACATCGACGCGTGGGTAGCGCTTGGCGGTGGCAATCTGCATGTCGATCGACGCCTTTTCGAGCGCATTGACCGCCGCTTCTGACACGACCTCAACGTCCATTGGTTGTTGTTCGTTCATAAATAGCTGTAACGTTACAGGTTGTGCTCAGGGATTGATCTTGAAGATGCCGTTAAGAGGCGTGATGCCAGTCTGGGTTTCGATGTCAGTGGCCAGGAACTCAAACGCTGTTTGAATGATCTTCGGCAGATCGACGATGTGATAGCTGAACGTCACGGCGCCATCGTTGAGGCGGTAGCGCAGTTTGCAGGTGATCGACCGCGGTTCTTCCCCGCGGAAAACCGGGATGCCCAATTCAAAAATCTTTGGCACCTCCACGCTTTCGTTGTCTCCGGCAGTTGCTTCAGAGGCTTTGTTGAAGATGAGCTTGCTTGCCCCATTGTCCAGGCGGATAGCGCGTTTGAACTCGACCCGCTCGCTGACCTGCAGCGTCGTGGCCACTTCGTAGATCTCTGCCGCGGCTGGCCGCACAAACTCGTTCATGCGGTCCTCGATGAACTCAGCGAAATGGGTTTGAGTGAAAGCAGTCCCGCTGGCTTTCTTCCAAGCGTCAAACTCCGGAGAGTGAGAGACCGCCAGGACTACCCGGTGACATGCCCAGGATGGCTTGCCTTTAGCGGGGTGGTCGATAACTGCCTCGACGCGCTTATTATCAACGTCGATGTAAATGCGGGTGTCCTCGCATTTGAACTCGTTGACGTAGCGGATGAAGCTGTTCACCTCCGGAACGGCCACGGCCGCCCGGACGCGGCGCGGAGCAGCCAGCAAATGTTCGAGTGACTGGAATTGGTAGCCAGCCGGAACGATCGCGTAAGGGATCGCGTTCTCGTTTGCTTCCGGTGCGTGTGGGTCGCCCAGGGCTGCGCCGATCGCAAGGGCTTCATCCAATGGGAACGCTGGGGTCTGATTCTGTGGAGTGTCCATAATATAACGTTTTTCTTCGATGGTTTACTTAGGCGGTTTTTACTTTGTGCTCTTTGTTCAGCGTCGGTGACTCCAACGCCTTCAAATTGAATTCGCTCTGGTTTGGGTTGTTTCGAGACAGGTTCCCGTCGTCATCGACGAAGAAGGCCGTGTCTTTGCTCTCGGCCACGGGGAGCTTCGTGCTGATCGACGCCTTCACGTTGATCATTTCCTCGCCCGATGGCGTGAGCTTGAGCTTGATAATGACCTCGCCACCCTTCCGATGCTCCATCACTGCACGGTTCACTTCCGCCAGTGTCTCGGAGAGTTGGTTCAAGACTGCGCCCTTCCGCAGTTCTGCCAGCGTTTTGATGAAGGAGTTCGCTGGTGCCTCCTCAGTGTTTGTGCTCATGGTTCCTTTTTTATTGATCGAGTTCTTCGGAAATCAGATCGCGCAGGGCACGAGTGAGCCGTTGCTCAGGAGTGCCTGGTTCAGCAGTTGGGCAGACGCCATGGCTGCGCGGACGAATCCCAGAGAGGTAGGTGCCCAGATCCTGCAGGCCGTAAATCGGCCCTTGGGCGAAATCGCGCCCGCACTTGGGGCAGGTAGATTTCAGAAAGATTTGGCCCGCGCAAACGGGATGGTAAAGCGCGTGTGGGTAAGCCTTGCCCGACCAGATGAACGTTACCCCATCAACTTCCGCCTCAAGCCCGTGTTCGGTTGCTTTCGGGATGGTGGCGATGCCGAAAAGCGCAGCGATACGGCCCATGAACTTCTCACAGTCGGCGGAACGCTCTTCCGATCTCCGACGGTTGATCTCACTTACTGCCGCTAGCGCTCGGGCGCGGAGTGACTCGGTGGTGGTGGTTTCCATAACTAAGGTGGGTGGTGGCTTTTACTTATTGGTTGCCTTTGCGAATTCCCCTGCGGCGGCGCGGGTGTAGAAGCGTTCGATCTGCTCGCGGGTGAGGTAAAGTTTTCCAGCGATGTTCACCGTGGGAGCATCAAGCCATTTCAACTTCTGCCAACGCAGCCCGGTCGTGCGCGAGACCCCAATGCGTTTAAGCCAGAGCGAATAGCTCGTGAGCGGTGGAAGCTCACCGGTTGGAATCTCTACTTTGATGGTGCGCGGCGGGACCATTTCGTAACGGAATTTGAAACGCTAAGTTACTTTGAAAGGCGCGGGGCAAATTTTTTTTGCTTACCTTTTGGGTTCGTCTTTTTCTTCAACTCGTTAATCCGGTTTGTAAACTCCTGCTCAAACTCAAGAGCCGCAGGCACGATGTCCATGACCGCCCCAGAGCGGAGAACTTGGACATAACGGCGTAGTCGCTCCAGGACTTCGATTTTACTTTCAGGGGTGCTCGACATGTGAGGGTTAGTTCGGATGTGTTCGTGTTTTAGCTGTGACATAAATAGTGGTGCTCCCCGATGGACGCAACAAAAAACTTTCAGAAATCTTTCGTCTTTCAAATTTTGAAACGGCTGCTATAAAAAGGAAGGATGAATTCATCTAGCATTGAACCAGTGGCCGTTGCGGGATACGGTCTCCGCCTGATGTCGCAAGGGTATTTTGCCGCCGCGCTTAAAAGTCTTATGGAGAGGTACGACCTGAAACAGGCGGACATCGCCCGTAAGACTGGACTCTCCGCGCCACAGATTTCGCGGTACATCAGCGGCGTCCAGAAATACATCAGTCCTGAAGACATGAACGCGCTCGTTCGTGCGATGACCATCGACCCGCTAGAGCAAGCTGAGTTGGTGCGTGCGCACCTTCTGGATGAATGCTGCGGCCCAGGTTCTGATATGATCGACATCGTCATCAGGAACGCACCGAAAAAAGCAGCCGGCGAGGTTGAGATCCCTTGGACCGCTGAGGGGCGTAAAGCCCTCTCAGCGTTGATTAAGGCATCCGCTGACAATCCCTCCATTGAGCGCATCTTTGTTGATCTTGCCAGCGGCATGGGCCTAATTCCCTGACGGCTCGAGCAACCCGAGTTCAGCTAACCTGCGGTATTTCGCCGCAACTCGTTTCATTCCAGGAACACTACTCTGCGCGAATGCCTCACAGATTCCCAAGATCGTGTTGATCATCCGCAGCTCGCACTCGTGCTCCTGCTGCGCTTTCTCGATCGCTTTCAACAGGTCACCCTCTGACCAAAGCGCGAGCTGGTTCATCTTGAATATCGGAATGGTCCTCCTTGATGGATTCGTAAAGTTCGAGGAGGTATTATCGTTCTGTGACATAATTACTACTTTCGTTTTCCGCCTTTAGGGGATGCTGGGCCACAGTGCCCAGCAGTTGTCGAAAGGCTGTTCATTTGAACAGTAGTAATCATGGGAGGGGGGGTCCGACATACAGTGTCGGACCCCCCCTCTTCAGCAAAAATGTTATTCACAGGGTGAAAGATTCTGCTTCCGCCTGTCGCATAAAGAGTTAAAAGGTTGAACCACTCATTATTCACATGGCCAACGAGAAAAAATCCGCTCCGGGATCTTATATTTTGCTCCTGATCGTATTCTTCGCCGTTGCAGCGGTGTACATTGTTCAGAATTGGAGCGAACCAGCGCAGATAGTTACTGCTTCAGTTCGGCGGCCCAATCTGCCTCCACCTTCGCCGCAAGAGTCTAACACCTCCGAGCCGGAGTATTTCCCCTCGGAACCTGGGAAGGATTACGTCGTGATCTTCGTCGCGGATGACATTGCGCTGCGCTACCCGACGAACGTCACTAAGAAAAACATCCAGGCTGACTTAGAGAAGCGTTTCCCGCCTGGCGACACGAACGCGCTAACCCGGTTCCGAGAGCACAGAGCCGCTACGTTGCGGTTGCAGGTCTACATGGAAAATCAGGCACAACTGAGATTGGCCGCTGCAAAGGCGGCACTGGCGAAGGCAGAGCGCGAGGCGAAAGCGCGACAGGTGGCAGCAGAACTTAGAGCCAAATTGATGGCAGAGATAGCGCAGGCGCAAAGGGACGTGGAGCAAAGGCGACAAACTATCGCCATGGAGAGAATGGCTCAGGAACTCGGAAACATAAGCGCGCAGCAACGATGGGACGCCATTCGAGGCAGTTTTTAGTAGCTTGACCTTGAGTGCTGACTGCTTGAATTGAATAATGTGCTTTTTTGCCCCTTGGATTGAACAATGGGCTTTTCCGCGGCTTGGATTAAGCTTTGGATTGTCGGGAGTTAGGCGCCAGCACGTAGGAACACAGGCCACTCCTCCTCGAAATTCTTGAGAGAGATCACCTTGCCGAAATCTGGCGGAGCTTTGCTGGGCTCCCAGATGAACGCCTCCACATTGCGAGCGACTGCCCTCTGCAGTGAGCCGGGTTTGTCGGTGCAAATCATCAGATCATAACCAGCCACCGCCAGCTTGCCTTGCACCTCCTTCAGGTTCTCGGGAACGTCCCGGCCGACCACCAAAGCAATAAGTGAGGACTTACCATTCCTTAGCCCCCGGGCGGTAAAGGATGGAGAGTAACCGAGCTTCCTCGCGGTTTTTAGAATGTGCTGCCGGGTTTCCTCATTCACCTCACCCGCCACGTTGCGCAGCGCAAAGCTAACGAGCATTGGTGAAACACCGCAGGCCCGCGCTACGTCCACAACCGTTACTCGTTTGGCTTTTTTGACAATCATAGCGAAGTGAGCTTCTGAGCCTGCTTCGCGGAGTGATCGTTTGCAAGATGTCCGTAAACCTTCCCGATCAACACGCCACCGTCTTTGTGACCAACCCAGGTTGCGATCGTCATAAAATCAATGCCGGCCATGACGCACTGGCTGATGAAGTAGTGACGGAACAGATGGAACGCTTCCTGGTTCTTCAGATCGAGATCCTCCGTCAGGCCAACAGCTTTTCTGTTCTCCTCCACCTTCAGCCTCTCCAGAAGGCCCTCGAACGCTTTGCGCATACTTCCACACGGCTTCTTCTCCGCCGCGGCCGTCTCGCCTTCAGGTTTCTTCGCTGAGCGCTCGTTCGGGAAAAGCCAGCCCTTCGCGTCTGGCCGTTGCATTCCCTTCAGGACCGTCTCAAGCCTGGGATTGAAGTCCACGTAGCGCACCTCGCGGTTTTTGTTCTCCCGGAACTGACCGATGGCAAGACGCCGGCGCTCCCACTCAACATCCTCCCATCGCAGGGCCATAGCCTCAGACACCCGCATCCCGGTGGAAGCCAGCAACAAGATCAGGTTGGAAAGGGCCTTGCCGCTGAACTTGCAGAACTTGAGAGCTGCAGCAGCCATCGCTTCAACCTCCTCTGTGGTGAGAAGCTGTTTGCGCTTGGCCTTGTATTTCGCTGGCTTTGTCCCATCTGTCGGATCCTGAGCAATGAGCCTGAGCCCCACCTTCGCGTACTGGAACACGTTGCGGATGGCGCTCCTATCGGCGTTGACCGTTCTCGCGCCTACACCGGCCTTAAGCCGCGCAGCCCGGAACTCGTTAAGATGTCCGACGTGTATCGCATCGAGGGGATACTTGCCGTAGACCTGCTTCCATTGGTTCAGCGAGGAAGTCTCCGTTTTCAGCGTCTTTTCGCTTTTGAGGGATTTGTGATCTGCCAGGTAGCGCTCGATGAACTCACCGAGTGGTGGCGCCTTCGGAAAAACGATCAGTTCGCCCTTGTCGCGCTCCTGAATCTTACCGTGCATTTCGGTGACCGCGGCTGCGACAGAATCCGCCTTTAACTTCACGCGCTTAACCTTCGCCGCCCCGCTGGGGAGCTTCACGGTCATCTGCGCGTAGAATGTGCCATTCCTCTGCCACAACCCTCGAATCGGCTGCTTGCGGCCATCAAGAACCTTATTGAAGGCGTATTTATCTGGTTTCGCGTCAGAAACGACGCCCTTACGTGGGGGTGCAGAACCGAGTGGCACTGTAACGATGCGGCTCATTGTCGACCGTTGTAATCTATACCAGAATCTAGCACAAGACGTTTAGTGGCCATTCCTTTAACGTCGTTTTATTGGTAGTTTTCGACTGGGACGTCTGTCTTACACACAGTTGGTCGGGGGTTCGAGTCCCTCATCGCCCACCATCTTTTCTCAAAGTCTTTTTTTCCAAACAACCACTTGGTGATCCAACATTGCTGTTGTACACAGAAAAGGCGGTTCGCTGGAACGAACCGCCTGGAGTCTGTCAGCGGGACTCGCCCGCTGACCCGCGCTCGGGGGGAAAACCACCGGGAAAACCATAAACCCGGAAAACCCCCGCCGCTAAGGTAACTTAGTCCCGTCCCGAAGAACCTCCAGTCAGGGCGACGCCTGAATGCAAGGTTAGCCATATTCCCGAAAAGCGTTGCAAATTAGTCCAGCTTTTCCGTTTGTCACGTCCCCGATCCATATTTATTTGCGGAATATTTTTGAACGTCTTCTCAGGGGATCGCGTCGAGATGCCGGCGACGCAAGCCCGCTCAGCGATTTTGCTCCTGAGTTACATGCGGGTCCACAGCGCCGCCTCGACCGCTTGGCGCTGAATAACTTCTGTCTTTGCCCCCGCTGATTCGATCTGCGCGCTCAATCTTTTCCTGTGGGGTAAGTTCCTTCTGCTCGTTCTGGTTAGGCTGTTCTTTCTTCTCGTTCATAAACAAAGTCTCCTCTCTGCAAGCTCAGCCACTTCCACGCTTTGCTCAACCCGGGTTTGCTCTTTTTCACGAGGATGGGCAGCATGGTTTCATCCCTATGAAAGCATGGCTCGCCGTCGGTTTGTGTCTGTCCATTTGCGTCGGAAAGGCTGCGGATTACGCCCTGGAGGACGCAGCGTTGAGCGCGTATTTCGAAGGCCGCACTGCGGAACTGGAGAAACGTTGGGCGGGGAAGTTCAGCTCGCTTCAGGAGTGGGAAAAGGTCCGGCCGCGGCTCAAAGCTGAATTGATGGGAATGCTCGGCCTGGATCCCCTGCCCGCCCGAACGGAGTTGCAAACGAAGGTCACTGGGCGCGTGGAGCGGCCGGATTACACAGTCGAAAACCTGCACTTCCAATCGATGCCGGGACTTTACGTCACCGGAAACTTCTATCTGCCAAATAAGCGCGAGGGAA
Source organism: Candidatus Methylomirabilota bacterium (assembly GCA_035627835.1). Classification (GTDB taxonomy): domain Bacteria; phylum Verrucomicrobiota; class Verrucomicrobiia; order Limisphaerales; family SXQI01; genus DASPKX01. The sequence continues at coordinate 47,531 of DASPKX010000005.1, forward strand.
AAGTACCGGCAATACTCTACGTCTGCGGGCACTCGTTTATGATGACCAATGGCATCAGCCTCGGAAATAAGACGGGGTACGAGCATCACGGGGCTTGGTTTGCGCGCAACGGATACGCTTGCCTGGTGATCGACACGGTGCAACTCGGCGAAATTCCCGGCATTCACCATGGCACTTATCGCGAAGGAATGTGGTGGTGGAACGCGCGGGGTTACACGCCAGCGGGGGTTGAGGCCTGGAACAGCATGCGGGCAATCGATTACCTGCAAACGCGCCGCGAAGTGGATGGAGAGCGCATCGGGATGACAGGCCGCAGCGGCGGCGGAGCATACACTTGGTATACGGCGGCGATTGATGAGCGGGTGAAGGTGGCCGCGCCGATCGCAGGCATCACGGATATGCGCAACCATGTTGTCGATGGCGTGGTGGAAGGTCATTGCGACTGCATGTACAACGTCAACACGCGGCAGTGGGACTTCTGGCTGCTAGCTGCCTTGATGGCGCCGCGCCCGCTGCTGATTGGGAACACCGACAAAGACACGATCTTTCCTTTGGATGGCGTGGTGCGGGTGCATGCGGAAGCGGCGCGCATCTACAAGCATTACGGCAAAGCGAATCAGCTCGGGCTCCTGATCACCGAGGGGCCGCACAAGGACACCCAGGATCTGCAGCTGCCGGTGTTCCGCTGGTTCAATCGCTTTCTCAAAAGCTCGGACCCGGTCATTGCCATGGCTGCGACGCCTGAGCATCCGCCGATGGAATTGAAGGTGTTTGCGGCGCTGCCGAGTGATTCCATCAACGGCAAGGTTCATGAGAGCTTTGTTCCGATCTCGAGAGCGCCGGTGAATTCGCCCGATGATTTGCGCGACTTTTTGCAGCGGGACGTCTTCGCGGCCTGGCCGAAAGAGCTTTCGCCAAAGGTCACTTGGGATGGGAAGCGTGAGCAGGGAAAACTCCTGATCAAAGTGGAACCAGGGCTGCAGGTGCGCGGCGGGTTTCTGCCAGCAAAGGAACCAAACAAGCAGATCGTGGTCCGCGTGGAGGAGAAGGAAAGTGCGGAAGCCGCTCCAGGTGTTCTGAGTGTGGCGGTCCGATTGGCTGGGGAGAATGTTCCAGACCCCTCCAAGCGAAACGAGGTTCAGATCCGCCGCAGGTATATGCTGTTGGGAACGACTGTGGACGCCATGCGCGTCTGGGACATCCGAGCGGCTGTGAAAGCGGCGCATGAGATCGGCGGGCTGTTCCAGCCCCAAGTGGTGCTGAGCGCAGACGGCCCGCAAGCAGTGAACGCCCTCTACGCGGCGTTATTCGAGCCTTCGGTTCGGGAGCTGCGGTTGTCGAATTTACCCAGCTCGCATAAGAGCGGCCCGGATTATTTGAATGTGCTGAAGCGAACGGACATCCCCAGAACGCTGGCCCTCGTCTCGCGTGAGAAGAAAGTGGTCGTGAAAGGCGCGGAGGCTGAACTCAAAGCCCAGGCGATGCAGCTCGGTAGAAAGGAGAACCTTGTTTTCGAGTAGCCTCAACCATGGTGGAGCTTGGCCATCAGCCAACCCGCGAGCGCGCCACAGAGATGGCCTTCCCATGAAATAATCCCTTCCTGCGGCAGCGCTCCGTAAAAGATGCTGCCGTACAGCAGAGCCACAATGATGCCCACGAGCATCTGCCGCCACTTGCGGATCCACCAGGCAGACGCAATCAGGTAAACGGCCAACCCATAAACGATCGAGCTGGCGCCAATGTGCAGCGCATATCGCCCGATGATCCATGTGCCCGCGCCACTGAGCAGCCAGATATAAGTGAGCGTCTCCACCGCTTTGTACCGCTTATCCCAAAACAGCAGGATCAATAGCACGAAAAGGGATGCTGAGTTGGCCACGAGATGCGCGGAGTTCGCGTGGACGAGCGGGCTGAATAGAATTCCGCGAAGGCCGATCCATGTGCGCGGCAGAATGCCAAGGTGCGCGAAGCTGAGGCTCAATCCTAGCTCGATGAACTTTACCAGGAAGAGTAGGAAGATAAGGCAGGCGCTGGTCTGCGCCGCTTCCCATCCGGTGCGTGTTGCTTTCCGAAGACTTTTCACCACTGCACGCGAGCAGACTATTTTTCCTTCAGCTCGATCGAGCCATCCCAATCTGCGGGCAACACTTCACTTCGACTTTCCTCAATCTGCTTGAGGTAGAACTTGGAAGGGCCATCACCCGGCTTGATCTCCAAGACACAACTGAACGCAGCGACAGCTTCATCCCACGAGCGCTTTTTGAAAGCCGCCAAACCTTTTTCGAAGTGCTCCCGATACGCGCGACTCTCCCCCGCTTTATCGATCGGATCGATCAGCTCAAAGACCTCGACGGCTTTCTTGAAGCCTTTCAGTTGAAACTTGCCCAGGAAGCGTGTCGTGAACAGTTGTTCCACGGGGCGGATGACATCTCCGGTCCCAAGAATCGAAGTGCCAAGGTATTTGTTCAATCCCTCCATGCGCGAGGAGAGATTCACGTTCTCGCCGAAAGCGGTGAAATCGACGCGGGCGCGGCTGCCGAAGTTCCCGACACTCGCCTCGCCGCAATGGAGGCCGATGCGCGTGCGGACCTCCAAGCCAGGCTTCTGCACGCCGAAGTCGCTTACTTGATCGCGCAGGAGAATCGCCCCGCGGCAGGCGCGCTCACGATGATCCTCCTGCGGGTCTGGGGCATTCCAAATCGCGAAGATCGCGTCGCCGATGAACTTAACCACCGTGCCTTCGGTTTTGTAGATGCAATGCGTGACCGCCGACTCGAAGTAGTTGTTCATCAACCGCGCCAGATCGTCTGGGTCCATCCCTTCGGACATCGTGGTGAAATTCGCGATGTCGCTGAACAGGATGCTGATCGTTTGCTTCACGGCGCCCGGTTGAAGCATGGAAGCATCACCCGTGCGGGCAATGCGCTTGGCTTGAGACGGCGACAAATACATGGCGATCGATTGCGTGAGCAGGCGGTTCTGAAGCAACGAGCGCCACGAGTTAAACACAACCGACCACGCTATGGTGCCGATGAGTTGAATGCCGCAAATTGTCCAGGCAAACCAATAGCCCGTCTCCGTCATCATGAGTTGCCCGAGAAGCACGAGACAGCCCGCAGCAACAAGCCCAACGATGGTTGCGAATAACGGGCGCAAAGCAGCCAGGCCCGCCCCAACAGCGGCGCCAAGGGCAAGGATCAGTGGGATCTCCTGCGTTTTTGGCATGCGTTGAATCATGTCGTTGCGTACCAGGTTCAAGAACATCGTCGCCTGCACTTCGACCCCAGGCATGAACAACCCCCCGTTTTGGCCTTGAGCCGAAAGCGTTGAATGCGGCGAGGGGTATTCGTCCTTCCGTTCACCTGCGGTCTTGGTGAGCGTGCGTGAGCCTACGTACACAACTTTGTTGCGGAAGAACCCTGGCTTCAGCTCATCAGCGGCGAGTGCGCGCCAATAGCTCACGTTTGGAATCCAGCCCGGCGGCCCGTAGTAATTCAGCCAGTTACGGCGCTCGAAGAATTCAGGATCTTTCGTGATCGAAGCGTCCATCGCCACCGCTGCGGCCCAGCTTAAAGGTTGGAAAAGGTCGTTTGTTTCGACGATAGGATGACGCCGCACAACTAGGTCAACCTCTGGCTTGAGGCTCACTTTTCCGAGACCGCTTACCTCCTCCAAGTACGCGTCCGGGGGCACATCCATGGAACGGGCTTTTGCGCCGCTCCGGCCAGCAGCGAACGGAGTCTCATCAACCCCAAGCACGACGTTGCCAAACTCTTTGATCGCGGCGACGAACTGCTCGTCGGATTTTGGATTGGGCGAATCGCCGGTGAAGACAACGTCAAACACCGCCGCGCTGGCGCCATCGGCTTTGAGCCGCTGCAAGAGCTGCCCGTGAACGGCCCGGTCCCACACGCCGGTCAGCGGCTGCTTCAAGACGTCTGCGGATTCTTCATCAATGTAAACAATGACGACTTCGGAGACGGGAATGTCGCTCTTGAAAGTGTTCCGCAGGATCAAAGGAATATCGTAACTGCGGAAAACGACCTCTTGGACAAGCTTGTGGACGAGCGTGCCGCCGCCTTCGCTGAACATCAGGAAGAAGCCGCCAATGACAATTCCGAGCAGCGCGCCGATGGCGGAGCCAAGGGCGTTGCGAAGGAATTTCTTGATCAGGTGCAAAGCGACTTTGCCACCTGTACGCGATTAAAAGTTGAGTTTCAAGCTCGCGTAAGCAGTCCGCTCGCGGGGCATTTCGTAATAGAAAGTGAGCGGCTCAAGCTGGTAATCCTGATCGGCGATGTTCAGCAGCCCGACACGCGCCTCCACGCGGCGGCGCGGGGAGCGCCAGCCCGCCCAGACGTTATGCTGCCAGAATTCGTCACCGGGACGGTTCGCGAACCCGCGGTTGCTTTGCAGATTCCAATTCGAGTCCCACGAGGCAAAGAAGCCGCACCGATGATTGTAAATCGCGTATAGGTTCACCTGGTGCAGCGTGGAATGTGGATTCGTCTCAATGGCTGTGAACCCGGGATTCTGCGGATAAGCGCGCTCCAGCTCAGTGTCACGGAGCCAGTACCGCGAGCCGATTGACCATTCATCCCCGATGAGCTGATGAATCGTAGCGATAATCGAACGCTCTTCAGCCTCAGCTTGCTCCACTAATTCAAACGGCACGCCTGTCGGCGGCGGTGGCGCCAGGCGCAGTCGATAGATGCCGTAGGTGCGCTGGCCAGTCGAGGTGAGGCGCAACGCATCCAGGCCGACGTAGGTGCGGGTCGGGAATTGATGATCAATTCCAAGCCCCATGGTTTGGAAGCGTGTGCCCGGCGTGATGCCCATCACTGATTCGGGAATGATGCTGCGGTAGGCTTGGTTAAACCCGGCGATCTGCGCAGGTTCGAGCCGCAAGCTTTGGTCAAAGTAAAGGCCGCCCAGCGAATGCGCGTAGTAACCGCGCAGATGCGTGTCTTTGGTGAGGTCCCACAGGAATCCAGCTTTCGGCGAGAGTTGAGTGCGCTCCTCGGTGTCGGAGGTTAGCGGCGGGAGATCAACGTTCTCAGGATATTCCAGCTCATCGTAAGAAACGCCGCCGACAATCGAAAATGTGTCGGTCAGCTTGAAAGTGTCGTAGAGGTACAGTTGATAACGGCGGAGGTCCGACTCAACCGTTTGGCTGAACGCGGGAATGACAGCGCCTCCGGGATTGACCGTGGCTTCGGCTTCGGGCGAGGCCGTTTGGAACTTTCCACCAACAACGAGGTTGTTCCGGGCCGATTGCCAGATGTGCTGCGCTTCAGCCGTGTATCCTTCAAAGTCGCTGTTATATAACGACGAGTTGATCTGCTGAAGCCCGTAAGCTGCGCCCAACCCAGGGGGCTGCCGCAGATAGTTCACCCCATTCTCCTGGATCATCTCAAAGTCGTCTGTGAACCGGCCCACCAACGCAAGGGTGTGGCTGCCGGGCGACCATTCATGGTGATACCCAGCGAAGACGATCGGCTCGATTTGATCTTCGATCCGCATGAAGGTCCGCGCCGCCTGCGACTGGTCGTAGTATTGCGCGACGTCGCCGGCTTTCGTTTCCGAATAGATCACGTGGAAGTAGAGCGTGTCCTTCGGCGTGAGCTGCTGCTTGAACTTCGGCTGGAAGACCAGTTGCTCGAAGTCGTTGTTCGGGCGCTCGCCGGGGTCTGTTCGATACTCGAAATCGAGAGCGTAGGCCGCGTTACCAAAGGTGCCGTACTGTGAGCCGATCTGGTTCCAGGCTCCCCTGCTCCAATATTCCGTCAGCGAGCTAAAGCCCAGGCGATCGCGTTCAAACAACTTTCCATACTCCTGTTGAGATACGGTGCGGGAAAGCATTCCGCCGCCCACAGGCCCCAAAAGGTTCGCGAGCAACAGTTCCGAAAGCCACGCTGGCTCATAGCGAGCGTTCAAGCCTCGCGGGTCGAGCCGCTGCTCAAAACTGTTAGCCAAAAACAGATGCGCTGAATAATTCGCGTAATCACTCTGCACCGCGCGCCCTGCCTCCCAGACGCTGAACTCACTCATGCCGAGGTCGCGATAAATTGCCGCGAGATTCGCCGACCGGACTGCGCGATCCTGATCGAGCATCAAGCGCGAGCGGAAGACGCGGCGGTTGTCATTCAGCTCTTTCGATTTCTCCAGGTCTTCAACCGCGCGGTTGATGTTATTGTCTTCCTGGTAAAGGAGAGCTGAATAAAGGAACGCAGTTGGATCATTCGGATCGAGTCGCTTGGCCAGATCGAGTTCCTTCCGAGCGAGATTGTGAATGCCTTCGTTTGCCTGAGCCTTGCCGAGATAACTGCGAATGATCGCTCGGTTCGGCTCGAGTGTTGCCGCAGTCATGAGCGCCTGGCGGCCATCCTTCGCGCGGTTTTCTCGAATCAAAGTCAAACCTCGCCCGAGCCACGCGTTGCCAAGGGCGCCATCAATCGCGATAGCCTCATCAAAGTGCTCCTGGGCTTCGGAAATTTTGTTTTGCGCTGCCAAACCAAAACCTTTCAACGCATGCGCCTGCGCGTTGCGCGGCGTCAGCTCCAAAGCCTTGTTGAGAGCTTCCAGAGTCGCTTCGCGGCGACCAAAGCTGAACTCGAGTTCAGCCACGCGTTCCCAGGCAAATCCGAATGCCGGAGATTTTACGGCGGCCTGCCGCGCGGCTTCCAACGCTTTGGTCAGGTCAAACCTGGACTGCTGGTAATATGATTCGACCATCCATTCAGTCGCGAGCGTCGGGTTTGCGATGCCTTCCTTCGCCTGGCCTTTCACAATGGCGATCATCTGCTGCAAGGCGCGCGCGACGCGCTGCTGCTCGCCAGACCCATTTGCGGCCAGCGTCTTGAGCAATGTCTGGCTTTCTTCCACCTGGCCAACCGCGAGCATGAGCGTCGCATTGAGCAACCCGCCTCCGCCGCTATTCGGCGCGTTGTTTGTCGGGAACAGAGCAGCCGCGCGCACCAGATCACCGCTGCGATACGCGGAAAGCGAATCGTTGAATTGGTTCTGCGCGTCTGCGGGCAACCCGAGTTCCTCCACCGGAACAACGGCCGGGTAGAACAGCGCCCATTGAATGATGCTCATCGCATCAATGACCGCAGTTTTCCGCGGAGCCTGCCCTTGCTCAACAATCCCCTGCTCGCCTGAGCGAAGCGTGACCCCGCCGAGGTTGTTGGTGAGTTCAACTTCACCGTCGATCAGGGTGACAACCGTTTTGTTCCCCTCGCCCACTTCGAGATGAAACTCAGTGCCTCGAATAGCCCCGGAAGCCACAGGGGTGCGGAAGCCGGTCTCGCCCGGCGCTTCACGATTGTAGAAGTAAGCAGCGCCAGCCTTCAGATCGAGCACCGTCCGCTGTGTCTGCGCATCGGGTGGCTGAATCTCCATCGTGGTCAACGCCTTCATGCGGATGACCTCCTGATTGGAAAGACGCACTGCGGCGCGGCTCTTCATGCCGGTGCGCACCTGGTCCTTCGGAATGAGCACCTGGTTGGTCTCGGCTGGAACCCACGCGTCCGTCCCCGCGCGCATGCGCTGCACCTGCGGCCCTTCCGTGGTCAGGATCAGCGCGTCAGCCGAAGGCGCATTAGTGCCGGTGTTTTGCGCCTGGAGGGTGGGAAGCGCCAGCGAGAGCGCGCACAAAACGCTTGCCCGCAGGAATTGAGAAAAACGCATAGCAGTAGCCCGAAAGTTGAACCGCAGTTTCCCGGGACTAAAGCAAATCCCAAGCCTCTCAACAATGAGAAACTAAACAAGAGGCATGCAGCAGAACGATTTGCGCGGCGCCCAACGCACACACCGCCGCTCAGGATGAGGCGCCGAGTGCCGATATCCTCCGAGTCGAACTGGCCAGCCGTCCGCAACCAACTCAGAAGTCGCCGGGCTCTTAACCCTTCGATTCTATGAGTTTACGGAAGTCATCGAACAAGACCGTTGAGTCGTGTGGGCCGGGTGACGCTTCCGGATGATACTGCACGCAGAAGATTGGTTTCTTCTTGTGGCGCATACCCTCGACGGTCTGATCGTTGAGGTTAATCCGGTTCACTTCGATGTCCGAAGGCAGCGAATTTGCGTCCACCGCGAATCCGTGATTCTGAGAAGTGATTTCAACTTTGCCCGTTCCGAGATCCTTCACCGGCTGGTTGGCGCCGCGATGGCCGAATTTCAGCTTGAACGTCTTGCCGCCAAAAGCCTGGCCCAAAATCTGGTGCCCGAGGCAGATGCCAAAGATCGGCACGCCAGAATCGACCAACTGCTTGGCCGTCTTCACCGCATAACCGAGGGCGGATGGATCCCCGGGGCCGTTCGAGAGGAAGATGCCAGCGGGCTTATATTTGAGCGCTTCCGCAGCAGGCGTGGTGGCGGGCACCACCTGCACCTTGAAACCCCGTTGGCGGAGCCGGCGCAGGATGTTGTACTTCATCCCGAAATCGTATGCCACGATCGGAATATCCGCCGCTGGCAACGGGTCACGCACCGACCTCGGATCAATCGCGCGAGGCCCCTGGATCAAATTAAAGCTCCCGCTCTGCTCGTCCTTGGCGTCCCACAGGAACGCCTCGCGATGCGTGACTTCCTTCACGTAATCCACGCCCACAATGCCGGTCCATTCCCGCGCGCGGCGCACAGCTTCTTCATCCGTGATGTCGCGCGTGGAGATAAACCCCTTCATCGCGCCGCCCACCCGTAGCTTTTTCGTCAACGCGCGGGTGTCGATCCCAGCAAGGCCGGGCAAATCATACTTCTTCAGGTATTCGTCCAGGCTGAAATCCGCGCGCCAATTACTGACGATCGGCGAAAGCTCGCGCACCACGAACCCGGCGACGTGCGGCCGCCAGGATTCGATATCCTGCAGGTTCACGCCGTAATTGCCGATGAGCGGGTAAGTCATGGCAACGATTTGGCCCTTGTAGGAAGGGTCGGTCAGAATTTCCTGATACCCCGTCATGGAGGTGTTGAAACAAACCTCCCCGCAAGCGTCGGTTTCCGCGCCAAAAGCAGTGCCGCGGAGTGTGGTGCCATCTTCGAGAGCCAGAACAGCTTTCATCGTTCGCGGGAATGTAAGAGCGCTTCCCCCCCGCGTCGAGAGCGATTCTCCCTAAACGTGGGAGCTGACGTGAGGAAGCTCTGGATTCCAGCATGCCGATTGGAACAACCTCGTTCCATTCGCCAAACAAAGGGACCGCCTTAATAGAATGCGTTATTCGCCCAGGCCCCGCCCGCAGCAGCCTGCACTTGCTTCCATTGCGCAAGCTCTCGGTAGTTGATCCGATGAAACCGGGCGTAATGCTTGAGGTACAGCCGTTGAACAAGCCCGCGCAGAAGGTTCATCGCACACTTCAGCGGAGGCGGAGCGCCTTCAGGAACGGGGCCTGTTTCAAAGAGGACGCAAGTTCTCGCGACGTCAGCAAGTGGATGGCCGCGTGTTGCGCAGGACCAGTCAATGAGCACAGGACCAGCCTTGGACAGGAGGATGTTGCCGGGATGAAAGTCGCCATGACATAGGCGGTCCCCTTCCGGGAGTCGCTCGAGCAGAGCCACAGCCTCCGCTTTGCGCTCAGCCGTCCAGTTGCCACCGTTGATCCAATGACCGATTTGCTTTCGTTGTGAGGGAAAGTTTTCGGGAGCCGAGATGCGGTGAACCGCCGCGTGAGTTTCCGCGAGGAGCCTGACAGCGCCCCAGAGTTTCCATGGCCGTTTAAGAAATTCATCAAACAGCGAAGGCCCATCCACCCGTTGAAAGACGATGCCTAAACGGCCCTCGATTTCGACAGTTCCACGCACCTGTGGAGCGGCAGCGCCGCAAGCAGCCAGGGATTTCGTGATCGCGACCTCATGCTCAATGGCCGTTCGGGGAACATGTGCGCGAAAAAGTTTGAGCGCCTGCCCATCACCCCAGGCATAAACCTCCGCCGCCAATCCCTCGCCGAGTTTATCCTCCGGGCGGAGCGGTGGCAGAGATTGAAGGGTCTTTGGCAATCCCGTTGCTTCCATTCCTGCTAACCTTAAAAGGCGTCTCATAAATAACCAGCAAGTGGATCGCGAGGGATTTTGGCCGGAGGCGAGGCGCGAGGAGGGAGCATATCCTGAGAAGGGCGGCTAATAATTTTGTTGCAAAAGGCGCAACCATTGGGCTAAGTGGTCTTGAAGATGTCAACCTTACACCTCTCCGCAAAGTTTTACCGCTATTTCATATTATTGCTATGCGGCTGGGCTTGCATGGCTGAAACACTCATTCGAGTGGGGATGGGGCCGCATCTTATCACCGTCGGAGAAGGAAAAGTTTTAACCATCAGCAACATTGACGGGTCGCCGCATTCTGGCGGATTCCTGCCCGTCACGATCCGGAAAGGCGGAGCGGAAGTGACTTCCCGCCTGAACACCGAATTCGACAATCCCACGTTTGACCTCCATGCGTATGCATTTGCCGGCCCTTGCGTTCTCGAGTTTACCGCAACCAATCTAGTGGTGACGTATCAGCTCTTCACGGCTTCCAATATTCACACCTTGCTCGTTACACCAACCAATACGCCACCTATCGAGATTCGAGCCGGGGAGCATGTCAGCTTTTTTACTGCAATGCACACTTACGGCTGGAAGCTTGAGAAGGACGGAGCAAGCGCCACCGTTTGGGATTTATCGAGAAGGCAGTTCGACGGGCCATTGACAATAAGAGCCGAAGAAGGCGCTCAAGTTTCATTTTGGCGGCCGGGAGCTATCTCCTACGTAGTAGGATCTCCAGCGACAGTGCTGCCGGACAAAGGCGTTCTGGCAGTTGAGCGAGGATCACTCAATATTGCCCTGGAGCGCTCGCCCGATTTGACAAACTGGAGTTCAATCTCGCTACAGCCATTCAAAAGCGGCCGAAAAGAGTTTATTTGCTTGCGAGCGATTAACGACTGAATCCTGGTTTCCAATGTTCGGGTTTTACCTTTCGACTTGAAAATAGCGCACTGGTGTAGCAGAGCTGACTCCCTCAATCTCCAAGGGAGTAAAGGTCCAATCCACCATTCAAACGCATTCGCAAGCGCTCAAGAGCTAAGGGATCCGAGGCGTTCTCCAAGGCAGCCGTCACACTGCTGAAGTAGTTAAGCACGTTTAGCGTCTTTATCGAATCGCTGAGCGCTAAATAATCGCTCGGAGTAATGCCATAGCCCTGCAGAAAGGCCTCCTTCTCATCAACCGACAGGTCGTGCAGAGCAAGCGACAGTTCCCAGGCCGCGGCAAAATTCGACGTTGCGGTCTCCCAATCCAGGATGGCTGAAATTTTGCCTTCCTTATCCAGCACCACGTTTTTCAACCGCAAATCGCCATGCGTGAGGCTAGGCCGGCCATCCCACTTCGCCAGTTTGGCTATTCCTCTGCGCAAACGCTTGAGCGCTCCGTTGCTTAAAACTTTCTCCTTCGCGAAGAACTCCAGCCGCTCTGAAGCATGAAGCTCGACCTCGACGTATTCCGCCCACGTTTGCTTTCTCGAAAGTTGATTATGGGACCAATCAAAAATGTGCCCGAAGCTTTGGGTTTCGATCGAATTGATGCGCGCTGCGTATGTGCCAAGTTCCTTCAAAACGCCTATGCGATCCTTGGCTGATTGTCCCGGTTCCCCAGCCACCTTGTGCGAGATCATGTAGGGCACCCCTTCGCCATCGTTGGCCACCTCCAAAATATCCGGGGTGGGAACACCCAACTCCCGCACCTTTGTCACGCTCCACTGCTCCTTCAGGAAGGCTTGATACCGGGTGGGATCGTGCGAGATCCGCACAATATACTCTTCACCCCCAACGCATCCCGTGTAGACGAAATTGCTCAACCCACCGTGAAGCTGTTCGATCTTTTTGGGGCGGGATTTGAAGTGGCGTTCGAGGATCTCCGCCGCTGTCGCCTCCGTGATTTCCTTCGTCATGCAGCGGGTTTGTTGCGAATAAGGTTCGCCAAAGCATTCAGGACATCGCCCAGCTCGTTCGGGTTTCCCAGCCGCACCGTGTCTGCCCGCCCTGTGTATGGCACATGTCCAGCGCCCACAATCAGCGCCAGGCCCGTCTCTCCCAGAAAACTATCCATCTCAGTGTCCCCAGCTCCAATTGAATCCTTTAAGGATAGTCCAAAACGCTCCGCCAATTTGCGGAGCCCAAAGGCCTTATCAACTCCCTTTGCTGTGAAGAAACTGTTACGTTTGCTGTGCTGATACGCCATCAGTTTATCCTCAGGCCGGTCCACAAAGATCGACGCCATACAGACCGGCAACGACTTCAGTTGGCTTCTTAACTCCTGAATCGGCGTCGAGATTACCTGGGAAGCGCTCACAAACTTTCGTTTGAGCGACTCCACTCGATCGGCCTTTGGAGTCCAAAGCGTCTCACCGCTTTTCCAGTCTCGCGTGTAATAAAAGAGCAGAATCTCATCAATCCCGTTCGCCAGAAGCTCCTCGATTCCCTTGAACATAAGGTCCAGCTCTGTGGCGGCCATGGGAAACGCCTCAAGCTCCTCGTAAATCAGCGAGCTTTCGGAAGGCTTAATATACCCGAGCACCGATCCATTCAGCAGACACGTCAGGATAGGAACATTGGCAATGTTGTACCAGGCGTCCCCCACTGTGGTCATCACCGACAAAGGGAAGCGCAGAGTGTTCACCAGGACGGGCCAGCCCAGATCGTGAAACGCTTTTACTCCCTTCTCAACACTCGAGGAAATGATGATCTTACCCCGATCCTCAATGAGCGTTGTGCCGTCCAGATCCAGCGCTAGGGCTGCTTTCTTGCAATCGCAACCATTTACGAATTTCGCTAACCTTGCCTCGGTCCCCCGATCCACAGTTCTCCTCCCTTGGTGGGCAATTTACGCCACGCAGCCAGCCTACGCGATCTGCGCAAAAAGTCCGTCAGGGTTCACCGGAAGTTTTGCATGTGTGGCCGGGCTTGGGCGCAGCGGCATTACTGGAACGTGGCAACTGACGTAAGGAATCTGTTATGTTGTGTGTGGCACCGCCCTTTGCCTTTCAATTCACCTAGGTCGGCATTGATACTCATTCATGCCCACCAATCAATCAGGAAAGACTCCCAAGGCGCAATCCACATCCAAGACCATAGCCTCCAGCCAGACTAAAAGCTCGGCCACCCGCACAGCCGAAATCGAAATCAGGTCACCGGTCGCGCCGCAACCCTGGCTGTCGTGACCTTGCTTGGCTAAAGCGTAACAGCGCAGCCCTCCCGCACGTCGCGCGAATCACGGTGAGGACGTTTAGACGGCGAGCTTCGCCACCGGGCACCGCTGGTAGCAACCCCTCTTAACTTCATGAGCCATGACACGCCACTAGAAATCATTGCAATAAATTATCGGTGACCCCATTCTCTCGCTGATTAAGCAAAGAAAGCAATGAACGGAGTGCTAGTTCCCAGGTTCGTCAAGGTGGAGACGTTTTCCTTGAAGTCCGCTCCGGGTATCAACGAAGCATGGGTGCAGAAGGTGATTACCAGCGACCCGATGATCCTTGGGCTGGGTGATGTCGTCGTCAAAGATCGTGAACGCATACAACCCGGCGCTGGACGGCTCGACCTTTTGCTGCAGGATGTAGATGGCCCAGGGCGGTACGAAGTTGAACTTCAACTGGGGCGCACTGATGAATCGCACATCGTTCGGACCATTGAATATTGGGATCGAGAAAAGCGCCGGTATCCTCAATATGATCATACTGCCGTAATCATTGCGGAAGAGATCACAAGTCGGTTCTTCAACGTAATAGGGCTCTTCAACGGCTTTATTCCTATTATGGCCATTCAGATGACCGCAGTGAAACAAGCTGACGGCATCGGTCTCATTTTTAACCGGGTTCTCGATACCGTGACGCTGGGCATGTTGGACGAGGATGAAGAAACTGCCGAGGTAACGGACCGAACTTATTGGGAAAAAGAACGGGGGACTCCCAGAACAGTTCAGCTTGCTGATAGGATCATTGAGGTTATCCGGGGATTCCTTCCTAACGCCACCCCCAGCTACAATAAATATTATATCGGACTTTGGGTGGATGGTAAGGCGTGCAATTTCGCGACATTCCGGCCGCAAAAGCAAGTGCTGCAACTTTGCATAAAGTTGCCAAAGTCAGCGGACCTTGATCAGAAACTGGAGGAGAAGGGCGTCGACGTGCTTGGATATGATAAAACCTGGAATCAATACCGCCTAAAGTTAAGTGAGCCAGATCTGACTTCGCACGCCGAGTTATTGAAGGCTTTGCTGTTGCAGGCTCATCAGTTGAGAAATGGAAGTTAAGGAATCGCTGGTTATACACTCGGCCGTGGAAAGCCTCCAAAGAGGCGACAAGCTTGGCGATCACTAAGAGCGTCGCTGTCGTTAAAGCTTTAAACACCAGCGGCATCGTTTGCTCGGTCCTAGGACGGAGCCCAACGCTCCCGGACGAGAAGCTTCCCTCTCATCGAGCTTCCAAGGGTCCAAATATTCTGACGATCACTGTCTGCGACGAATCCACCCCTAGAATCGAGAGATTGCCGAATCCGCGTTGCTGAAAGTTACGAATCTCATCTGCGATTCCGAGTAAATGATCATCAAAGGCATGAGAGTATCCTTTGAAATCCAACGCAAGAGAGACGATTCCGCCGACATGTTCCACTGCGGTAAGCAGATCGTTCATCAGTCGCTTTGCTGCAGCCCGTCCTGTTCCGCCTCCTGTTCGGATCACTGGCGCTACAAACAATTGTGCGCCAGTATAGGATGCCCGTCTGGGCAGAATGCAGATTTGGTTCTTTGAAAGCGTATCTCTAATGCATGCCTCTGCATGTTCGCGACCCCATTCTGAGAGGTGCGAGTTGAACGGAGTAAAGCCGTTGCGGGCCGTGCAGCAGATCGCATCCCACGGAAAAGTTCCCAGCGGTTGAATGGTCAACCGCTTGCCTCCGTTGTCTACCAGGGTCATTTGGAATCCGATAAGGAAAGCTACGGCGGAGCTTGACGCAACTAAATTCCGATTTGAGCAAGTGACAAACTCTAGGACGGTGCCTTCGGCGCACAATCAAAGATGTGCTGAATAGCCCCACCTTTTTACATAAGCCAGTACCGGGCTAAACGTGAGTCGTATGGCGTATACTCCTCAGCGGACCTTTAACTCTCGAACACTCGCCTTCGTTCTGGCCCGTTGGAGCAAATCCAAGGACGGCTTGGCTAGTTCCAAGGCCTTTTGCCGAGCTTCTTTCTTTCCCGTCGCTTCCACTTCCACAGTGACTTCAGTTTCGAGGACCAGCCGCACCGTCGCTTTGAAATGCTTCACGACTGGCTGAGGCGGGGGCGCTGCGGGCTTGGATAGTTTCTTTTCCTTAACGGGCGGCGCAGGCTTGCTCTTCGGTTTGGGGGCGCGCGTTTTCGCGCGGACCTTCACGGGCTCGCGAACTTCCGGAGTGGCCACGCGGTCGTACTTGATGCCCACCACTTTGGAGCCGGGATCTGCGCTCAGGGATTTCGGAAAAACGAAGTAGGTCGCTTGCTTTTGCGGGTGGAACCCAACGATGCCGAAATCTTTCCGGCTGCCGACATTCTCCTGGTGAACAGTCACGATCTGGTTTTTCTTCACGCTCCGCTGAAACGCGGCATCTGTTTTTGGATCACCCCAAGGGGTGTAAATCTCTGGCTTTCCTGAATTGCGGACCAGGTTGTCGAAACGCACTGTTTTCATGGCCACTGCCTGGATGCTGCCTGAAAGCGCGTGAATAGTCAGCTGCTGCTCCGCGGCCTTGCATCATGTTCGGCGCTTTGCACCCCAAACTACTTGGTTGACATGTATTCTGTGATACGGTTACAAAGCTGTCGCTTGTGGAGCGCCACCATGAAGCCTGAACTTTTCGACAACAACGTCTTTAGTAAAAAGCCGCACCGGCATCTCCTGAGCGCTGCCTGCCACTCTGCCGCCGATCTTCCGTCCAGCACCCCAGGCGCCAATTCCCTGCCAGTTTCGGAAATACACGCTTTTACACGATCATACACGGTTTTACACGCTTTCCGGAAAAAACGGGAGCTTTGCGGATCGATCCTGCGACTCCGTCATGTTTCGTTTAGGAGTGACGCGCAGCCTCAGCTCACTTACAAGGCGAGGCATGTTCCCTGAACAAAACGGCGCGCGAGCGCTCCTCGTCTCTTTGTTGGCGCTTATTGCCGCACCTCTGCACGCGCATGAAGCTCATTTGGAGTGCGCTCGCGCAAGCTTTATGGAAGCACGAGCAACCGCCACCGAGAAGCTGAGTTACGCTCCCGACCGCCAAGTGGACGTGCTGCACCTGAAGCTGGAGGTCGCGCCGAATTTTCAACAGCAGTCCGTCAGTGGCACAGCCACGTTGCGGTTCAAAACATTGCTCCGGCCCGTTGAGGAACTCACGTTGCATGCGGTCGATCTGCGCGTGGCGAAAGTCACCTCCAGCAAAGAGATCGCTGCCTGGCAGAACACCGGCCAGCAAGTCATCACGACCTTCAAGGAGCCGCTCCAGCCGGGCGAGCAGGCCGAGATCTCGATCAGCTACTCAGCCGAGCCGAAGCGGGGGCTCTATTTCCGCACGCCGGCTATGGGCTACAAGCAAGGTGAGACGCATTGCTTCACCCAGGGCGAAGCGATTGAGGCGCGGCATTGGTTTCCTTCCTACGACGTGCCCAATGAAAAGTTCACCACTGAAATGATCTGCCGTGTTCCAGAGGGGATGGTGGCCCTATCCAATGGGCGGTTGCTCGAAAGCAAATCAGAGGGCGGGATGAAACTCTTTCACTGGCTCCAGGATAAGCCCCACGCGAACTATCTCATCACGCTCGTCGCCGGCCAGATGGAGAAGCTTGAAGACAAGCACGGGGATCTTCCCATGGCCTATTGGACCCCACCGTCTGAAATTCCGCAGGCCAACTTCTCTTTCAAGCACACCAAACCTTCCATGGTCTTCTTCGAGCGCGAGATTGGGCGCAAGTATCCCTGGGACCGTTACGATCAGGTGGTCGTGCGCGACTTCCAGTTCGGCGGGATGGAGAACACCGGCCAGACCACGTTGACCGAGTACACCCTCCACACCGACGACACTGAGCAGCTATACGTGGACAACTCCCAGGGCCTGGTCGCGCATGAATTAGCGCATCAATGGTTCGGCGATCTGGTCACGTGCAAGGATTGGAATCATCTTTGGCTCAACGAGGGGTTTGCCACCTATTACGCCCATTTGTATGACGCGGAAGTCGGCGGCTGGGATGAGTTGCTTTACGGGCTGAATGGCACCGCAGAAAGTCTCCTCAACGGCAACGATCCCAAGCCGATTGTCAGCCGAAGATTCGACAATCCAGACCATCTCTTCCAAACCTCCTCGCATCTGGTTTACGGCAAGGCGTCGTGGGTCCTGCACATGCTGCGGGAGGAGTTGGGCGCTGATCTCTTTCGCAAGTGCGTTCAAGCCTATCTGACGAAGCATGAGTTTGGCGTCGTTGGCACAGAAGATTTCAGAGCCGTCTTTGAAGAAGTGAGCGGCCGCAGCCTGGATCAGTTCTTCGACCAATGGATTTACAAAGGCGGTTATCCGACGCTCAAAGTTGATTACAGCTGGGACGAAAAGACGAAGCTCGCTAAGCTCAGCATCCAGCAAACACAAACGCTTTCACCGGAAGTCGGTTTGTTTAACCTGCCGCTGCAAGTTCGTTTCCAAACAGATTCAGGAACCACGGATAAAACTCTGCGAGTCACCGCGCAAAGCGAAGACTTCTACCTTCCCCTGCCCTCCGCGCCTAAACTCGTCCGACTCGATCCACGCGGGGCCATCCTCGCACGCATAAACTTCGAGCCGACTGCCGAGATGCTCGACAGCATGCTCACACACAAGAGCGACATGCTTGGGCGTTTGATCGCGGTTCGAAAGCTCGGCTCAAAGGGCGGCCATAACGCGATCACGCAACTCAAGAAAGCTTTGCAGGAGGATCCGTTCTATGGCGTGCGGGTAGCAGCGGCGAGCGGCTTGGGCGGCATCCGGACTCCTGAAGCTCTCGACGCTCTCATCGCCTCCAGCCAGCAGAGTGACGCCCGCGTGCGCCGGCAGGTTCTCAGCGGGATCGGCTCGCATTACAACGTCAAAGCATACACACACCTCGCCGAGCGTTTGAAGGAGGAGCGGAACCCTGGAATTATTCCGAGCTTGCTCCGCTCGGTCGCCAGCTACAGCAACCCGGAAGCCACCGCCCAGCTCGCTCCCTACACTTCAAAGCCGAGCTACCGGAACGAGATCGCTGCTGCGGCGATCCGCAGCCTCTCGATCGCGAACGCCGCTTCGGAGTTGCCCGCATTGATGACTTACGTTCGCTCCAACGCTCCTGCGTTTTCTTCCCAGGCTCTCGGGGAGGCGATCGAGGGCCTCGGCCAACTCGCGCGCGAATCCACAAACCAGGCGGCGGCTCTGCAGTTTCTTTTAGGTTTCGCCGAAGATCCACGGGATCGGGTCCGCATTGCTGCCGTGCGGGCGCTCGGTTCCCTCGGTGACGCCAAAGCCATTCCCGCGTTGGAAAAGCTCGCCATCAACTCTCCGCATAACCGCGTGAGCGGCCAGGCTCAAGCCAGCTTAAAACAGATTCGCGAGCGCCAGGCGCCGGCCGTCGAACTCAGTTCCGTGCGCGCTAACATTCTCGATCTGCAAAAGGAAAATGCAGCGCTCAAGAAAGAGATGGAAGATTTGCGAAAACGCTTCGAGGCCGTTTCAAAGGCCGCGAACGCCACGGATGCACCTGCGCAAACCAACCGCACCAGACCAATGCGGCCGGACGTTAGGAAGCGGCGATAACGGGACTTGAAGGCAAGCCGGCGCGGGCGGACGCCTGAGCTGCTGGCGCTTTGCTCACGAGGCTCGCGTAAGTCTCACTAAGCCCGGCAGCGAGGCTCGGCCAGGCGAGCCGCGCTTTCACAGTCGCCAGGCCAGTCGCCTGAATATGTCGTCGAAGCACGGCATCTTTAAGAATGCGCGCCGTCTCGCGGATGAACTCTTGCGGTGTGTCCGCGAGCAGAATGTCCTCACCATGACGGAGATCGAGGCCTTGAGCCCCGATCGTCGTCGAGACGACAGGCGTGCCAATTGCCATCGATTCTGGGATCTTTAAGCGCGTTCCACCGCCGATGCGAAGCGGAACGATCTGCGCCCAGGCGCGTTTATAATATGGCCGCACATCGGGCACGCCCCCGGTCACGGTGACGTTGGTAAACCGTTGCGCATAACCACGCACTTCGGCCCCCGGATCCTTGCCGACGATGAGCGCTTTGAGGTTGGGAATCTCCTTGGAAAGCGCATCGTGCATGTTGCCGAAATACCAGCGCAACGCATCAACGTTCGGATTGTAATCCATGGCGCCGCAGAAGATCAGCGTCGGATCAGGATCAGGCTGGCCAGCGACTGCGTTCGCGTCGAAATAGCCGATGTCCACTCCGTTGGGCACAACGGACAACGGCACCTGGGGGCTGATGAACTTGCGCGTGAAGTTCGCGTCATCGATGCCGCACACGACCTGCAGCGCGCAGCGTCGGGCAACGGCGCGTTCGTAGAACCAAAGCTTGGTGTAATTCTCGTAGTTGAGGAGGCGCTGCTTGAACGAGAAGTTCAGGTTCTGGTGCTCCATCCATTGATAGTACAGATCCACGCGAGTCCGATCGGCGATCAACGGAAGAGCCTCGTGCTTGCCCATGAAGAATTGCGCCAGCACAATGTCAAAGACCTGCACCGCGTCATACTTCTCAGCCGCGACCAATTCATCCACCGCTTGCTGAACAGCGGGCACATTCCAGTGCGCGATGGTTGAAGGGCGTGGGTTCAGCAAACGTTTTGGAAACAAGCGCTCCCACTCCGGATGCTCAAACGGAACGAAGACGACCTTCTCGCAAAACGCTTCGAAAATGGCTTTGTGCTCCATCCCCTCGCACTTTTCCGCGAGGCAGAGCAAATGGACCTCGTGGTCGCGAGCCAGCCCTTTGAGGAGGTGAAACGCGCGCTGGTATGCACCGCGATTCAGTGGGTATGGAATGTACGGGTAAACCGCTAGCAACTTCATGGGTGAGCCACGTTTAATTGAATCTGTTCCAGATCGTCTTGTATGCGCGGACAGCGGAGCTGAGATCCGTCACTGGAACTCGCAACTCTTCCGAGACACGCTCGCGGAGCTTCGGATCACCAAAGGCGTTCTCGCTCCAGAGCAACAATGGCAGAGTATTGAGCAGCCGTTCGCGCGGGTATCGGGATGCCCCTGAACCCAGCGCTGCAGAGACCCCGAAGGCGCGCGCTGTAATCAGGATGTTCTTGGCAGGGTCGCTCTCAGGGCACTTCACGCCACGATCCAGGGCATACGCTTCAACAGTGTCGAACGTGCGGCTGAGGCGGCGATTCTCCAACCAGAGCCAGAGCTGCTTTGCCAGCGCGCTGATTTCCGCATGCTCACTCTGCAACGCTTCGCGTGGTTGAATTGATTTGAAGGGGTGGAGCTTGAACTCCACACCATCAGTATGCACTTGCACGAATGGCAGAATCCAAGAAGTGGCTTCTGTCTGCGAAAGCTTCTCCAGCCTGCGATGCCGCTCCCGGCAGCTGAAGTGATACTGGCCGTACGCGGTGAGGATCACATCTCCCATCGCGAGTTTCGCCTTGGCAAGATTGCGGCCGACGAAGTCAGCATCCTCCGCCGTGAAGTTCGTCTTCGCGAGCAGCTCCTTGCTGTAAAGAAGGCCCGAGGAGCGATTCATCAACAAGCGCGCCGCTTCATGCAACGGAATGCGGTGCGCGGCTCGATGGTGATCACAATCTTCAAGCGCGCCTTCAGGCCCTGAAACCAACCTGTGGGCGCTAACCAGGTCATAGTAGAACATCGAGACCGGGCTGCGCCGCAGCTTCTCGATGGACAAAATCTTAAACTCGACCTCAATGCCGATATGCTGCGTGAACTCCTCGCCAAGATGATGAAGGGCCGCGCGATATCGGCGGTCGTTAAGGATCGTGCTCCCCTTGATGAAGACGTAGAACTCCAGGTCGTTATAAGGCTCCTCGCCGCCGCCTTGCCTGAGCACACCACCCTCGCCTCGGCCATAGCCGCCGCCCAGCAACACAGCTTGCAACCGGCTTGGTGGAATGAGCGCTGCGACTCGATCACCGACCGCGCGGCAGAGCTGATCCAGACGCGATTCCAACGCTTCGCTGCCGTCCAGTGTGAAACGTGAGTTCATGCGGCGGCGGGCTCCAGCTCTGCTGGCGCTGCCTTCCGCTTTGCCCCCGGCCAGACCTCCAGCGTCTCGGTCAAATAGCGTTCAATTTGATCCACAATCGCGCTCTCCGAGTAATTCGCCCGCACTTCATCATGCCCCGTGCGTGCGATGGTTGCGCGAAGCTCCGGTTGTCCTGCCAACTCCAGGATTCGCGCAGCCAACATGTCCGCATCTCCGGCGGTGTAAGTGAGCGCGTTCACACGGTGGCGGAACAGTTCGCGGCTGCCCCCGGTGGTGGTCCCGATCACGGGCAGGCCGGAAGACATCGCTTCCAATGGCGTCAACGCAAACGGCTCCGCCCACTCTGAAGTGAAGAGCAGGCCATCGTGCTCACGGTAAATTCGCGGCATCTCACTCTGTTGGCCGGACGCAAACGTCACGGGCAGTTGATGCTCTTTGACGAATGCGTGCAGCTTGGCCGTGTAATCCGCATCGCCACGGCCAAAGATTGTCAGCTCACCATTGAACCTGCCTTTGACCTGCCGCATTGCTTTCAACGCAGTCATTACCCCCTTGTCTTCAGCGAGGCGCCCGACATAAAGCAACTTGCGCAGCGGAGCTTCAACCGGCTTAGGCTCACCGTCGAACAAAGCCGTGTTAACAGGGCAATAAATGACAGCTCCATGCCCGACATCCCATCCTGCATCCACGGTGAGCTGCCGCAGCGCTTTGCTGCAGAAATAGACGCGTGGGAACTTCAACTCGGTAATCGGCGTGGTCGGCGTCGCCTTGTCGAAGCGGTCCCGCAGACCGGTCACTGCCGCGAACGACCGCAACGCGCGCTGCGGGAATGTTGGTTCAGGGGTGTTCCACCAGCGCAGCCAGACGTCCGCCGCCAATCCGCGCGCGATCCAGTGATCCGAGAGGTAAAATGCGGTCGGAATGCCGCGACGTTGCAGTGTGTGCAACATCGACTTGGAAAGCCCCCCCATGTTCCAGACATACACCAGGTCCGGCTGCACGCGGTCCAAGGTCTCGTTGAGCACTCGGTTATTATAAGCTTCCAAGTCCGCGAGCTTAAAAATGTTGAGCCACGGATGCCCATAAAAGCCGTGGATGCGCAGAGTCCGCTCGACCTTCACCTCGCGCACTTTCGGCGCATTCGCCACTTCATGATTAGACGTGAGCACATGCACATCGTGCCCCCGCAAACGGAGCGCTGGCACGACCGCGCCGCAGATCAATTCGTATCCGCCAAGGAAGTGCGGCGGGTAAAGGTTTGTTAAGGCAAGAATCCTCATTGCGATTGCGATGCTGTTGCTCGGTACGTTTGCCACCCCGCGCGGAATCCATCCAGTTTGCCGCGCCGTTGCTGCCAGCGAATGACTGCCGCTCGTGGTATCTCCGTTGGCTTGCGGACGCGGGCGCAATATTTCACGTCATGGCGCAGGTCGCTGATCCACCCCAAAGCCACAGTCTTGAGCCAGTTGAACTCGTTGGGATCGCCCTTCCACACTGCAGCCAGGGTCTTGGCGTCCCCGAAGCTGCGCTTGTAGGCCTGCTGCGGAGTGTAGTTGTGCGAGTGCATCACAACGGATTCCGGCACATACACCACACGATAACCCTGCGCTGCGCACCAGCGCGTGTATTCGTCGTCCTCCGCGTACTGCATGTTTTCGAGGAACCCTCGCTTCTCCCAGATGTCTTTGCGCAAGCCGCTGCTCACCATGCTGAAGAAATGATCCCACTTCACCGACTCACGGTTATCCCCAAAGCAGCGCTCGTAATCGCAAGCGAACACTGGCTGGCAATCCGGCCGAGGGATCTGCCTCCCAAATACAGCAGCGTTCCAGGGTGCTTCCAAAGCCTTCACCAGCGGGCGCAGCCAGTTATCGCCCTGCGGTGTCGCATCAGCGTTCAGGAATATGCAGTAGTTGGAATTTGCCAACCGCATGCCGGTGTTCATCACGCGGCCAGGCACATATTCCTTAGGAGTGATGCGGATGTACTGTTGCGGGCCAAATGCCCGGAACATTTCGTCCGAACCGTCTGTGGAGCCCGAATCGATGACGATCAGCTCCCAATTTTTGTAATTCTGCGCCTTGATGGCAGCCAAGGTGCCGCCGAGAGCCCATGCCTCGTTATACGAGCGCATGATAATGCTTACGAGAGGATCGCTCATACTGTTCGACGAGTGAAAACGCGGGCGTAGGAAAGCACTTTGGCGCGCTCCTCCGCATTCAGAGCAACGCGCCACATGCCGAGGACGACCACCACGCCCACAATCAGCGTTTCAGCCACGAGAAGGTAAAAGCTCCCGGTTGCGTCCAGTTGCGGCACCGAACGCTCGATGATCAGCAGCGCGATCACAGGCAGGCAGGCAGCCCAGGTCGGGCCAAGCACTGTCCGGGCAAGCTTCAAGGCGCTGAGGTTTGCTTCCCGCGCCGCCCAAGGCCAAAGATAGAAAATGCCAAAGAATGCAGTTGCGATCAGCGACCCGATCGCAACACAGACCACGTTTTTGTAGTAAAACACCAGCGCGACACTCAGGACGAGATTCATGACCGCCTCACCCATTCCCAGCCACATCAACTTCTTCTCATGCCCGCACATCATGAAAATCCGCTTGGGCACACTCTGCGTGACAACCATCACGTAAGTCCAAAGGAGCAGCACCTGCCCCACCCAAAAGGTTTCCGCATGCTGTTGAGTGACATCTTTGTCGCCAGTCAGGAGATGCAAGAGCGGGCCCATGAAAAAGGCGCAAACCAAATACATTGGCGTGGCCACCATCACGCTCACACGGGTGCCCTGGATCAGCATCGATTGCAGGAATTTCTTGTCCCCCTTGGCGTTCATGTGCGCGGCAACCGGGGAGAGCACATCGGGAATTTGCATAGCCAGGCTGCTGAACATTTCACCGATCTTCGCGCCCGCCTGGTATAGAGCGACTGCCGACACCGCCAACACTGTGCTAATCACCAACTGGTCTGTGCGCGTCAGGATCAGCGTGGTGAGTGTGGTGATGTAAGCGAAGATCGAGAACCGCATCGTGCTAACGATCATTCCTTTCGAGAACAAGCTGGGATGCAGCCTCACATCGGGCATTCGCTTGAACGCAAAATAGCCGCAGAGCAAATCGGCGACGATGCTGCTGCCCATGGTTGCGCAGAGCAGCAGCTTTAAGCCCCCGCCATATTTGATTATCAAACACACCATCGCAAAGCTCAGCAGATACGTCCCCAGGAAGATGTTGTTTGCCAGCGAGATCCGCTGCTGGCCGCGCAACACTTCCGGGAAGATGCCGAGGGGGAACGCCACGGACATTCCGAACAAGAACACGAGGAAGACTTCCCGGAAATACGGCTCATTCTCCGCCGTGATCTTAAAGGCTTTAATCACCAGCGGGCTCGCGAGCAATCCCAGCAGCAGCATGCCAGCGGCAATCATCACATAGGAAAAGAAGATGGTGCTGAGAACTTTGCCGAGCTGGTCCCAATCCTTGTGCACGGACAACTCAGCAACCCGTTTGAGAGCGGTGAACCCGAATCCGAAGTCGAGCAGAATGCCATAGCCAAAGACGCTCCAGAGCAACGCCCAAAAGCCGAACTCTTCCTTGCTCAAGTTTTGCCAGAGCAAGCGGAAGATCACCACCCCGAGCCCCAACCGGGCCACAAGGAAGAGGTAATTCGATGCGGAGTTGCGCCAGATGTTCTTTTTTACTTCGTCATTCGTCATGGGGTATTCCTGCTTGAGAAACTTTTCTGCGCCTGAGCGATCGTTGCGGCCAACTTATGAGCCAACGCGCTAACGTTTGGCTCAGCCAGCATCGTGTCATGCCCGCCGGGGACCATGTGCACTTCGATTTTGCTCGCGAGACCAACCCAGCCGTAGTCCGGGTCAGGCAGAAGGGCGGGATCCTGCTCCTGTGCGTTAAAGAGCGTGACCTTGCCGTGGTAGTATTTCGGGCGGTAATGATTCAGGGCTTCGAGGTTCGTGTTGTAAATTCGCTCGAGATGCGCCAGGCGCCGCTCGGTTTGCTCGGCCGCAACCGGGTCTTCATCCGGTCTCCGTTCGATCTGGCGGAAACGCATCCGGTTCGCGATCACAGATTCGCGGCGATAACGTATCTTCTCCCGGATGTACGTGGCCCAGCGCGTCGGTGACATCGACAGCATGCACGCGAGCCGATGCAGGTAATAAAGGGCGTTCAGGTACGATGGCCGCATCGCCACGGTTTCGAACAAGGCCAGCAAAGCCACTTCATCCCCCTGCTCTTTGAGCAGCCGAGCCATTTCCAGGGCCACCACACCGCCGTAGCACCAGCCAGCCAAATAGTAGGGCCCCTGCGGCTGATGCTGCTTGAGCAACTGAGTATAGTGAGCCGCCATCTCGCAGATATCCGTGTGGCTCTTGGAAGGGTCGCCAAGGCCAAGCGATTGGAATCCGTAGCATGGTTGGTCTGAACCCAAATGATAAATCAGGCTCCCATACCCGAGCACATCCCCCGGTGTGGTGTGGACAAAATAGAGAGGTGGCTTTGACCCGCCAGCTTGCAACGGAACAAGGCATTTGAACTCGGCGTTTTCTGGCTCGCGCCGAATGATCTCCGCCAACCCTTCGATCGTCGCCGATTGGTAGAGCGCCCCTAAAGGCAGCGTGCGCCCGGTCGCTTTTTCGATCTCCACCAGCAACTCGAGCGCCTGGAGCGAATCCCCACCCAGCTCGAAGAAGCTCACATCAACGCCAACACGCGACCGTTTTAAAACACGCTCAAACACCAGCTTGAGCTGGAGTTCCAAGGGATCGCTCGGCCGCTTGATTTGGTCGGCGTCGTCCTCGGCCTCCGCCGTCGGCGCCGGCAGCGCCCGGCGGTTGATCTTTCCGCTGGGCAACAACGGCAGAGCGTCCATCCGCACGAACGCGGAAGGCGCCATGTATTCCGGCAGACTTCCACGGACGTGGCGGCGCAGCTCCGCCTGGGTGACGCTGTTGTTTGTGGCGGTGTAATACGCAACCAATCGCTTGTCGCCAGGATGATCTTCGCGCGCCAGCACGACGGCTTCCTTGACCTGCGGGTGGGATCGGAGCGCCGCTTCAATCTCACCAAGCTCAATGCGGAAACCGCGAATCTTTACCTGGTCATCAAGCCGTCCAAGGAATTCCAGATTCCCGTCTGGAAGATAGCGCACCAGATCGCCGGTCTTGTACAACCGCGCCGCAGGATCATCAGTGAATGGGCTGCTGATGAACTTCTCCGTCGTCAGCTCTGGACGATTCAAATAGCCGCGCGCCAGCATCCGTCCCCCAATATGCAGCTCCCCGGGAACATTCAGCGGGGTTGGGTTCAGCCACCGGTCCAACACGTAGATTTCGCGCCCTCCACGGGGACGGCCGATCGGCACGGACCGGGGGGAGTCCTGTGCCCCAAAGGACTCGGGCACGTCATAAGCCGTCGCTGTAATAGTTGTTTCAGTAGGGCCGTACGCATTCACCAGCCGCACGTTGGCCATCGGTGTTTGGCGCCAGAACGCATGCGCGCGCGGCGGAAGCGCTTCGCCACCCACGATCACCAGGCGCAAGCGATTCGGGGGAATAGTCTCGGGCGCTTCAGCCCACTCACGCGCTAACTGCGCCCAATATGCCGTCGGAATGTCAGCAATGGTCAGGCCGATCTTTTCCAAACATTCGGCGAATTGGCGTGTGCTCCAAACCTCATTGTCGCGCAACACCAGGTTTGCCCCGGTGATGAGCGCTGGAACAATCTGCTCGAGGGCCGCATCGAAATTGAAAGATGAGAATTGCAGCACCACGTCATGCACGCTCAAGCCATAGTGCTTCTGTGCATCACGCGAGTGTGCTGCCAGGGCGAGGTGCTCGATGACAACCCCCTTTGGTTTACCGGTGGAGCCCGAGGTGTAAATCACGTAGGCAGCGGAATCACAGGCAATCGTGACACCCAGGTTCTTTTCGTTTTCCTGGGCGATCGCCGCGCTTTCTTCATCAACCTTAATCGCCCGCACGCCTGCGGCTGGGAAGAGCCAGGCGAGTTTCTGCTGAGTAAGGATCACTCTGGCCCGGCTGTCCTCGATCATGTAGTTCAGCCGGTCCTGCGGGTAAGCCGGATCCAGCGGAACAGCGACGCCGCCCGCTTTCCAGACCGCGATCAGGCTCACGATCATGTTCAGCGACCGCTCCAGGCAAATGCCAACCATCGCCTCCCGCGTCACGCCGCTCTTCTTGAGCGCATGGGCCAGCTGATTCGCGCGGCGGTTCAATTGCCGATAGGTCAGTTGCTCAGGCGCATCCATGCGGCCAGGAGCAGCCAGCGTGAGAGCAATGGCGTGAGGGGTCCGCTCCACTTGAGCCTCGAACATCCCCACCACATCTGCGCCCTGGAACAACCCGCTCTCGTGCGGGTTCCAATCCACCAACATCTGTTGCCGCTCGGACGCGGTGATCAGCTCCAGCTTTGCCAACGGCACCGACGGGGTTCGCAGGAGGCCTTCGATCGCACGGATCAAGTGCATCCCCAGGCGGCGCACTTCATCCTTTTCGTAAAGATGGGACTGGTATGAAATCTCAAGCGCTGCGCTCGGCTCCAGGCAGCAGCCTACCTGAAGTGGCGCCGCCGCCGGCTGATGCCCATGCCCAAAAGCCAGCAAGATCTCGTGCTGCGGAGCCGCCACCGAGGAGGACTTGGACTGCGCGCTTGCGAGTTGTCTGCCGATCTCGGCCACGGCGGTGGCCGCGGGTGTTTGAAGGTCCAGCGCGATCTGGTAGTCAGCCGTCTTTCCATCTGCCCATTGCACCGCGAATGAGGCAGTTTCCTCGCCGAAGTACCGCATTAACAGCGTCGCCAACGCCGTCGCGAAGAAGGCCTCCGGTGAAGCTCCCGCTGCCGCTGATTTGCTCTTCAACTTCGCGGCTATTTCCAAAGGTATTGTTGCCGTTTGTTTGCTAGAGGCCGCAGTTTCCCCCGCCAACTGCGCCGACGCGCCGAGCAAGCTTGCGAGCGGTGGAACAACCGCTGTCGCGGCGCCCCTCACCCCGCGTGGCTGCCATTTTTTCAGCTGATACCCGATGCGAGTGAACGCCGTCTTGAAGCCAAGCCTGCGATACAGCGCTTCCGCACCACTCTTCTGCTCGACTTGCAGGAAGATAGTCGCTGCCCCGGCATGGCTCGCGGCGTCAATGAGCGCATCCATCACCTGCGCGGCATAACCTCTTCCGCGCGCTGTCGGAACTGTGCCAACATTATACAAGCAGGCGAGCGATCCAGTCTGGATCAACGTTCCGCCGCAGACCGGCTCCGTTCCGGCGTAAGCCACGAAGTGACGAATCTCTCGATCGTTGCCGGGGCCGCTCCGTTGCAGCGCTAAAGCATAACCAGGCTCTGTGATCCGGAAAGCGTGGTAAAACACCGAAACAAAATCGCTAACCTCCGTCTCAGTCCGCGCCTCGACCACCCGCAGCTCTGGGGCCGTCCGAGCGCGGCTCGCGCTCGGCTCCCAAACCATCCATGCCTCGCGATCGAAAGGTTCGAAGCCTCGTGCTGCGAGCGCCTCCGCCACTTTCCCCTGCTCCTCCTGCACCAGGTAAATGGTCGGGCGGCGGTCATGCTCGTTGAATTGCCGGGCTTCTTGCTCCAGCTCGCTGAGCGCGTTTTCCGATGGCTCAACCCACGCGATGTGATTCCACATCGGGCCCGGCGCCATCCGTGAGTAAGCCGAGATGAGCCCGTCCCGAGCGCGCACCTCAGACACGAAGAGCCCGTGCTGCATTTGGTAATGCGCGCGGACTAACTCCGTCTTGGAAGGAGGTCGCTGGAGAGGGGTTTCAGTCATAGGCCTTCTGCCTTATTTTCGCAGGAACACGAATGTTCCCTCTTCTTCACGGGCGACACGGAACCCCAGCTGAATCATGGTGGCCACGATGTTGTAAGTGACCTCCTGGCCAATCACTTTGGGATGCAGCTCGATGATGACCTTATTCACCTGCGCGGGAATCTGATTGAAATCGATGAACTGCTCAGCGCCTTCGATGTCGATTATCAGCACGTTCGGTTTGAACGCTGCTTTGGCAAACAACGCTGGGAGTGGCGCGGCTTGAACGGCCACGGTCTTGCGACCACGCGAAGATGGATTATTCGAAACAATCGAGTTTTCCCAGAAGTCGGTGCCGACCTCGAGATCCACTGTCCCTTCGGCATGGGCCAAGGCCATGTTATAGACATTGGGCTTTACGCCGTTCAGGTCATAATTGCGCTTCAAGATATCAACCGTGTACGGATTGGCCTCGAAGCAAATGTAGTTCTTGATCCCGAGCCGCTTCTGGCAAAACAGACCAATGAATCCAATGGCGGCGCCGATCTCCAGGATCGAGTCGTCCTTCGTGAGGAAGTCCGCGCACATATGCTTCTCGTGCGCTTCGTACCCCGCGGTCATCAGGCGGTTTCGGATCTTCGGCGAGAGCGCGCTCACATCAAGGCGCAAGCCATCCAAGGTGATTTCTTTCACCTTCGGCAGCACATATTTGAACCGCCACCGGAGCATGAACTCCTGGTACAGGTGATACGCAAGTGTCTTGGTGATCAGATTTGGGCTAGCGGTCGCATTCATATTTTCAGAGAGGCAAGTTGTTCGGTTTCTTGTGCTCGGCGGCGGTTGGGTAATTGCGGATGCTCGAGCGCTGCTTGAGCGGCTAAAGCCTCCTTGGTCATCAATTTGTAAATGTGCGGAATAGCGGTGATCTCCTCAGGAATCTCAGCCTGATTAGTCAGCAAGGATGCAAAGCTATGCTTCTCCTCGGGGTGGTACCCGTGCATTGCGCGAATAGGCCGCTCGCCCATATGGCTCGGGACTATCAGCACCCCTTCCTTCACCAGGAACATCACTTCGCCAAAATAGCGGTCCTCGAAGTAGGCTTTCAGCCGCTTCAATTCTTCATCTGGAACGATCCGCCCTTCTGGAACTGTCTTGAGCTTGGCTGTGATCGCCTGGCGGGCGGCGTCGTTGAAGAACCAGAAGCGCGCCATCGTGGAGTCATACACAACGGAGTAATCTTTCCCCATCGTGAAGCCGAGACCGTCGATCTGGCTCCGCAGGTCAATCAGCTCATCGCAATTCGCCATGCCGTGATCGCTGAAGACATACAGGCGGATGTCCATGTAGTGCGCCGCGGCGCTTGCCAGCAACCGCTCGATCCATTGCTCGTAAACGCGCAGTTTTGCGGGCACTTCAGGCGATTGATTGCCCACCCGGTGAAGCAACCCATCCAGGTTCGCCCAATACATGAAGGCAAAATCGATCTGCTCCCCGCGCACAGCTTCGATCAGCCGGTCCAGGTTCTCCTCTTCAGTGACATCTGGATTGCTGACGAAGTACGGAATCTCCTGCTCGACCAGGAAGTCAAAGATGTTCGGCCCCTTGTTCAAGCCTCCAGGTTGCAGCGGTGATTTCTTTTCCGTGAAATCGAAATCCGAGATGTGCTTGAAGGGAATGTTGTAGAGATCGAAATAGCCGCGAAAATTCAAGCTGCGCTTCACGGCTTTAGTGAGCATGCGCCGCACGATCCGGCGGCTTGTCAGAGCCGTCGGCAGAAAGCGCAGCGGCTTCAGCTTGCGGAACGGGGAGTTCAGCGGGTCATGCACGAAGTAGCACCAGTTCCGGTGCTCCTGTGGCCAGCGGCCAGAGAGAATCGATGGAATGCACGCTGAGCTATAGCCGAACACCGACTCCAGCTTCCGCCGATTCGGAGCAAACGCCTTCCCAAAGGGATCATTCTTGATGATCTCCCACCCGCAGGCGTCCACCATGATGAAGAGGGGCAAAATCGGTTTCATGTTTTCTATTCCGACATGATCAGGAAGGTCTGATCGTCACTAAGCGCGGTGCTCGATTGGAAATTGTTCAATTGGCCTGCCAGTTCCGCCTTCAGATCTTCAGCGGTGACCTCTTTTTGAATGGTTTGGCCAAGCCAATCCACCAACCGATCCTGACCGAAAAATTCACCCTTCGGGTTCCGGGCCTCAGTCAAGCCGTCCGTGTAGAGAAGCAGCCGGCTGTTCCTCGATAGCTTCTCACTTACCGGCGAAAATGAGGTGTCTGGCAGAATCCCGAGCGGCAGCCCATCCGGGGAGAGACTCTTCACACCGCTCTCACGGTCGAGGCACACCAGCGCCGGGCAATGCCCCGCGCTCGCTGCTGTAATCGTCCGGTCCTTGCTATCCACGTAAACAAGCTGCGCGGTGATAAACATGTCCACGCCTGACAATTCCTCGAACAAGAGCCGGTTTACGCGTGAGAGCAACGTGGCGGGCTGGCTCGTCCATTCGGGCACAGCGCGAATCAAGGTGCGCAAAATTGAAGCGAACATGGCCGCTGGAATCCCCTTGCCCATCACATCGGCAATGATCAGCAGCAGGGAGTGATCGTTCACCTTCAACACATCATAGAAATCGCCACCGACCTGGTGCGCGCTTTCGCAAAAGCCAGCCAGGTCATAGCCCGGGATTGATGGGATGCTCTTCGGCAAGAGCGACCGCTGAATCGCTTTCGCGATCTCCAGCTCGCGCGACATTAGCCTCGTGCTGAGCTGATCTTCCGTGTAGCGGGCGTTCACGATCTGGATGGCCAAAAAATCGGCGAATGTGTGAACCACGTTGGCTTGCACCGCGGTGAACAGTCCCGTGGATGCCGACTTCGCCACCGTCAGGGTTCCAATGAGCGTGTCACCCAGGCAGAACGGATGCACCAAACCGATCGTGTCGCCTTGAATCCGATGCAGCGGGTCGGTCGAGGTCAACGGGCTCAAATGATCGAACCATGCATCTTCCCGTGTGATCGCCGCTTCTGCTTCCATGCAGCCCACCGCGGCTTCGGACCCAAAAATCTTCAGGGGTGGCAGGTTCCTCAACCCTTCGGAAGCGCTGAAAACCGCGAGTTGATTATCGCGGGTCAGCAACCGCAAAACGAACCACTCCGCCGAGGTGATCTGGGTGAGGTCCGTGAGCAACCGGCTGGCAAACTCCTCCAGGTTGTTCGTCCGGCCCAACTCCGCCGAGCATCGGAAAATTGCGGAAAGGGACTCGTAGCAGAAGCTTAGTTCCTCCGCCATGTCGCGGATGATCTTCTCGCTTTCGATCACCTGCCGGCTTAATTCGTCCGGAGTTTGCCGGGCCACTTCGAGAGAGCTTGCGGCATTGACCGACCGCTCCTTCCGCATCACCAGGCAATTGTTGCCAGGGCTGCGGTAATAGTGGACCCGATCCATTAGCGAATTGATAAGGAACAGGCCTCGCCCGTTTTCTTGATCTGCGTCTGGAAGCTCAATGTTCTCAGGCCAATCGAAGCCTTGCGTGTGATCATTCACACGCAACTCGATCAGCTTTGAGTCGCACATTACGTCCACATCAATCTTCTCTTCGCGAGCGGTCGCCTTTGCGTACTTGATCGCGTTATTGCAAGCTTCTGCCAGCGCCAGCTCGCACCCGCGCGCGTCGCTTTCACTCGCGCCATGGAGTGAGAGAAATTCGCGAATCTCCTGTGTCAACGAGCGCACCTCCCCGAGGTTGCAATCGAGTTCGAAGCGGACCGTGGATGGGCGAAAGACAGGGGTAGGCACAGGGACATTGGGTTATTCAACAATGTCGAAAATCCGGTGCATCCGGGTCAGCTCCAGGATCTGCTGGACCGGGGGCGTCGGGCGAACCAATCGAACGGTTCCATTCCGGCCGCACGCGGTCTTATGCAAGGAGATGAGAGCCCCAAGGCCGCAACTGTCCACAAACATGGTCTCGGACAGGTCGATTTCGATGTTCCGCTGCACATTTGTCATCGCGCCCTTGACCTGGTCGCGAAACGCCTGTGAGTTGGCGGCGCCCAATTCCTTTAAGCCGCTGATGGTGAGCGTTTCTCCTTGTGTTTGGACTTTCATATCACCTGCAAATTCGAACTGTTAAACCGAGCTTTCTTCCCCGCTCTGAACCCGCGCTCGAAGCCGTTACTCCGCCATTAAAAACGTCTAGGGGGCCATGCAACAATCGGGGGTCGTATTGGGTTGGTAAGCCAACTTCACCTGCCGGACCTCTCAGGCTCGCCCCTAGCGAAGCCCATGGCCCTGCATAGTGGTTGTTTTTCATCTCAACGCCGGTTCCGTTGAGCGATGGATGAGAGCAACCCGAGCGGGCGCGTGAACGATGCCTGGAAGATATTTGCCACCCGCTCGGAAAAAACCGGTCCCGCGCTCTTTTGTGATAGCGAACTGAGCAAAAACGCATCCGGCACTTGCGTGCAAGAGTTCGTGCGGATGTTGATCAACTGGCTTCCCCAGGCGAAGGAGTCTTTCACTCGTGTCAGCGAGCCGACGAATGTTTCCGGACCAACCCAGCTGTCCTGCACTTCACATGCGGATTCCAAGACAACCTGGCTCTCGATGATCGCGTTGGGGCCGACAACCGCCTCGGGGCCAATTCTCGCGTGGTCGCCAATCCAGCAGGGGCCCTGCAGAATGGCTGAAGACGCGATCTGCGCCCGCAAACCAACCCAGACCCCGGGGCTGCGCTCGCGAAGGCCGATGCGGTGCCCTTTTGCAGCCTGGGGCATCCAGGCCAACATTTGCTTGAGCCAGCCCTGGTAAGTTGTGAACAGCTCAGCTTCCTGCGTTGGCAAACGATCTAGAACGAACAGCTCCGCATCCGGATGCTTCTCCTTGACCTGCTCAACGGTCGGTTCGCGCAGCTCTGTTGCGATCACCAGCCGCAGTCCCCACCGCGCCCCATTTCCGACAACAGCCCGAATAGTTTCCGGCCGGTCCGTGACGACGAGGGTGACTTCCTTGAATCCTTTGGTGGCAAGGTGCTCCAGCCAATATGCGATCAATGTTTCCCCCAGGATGGGGACCGCCACCAGCGGCGCTGCATCAATAATGTGCCCGACTGCCCGTCGGGAACCAGGGGCGATTAAGGCTGCTTTCATTAGCAAGCTCCGCGGCCGCTGATGACCGCAGGGACGGTTTTAAGGAGAATCTTGAGGTCCATCCAGAAGCTCTGGCTCTCGATGTATTGGACGTCGAGCTGCACTTGCTCTGGGAAGTCGATATTGGCGCGCCCGCCGATTTGCCAAAGGCAGGTGATGCCCGGGGTGATGGCTAAACGGCGGCGGTCCGCGGTTGAATAAAGCGCCACCTCACGAGGCACTGGAGGACGCGGCCCCACCAGCGACATGTCGCCAACGAGCACATTGTAGAATTGTGGCAATTCATCCAACGAGAGCTTCCGCAGGATTCGTCCCACACGCGTTATCCGGGGATCGTTCTTCAGCTTGAACGTAACCCCTGTCGTATGCTGGTTCTTCGCCAACACCTCGGCCAGCTTTGCCTCCGCGTTCACGCACATGGAGCGAAACTTCCACATCTTGAACTCACGCCCGAACCGGCCAACGCGCGTTTGCCCAAAGAAAATCGGGCCGCCATCCTCCAATTTGATCAGCAATGCGATCACGGCGAAGAGCGGACTGAACACCAGCAGGAAGAGGAAGCTCGCGAACACATCGAAGCCGCGCTTGATTGCGTAAGCGCTGCTCAGGAGCGCTCTCCAGGCAAAGCGTTTCCAAGCCACGTAAGCGTTCAGGCGCCATCTTCCGATGGGGCTTTGCACCGTCTCAAATCGGTCAACTAACCGGCTGGCGAATTCCTGCTCTGTCATAGGGTTCAAAATGAAACGAGTTGCTTGATTTTGTTGGCAATCTGCTCAACCTCCGCGTCCCCCGGAGGCTGCGGCAGGACCATGTGCGCCCAACGCGCCTGGGGCGCCACAAACCGGTCCTGCATTGGGAAAACTGTGCTTTCCAACTGCTCCTGAATCGATTCAGGCGTCCGATTCCTCTCAGACTGGTCTCTTTTCAGCCTGCGCTCCTTGGAAACCTCCTTCGAGCAATCCAGGAATAGGGCAAAATCAAAGGCCTTCCTCAGAGCCTTCCGATGCAGCAGCCAAAGCCCCTCCATAATGACGACCTGCTTCGGCGTCCATGCCCGGGGCTTCGCCGCTCGCGCGTGAGTCGCAAAATCATAGTGGGGAACAGCCGCTTCCCTGCCCACCTCGCAGCCGAGCGCAACCTCCTCAAGGGCTTGCCAATCAATGGCTCGCGGATGATCGAAGTTCAGTTTCGCGCGCCGGCCCGGTGGCAAATGCGACCGATCATGGTAGAAGTCGTCCTGTGACAACCGCGACGCGATATGCCCAAGCTTCTCTTCCAGCCGCGTGGCCAGCCATGTCTTGCCGGAGCAACTGCCCCCAACAATGGCCACCAGCTTTGGTTTTCGCGTTGTCTGTTTTGACTCCATTATCCCTCTAGGCGCTTAGGCCTATTCCTTCGACACGCTCTGCAAGGTACGAGGGGCGCTCGTTTGTAACAATAAGGGGTGCGGCATGATTTCCGGTGCGAAAGACCCCGTGCTCCCGTTCAGGGCTGGGGCGCGGTTGCGCTCAGCCACCCCTAAGCGCTCCTCCGGTCATTTTTCAGTGAATGCGCCCTGAACCTGGGCTATGCAAAAAAGGCGAATGCATTGGCAAGGGTTGTGTAGTTGACTTTTCACTCTGGTTTTACGGTTGCCTCGTGAAAACACGAACTTTGCCGAGAAGCCGCGGGGCAACCGCAACATCCAGGGTTAAAGCCTCAGAGGTGAAAACAATCCTGGCTCCCGTTGACTTTTCTGAACCCTCCCTCGCGGCTTTCGAGAAAGTGAATGAACTCGCTCAGGCCTCGGGTTCCTCGGTGTCGCTCCTCTATGTGGTGGAGCCTGCCGGGTACGTAGCGGATTTATCTAACATTCCCATTGCCATAACTGAACAGGAGGTTGCCAAAACCGCCCAAGCCAAGCTGGTGAAGCTCGCTCAGAAAGCAATCAGCCCGGATGTGCGCGTTTATTCGCACGTCAGGATCGGCAAGGCTCACCGTGAAATTTGCGCTGCCGCCCGCGAGCTGAAGGCTGATCTCATCGTCCTGCATTCGCACGGCTACACCGGGTTGAAGCACGCGCTTCTGGGCAGCGTCACCGAAAAGGTCGTTCAACACGCGCCATGCAACGTTCTCGTCATTAAAGACCGTCCTGAAACGAAAGAGGTAGGCATATGAAGATCAAACCCGACCCACTCCACCGTAACGTGACTCTCGAAATCGAGAGCCCTGAGGAAACGAATCTTCTGGCGGGGCAACCCCCTGCCTTCGTCCAGATCAAGCGCATCCTTGTCCCTGTAGATTTCTCAGGCTGCTCCAAACGCGCGGTCCAATACGCCATCGCGTTCGCCCGGCAATTCAACGCTGATGTCCTCCTCTTGCACGTCGTTCAGCTCGATTATGCCGCCATTGAGATGTCGCCCCTGGACATCACCGCGGTTGAGCGGCAAATCCACGAAAGCGTTCGCCAACGCCTGACTAAGTTCATCGAGGGCCTGGATGTCAGCCATGTGTCCGTTGAGCAACGGGTTCTCTGCGGCAACGTCAAAAAACAAATCTTGAACGAAGCCCAGGCCTACAAGCCCGATCTCATCATCGTGGGAACTCACGGGGAAACGGGCCTTCGCCACGCGCTTCTCGGGAGCGTCGCTGAAAGTGTCGTTCGCCACGCCAACTGCCCTGCCCTGACCGTTCGTGAAAGGGAGCATGAAATCATCGACCTTTGAAACACCTGCGGCTGTTGCGCAGCCCGTTCGTGTGAGCGCGGCCTCCCGGCGCGCCCCTCAGCCATTTGCCAGCCCGCGCGATTTTGGGGGGCGCAAGTTTGTTTACTACGTCGTCTCACCGCGCGCGAGGGGGCTTTCAATTGGCGTCAACATGAACCCGGACCGCCGTTGCAATTTCGATTGCGTCTATTGCGAAGTGGATCGGTCCGCACCGCCCGGGCACGACGACTTAATCGTGCCGGAAATGGTTAGGGAGTTGGACGAGAGCCTCCTCGCCGCCCACGATGGCGCGCTTCTTCGGTCCCCCCGCTATGCGGCTCTTCCATCCTCGCTGCTGCAACTCAAACACGTGGCTCTCAGCGGTGATGGCGAGCCGACTCTCGCGGAAAACTTCGAGGAAGCGGTGCATGCAGTCCTTCACCTGCGCGCGTTGCAAAAGCATCCCCCGTTCAAAATTGTCCTCATCACGAACACAACAGGCCTCCGGCGGCCGGACGTGGCGGCGGCCGTTAATCTCTTCAGCGGTGATGACGAAATTTGGGCGAAACTCGAAGCTGGGACTCAATCCTGGTTCGAGCGCGTGAATCGCCCGAACATTCCTCTGACGGATGTGCTCGAAAACATCCGCGCGGTGGGCTTGAAACGGCCCATCCTCATCCAAAGCCTTTTCCCTGCGGTCAATGGCGTTGTCATTCCGCCGGACGAAATCTACCATTTCGCCCAACGCATTCGTGAATTGAAGGAATCCGGCACACAAATTAAGCTCGTGCAGATTTACTCCGCGGACCGGCCTTCGCGCCAAACTGATTTTGGCCACTTGCCGTTGCGCACGCTTTCAGAGATCGCGTCCGTGACTCGGAAAGTTGCGGGGGTTCCAACAGAGGTATTTTAAAAAAGGGAAAATAGTGAACAGCGCCACACCACAACCAAACGCCGAATTCAGCGCCAGGCTCATCGAGGAGCTTCGGGAGCATCCGTTTACTCGGGGGCTCAATGACAAGCACATTCAAGTCCTGGCTTCCTGCGCCATGTTCTCCGACTTTAAAGCGGGCGAAGTGATCTTCAGGGAAGGCGAAATTGCGAACCGATTTTACCTTCTGATCAATGGCGAAGTTTCACTGGAGAGCGCCTCCGCGCAGGACACCGATCCTGTGCAAATTCAAATGATCGGGGCAGGCGATGTGCTTGGTTGGTCCTGGTTGTTTCCGCCTTACTACTGGCGGTTCAACGCTGTCGCGGTGACGGATACCCGCGCCATTTTCCTCTACGGCACTCGACTCCAGGAGCTAAGCGAGGATGACCATGACCTCGGTTATGAGTTGATGAAACGGGTCGCCTCCGTGGTGATCAATCGGTTGCAAGCCGCCCGCAAGCAACTCACCGAAATGCTCGACCGCGCTGGCGCCTAAATCGCCGGGACAAACTTCGTGAACAGTGGTGCGGTTGTAGCTCTAGACCGCGGAGCGGCCGCACAGATTAGCCCACCGGCAAGCGCTAGCGCAGCCCGTGGGGTAAACACCGCGAATGCTCAGCCTCCGTAGGAGGCGAACAATTCAGCGGGACGGTTGCTTAACAAGGATTCGACGTGGTCAAACCCGGCGCCGGACAATCCCTGTTTTTACCCAACCCCTAGGCCAATAACGGCCGCAACCGCTCGATAATCTGCGGCACGGCATCCCATGGGTCCGGCGCTGCTTCATATTCCAACGTGACGAAACCCTGGTAATTCGCGTCCCGCAGAATCTTCACCAACCGCTCCAGGTTCGCCTCGCTTTTCTTCTCCCCGCGCGCGGCAAGCTCGGTCTTGATCTGCACATTCACGGCGTAAGGCGCGCACTTGGCTAAATCCCCGTAAGGATCGGCCGTCCGAAAATTGCCCGTGTCCAGGTTGATGCCTAGCCATGGGTTGTCCACCGCCTTCACTAAGTCCAGCAAGTCATTCGCCTCCGCGACGATGCCACCGTGATTCTCCAGGCCGAGCATCACTCCTTTTTTCCCAGCGTTCTCGCAAGCGATCTTCAGCGTTTCCAGGCAATCCTGCTTTGCCTTTTCTTTTCCTTCCTTCTGCGCGTTTCCGGCAAAAATTCGAAGATGCGGCGCGCCCAGCAAAGCCGCGTTATCAATCCACTTGTTCAAGAGCGCCAACTGCTTCTCGCGCTCCGGCCCCGCAGGGTGCGTGAACGTGTTGCCCACGGATGTGCCGCTCACTGAAACGCCGCGAATAAAAGCATGGCGCTTTAGTTTTAGCATGTAGTCGGAGTCCGCATTCGGCGGGAAATAGTACGAAGTCAATTCCGCACCGTCGCATCCATGCTCCGCGCAATAATCAACAAAGCTGAACAGATCGATCTTCTTGTCCTTCCGCGTGGCCTGCGCGGCATCCTGGCTCCCCGCGAAGTATTGCCGGAACGAA
The DNA here is from genome assembly GCA_035627835.1 of Candidatus Methylomirabilota bacterium. Classification (GTDB taxonomy): domain Bacteria; phylum Verrucomicrobiota; class Verrucomicrobiia; order Limisphaerales; family SXQI01; genus DASPKX01. The sequence continues at coordinate 86,831 of DASPKX010000005.1, forward strand.
TACGCAGCCAGTCCTAAACGCAGCCGCGGTTTCCCGGGTCGATTGAACGGTTCCACCCCGCCCACTCGCGGCGCTAACGAAGACGCAACTGCAAGGCTGGCCAAGGCTGTTCCGGCCATAAATTGGCGGCGTGTAAGGGGACTGTGCATGGCCGCAGTCTTACCCAATCCATTTTCATTGCGCAAATTCCTTCGCGTTGTCGGGGCGCGCTCCTTCCACTAATCTGTTGCGGACCGCCGAAATATGAGCGTTTACAACGAGCCCGCTGTCCAGCAACTCATCTCCCTCGCCCTTGAGGAGGATGTCGGCTCCGGCGATGTGACCTCCATCGCCACCATTCCAGAAAGCGCTCGCCTCAAAGCTCTTTTTAATGCGCGCGAGCTGCTGGTTGTCTGCGGCCTTGGCTTCTTGCACGAAGTCTATAAGCGCATTGAGCCAACCGTTCAAATCCAGCTGCACGCTAAAGACGGCGATTTGCTGCAACGCAATCAACCGCTCGCCCAGGTTGAAGGGCCAGCGCGGGCGATCCTCACCGGCGAGCGTGTCTGCCTCAATTTTCTCCAGCGTCTGTGCGGCGTCGCCACGCTCACCCGCGAGCATGTTCAAGCCGTGGCGGGCACCCAGGCCAAAGTCCTCGACACGCGCAAAACCACACCAGGCTGGCGCGCACTTGAAAAATACGCCGTCCTCTGCGGCGGCGGCACGAATCACCGCCACGGGCTGTATGACATGGTGCTGATCAAGGACAATCACCTCGCCGCGCTTCGCAACGCCAAGCCCAATGCCATCGCTGCCGCCGTGGCCAAAGCCCGCGCCCAATTTCCGCAGCTCAAAGTTGAAGTTGAAGCGGACACGCTCGAGCAGGTCCAGCAAGCCACTGATGCGGGCGCCGATATCATTCTCCTGGACAACATGCCCCCTGCCCAACTCCGCGCCGCCCTCGCTATTGTGAAACGTCCGATGGTAGGCCCGGTCCCCGACCGGGCGTCCCCTCCCAAAACCGAAGCCAGCGGCGGCGTGAATTTGAAGACCATCCGCGCCATCGCCGAAACTGGCGTCGATTTCATTTCTGTCGGCGCCATCACACATTCCGCTCGCGCAATGGACATCGGTCTGGATTACTTGCCGTAGATGCCACTCCGCCACCGCGACCTGGATGCCCGTTTGCTTCATCTTCTGCACCAAAGCAGAAGCGCTGGAATTGCCTTGTCCAAGCTCGCCACCGCTCTCGGTTCCACTCCCGAAGCTGTCACCCAACGACTGAACGAACTCGCAAAGCTCGGCTACCTCGTCGAATCGGATCCTCATCAAGGCTGCCGCCTCGTCCGCACGCCGAATGCCCTCCATGCCGACGATCTCTATGCCCGCATCGGAAAAGTCCAAACGATCGGCCGCGATATTCGCGTCTTTTCAGAGACGACTTCCACCAACGATGTCGCCGAGCGACTCGCCACTGATGGCGTTGAGGAAGGCGTTGTTGTCTTTGCGGAATCACAAACTCGCGGCCGCGGGCGCCTTGGCCGCACTTGGGTTTCCACCCCACGGACCGGCCTCTGGTTTTCGATCCTCCTGCGCCCTCGCCTCACGCCGCAAGCGGTCACACGTCTTACGATTGGCGCAGCCACGTCGCTTGCGCGGGCTATTGAAAAGCAACTCGGCATCGCCCCCGAAATCAAGTGGCCCAATGACCTCCTGCTTAATGGCAAGAAGATCGTGGGCATCCTCACCGAGATGAACGCCGAACTCGATTCCGTGCGCCACGTCATCCTTGGCGTCGGCATCAACGTGAATCAGACTGGGAACGATTTCCCCGACGATCTCAAGCCCATCGCCACCTCGCTCCGCCTGCACACGGGTGGGGAAATTGACAGGCCCGCCCTTGCGGCAGCAGCCCTTCGGGAACTCGACACCGATTACGGCAAAATCCTCAATGGCGAATTCGCCAGTGTCTCGGAGGAATGGGCGGAGCGCTGCGCCACCGTCGGCCAATCCGTCAGCATTCGCATGGGTGATCGACTCATCACGGGCCGCTGTGAATCACTTGATCCCGACGGCGCCCTGTTAGTCCGCACAGAGCACGGCCATTTGGAGCGCGTGACTGGCGGCGATGTCACCGTGCTCAAGGAGTAAGCATGCTCCTGCTCGTTGACATCGGGAACACCCACACCCACGTCGGCCTCCAGCACGACGGGCAAATTCTCCGCCACCATGATCTCCCCACTTCGGGCTGGGACTCAGGCGCAATGGAAATTGAGCTTGAGCGATTCGTCGGCAACGACGCCGATCAGATCCGCGGCGCCGCCTTCTGCAGCGTTGTCCCGCGCACCACTCCAGCCGCCATCGCTTATTTGAAGCGCTTCCGAAAAGCCGTCCAACTCACCCACCAAACCGTTGTCGGCGTCGGCATCGATTACCCACAACCTGCCACCATCGGCGCCGACCGCCTCGCCAACGCGGTGGCCGCCAAGGCCCGCTTCGGCGCTCCCGCCGTGGTTGTTGATTTCGGCACCGCCGTCACCTTCGATGTGGTAAACAGCAGCGGCAACTACGTCGGCGGCATCATCGCTCCTGGGCTCTCCGCCATGACCGACTACCTGCATGAGAAAACCGCCCTCCTCCCGCGCATCCAGATCCGCGACATCGATAAGGCGATTGGCAAAAGCACCGAGGAAGCCATGCTCATCGGCGCCGTCCACGGCTACCGCGGCCTCGTCAAAGAACTGATTCTTGAACTCAAATCCGAGTTGAACACGACAAACCTTCCGGTCATTGCCACCGGTGGTTACGCCGCCCTACTGGCCAGCCGCATGCCAGAGATCACAGCCGTGGACCCCTTCCTCACCCTGGAAGGCCTCCGCCTCGTCTGGGAATCCCGCTTCAACTCGCCCAGTCTTGCACCTCGTTAAGCAAGCCGCCTTCGGAGATCGAATGCCCTCGTTCTCAGCACCGAAAGTGCGACACATTTGTAGTTACCCGAGTACTGTACTCCCTGAGCGCCGTAGGTGCGGCATCAACCGCCATGCACATAAATCTGGATTCTAAATCCAGCGCGCCCACGCTGCACCGCATGCCTTTCGTCGCTCCCTGTTCCCTTCGAATCTGAACCGCGCGCGAGCGCAGCCCGTGGGTTCTGTACATTAAAGCCAAACAATCTACGTAGGACGCCACAAGCGCCGAAACCCGCGCCTTCGGATTTGTTCAACCGGCGCGCCGCTTCCAGAGCGCCGCAGCTACACCAGTAACTCCTATAACCATTGAAGTGATGTTAATACATTGCTTTCCCGCCGCACCCTAGCGTAGTCTGGTCCAAAGGCACCTGAATGCATTACCGACTATTGCTTGTCATTAGCTTACTGCTGCTCGCGCCCCTGTCTCTGCGCGCGGACTCTGATCTGGCTTTGCTTATCACCCCCGTCGTTGTGGAGGAAGGGAACAGCGGCAGCCAAGTGGTTGCCTTCAATGTTCAGACCACTCATCGGCCAACATCCTCCTGGTCCTACCATTACGCGACTATTTCTGGGGCGGCTGTCGCAGGCATCGACTTTCGCTCAGTCAGTGGCGTTCACACGTTTTCCAGCACAAACACAAACACCGTCATTCATGTTGAGATTTTGGGTGACGCGATATCCGAACCGGATGAAAACTTTCACCTCGCCTTCTACGCGGACACAAATCGCACCATCATGCGTGCGAGCTACGGGACGGCAATTATCAAAAACGACGATCATCCCGAAGGCCAACTCAACCACTTTCAGGTCGTGCTCAGCACAAACCCAGTGGCCGGGAAGCCAATCGAGGCGACAATAATCGCGGTGAACGCCGCTGGGGCGCGAGTTTCGAACTACACCGGCTGGGTAAACCTGAGTATCGCAGCAAGCCCAACGCCCACTTCACCCGTCCTGATATCTGAAGTTGATGTTACCCAGACCGATTCAGTCGAGTTCGTGAATGTTTCCGACCAGGCGATTGATGTTTCGGGCTGGCGGATCGACATCTACGACGAGGAGTCGTACCCCTTCCCCTGGACCCACATCGTGCGCCCTGCTTCCGTCCTTGAGGCCGGGCAAGTGTTTCGACTCGATGAGGCTTTCACCCAACCTTCGATCTTCCCCGTCCTCCGCTCAGATGAGCCGCTGTTTTGGTTTGATTTGCCCGGTGCCAAAGCGGCTGTCGTCCTCAGAAGTGCGGAAGGCAAGCTCATGGATGCTTTTTTCGCCGGTTCCGCCCGCCCTGAACATGCCTATTCACCAGCTGGCGACCTCGCTTTTTCCTGGTCCGGGCCCTCCGCGTTTAAGCAGCTCTTCATGGCTCAGACATTCCAGCGCCAGGGCGCCGCTGACACGGACACGACAAACGATTGGATATTGGCCACGCGCACGCTTAACGCGCCGCATCCCACGCTTGCAGTCCCTTTCACGACGTCGATCACGATGCCAATCTCTCCTGCCACGGTTTTTCTCCAGCAAGGACAATGGTCCGGCTCACTTCTCCTGCCCGAGGCGAGGCTCAAAGACGCCTTTCTCCTCGTTAAGGATGGAGACAATATGCAGGGCACATCCGCCCAACTCCATCTTCAGATCGAGGACGACCTATCCATCGCGGTGCAAGCTCCGGCGACAATCCCTACGGGTGGGGAACTGCGGGTTGCGCTCGTTGTTAGCAATTCCGGTCCGACCGCACTCACCGGCGCGATCATCACGAATTTTTTCTCCCCTTCATTGAAGCTGATTTCTATAACGGGCGGCGCTCCCATTGTGACGAATTCCATGAATGTCGCGCTCCTGCTCCCCACTCTCTCCGGTGGTGAGACCCAACAGGTTGAATTCACATTCTTAAGCAGCGTCCCTGGAACGGTGCTTAACACCGCCACAATCACCCATCCCACTCGCGATCCGTGGCCGTATAACAATTCGGCAACCTCTATCGTGGAGATCGTCCCCGACTGCACCACCCTTCCACCAGGGTTGATCGCATGGTGGCGCGGTGAGGGGAATCTGCGGGACCAGGTCTCAACTCGGGAGCTTCAATCGGCTGGTTCCGCTCAATTTGTTCGAGGCAAAGTTGGCGACGCTTTTGCGCTTGCGGGCGGAGCAGCAGTAATCCCTAGCTCATCTGAGTTGTTCTTCGGTCCGGAAGAAGGATTTTCCATTGTGGCCTGGGTTAAGCCGGCGGCCACAAGCTCCACAACCATCTTCGAGCGCGCCGCGCGGGACTCTACCACTACCCGCTTTGAAGGGTGGCGCTTCTATGTCACTGGCAGCACGATTGGGTTTCAGCTCAGTACTTCTATGAGCGACACTGCCCCGGTCGATGCTGTGGCAACGCTCCCGTCATTGCTCGATGGCAACTTTCATCACTTCGCCTTGGTGGCTGATCGTGGATTTTCTGCGCTCGGGCAGATTTATGTGGACGGCGTCATGGTCAAGGAGTTCAGCCTTCGCCAGCACTTGGACATGATGGATCCTCCAGCTCCCGCGAAAATCGGAGGCGCAGGCCTGCTGGATGAAATCGCTATCTTCCGCGGCGCGTTGAGCGAGAGCACACTCAAGGGAATTAGCCAGGCTGGCGCTGCGGGCTATTGCGCGAACGACCTGACAATTGCTCTGCAAGCTCGGGCCGCGAGTAGCATCGCCGCCATTCCCGCCCCGCACGTTGTGCGAATTGTAAACTACAGCGCCGCACCCGCGACCAATGTGGCGGTCGTGGTCCACGGGGCTGCAGTTGCTTTTTCAGACGCGTTCGCCCCCTCGGGCACACTCGCTCTGGCTGACGGTCGGCTCACACTCACAAACGCATTTGTAGATCCATTCTCCTCAATCGAGCTGAGTTTCACCGCTACGTTTCCGCACGCCGGAAGCAATCGCATTGATGCCGAACTCGTTAGCGGAACCCCGAACACCTCGACCCTCAACGATCGCAGAAGCATATTCGGGCATGCGCTTCCGGCTTGTGATCCTTCCGCCGGCAGCATGATTGCTTGGTGGCGGGGGGAGGCGAACGGCGCGGAGGAAACAGGCCTCGCTCACGCTACCAACATCACGGCCACATACTCGGCCGGTTATTCTGGCCAGGCCTTCACGTTCAATGGTGAGGAACAATTCGTGGAAGTCCCAAGCCGGCCGGAGCTGAACTTTCCAGGAGCCTCCTTCAGCATTGAGGCATGGATTCAGCCCTCAATCGCCGGCGGCGCCTCCGAGTACCGCTCCATCGTTGACAAGCGCGTCGTCAACGGAGATCGAGCCACCGGCTACGTTCTCGCCCACATAGGCGATGTCATTGCTTTTCAGCTTACCGATTCCGATCAAAGCGCTCCTGCAACAACCTTTCATACCCCTCGCACGGCCATTTTCTCGTCTGGTTTTCACCATGTAGTTGTCTCGGTGAATCGCAACGCCTTTGATGGTGGGGCGATCTATGTGGACGGCGAGCGTGTCCAGACCTTCAACCCCCTCGTCGAACCGCTCAGCATCGCGAATCCAGCTCCCCTGCGGATCGGTCGCCTTGTCCCAAACACAGTTGTCGGCCAGTTCAGGGGGCAAATCGACGAAGTTGCACTGCATCACAAAGCTCTCACCGCTGAAGACGTAGCGCGCATTTATGCGCGGAAGCAGCTGCCACGCTGCATCACGCCAAATCTCGCAACTGCGGATTCAGATCGCGATAATCTCCCTGATCTGTGGGAACTCGCCTATGGCCTCGACCCCGCGCAAACCACGCCCGCCGCTCACGATGCGGATGGCGACGGCGTCACCACGCATCATGAATACCTGAGTGGCACAGACCCCAATTCACGTCTCAGCTTCCTGGCAATCGAGCAGACTCGCCTCCTTGAGGATAAACTCGAAATCGAAGCCCGTGTCGTTGTGGGCCGCTCTTACACGCTTGAAAGCGCCTCAACGCTCAGCCCTGCGAGTTGGCAGCAACTCGCCTTGCCCAAAGAATCAACAAGCAACGTTATTAGATTCCAAGTCCCCACAGATACCTCGCGTGCTTTTTATCGGCTCCGCAGCAATTGAACCCGGCACATAACAAACCTGTGCCAACTGCTCTGCCCATTAGGTAGCGAAGGTAACAGGGGCCTTATTGTTGTTGAAACCGTGTCTATCCACCGCGTTGCTGGCCTTGGAAAAAGCAGAAAGCCTGCCCTGCCGACCAGCCTGGGGCGACAACGGGAACGCACCCCGCACATATGCCTCCGAAACAGCGTCCCTCGTGCGTGTTCAAATCTCGAGCGCGCGGCAGCGCATGCCGTTGTCCGTGCGAGCACTCTAGTATTGGCCCTGGAGGGGCTGCACAACTTCAGCCCACGGCAAGCCCAGCGCAGCCCGTGGGTTCACCTCAAAATCAAAAGCCTCCGGTTGGATGTGCACAAGGATCCTTTCGAAAGTCCCGACCGTTGCCTGTCTATTCATTCACTCTCAAGCGGCCCCTTCAAGAGCACCGTAGGTGGGACATATTTAGTTACCCGACGCCTGTCCTGACTGAGCGCCGTAGGCGCGGCATCCAACGCCGTCCACATACGCTTGCTCACGGAGATTCGCGCCTTCCTTCAGCCTCGGATAACCAGCGGGAACCAAGGCAACCGTCCGATAGATCCAGCCCTGAAAAGGCGTCAGTCGGTTTCTGTTTTTTTTCAGCGGTCAGGGTACGGAATCGGCCAGAGGCTACCTGCAAGGCCCGCACGTTTGAATTGCCTTTGAGCTGCACCACCCCGACTCTTGGCCCGATGCGCGGCGTGTTGTGCACTAAAGTAACGGAAGCAAGCAATGGCCGATAACCACCCCAAAAGTGCGATCATTGGTCCGATCTACAGCCGCGGCAAAGCGGGGTTCCTGAACTGGTCCGGTGAGTGGGTAATCGAACCTCAATATGAGTGCCTCGGAGCATTAAGTGAAGGCCTTATAAGTTTCGTGGCGGACGGAAAGCTGGGCTTTCTTGATGAAGCCGGCAAGGTAGTCATTCCTCCGCATTTTGACAGCGACCTCAGCTCATTCGACGTGCAATTCAATGATGGCCTCGCGTGCGTGACAGAACACAATGCTACCGGGTACATCGACAAAACAGGCAACTGGGTTATTCCGCCGAGGGTGGGCGCAATGGGTTACCACACGAGGGAAAGGCTATCTACAGTTTGACGGAATACTATGTGATTGACACCAAAGGGAAATCCTATCTTCCCTCCCCGCATATGACATGCACTGGCAATGCGGATTGCGCCCAGGTAATTGGGATTGGATCGTTTGCCTCTTCAGTGTGGAAGGGGACTTTAAACTAGGTGTACTGGATTGGCGGGGGCAAACAATCCTACCTCCGGTTTATGAGGCGCTTCGCGAACTCCACCGAGGAGTGGCTCCTTTCTCAAGAGCCGATCGTTACACCGGCCTGTTTGGACTGCTAAATCAATCAGGAGACGTCATTAAATTTCCCATGTTTAACTACATTGGCAATTTTGCAGAAGGCCTCGCGCCAGCCTCTTTACGAGACAAGCAATGGGGCTACATCAATACGTCCGGCGACTTTGTGATCGAACCCAGATTCCAGCAAGCATGCTCGTTTCGTGAAGGCTTAGCATGCGTCACGTTGAAGGTCCCAAAAGGCCAACGAGGCAACAAAGGCTTCATCAACAGCGCAGGGGAAGTCGTTATCGAGCCTGCGTTTATGTCGCAGACTGGCTTTCACGGCGGATGGGCAGATGTGGATATGGAGGGAAAACATGGAGTGATCGACAGAACCGGAAAGCTCATCTGGGAAGAACCCTTGGAGTTCGACCCCAAGTCGCGTCGGTGGGTGTAGCGTAACGACGACGGCAGTGCCTACGCATCCGATCGCTTTCCACACCGCATGCCAGAGATCACGGCCGTGGACCCCTTCTTCACCTCGAAGGCCTCCGCCTAGTCTGGGAGTCCCGTTTCAACTCCCCGAGTCCTGCACCCTGTTAAGCGATCGCCTGACGAAGCTCTTCCGTTCTCAGCACCGTAGGTGCGACATATTTGTAGTGTCGCAAATGCTCCATTATCGAGCGCCGTAGGTGCGACATCAACGGCCATCCACATACACCCACCATTCGAAAGCCCGGAAGATTCAATACCACACAAATACCGTGCCATTGGTCGAAATCCCAACTGCCCACTTCTGCGACGACGGTCCCCACGAATTCCGGAGTGTTGCCACCTCGTAAGAAGACCGCCCTCCCGCAATCAGATCACTTCCTCCCAGCTCTCCCGGCCACCATTCCCCCACTCCATTCATGAACACAGACGGTAATCCCTGCTCTGACAATCGATTCTGCCTCACAAACAGACGAAAAGATTCAAGGGCTTCAGGCTCCAAATCAAAACGCAGCAATCCCTTGTCGAATCCAGGTCGTGAATTTCGTAGATGTTGCGCGCGCTTTCTGGAACCCACCTGGGCACCCAACCCTTTTCCACTAATCCCGCCTCCTTCGCTGCGGAAAGAGTGGCAAACCGGCTTTCCTTCACCTCACCGCAACCATCGAAGACGGCTACAACCAAAAGCAAAACGGTTAATCGAAGGATGATGTGCAAGGGGGAGGGGTAGTCTGGTGGTTACATCAGAGGAAGAGGCTATTTCCCGCTTGTCGCCTCACCTGCTTCCACCTTCTCTTCTCGCCGAAACCTTTCCGGACGCGAATGCATATACCGCATTTTGCGATTGTAGAACTCGACGTAATGCTCTTTCGCATAGCGGTGGGCCTCACCAAGCGAGGGGTAGAAAGAAGGTGTCCACACTTCGAATGGACCGTCCATAGTTCCAGTGAAATGATCTTTATCACTTTCGCCTCCAAGGTGGAACAAGCGCAATTGGCCGCGTCGAAAGTCTGACATAGCTCGCGTCGTCGCATTGGCACCAACCTGCCCGTATAATTCATCTCGCCAACCGCCTGGCGCATTAATTTGCCACGAGAGCTTCGCAATAGCAGCGAACGCCGCAAGTGTGCTGACCGCGAGTAGCGCCGTAGCGACTTTAATGTTTACTGAGCCCATGGCAGGTGTGGAGGTGGCTCGCTGGCATCAGCGTTTATCAAAGGAATAACAGGTGACCGTCAAAGTAGCGCCCAGTTTGGCAATTCGCTCCAGAGTGTCGGGACGAAGGGTAAACTGAGAAGCGAGAGCGGTGGAGTGCAGATCATAGCCAACATCGAAAGTTCGTTGCGCTGTGTTCCATACTCGTCGAGATGCTGGAGACAAAGATTCGACAACTTTGCAGAGGTTATGAATTGCGGTGTCAGGATTTCTGTACCATCGACTCGTTTCAACCGCCAGCAACTGCCGCTTGGCGTCTGGCCCGCAATAAAGCAGTGAAACCCGGCGCCCCATCTCGCCTGCAATCGAATTCAATTTGGTTGCAGACCGAATCTCCAAATCTACGTTAAGGAACTGAGGATTCAAATCGGTTCAGATATAGCTCAGGAAAGCTTTTGCGCGCAATTACTCTGCTGCCTCTCGTCATATTTGTCAGCTAAATGGCCAAATCTCTCTCACGGAGCGGGGGCCGTGCCGCACGTCGCAGGCTGGCTAAACGTCGGCGATTTGTTTCCTACTGCGCCATCCCCGCACGTTTGCATTGCCTTTGAGGTGCGCCATGGCAAATTTTCCGCCTGAGGCGGGCCTTTCGGGCTTTATACAAATTTCGCTCGGCCGGTGTCTCATACATTGAAGTGCGTACTCTGGAGCCTTCCAATCACGGCTGGTGCGAGGAGCTTTATCGCCAAAAAGCGGGCGAGCTGCTGCTCTACGGCCGTGCCCTGGGGTTGTCCCACGGTGAGGCCGAGGATGTTCTGCAGGAGACGTTCATTGCTCTGCTTGCGCTGAAACAACAGCCCGCAAATACGGCTGGTTACGCGGTCCGCGCCCTCCGCAACCGCGCCCTGAATTACAAGCGCTCCCTGTGGCGGCGCCTCACGCGCGAGCTGGAGTCCAAATCATGGTTTGAACCGTCTGAACAGGGCGGCCCAGGTTTGGAAGCTGCCTTGCGCTCCCTGCGCGAACTTCCCTCCGAGCAGCGCGAGGTGATCGTGCTCAAAATCTGGCATCGGCACACTTTTGAAGAAATCGGCGAGATCCTTGAGATCTCCCCCAACACCGCCGCTGGCCGTTACCGTTATGGCCTCCAGAAACTTCGCGCTTCGGTTGCCTTGAATGACTATGAATCCGCCGGAATCTTTGGAGACGCGGATGGAGAAGTGCGCCCCGCGCTCCCCATCGCCTAAAATTTATCGCAAGCTTTTCCGCTCTGAGCCGCAACCTGAACCCGTTTGGGCTGTTGGCCTGGCGGACGTGCGCCGCTGGCTCGTGCCAGTGGTTGGCTCCATTGCCCTCACGTTGCTGACGTTCGAGCCGCGCCAGGGAATGGTCGATCCGTTTGAAGGGGCTCTCCAGGTCACTGCCCCAGATCAATGGGTCCACGCCAAGTTCGAGCGCTTCTTCAGTGTCCACAACACGCTCCCGATGCAAACCCTGGAATGGAGCTTCGGCTCCCCGACAGCATCGGCTCAACCGGCCCTTTTCAATTTCACTAACAGTCTCCTGACCAAGTAAATGAGCAAAACGCCTCCGTCCAAAAACTCTCCCGCCCCAGATCCCGGAAAACCTGCAACGCCCACAACGCTCGCGCCCAAGGTGCGCGTGTTCCGTGGCATTGATTGGATCACCTTTGGGCTGGTCACTCTCATCACGCTCTTAGGCTACCTCTACACGATCGCCCCGGACGTGACGCTGGAGGATTCGGGCGAGTTGGCAGTCGCCTCCATGTATGCTGGCGTCCCCCACCCTCCCGGCTACCCGGTCTGGACGCTCTACACCTGGCTTTTCACCAAGATCCTGCCGTTCTCGAACATCGCCTGGCGCGTGGCGGTCTCCTCCGCGGTTGCGGCCGCGTTCTCTTGCGGCCTGCTCGCGCTGATCGTTTCGCGCGGAAGCAGCACCATTGTCGAGCATATCCCCGACCTCAAGAACCTCGATAAACGGCTCGAGAACATGTTCTGCGTCCTCGCCGGTTTCGTCGCTGGGATGCTCCTTGGCTTCAACGGCTTCATGTGGAGCCAGGCGGTCATTGTCGAGGTGTACACGTTAAGCGTGCTCTCGCTTATGGGCGTGCTCTGTTGCCTTTTCCGGTGGCTTCACGCGCCCGAGCAACGCCGTTACCTTTGGTACGCCGCTTTCTGGTTCGGCATCTGTTTCACCACCCACCAAACGCTCATCGTCGCCGCCATGGGCATCGAGGTGCTCATTCTTTTGGTGAGTCCGCGGATTGGGCGCGACCTCTTCCTCATCAACAGCATCTTCTACATTGGCGGCTGCCTCCTGATGCAGCGCGGCAAGCTCACAGGCATCAGCGAGAACCCCGCTCTTGAGCTGATCTTCCATTGCGTGGGCCTTGGCTCAATGATCACGGCTGCCGCTGCCTCTATCAAAACCCGCGCGCTCGGCACGGAATGGAAAGCCATGCTCGCCATCTCAGCTGCGTGGATTTTGGGAGCTTTGTTCTACTTCTACATGCCGATCGCCTCCATGACGAACCCGCCGCTGAATTGGGGTTACCCACGCACGGAGGAGGGCTTCTGGCACGCGCTCACCCGCGGCCAGTATGATAAGACCAACCCGACGTCTGATCCAGGGCGCTTCATCCGGCAGGTCATCATGTACATCCAGGGCGCGGGCGAAGAGTTCTCTTTCATCTACCTGCTGATTGCCGCGATCCCGTTCATGGTTTGGGCCAAGCTCCACAAACGCGACAAGGCATGGCTCATTGGCAACGTCTCGATTTATGCATGTTTGGCGTTCCTGCTCCTGATTCTCCTGAACCCAAACATCGACCGCCAAAGCCGTGAGCAGACCCGCGTCTTCTTCACCTCATCGCACGTCATCCTTGCAATGTTCGTCGGTTACGGCCTGACGCTCGGCCTCAGCTACATCGCAACGAACTATGAGAAGTGGCGTTTCACAGCGTTGATTGGCGCTGCCGTCGCCTGCGCCATTGCGCTCTATGAGCGGTTGTCCCTGCAAAGCTCGTTCCAGCTCGATCGGTTCACAACCACCTCAACGATTGTGCTCTGGGTGGCGGTGATGGCCCTTTTCTGGCTCTATCGCACCCGCGCGCCGATGATGCTCCTGATCGCTCTCATGGCCATTCTCCCCTTCCGCTCCGTGCTCGCACACTGGGCTGATAACGAGCAGCGCGGCCACTTGTTCGGGTTCTGGTTCGGCCATGACATGTTCACGCCGCCCTACGACGTTTACCCAGAGATGGCCAAAAACGCGATCCTCTTCGGCGGCACTGACCCGGGCCGTTTTAATCCAACTTACATGATTTTCGCGGAGAGTTTCATCCCGGATAAGCACAAGCGCGATCCAAAGTTCGATCGTCGCGACGTTTACCTCATTACGCAGAACGCGCTCGCGGACGGAACGTACCTCGCTTACATCCGCGCCCACTACAATCGAAGCGCGCAGAAGGATCCTCCATTTTTCACCGAATTCTTCCGCAGCGAAGCGGAGGCCGCCACAGGCCGGACCAATCTGCTGGCCCGCATGTTCGCGCCGCTCGACCGCTACTTCATCAATCTCGGTGAGCGCATTGAGAAAGAGCGCCGCGAGAAAGGTGTTTACCCTCCCAAGGAAATCCAAACGCCGTCCATCGAAGACTCTTCCGCCGCGTTCCAGGAATACATCGCCGATGCCCAACGGCGCCTGCAGCATGACATGCAGTTTCCAAACGAGCCGAAGCAGATCAAGCCGGGCGAGGATGTCCGCATCATCGACAACCGCATCTCCGTCCAAGGCCAGGTCGCGGTCATGTCGATCAACGCGCTCCTGACGAAGATCATTTTCGACAAGAATCCTGAGCACGAATTCTACGTGGAGGAGAGCTTCCCGCTCGACTGGATGTATCCGCATTTGGAGCCGTTCGGGATCATCATGAAGATCAATCGCCAGCAGCTCCCCGAGCTGAGCCAGGAGATCTGCGACCGTGACAACAAATTTTGGAGCAAGTATTCCGAGCGCCTCGTGGGCACATGGATTAATTACAACACATCCGTGAAGGAACTCTGCGACTTTGCCGAGAAGGTTTACCTCCGGCGCGATTTCAGCGGATTCTCCGGCGATCCCAAATTTATCCGTGACGACAACGCCCAGAAGGCGTTCTCCAAGCTTCGCTCCGCCCAGGCCGGCCTTTACTTCTGGCGCATGCAGCAGGCCAAGAACCAGACTGAATACACCCGCATGCAAAAGGAATGCGACTTCTCGCTCAAGCAGTCGTTCGCGTTTTGTCCGTACAGCCCGGAAGCGGTTTACAAGTATGTGAACCTCCTCCTCTCCATGAACAAAGTGGAAGATGCCGAGCTGGTCGCTGTCACCGCGCGCAAGTTCGACCCGGACAGCGAGTCCATGAATGCGCTTGTGGATAACATCCGCAACATTCGTCAGAGCCAGGGGAACTTCAATCAGGTTCAAGCGCGCATGACCGCTCTTGAGCAGCAATATGCGACCAACAAAGGAAACCTTCAGGTCATCTTCGAGCTGGCCTCGATCTATCTCCAGCTCATGCGCACCAACTCTGCCGTGGCGATCTTTGAGGAGCGTTTGAACGGCCCCGCCCTGGACGCGAACACCGCGCTGTCCATCGCCAAGGCCTACGACCAGATCCGCGACTTCGCTGGGGCTGAACGGGCTCTCACGAAGGCCACAACCCTTGTCCCGAACGAACCGAACATCTGGTACGACCTAGCCAAGGCTCAGGTTGCGCTCTCCAACTATCCATCAGCGCTCAATTCCATCAGCCGCTCCGTCGCCTTGAGCAAGCAACGCCTTGCGGTCGCTCCTGGCTCACGAGACGTGGTAAAGGACGCCCGCGCCGACCCCGGTCTGGCGCCATTGCGCCAGTTCCCTGAGTTCATTCAGTTGCTGAACGCGAATCCCGCCTTGAACTGACTGCGGGCTCGAATTGCGCTCATGCGGTTTGCGAGCTACAAATCGTGTAGCTCGCAACATCGCCGATTCTGCTGACGCATGCGCCCTGCCCGCCATTGTTGGTCCCGGATTCTCCTCGGGCTCACGCTGGCGGTTTGTTCCGCGAGGATCTCAGCGCAGCAGCAACTCCACACCCGCGTCTTCCGTTTTCGCGCGGAGCCTCCCTCGGTCATTAGCGTCGGCCCGCGCGGCACCGTTTGGGTGCGGCATGCGGACACCACGCGCATCTCAGCGCTCGACGGTTACGGTGTGCGGGAACTCAACTCGATCGAGGGCGGGAGCTTCCGTGTAGTGGAATCCCGCTCCGGCCAACTCTGGAGCTGCTACTCACAAGGCCTGGTCCTTTACGACCGCAACCAATGGTCCCGCCACCCACTCGCCCCTATCGCCAACGAGCTGCAGTTCAATCCGCTCCGGCAGCTCCGCCAAATTTCCCTCGTTCCGGCAGAGGTCAATCGCGTGCTATTTCTGCTCGGCGATGCTCTCTATGAGTTTGACGCGTTCGAAGGCGGTTTGCGCGTTCTTGCTCGCTCCTCGGAAATCGGCCTCGGCCGTTTTTCCGAGATGCAGGAAACCCGCGACGGGTCTCTCCTTATCGCTGCTGAGCGCGGGCTGATTCGTTCCGTCGGGCCGCTGCGACAAATCTCTCCCGCCGCCCGCTGGGATACCCTCCCATTCCCGCCGAATAGCCAAATCGAAAACGTGCAACGGCCATTCGAGGACTTCGATGGTGGGTTGTTCGTCCTCGGCGCTTTGCCAGGCTCGACGGCCGATCGGGTCATCGCCCATTACCAAAATGGCGCCTGGAGTTTTCGCACCGTTTTGAACGAGCGCCTTAAGCAAGCATGGCCTTCGTGGGATTCGACGCTCTGGGCTTACAGCTTCAACTCCCTGATCCAGCTCGGATCATCCGCCAACCTGGGCAACACCGCTATCCAACGCGAAGCCATCGTCGGGGGCCAATTCGATGTCGCTGTCGAAACCAATGGCGTCTTCTGGATCGCCACATCTGAAGGTCTGACTCGTTACGGGCCGATGATCTGGCAGACGCCCCCGCTCCTTCGCACGTTCAACAACCCCGTTCACGCGCTGTTATTCGAATCGACGAACAGCCATTGGGCGGCGGCCACCGAAGGTCTCTACCGCTTCACCGCAGGCGGTTTGGAACTCAACGCGTGGCCCGAGAACATTGAGGCGTTCGCCACTGCGCCGCGAGAAATCATCCCCCTCCCCAACGGCGCCTTGGCCATCTGCTCCCGTAACCGCACACTCCTATTCAACCGCGCGGATCGAAGCTTCCACCTGCTTCAGCATCCATCCGCCGCCACGCTCGCGTTCGCCGGCAAAGTGGGGGGCCTGCCGGTCTTCAAGATTTCTCCACCGGCGACACCCGCTGCGAGCACATTCGAAAGTTTCGACGGCGCCAGTTTTCAACCGCTCCCGCATCGCATTGACTACCCTCAGCTCGGCTTTAATCCCGACTTCATCGCGGAGACCCGTGCGGGTGATCTTTGGCTGATCGGCGGGAATGGCGCGGGTGTTTACAACAAGCTGCAGCAACGCTTCGAACTCATGGCTGCGGATGTGCTCAGCGATGTGGGCAGCATCTTCACCATGCTCGAATTGCCTGATGGCCGCGTCTGGTTTGCCAGCCCGGATCGAGTCATCGAGTTCGAGGGCAAAACGTGGCGGACGGTTTTCCCCACCAACGAACGGGTGCTCGCCCTCCATCGCAGCCGGACTGGCAAAATCCACATCGCGACTGCGGCCGGGCTTTATCGGCTTGAGCGCGGCGCTTTCGTGCTGAACGACACCGACCAAGGGTTGCCCAGCCCAGTCGTTTACTCTCTCGCCGAGGATCTGGACGGACGGCTCTGGGCGGGCACAGCTCGCGGCTTTTCCCGCTTTGCCCCGGAAGCGGATAATGATCCGCCCCGCACCGCCACTCCGACCGTGCGTGAATCTTCCGCTCAGACCGCGGAGGCGGGCACGCTGGTTCATTTCACCGCCACGGACCGCTGGTCGGTCACGCCTCCGGCCAGCTTGCTTTTCTCCTGGCGTGTCGATGAAGGCGCATGGACTCCATACACCAACGCGGCCAGCGCTTTTCTCCAGGGGTTGCGGCCTGGCCCCCACCGGTTTGATGTGCGCTCTATGGATCTCAACGGGAACGAGGATCCTTCACCGAGCGCGGTCGAGTTCGGAGTCATTCTCCCGTGGCACGATGATCCCCGGCTGGTCGGCGTTTCGATTTTTGGCGCCGCTGTTATCCTTGGCCTGGCGGCGCTTGCGGTGAACCGCCATTTACGTTTGTTGCGCAGCTATGCTGAAGTCGAACGCATCGTTGCGGAGCGCACTCGGCAGCTCGAGAAAGCGAACGAGGAGTTGCTCCACAGCCAGAAGATGCGCGCGCTCGGCACGCTCGCTTCGGGCATCGCCCATGACTTCAATAACATTCTCTCGATCATCAAGGGCTCGGCTCAAATCATCGAAGCGAACCCGAACGACACCGAGAAGGTTCAGACGCGCTTGAACCGCATCAAGATGATGGTCGATCAAGGCTCCGGCATTGTTCGCTCCATGCTCGGTCTCGGCCGGCTTTCGGAGCGCGAGATGCAGCGGGCGAATCCGGTCAAGTTGGTCGAGGACACCGTCAAAGCTCTCAGCGAAAAGATTCCCGCGCATGTCATGGTCGTGGTCGATCAACATAGCGTGGCTTCGGACATTCTTTGCCACCGCGACCTGCTCCAGCAGATCCTGATCAATCTCATCCTTAATGCGGTGGATGCCATCACCGATTCCGGCAAGATTCGTCTTCGGATCACCGAATCGGCCTCTCACGACGCGCTCACGTTGCTGCCCGCGCCCGGCGAACGCTACGTCAGCATCTTCGTCGAGGACACCGGACATGGCATTTCCGAGGAGGCGCTCCCGCGCATCTTCGAGCCGTTCTTTACGACAAAAGCCATGTCGGCTAGACGCGGAACCGGGCTCGGTCTGTCGATGGTTTACGAACTGGCCAAGGGCATGGGCTACGGCATCGGTGTCAGTTCTACTCCGGGACGCGGGACGGTTTTTCAAATCGTCATCCCGCAATCCGAAGTCCTGCCCATGCAAGGCCCGCGTGCAAAAGCAGACGTGGTCGCAAAAGCCCCAGTCTAGCGAGCGCCCGCTTTGCCGAAATGCTTGTCGGCGAAGTTGAGGTACTGATCCCAATCGTAGGCGGTCACATCATGTTTGCCGGTGCGAATGTGATACCCAATGCTTTCTCCGACGGGTTTGTTCAACTCGGGCATCTCGGCGCTGTCGATACCTTTCTTGCCGAATAGTTGATAGACCGGGGTCGCGGCGTGAGCGGCGAGGAACTCTCCGCGTGGGTCGGCCCATAGATCTTCCTCCGCGCTCGCCACGTAAACGGGCCGCGGGGCGGCCAGGGCGATCAGCATGTGTTGGTCCACCGGAAGGTCGTTTTCCTTGCCGTTGTAATCTTTGAACTTGGTGGTGAACCAATGCGGGAAGGAGGTGTTGATCCGTTCAATGGTCTCGCCGAATTGGCGGCGGGTAATCGCTGCGCCGCCTTCCCCGGAGTTGTTGGAGATGACGATGGCGAAGCGCTCGTCTTGGGCGCCAGCCCAGAGCGAGGTTTTGCCGAGGCGGGAATGGCCGATGACGGCGACGCGCTTCGCATCGAGTTGCGGATCGCTCTCGATGTAATCCATTGCACGGCTTAAGCCCCAGGCCCACGCGCCGATCGCACCCCAGGTCAGCTTGTCTGCGTCCTTGGAGTTCTTCGCATACCAGCCGCGAATCCCCTGCTCGTGCCCTTTGGCATGATCGGGCTCGATGTCGCCGTAGTAAATGGTCGCGAGCGCGTAGCCGCGTCCCAGCACTTTCTCCAACTGCCAGCGGCTCGCTTCGGTGGCGCGCCCTTTCTCCGTCGCACGATTGTCCACGACGGCTTCTTCGCGATTGTTCGGCATCCAGGTGCGGGGGAGCGGGATCCCTGGGTCCGCGTGGACGGAATGGTTTCCTTTGAAGTTGTAACCGAGGAACACCGGCGCTTTGGCCACGTTGTTGGGCTTGTAAATTAGCAGATCGATGGCCTGCCCGTCTGTCTTGGGTCCGAGATGAATTCGCACCAGTTTCCGTGTGGCTGTCCCGCCGAGGGCCTGGCGATCTTCGGACCCGGCTACGACTTCGAAGCTCATCTGCTCGGGTTTGCCTGGGCTCCGGCCATAGACGTGGGTGCGGTAAAGCTCGAGCAGTTCGGGACGGCGCAGGGTCGTCCACTGTTCCGCTGTGGTGATCTTTTGGCCTTTGCTGGACACCAGCAACTCCGGGAGTTCGTATTTCGGAACCTTGCTTTCGTCGTAGTTGAAGCCAGCGGGTTGGGCGTCGATGACAGCAGTGGAGACCATAAATGCAGAAGCGAGAAGGAAAGCTCTAGGGTTCACGGTGCGCACGTTAGCAAACGGGGTGCGGGCCGCCAAGGTTGAACCAGACTTGGGAATTGTCGCCACAAAAGAGCACAAAGGACACAAAGTGGATTTGCCGCAGAGATGCAGAGAGGTGGAGGGCTGCCGGGGCGAACGCGTTGGGCCGGAGGCTGAGCGAGGGATGAGAAGTTCCAAGTGCGCTTCTCTCCACAAGTGCGAACGAAGGGTGAAAAGTCCGTGGTTGCGGAAGATGATGGACTGCAAATGTTGCTCGGGCCGGAGGGCAAACCGCTGCGTTTGCCAAGACGGTTTCTTCCATCAGCGGAGTTACTGCAGCGGCATGCGCGGATGTGCAGCTCCCAAGCTGCTGATGCACGGCGGCTTTGGCATTGATGTCGCTCCATACGGAGCTCGGAATGGGGCGAGGGTGGGGTTACTACAGATGCCGCGCTGACGGCGCTCAACTTTAAGGATGGTAATGGGGGACGCTTCGCGTTGGTAACATGCAGCTCTTGGGCGCATCCAACTCGGGGTTGTCGTGGTTTGTCCCTGCGGGGCAAAGGTTTGCAGGAGCGGGGGTCCAAGTCTCTTCCACCGGTTTGTCAGGGTTTATCACCCACCCGTACATCAGTGCCAACCCTCCGTTGTTTGCAACTTCATGTGTGGCATTGGTTATGTGCAACGAGGAAGACCTGCATTACCAATGAAAGCGAACAGAGATAACGAGCAGAAACTGGCGAGCCTACGGCGTGAACTGGATAGTGTGCGCCGCGCTTCGCTCATGGCCACACGACGAGGAGACTTTATGCGCGTGGCGAAGCTGACAAGCCAAGCGGCCAGCATCAACCGCGCAATCATGGATGCTGAGGGTCTCAGCTCCATCGAACTGGAGGTGTGAGTTTGAAACGGGGGGCCTTCCCCAGGGGGCAGGAGGTTTCCCGCGGAGAGGCGGAAGAATTTCGGAGAAGATTTCCCGCAGAGACGCTGAGAGGCGGAGCGAGGAATTTTTACAAGAGGGAGCGGAGGCAGCCGAGAGCAAGAGGCTCAGCCTGAAGGCTGAGGCTACATCAGGGGGATGTTTCACGCACTGGGGCGAAAGAATTCCGGAGAAGATTTCCCGCGGAGTCGCGGAGGGGGGAAATTCAACCGGAGGGGAGCGGAGGCGGCAGACGGAGGCGGGCGAGAGCAACAGGCTCAGCCTGAAGGCTGAGGCTACATGAGGATCTTTCCCGCGGAGGCGCGGAGAGGCAGAGGGGAAGGTGCTGGCAGCTCAGGGGAAATGTTGAGGGGTTTATCGGGTGGCCAACAAGTTGAATGAGCGCGGTTTGGCGCTACTTTAATCACAGCTTAGGAATGATGTGGTAGTCGTTCCAAGTCATGGGGCCCTCAGCCATCAATGGCTGAGGGTTTTTTCTTTGCTTCAAAGGGGTTTTTCGATGGTTCTTCTTCAACTTCAATTGATTCAGCGGAGCTGCTTGCGAATGGGCTTTTGCCGGGTTTTGGCATTGGCTCGGGCGCGGGCTGGTTGAAGGGGTTTTGGATGTCGGCGGTGGAAATCTTGGGGATCGCCAGGGCGAGGTATAGCCAACCGAGGATTATGTGGAACGCCCAGAGTATGGCGAGCCGCGGGAGGTCGAGTTGGCCAAGGCCGTAAGCGAAGAGTCCAGCGAACATGAGGATGGCTCCAGGGGCGAGGGCGCCCACGCCGACTTTGTAGGCGCGGAGGAATGTCAGCGGCTTGGCGTAGGCCCAGGCAAGCAGTTTCACCACCAATCCATACATTGTGCCGAGGAGGTGCCATGTCAGCATGAGACCTGCCATGGAGCCAAAGACGATCGCGAGGAAGATGGGCGCTTCCCAAGCGCCATAGAGTGGCTCAACCGCCGACCGGCTGAGGTCCATGGTGTAACCGGCGAGGTAGGGAAAGGTGCGGTAGCCGAGGAAGGATTTTATCTGCAGGTCGTGGTCGCGCAGGGCGATCTCGAAGTCGCTGAGAGGCGAGCCGGAGGAGCGTTGGTCGCCCAGGGCGAGGATGGCCATGGTATCGGTCTCAACCAGGGTGGCTGGGAGGCGGTCGGGCCATTGGAGGCCGACGGAGGTGATGCGGGCGTTTTCGGGGAGACGTTCGATAGCGCGCCAGAGGGCTGGACGGAATTGCGCGGCGAGGATGAGCAGAATGGCAGCCCCAATGAAACCGGCCATGGCCAGTTGCATGAGGAGGAGTTTCCGCCAGGGTCGCCCCGCACAATCTGCGACCATGCCAGGGGTGACTGGAGGAAAGCCTGGTGAAAGCTTTCGACGCACGCGAGGAGTATACGTGGGGCTCGGTGGCGCTGCACTCAGATTTCAGCGAGCGGAAAGGACGTAAACAGAGGGAACAGAGTTGAACGGAGGGAACGGAGCACGGTGCGGGCGGTTTTGAGAATTGCTGAAAGTCGTGCGTTCCAAGAGAGGAAATCCGGATCTTAACGCAGAGCCGCAGAGGTGATCAGAGGGCGCAGAGAGTGCGTGCGGGTGCGGTTTGCCGCAGCTTGCGCAGTTGATGGAGATTAGGGGACAAGCATTTCAACCACGAAGGCCACGAAGGCCACGAAGGCCACGGAGGCCGCAAAGAACACGAAGGGGGCTAGCGGTTTTTGGGGCGGGCTTGCTGTTGTTGTGGGGGTGGGGCTTGCTTTAGCGGCCAGTGTTCGGATTCGGTGCGGGCGGTTTTGAGGAATTGCTGCACTTGCTCGACGATGTTGGGGTTTTTGGTGGCGACGTTGTTGGTTTCGCCAATGTCCGTGGCGAGGTTGTAGAGTTCGATGGGGCCGAGGATATCGTTGCGGACGGCTTTCCATTGGCCCATGCGGACAGCTTGTTTGGAGCCGCCTTCGTGGAATTCCCAATACATGATGGGATGGGCCGGCTGGCGTTGGCCAAGGAGGGTTGGGACAACGGAGATG
>DASPKX010000006.1:0-90703 GCA_035627835.1 Candidatus Methylomirabilota bacterium
GCTGGAGTGTTCGGCGTCATCTTGGCGAAGGTCACTCCGCCGGGAGGCCCCGCGAGAGAGACAACAAAGTTGTTGTCCATATCCACCATCAGCTTCGCGTTGGTGACATCGTCCGGCAGGTTGAAGCGGTAAGTCAGCGAGCCGCCCGCATCGGCGAAACGATGCCCGCGGTTGCTTGGCCCGGAACCGGCGTTGTCATAGAGGAACGGTGTTTCCTCAGCGGACGAGACCTGGAAGTTCGCGTAAACCGTCGCTTTGGAAACATCGACCACTGGCTTGAGTCGCTCCTCGAAATTCACCGCCGCGCCATCGAACAGGCGAATGCGCTGAACGAATGGCCCCCAGCCATCGGCGCGGCTGGCGTCAGTGAGCAGGATGAACAGCTGGCCTGTGCCGGCTGCGAGATATTGGCTCACATCGAAGACATATTCCTTCAGGTTGCCGAGGGACCGATGCTCCACACCGTAGATCTGCCGTGAGCTGGCCAATACGGTGTAGCCTTGCGTCGTGGATTGCGCGGGGTCACGGAATTCTGTCGCAATTGAGACGACGAAATTGTTGCCGATTGTGATCCCGAGTTTGCCGGATGAAATCCCAGCCACATTCAGTTGATAAAGCAGATAGCCCGCGCCATCTGCGAAACGCCATCCGCCGCTGATCGCATTGCCGGCGCTCTGGATCAGGTAATCGGTGTCATCTTCGCCATTGGTGGCGAAGGAGAGATGCTCCACCACCGCGCTCTGGTCGGTATAACGGAACAGCGCGTTATCAAAAGTGGTGGGGCTGCTGAACCAGCCTGCCACGGGGCCTAAACGCGCCTTGTTCGTCGAACCGTCTGTGTAATGAAATTCAAGTTCCGGAAGCGGATTTACGAACGCGCCCGGGGCAGAGAGCAACGCCACGTCCAGCGATGAATAGGCGCCATCCTGCACATCGAGTCTCTGCCCATCAATGCGGACGGCGTCCAGCGCCGCAGTCCGCAGCGGGCCAAACCGAAATACGGCTTTGCCGTTGGTGCTCGTGACGGGCGAGCCATCGACATAACTCGTCGGCAGCGTTGCTGAGTCGATCCGCCGCCCTTGCTGGTCCAGCGGGGAGCCTTCCCCTGCCCCGCCTGGTTCCAGGAAGACATCCGAGTTCAACGCAGGAGCGAGGTTCACATAAGTTTGGGCGTAAAGCGCTGGAGCGAGCAAAGCCGCGAGAAGAAGTTTGTAACTCATGACAGTAAATAAAAGCGCGCGCGGCCGTTCGTTGGGGACACGTGGCTGATAGCTTCAAACGCTACTGACCGCCCTCACCCCTTGTCAAACCCTGCGGGGGATAAATGGGAGACTCGCGCTCGTCACAAAAACGGAAATTAGCGCCCTAAAGTTTAAAAATCGTCCACCAGCCGCAATCACACCCGACGCAGACATGCGAGTGGCGTTTCTTTCACCGCACGTTTAAACTGCGGCGCGATGGTTTTTGTTTGCAAGCGAGCCTCTAGGAGCGGGTCCCTGATTTCCCTCCGCGAAAGGTTTCCCTCCCCTGCTTCAGCAATGGTGCGGTTGTTCTTCGCTTTCGTTGGACTGAGCTGGTTAGCTCTAAGCCCCGCATCCAATGCGCAGCTCAGAAGTTCAGTGACGAAGGTCGGCACGATCGAAATGACGAATATCATTGAGAGTTCCGGGCTGATGCTGAGCAAACAATATCCGGGCGTGCTTTGGACACACAACGACACGGGGTCGGATGCATTTCTTTTTGCGATGAGCACGAATGGGGCGCGACTCGGCGCGTTCGAAGTGCAGGATGTGCGGATTATCGACTGGGAAGCGCTTGGGGCGGACACAAACGGCAATCTGTATATCGCGGATATTGGCACGAATGGCATGTATCGGACGCATTCCGCAGTCCACCTGGTTCGCGAGCCGGAGCCGTATAAGCGCTGGGGTCCCGTCGATATCCAGCACACATGGCTGATTCGATTCCCTGGAGAACGCCCCGAATGTGAATCGTTTTTTGTGCACGGCGGTTATGGCTACGTAATCACGAAGTTTCCCGTGCGCGGCGGGGTTCAGATGTACCGATTCCCCCTGAGCGCCCCCGATATGGAGTCGATTCTCCTGGAGCACGTGGCGAGCATCGCGGTGGGAGCCGCGGTTTCTGATGCGTCACTCACGGACGACAACTCGCGCCTGGCGCTCGTCACTGATCGCGGAGTTTATGTGCTTTTCATCGACGGCAACCCTGCCACGGCAGGAACCGCCCCACGGGAATTTGTTGGCTTGGCCAACGCGTCCATGGAAGGCGGAACATGGGTGGGCGAAAGTGTCTATGTGACTTCGGAAGCGAGCCTGGACATCCTGGCTTTCGGGAGCCCGTTCTTCACTGGGGCGCCGGTGTTCACAGCGGCATTGACAGACCAATTCGCGTTCGTGGGTGGCTCAGCCCTGTTTTTCGCGAACGTCCGCGGTTTTCCAAATCCGACCTTCATCTGGCTCTTTAACGGGGAGGTTTTGACAGGCCGCACCGGCCCACGTTTGTCGCTTGGCAATCTCTCGCTAACGAATAGCGGCATCTACGAAGTGATCGTGTCGAACATCAATGGGGTTGCGCGAAGCAACGCTCGCTTAACGGTCACTGAGCAGACCAACCGGCTGCGCATCACAGAAGTGATGTCGAGCCCGGCCCCAGCGGCAACGCCAGTAGCTGATTGGTGGGAGCTTACGAACTTCGACACGAACGTGGTCGATATTTCGGGCTGGCGCTTTAACGACAGCACCGGGGATCTCACGGATGCGTTTGTCATTCCGAATGGTGTGACGCTTCGGCCGGACGAAAGCATTATCTTTGTGGAGAACCTCACCCCTGATGAATTCCGCGCGTGGTGGGGCGCGACGAATATTCCGCCGGGCACACGGATTATCACTTACACCGGCGCCGCGCTGAGCTTCCGCGTAACGGGTGATAGCTTAAGGCTTTGGTCGAACACAGCTCAGCACCCCAATGATGTGGAGGCTCGAGTTGATTTCGGGCAGGCGGAGGTCGGCGTGACTTTTACCTATGATCCTGCCACAGACACTTTCGGGGCGAGGAGCCAACTCGGAGTAAATGGCGCGTTCCGAGCCGCGTCAGGTGTCGATATTGGTTCACCCGGGCGCGTGCGGGGCGGGTCGCCGCCGAGTTTCACAACAACGTTAACAGACCAGTTCGCAACAGTTGGCGGAACGCTGACGCTCAGCGCGGTTGCGATCGGCACACCAGCTCCGCGCTTTGAGTGGAGGTTCAATGGAACGCTCATCGAGGGAGCCACGAATGCGCAGCTCACGCTTCGGGATTTGGCTTTAACGAATGCGGGTGTTTACAGCCTCACCGCAATAAACGAACTGGGAACAGCAGTGACCAGTGCGCAGGTGACGGTGGTGGCAAACACGACAGACGTCCGGATCACGGAAGTGATGTCGAGCGAAGCTGTCGGCACAGCGCCCACAGCAGATTGGTGGGAACTAACCAGTTTTGATACCGAGAGCATCGATCTCTCAGGCTGGCGGTTTAATGACAGCACTGGGGATCTGGCCGATGCTTTCGTGATTCCCGCAGGCGTAACCATCGCACCGAATGAAACGATCATTTTTGTCGAGAACTTGAGCGCGCAAGAGTTCCGAGCCTGGTGGGGCGCAACGAACATTCCGGCATCAACCCAGATCATCACTTATACTGGAGCAGCGTTGAGTTTTCGAGTGTCGGGCGACAGCTTGCGCCTGTGGGATAGCACAGCGCAAAACACCAACGACCTGGTGACGCGCGTGGACTTCGGGCAAGCGGATGTTGGTGTATCCTTCGCGTACGATCCGGCGACTCAGGTGTTTGGGATTAAGAGCCAGGCTGGAGTGAATGGGGCTGTGCGCGCAGTGACCGGGCCGGACGTTGGTTCCCCCGGGAGAGTGGCTGGAGGGCAGCCGAGATTTACAAGTTGGGTTACCGACCGTGCGGTGGGTGAAGGTGGAACTGTGACCTTCACCGCTCAAGTGGTCGGGAGCCCAGAGCCTGCGTTGCAGTGGTTGTTCGAAGAAGCGCCTATTGCGGGCGCGACGAATGCGTCGCTCACTCTCGCGAACGTCACAATCGCGCAAGCAGGCACGTACACTCTGGTGGCTTCAAACGCGCTCGGCACAGCGCGAAGCAGCGCTGAGTTGATCGTGGTGCAAGATGCGCCGCAGGTGCGCATCACCGAAGTGATGTCGAGCCAGGCGGCTGGGGGCGGTGAGCGCGAGGATTGGTGGGAGTTGACGAGCCTGGATGATCAACCGATCGACCTGTCGGGCTGGAGATTTAATGACAGCACGGGCGGATTAGCGGATGCGTTCACAATTCCCGCCGGCACAAGCCTTCGACCCGGGGAAAGCATCGTGTTTGTCGAGAATCTTACAGCCGCAGAATTCCGCGCGTGGTGGGGTGAAACCAACGTGCCAACCGGGACGCAAATAGTCACTTATACGGGAGCCGCGCTCAGTTTTCGTGTGACGGGCGACAGTGTGCGCTTGTGGGATGATGAGGCGACGGCAGATAACCAAGTAATCACGCGCGTTGATTTCGGTCAGGCAGATGTTGGCATTTCATTCGTGCACGATCCGGCGACAGGAGCGTTTGGTAAAAAGAGCCAGGCGGGAGTTGAGGGCGCGGTGCGAGCGCAGACAGCGCCAGATGTAGGCTCTCCCGGGCGTTACGCGGGGACAGCAGGCGGGTTGCAACTGAGTGTATCGCTGGAGAGCGGACGCATGGTAATTCGCTTCTTCGGTGTGGCTGGACGTGAGTATTTGCTGCAGAGCGCGAACGATTTGAGCGAGAGCTGGAAATCACCCGTTGGGCAAATCACCGCGACTACAACTGGTGAACAGGAGTTCATCCCGGAGGAGTCGGAGCCAGCGCGATTCTATCGCGTGCAGGTAAGGTAGGATTCCCGCAACGCGGGGTTTCCCGCGGGGGCGCAGGGAGGCACCCAGGAGGCCTCTTCTTCTCCCACCGAGCCGCAGCTTAATGTAGCCTCAGCCTTCAGGCTGAGTGCGACATCCTTGCCTCAGCGCCACGCAGTCGGTGACGAAAGGCAACATTTATTAGCGGACGCGCACTTCGAGTTGATGACGGTCCAGCAGCGTTCCCTCGGTGAAGTAGAGCTGTGTAAGCGCTTTGTTGTAATCGCGCTTTGCAATCAACTCAGCGCTGCGAGCGCGGGTGTAATCGGTCTGCGCCTGGAGGACCAGAAACACAGATCCGGTGCCGCCTTGCAGACGTTGCTCCTCCGCTTGGAGCGCTTCCTGGGCGAAACGGGTCGCCTGCTTTGCGGACTCTGCGCGGCTGTAGCTGAAGCGGGCGAGGTCGATGGCATCGGAAATCTCGCGGAGGATTAACTCCTCCTTTTGCTTGAGCAGCAGCTCAGCTTGTTTGCGGGCCTCCTTGCTCGCTTTGTAATTGGCGCGTTCGGCAGCGCTCGTTAATGGCACGGAGAACAACACGCCGACAGAGCTGTTGGGCGCGTCCTGGTTTGTTAATTCGTCCATCGCGGTGCTGAGGCGCGCGCGCGGCTCGTCCGGGGGAAAAGCCTGGATCGCGTCGCTTCCTTTCAGGCCGTACGACCCGAACAGATTCAACGTGGGGAAGAGCTGGTTTTTGCGATAACGCGTAGTGATGTCAGCCCGCTCCAGGTTAACCGCCAGCTGCGTGTAGTCAGGGCGTTTGGCGATGCCAGACTGCCACGCCGTTTGAAGGTCGAGGTTCTCTGGAAAAAGGATAAGGAGGTCCGTGGGGACAAGCATCTCCTGGGTCCAGTTCGTGGCAGTCACTCCCATGAGCGTGCGCAAGTTATTGCCGGCCTGCGCGACGAGATTGCTTGAGCCGATCAGGTCGGTTTCGATGGCGGCCGTTTGCGACTGCGCGAGCTTCTCCTCCAGGCGCGTCATCATGCCCATCTCAATCTGCCGTTGGATCCCTCGAACAAACTGGCTCCGGGTGTTGACTAGGTCGCGGAGCAAACGCGTGTTTTCCCAGGCGTAAACCAGATCGTAATAGCCCTGCTGTGTGAGGTTGATCACAGACATGGCGATGAAACGGACGCCAAGCTCCGAGATCTTCAGGTTTTTCTTGTTCACCTGAATGACCCAACGCGGTTGATCGATCCACGCGTTGCGCAGGAGCGGCTGCTCGAGGTAAATGCCGGTGCCCAGCTTGTACGAATCGAAATTGAGGAAGTTGCGTTCGCCCTGGCTGTGCGCGTAATTGCCGCCAAGGCTATAGATCAGGCCCGTCGGAAGGGTGCCGGTTAGGCCGAGGGTGGCGACTTCTGAGTCTGCTGTAAAAACGGCATCTGCGCTAAAATTGGCAGGGTCAAATCCCCCGGTGTCCGAAGCGGTTTCGGTGTGGGTGCGGGATTGGAACCGAGGATCGTAAAAGCCGTATGCCGCCTTGAGCGTGAAGTACGCGATCTCCTGGTTAATCTGCTCGATCTGAAGTTGCCGATTGCTTAGGAGCGCCTTGTCCAGAGCGTCACGCAACGCGAGTGGCTGTTCCGATTGCGCGCTAAGGTAAGGGTTAAGCGCGGCAACAGAAGCGCAGATGCTCGCTGCTACGCGCAGTGATCGGAACGCTGAGTTGACCACCAACTGCTTCATTGTTGGCGTTTGAGGATGACATCCACGACTTCGCCCGGGCGAAGACTCACGCCGTCAGGGATGCCCATGACGACGGGAAGCCCAGTATCCACGAGAGCATCAGGAGGAATGAAAGCGATCGAGTTCGTGATGACCTCGAGCCTGGCGCCGACTTGAGCGATGGTGGTTTCAAACCGAAGCGGCTTCCTCTTATGAGCAACGACTTCGAGCTTCATGCCGACTTCAGGCTCAAAGGGAAGAGGTTGCTTTAAATACGCAACGATGCGCTCAGCTTTCGGGGCGTTGATGACGAGCAATTGCTCGCCTGCGGAAACGAATTCACCGGCCTGGCGATAGTACTGGACCTCCCCACTTAACGGCGCCACGAGGGAAACAGGGTTCCAGTTGGTCTGCAGCGTGTCGATTTGAGCCGTGAGGTTTGTGACCATCTCCTGGCTAACCGCGTTCGTGCCCGGGGTGGCCGAGTGCGCCATGGCGCGAAGCTGCTCAAGTCGCGCTTCAATTTCACGCAAGGATTCGCGCGTCTGCTCCACTTCGGCCTTGTAGAAGTCACGATCGCGAAGTGTTTGCTCGTAAATATCTTGGGAAAGAAGCCGCTCTTTGGCCAGGGCTTCATGGCGCGGCAACATCTTCTCAGCGCGGTCCAGATTTACCTGGGCCATCGTCATGTCCTGGCGCATGCGCAGAGCTTCCACCCTCAGGCGCTCGTAGTCGAAAGTGTTGCGATCAGCCAGCGCTGGCTCAAGAGCCAGCCGCGAAACCTGAAGCCTGGAGGAAAGCAAATCCAGCCTGGAACGGGGATCGAAGGGAACAATAGTCGCAATCTCCTCCCCCGCTTCAATGCGGCCGCGATGCGGAACCGCGGTGTGTTGCAGGTAGCCGTCTTGAGGGCTGGCAAGGATCGAAATAGAGCCTTCCGCGATGCCCTTGATCGGACTGACTGGCGGCATGCTCGTCCAGATCTTCCAAGTGACGAAAGCGAGTCCGACGAAAATTATGGGAGCGAGCCAAACAGTGCGGAATTCCCGCCACTGCACATCCGGGGGCGTGGGAATGCGCGGAAGTTTTGAATTGTCTGAAAGCTCTGCGTTCTGGTTGGCCATCTAAGAGAGGCGACACTTTAGGTTTAACGGACGCCCGCCGCAATCACCACTTTCCGTGCCAGAATGGCCGGAGAGGGCAAGCCGCTATTCGGCAGTGGCGGTGGAGGGCGCTTCGTCGCCCGCAGCTTTCCGCGCTGTCTTCTTTTTGGCGCCGGGAGCTTTCGGCTCACGCTTCTCAAACTCAAAACCGACCTTCTTCTTGTCGCGATCCAAAACAAGATACGCTTTGAACGGGCGATTTTTCTTCGAGATGAACTTGTCGAGCAGATCGGTGCGGCCGGTGTTCAGGAGCTTCGTCATCTGCGCAGGGTCAATTTGCCGTTGCAGAATGATTTTGCCCGACCGGAAATCGCACGTCTTCGAGGCGCCAACTGCTTTTTCGCAGACGTAAGCCATGCCGTTGTCGAAAACGCTGCCCCCGCACTTCGGACAAGGGCCAAGCGGCTCCTGGCCTGAGAAATCGACGGGCTGGCCAGTTCCATCGCCGTTTGTTGCATTGTCCTGGCCGAAGTCGAATTCCGTTTTCAACTCTGCGTTCAGCTTCAAGAT
Source organism: Candidatus Methylomirabilota bacterium (assembly GCA_035627835.1). Taxonomy (GTDB): domain Bacteria; phylum Verrucomicrobiota; class Verrucomicrobiia; order Limisphaerales; family SXQI01; genus DASPKX01. The sequence goes on from DASPKX010000006.1 coordinate 8,297, forward strand.
GGCTGCAAATGGACGCCCCATTTTGCTGCGGAAACCTTGCAGCGGCCCAACGGTTCGCTTCGTAAGCAACTCCTCAGCCTCGGGCACATCAAGCTGGCGGCCAGCGAGGATTTTCCACATGCCGAAATCGCAGGCGCCGCATTGGTATTTCTTGTAGTTCTCCTTGATCTGGGTCGCGCCGCATTTCGGGCAAGGGGCCTGCAATGTGGCGAAATCGCCGGGGACGGTGTCGCTTTCGAAGCGCTTCGTTTTGTCAACGATCGCCTGAGTCATGTCGCTGATTTGCTTCATGAACTCGCCGCGAGGCAGTTGGCCGCGCTCCATCTGCTTCAGCTTAAATTCCCAATCGCCCGTCAGCTCAGGGGAGCAAAGCTCCGGGATGCCCAACCCGCGAAGCAAGGTGATGAGAGAAACTCCTTTCGCCGTGGCCATCAATTCGCGGCCCTGGCGCAGAAGATACCCTTCCATGATGAGGCCTTCGATGATGGCAGCGCGCGTTGCGGGAGTGCCAAGCCCCTTGGCGCTCATGGCTTCGCGCAGCTCCTCGTCCTCGACGAGTTTCCCTGCGCCTTCCATAGCGCTCAGGAGCGTGGCTTCCGTGAAGCGAGCCGGGGGTTTCGTTTGGAGGAGGTTAACGTCAATGCGCTCCGTTTTAACGCGCTCGCTTTCAGCAACTGCAACAAGAGTTTTGTCGTCCTCGGTCTCGAGATCCCGACCGTAAACCGCGAGCCAACCGGGGTTGGTCATCACTTTGCCTTCGCTCTTGAACGGCTCGTTTTCGACACGCGTGATGCGCGTCGTGATGAGGAACTCAGCCGCTGGGTAGAAGACCGCGAGGAAACGCTTTACGACGATGTCGTAGATGCGCTGCTCTGCTTCGTTGAGCGTTTTCGGCGCGATCTGCGTGGGGATGATTGCGAAGTGATCCGAAACCTTCGCGTTGTTGAAAATGCGCTTGTTTGGGCGCACCCAGCCTTGCTTGAGCACATGCTGGGCAAAGCTGTCGTAGCGTGTGCCTTCCATCGCGTTCAACGTGGCGCGAACCGTTTCGATGTAGTCCTCGGGCAAGGCGCGGGAATCGGTGCGGGGATAAGTGAGGACCTTGTGCCGTTCATAGAGAGACTGCGCGGCTTGCAATGTTGCGCGGGCAGAGAAGCCAAAGCGGCTATTCGCTTCACGCTGCAAACTTGTGAGATCGAAGAGCAACGGCGAAAGCTGGGTGGCGGGCTTGCTTTGCTCAGTCACGATGCCCGGCTTCCCTTCGCACTTAGCCTTGATCGCGAGGGCGCGCTGCTCGTCCCAAAGACGCTCCGCCTTCAGGGCCTCGTCAGCGTCCTTGCTTTTATCTTTGCTGAAATTTTCATCGAACCAAAGCCCAACGTAAGTCCCTGCGGCGGCTCCGAACGTTCCTTCGACCTGCCAGAAATCACGCGGCTTGAAGCGGCGAATCTTTTCCTCGCGCTCGACCATGATCGCGAGCGTCGGAGTTTGAACACGCCCAACGGTTGTGAGCTGGAAGCCGCCTGACTTGGAATTGAATGCAGTCATGGCGCGGGTGCCATTGATGCCGACCAGCCAATCGGATTCGGAGCGGCAAACGGCGGCATCCGCGAGCGGGATCATCGAGCGATCGTCGCGTAGATTCGCGAATCCTTCGCGGATCGCGGCAGGGGTCATCGATTGCAGCCAGAGACGCTGAATCGGCTTCTCGACGCCGGCATGGCGAACGATATAGCGGAAGATCAGTTCGCCCTCCCGACCGGCGTCGCAAGCGTTGATGAGCTTATCAACGTCCTTGCGCTTCATGAGCTTGGTGACGAGCTTGAGCTGGGCCTCACTGCGCTCAATTGGGCGCAGGTCAAAGTGCGGAGGAATGACCGGGAGGTGCCCGAAGGTCCACTTGCCGCGCTTCACCTCAAACTGCTCTGGCGCCATGATTTCGAGGAGATGGCCGACCGCGGAGGTGAGGACATATTGGTCACTCTCGAAGTAACCCTCCTTTTTGGTGAAGCCGCCGAGGGCCTTCGAAATATCCGAGGCCACCGAAGGCTTTTCTGCCAGAATTAACGTTTTTCCCATGCCAAACTTATAGTTGAGCCGGGATCCCGCCCGGTCGAATCCTTACAAATCGCGTGAAAGTGGCGAAAATCAGCGGCCCTGTCAAAACTCTGTTTCCGAGGAACCTTTAGCAGAAAATCAGAAAGCGCAAGCGGGGGTGGAGTCAGGGTGCGGTCTCCGGGGGCGCATTTTTTCGGCCTAGTTTTGACGCAATAAGGCCTATGTACTCGTCGGCTTGGGGGTTCTTCAGGAGGGTTAGTATCGTGAAATAGAGAGCTGTGGCCAAGATCATGGGCGTGAACACCTCCCCTGCCCTGGCCAGGATGTTGGCATGGCCAATGGTCTCAGCCCAGAGGCGGTAGCCTGCATACGCAATCACGGCCGCGATGGCCGCAGAGATGGCCATCTGGATAAAGGGTGTTTTCAGGGAGCCAATCTCCAGATATTTCAACTTTCTGCGAAGAGCGTAGAACAACAATCCAGCGTTCATGAAGGCGCTGATGGAATTGGCGATTCCCAAGCCTCCTTGCTTGAACGGCTCAATCAGCCAGAGGGTCAGAAAGATATTGAGCGCGAGACAGAACATGCTGATGCGCATCGGCGTCTTCATGTCGCCCAGGGCGTAAAACGCGCGCGCCAGGATGTTCACGGTGGAGAACGCGATCAGACCGGGGGCCAGACAGGCTAGGGCGAAGGAGGCGCGCTCGGTCGAGGCTTCCGTGAATTCCTTCCGCTCAAACAGGAAGCGAATGATTGGAACGCTAAGCACGATCAGGAAGCCCGTGGCCAGCAAGTTTGCAAAATAGACGTGGCCTAGCCCCTGTTTCAATGTGCGACGAAATTTTGGGAAGTCTTTGTCCGCGGCGATGCCCGCCAGTGTGGGCAGCAGGTAGGTGGCGAGCGAAATGCCGAAGAGGCCCTGGGGCAGTTCCATAAGCCGCACCGCATAGCCGAAGGAGGCATTGATCGTTTTGGAGTCATCAAAGGTCCATGCAATTCCCTGCGTCAGAAGAACGTTTATTTGGAAAGCGGCGACACCCATCATCCCGGGAAGCATCCGCTGAACGACGGCACGAACAGATTCGCTCTGCCAGGGCGGGGACCAGCGCAGCCGGAAGCCTTCCCGATAAAGCTGCGGGAGTTGATAAAGCATTTGGGCGACACCAGCGAAGAGCACGGCAAAAGCGAGGGCGAAGATTTGCTGGTCCAGAGTCGCTCCCCACTGCGGAGCCACCCACAGAACGCAGGCAATCATCACCACGTTCAGCACGGTGGAGCCCATCGCGGGAACGAAGAAGTGGCCGCGTGAGTTAAGCATGCCCATGAACATGGCTGTTGCGCAGATGAACAGCATGTATGGGAACATGATCCGCAACAGCCTGAGCATCAGTTCCGTCGGAGCCGTGAGGTAACCGGCGCCTATTGCGCCTGTTGGTGAAAGCACACCCGCGCCTTGTAATTCCAGTTGGCGTGCCGCCACCGTTACCGCATCCGGCCGATCCAGGTAGAGCGCAGCACTGATGCCAAGGAGAACAAGCGCGATGATAACAACAGCGGCGATCGTCAGGCCGGAGAGCACTTCATTGGCAGCCTTCCACATGGACTCTTCCCCCTCTGTGCGCTCCTTTTCTTTAAATAGAGGAACGAACGCGGCGGTGAGAGCCCCTTCACCCAGCAGGCGTCGGAAGAGGTTCGGTATAAGAAAGGCGATTGTGAAAGCGCCAGCGACAGGCCCATCGCCCATGAAAGCAGCGTAGAGACTCTCCCGCACCACTCCGAGCAAGCGGCTGGAAAGAGTGGCTGCGCCCATGGCGCCGGAACTTTTGAGCATCTGCGACATCTGCGTGCGTGGAATTAGCAGGAAAGCGACAGCGCAGCTAGAGCCAACGGTAATTTGGAAGGATGGCCGTTGCTTTAACCGCCCTAATGGCGAATTATTGTTCGTAAGGAGCCGGAAACCATGAGACCACCAGGGACGCTCCACCAATATTGAATGAAGAGCATTGCTGACTCGCTCACACATCTAATGGCGAGGCGGGATTATGTCCCGTTGAACGTGCCGGAACTCCTGCAGAGGCTGCGATTGCCGCCGAACGCGCAGCAGGAACTGCAGGAGAACCTGGCGCGACTGGAGCGGGCAGGCGCAATCGCACGCATAAAAGGCAACCGCTACGTGCAGTCGCGTGAAGCGGATCTTATTCCTGGCCGAATTCGGATGAACCGTGGAGGGAAAGGCTTTCTTCAACCTGACGATGCGAGCTTGCAAGAGATCGAGATTCCAGAGCATGCCACCGGAACAGCATTGAACGAAGACCGGGTGCTGGTGCGGCGCGAGGGGCGCGGCCCCTCTGGGCGCGGAGGGGAGAAAGGCTCTGAACAAGGAGCAGTCGTCCGCATCCTGGAAAGGCGGCGCACAAGGATCGTGGGGACGCTGCGGCATAGCGCGAAAGGTTTCGTATATGTCGTTCCCGACGATCCACGCGTGCCGCTCGACATTTACGTTCCCCCGCCCAGAGACGTGGGCCGCCCCGCGAACGATGGCGATAAAGTCGTTGTGGAACTCGGCGAGTGGGTGTCCCGCCAAAACAATCCTGAGGGTGAAATTGTGGAGGTTCTCGGCTCCCCTGACGCCGAGGGGGTGGACATGCTCTCCGTGCTGCGGCAGTACGATTTGCCCCTGGGTTTTGCGCGGGAGGTTTTGGACGAAGCGCGTTCCTTTGGCAGAGAAGTTGAGCCTCACGAGTTGGAAGGAAGAGTCGATTGCCGCCATCAGCAGGTGATCACCATCGATCCGGACGACGCTAAAGATTTCGACGATGCGATCTGCCTGGAGCGCCGAAAAGATCAGTGGCGGCTGTGGGTCCATATCGCAGACGTGTCGCACTATGTGAAACCAGGGACGGCCCTCGACACCGAAGCCAGGAAGCGAGGCAATTCAACATACCTTGTGGACCGCGTGATCCCGATGCTGCCAGAGGCGTTAAGCAATGAGCTGTGCTCGCTAAAGCCGAATGTGGATCGACTAACGAAATGCGTTGAGTTCGCGCTGACCGATGACGGGGCGGTGGTGAGCGCCAAAGTTTTTTCGGCAGTGATCCACTCCAAGCGGAGGTTTAGCTACCAGGAAGCATTCGCTATTCTGCAGCGCGCGCCGCAAGGGCCCATCGAGGAAATGCTGCACCAGTGCCATCAAATTGCGCAGAAGATTCGGAGGCGGCGATTTAAAGCGGGCTCTCTTGAGTTGGACTTCCCCGAAATGAAGATTCGCCTCGATGAACGCGGACGGGTGTCGCGGATCGAGAAGGTGCAGAACGATGTTTCCCACCAACTTATCGAGGAGTTCATGCTGCTGGCGAACGAAGCTGTTGCCGCGCGGCTGATGGGGTTGAAACGCGGAGCGGTTTACCGGGTGCATGAGGCCCCCGATGAGAAGAGGCTCCGGGAGTACCGTGAGGACGTGCTGAGCCATAACGTGCCGTGCGGAAATCTGAGCGAGAAATCCGAAGTGCAAAAGCTGTTGCGCCGGCTGGATACGCTTCCGATTGGCCAGGCCCTTAAGATCGGATTCCTGCGCTCTTTGATGCGCGCGCGCTATGCGGTGGAGCCACTCGGACATTACGGTTTGGCCAAGCAAAAGTACACCCATTTCACCTCACCCATTCGGCGCTATGCCGACCTTGTGGTGCATCGGGCGTTGTTCGACAAAGTGACGCAATCTGCCAGCGCACTGAGCGAAATTGCGGATCACATTTCCCTAACCGAACGCAATTCGGCGGACGCGGAGCGGGACAGCAAAGACGTAAAGCTGTATGCTTTTTTGCGCGGCCAGCTTAAGTCCGGAGAGCCCACCATTTACCCGGCGCTCGTCACCGGCCTGAAGAACTTCGGCTTCTTCGTGGATGTGCCGGGGCTCGCCATGAGCGGCCTCGTGCCGCTCTCTACGGTTGAGGATGATTTCTACGTTTTTGACCAGGCAAGGAACCACCTGGTAGGCCGCCGGACGCGGCAGCTGATCAAGGTTGGGGACAACGTGCAGGTGCAGGTTGCGAAGGTTGATTCAGTGAAGAAACAGGTGGATTTCCGCTTGGCTTCCACGCGGAGGTTTCCTCGTCGCACTGCGGAAAGCGCGCGCTCAGCAAGCGGGCCTGCAAGGCATCGGGGGGAGAGTCAGCGACCAGCGCGCGAGTCAGGTCTGGATCGTGGTGCACAACAGCGGCGCAGAACCGCACATGGCGACCAGCGCGCTTCACCGAAGCCCGAAGGGAGGCGGCAGCACGGGCGCACGAGGCCTCAGGGTCAGAGCGTGGGGCGGAGGCGCTCTCATCCCGCACAACGGGGCGGCAAACGGCGATCCTTTGGTGGGCCTTGATCCGCAAGGATTGGGCGAGCAGGTTAAAGCATGAGCATTTTCACTGCGAGTCTGGCGGGTCTCTTACTGTTTATGGGCTGCGCCCGTTTGGGAGGGGCAGACCGGCCTCTGTCGATGAGAGAGCTTGCCCGTGGGGCGTTCAGCTCGATTTCCGATCGCAAAGAGGCGGTCCTGAAATCTGAGAAGGAATGGGCAGAGTTTTGGAAGCAGCATGCTGCAACCTCCACAGGGCTCAAACAGCCCACGGTTGATCTTAGCAAGGAAATGGTGGTCGCTGTGATGATGGGAAGGCGAAACACGGGAGGTTACTCCGTTAGGATCGAACAAGTGGAGGAGAGCACGGAGACGATCAAGGTCAGTTACTCGGAACGAGAGCCGAAGCCGGGAGGTATGACCTTGCAAGCGTTAAGCGCGCCCTTCCACATGGTAGCGGTCGCGCAGAGCCAGAAGCCTGTGACTTTCAAAAAGGTAGCGCCTTCGTCTGCGGCGAAGCGCTGAATTAAACAGCGGAAAGGCTCTCCTCCCGCGCCCATTGATCGGCGGCGAGAATTTGATCGAGGGAGGGATTGGCCACCACGGCATGGCGATCCATCGCACGCTGCACGATCTCGGAGATTTGCACGAAACTAACCTTTCGGGCGCAAAAGGCCTCGACTGCGACCTCATTGGCCGCGTTCAGCACCGCGGGCAACGTCCCGCCAACCTCCCCTGCTCTTCGCGCTAAGTTTAGAGCCGGAAAACGCTCGGTGTCTGGCTCTTCAAACGTTAGCGAGCCATAAGCGGCCAAGCTCGTCTGGACACGCGAACTGCCAATCCTCTCCGGATAAGTCAGCGCATATTGGATAGGCAGGCACATGTCGGGAGTGGAGAGTTGCGCGAGAATGGAGCCATCCACGAATTCCACCATGGAATGGATGACGCTTTGGGGATGCACCACCACCTTAACGCGAGGCATTTCAATGTCGAAAAGCCAGCGCGCCTCGATCATCTCCAGCCCCTTGTTGAACAGAGTCGCGGAATCAATGGTTATCTTGCGGCCCATCACCCAGGAGGGGTGCTTCAAGGCGCGTTCCAAGGTAATGCTGCCGAACTCTGCTTTGGGCAGAGTGCGAAAGGGGCCGCCGCTTGCCGTGAGCCACAACGAGCGAACACTGGAAGAAGGTTTGCCATCCAGACACTGGAAGATCGCAGAATGCTCACTATCGACTGCGAGGACTTTGACTCCATGTTTGCGAGCCTCGGTCATGACGATTTCGCCCGCCATCACCAATATCTCCTTGGATGCCACAGCGATGTCTTTGCCCGCCCGGATTGCAGCGAGCGCGGGTTGAAGGCCGGCCGTGCCGACAATGGCGATCAGAACAATGTCCGCCTCCGGCATCGTTGCGAGCTGAAGGAGACCTGCACTTCCGGCAGTTACTTCGATGTTGGAATCGAGCGCCTGGCGCACTTCAGCGGCCTTTTCCGGAAGGGTAATTGAAACAAGCCGGGGCGAATATTTCCGCGCCTGCTCGACCAGCAGCTGGGTGTTATTGCCAGCAGCCAAACCGATGATCCGAAGCCGTTCAGGGAGGTCGTCGGCCACCTTCAGCGCGCTGGTTCCGATCGAGCCAGTGCTGCCGAGCAAAACGACGTTCTTCATGCGGGGCGGGACTGTTTGTCAGGAGATGACATGGCGCAAGTATAAATACATGAGCGGGGCGTTGAAGAGGAGGCTGTCCATCAAGTCGAGGATTCCGCCAATGCCCGGAAACAACTGACCGGAGTCTTTAACGCCTGCTTCGCGTTTGAAGAGGGACTCAATCAAGTCACCCACGACCGCTGCCGCGCTTAAAACGACGCCCAGAATAATGGCATCAATCATCCCCATTCCTTTCAGGCGCTCCCCTGCGAGTTGGACGAACGCAACGCTGATCAGCGTGGAGATCACGATTGCGCCCGCAAACCCCTCCCACGTCTTCCCGGGGCTGATGCGCGGAATCATCTTGTGCTTGCCGAAGAGGGAGCCGGTCACATAAGCGCCGAGATCGCTGAATTTTGTGACAAGAATGAAGTATAGGACGTAGTACCGTCCATCGACGCCGGGGAAGAAATTGATCTTTTGGACGAAGTTCAACAGCCAAGGGACATACATCAAGCCAAAGAGAGTCGTGGAGATGGCCATGAGGCCCTCGGTGTTATTCCTGGAGACGAACTGGCGGATGCAGAGGCCAAGAACGAAGAGGATGAGAAAACTGGTTTCAAAGTCATTTGCCTTGGCTGGAGGCAAGTCAACACTCAGAACACCGCCGATCCACAAGAAAGTGGCCGACATGAGAAGAAGGCCGCCGAAAATGCCCCACCCTTTGAAGCAGACCAACCCGCGCTTGCGGACCATCTCGTAGAATTCGTGCAAGCCGATCCCCGCCAGCACGAGCATTATAATGAGGAAGAGGTAGTCGGAGACGAACTTGTTGACGCTGAAGGTGGAGACAATGACCATTCCCCAGAGAACGACGCTGCTGAAGAGCCTCCGGAAGAAGATTTTGCCGCGGCTGGCAGCAGGCGCCGGGGCTGGAGGAAGCTCGGGTTTGGACATTTGGCAGGAAACTAGCGAAGACGTTCGTCGTGTCTAGAAGTTTCCAGAGCGCGACCCGCCAAAATTAGAACTGTTCAAAATTTGGAAAAAATTGAGTTGACGGCTGGGCGTCTGCGATTTACAAACGGCGCGAAGATTTGAACTTACGGGGTCAAAAAAACCATTATTTCCCGCAAGCATTAAGGAGTAAGAAGATGAACATGTGGAAAACCAGCGCAGTCGCCGTTGCCTTGCTGTCGGGCGTGTCAGCATTCGCCCAAGCGCCCCAAGTCGTTTACGACAACTCACGCATTTATTCAGATAAGACGTTCTCTATTTCTGGCGACACCCTGGAAGTCGGTGATGAGCTTCGCTTTTCTCCTGGCGGCCCTGGTGTGATCACCAACGCCAAGTTCGAATACTATCTGCCAACGGGCAGTGGCAACGAAACAGTTGCCTTCTCCCTGCGCCAGATCGTTGATGGCCAGGTGGGCGACGTGCTGTTCCAAACCGCTCCATTCAGCATCACCAGCGGCGCGACTCCGTTCAGCGTTGAGATTCCTGATATTTTCGCTGTTTACACCAACCCTAACGTGCTGATGTCGCTCCGTTTCGGCGGCCTTGAAGGCGCTGAAACAGCGGGCCTGCTGTTCTACCTCGGGCCTGACACCGGCAGCAGCTTGAATGACTTCTGGGTGGCTGGTCCTTCTGGCTGGGCTCGCGCTTCCGTGCCTGATGCCAGCGGCAACTTCGGCTTCCAAGTCACCGCGATTGTGCCTGAACCTGGCACATGGGCGTTGATGATCGGTGGCCTTGGTTTCCTCGGCGCTCTCGGCCTCCGCCGCCGCAAGGCTTAAGCTTAACAAAACCATTTCGCAAAGAGCACGGGAAACCGTGCTCTTTTTCTTTTACGGCGAACCTTTCTCAATTATGGCCAAACCGTTGCGCGTAATTGGTTTCGGTGTGGGAGCTTTCACCCATGGAATGCTCTCTGTCCTGAAGGAGAAAGGGTGCGATGTTAGCGCGTACCTCACCCGCCCCTATGGGCATTACGGCCCGGGATTGGTCGGGCCCACGCACGATTGTGCCGCGTTCCCGAACCCTTGCACATTGCTGCAAGACGGAGTTGATCTAGTTATTCCGCAGTCAATTGATTGGGCGGAACGGCCTTGGCGGGATGAATTTCTTAAGCTCGGTTTGCCGATCCTCTGCCCGACCGGGGAGGCGCTGCTGCTGGAGCGGAATCGAGATTTCGCCCGGGAGTTATGCCAGCGGTTCCAGATCCCCTTCCCTGTTGCCCAAGTCGCGCGGAACCGGCTCGAAGCAGAGAGAATCCTTTCGGACAACCCGCGTCCATACGTCATCAAGAATCCGCTCTGCTCACCGACCAGTCCAATTCACACGATAGTCTGTGAGACTGTCGAAGAGACCAGGAGCTGGTTGGGGCGGATTGATTACGCCGAGGGTGTCTTTTTGCAGGAATACTTAGGGCGCGCGGAGGCGGGTCATATCGCGCTGGTAAGCAACGGAGAGATTCATTCACTCGTCACGAACCAGGAGTACAAACGGGCTTTTGCGGGAAATCTGGGGATCGTCGCAGGAGCGCCCCTGGGCGGATTGGTGGAGCAGGATCCGGGGGACAAATATGGATTAGCCAAGGCCCTTTTGCATCCGTTGCTGCCCTGGTTAAGGGAAGTCAAATTCCACGGCCCGGTTCAAGTCACCGCAGTCTTCAAAGATGGGCGCTGGCAGGTGATCGAATACAATGTCCGGCTTGGGGTGACCAGCGGCCCCATGATTCTGCGGATGTTGAGGAACGGCCCAGATTGCCTTGTGCGTTGCGCGCGCGATGAGAAGCTGAGCCTGGAATTCGACTCCCGCCAACCGTTCGGCTGCTCCATGACGCTGGCTGGCTATGGCTACCCTTACGTGCAGCTGCAAGGCCCGCAGTTGCCTGTGTATGTGGATGAGCCGCTCACTTGCGATGTTTGGTGGAACGAAGTCGCTCGCGGCGGGGACGGCCAATTGCGGATGACAGGGCACCGCATCTGCGACGTAGTTGCGATGGGCGAAACGCTTCCAGCGGCCCTGCGGAAAGCGAAGGAGAACATCCGCAAGATTCGCTGCCTCGGAAGCTATTACCGGCCGGATGTTGGCGAGTCTCTTTGGCCGCCGGGAAATGTTTAGTTAAAGGTCAGCCCCCGGCGAACAAAGGTGGGAATGTCCAGATCCTCGCCGCGATGAATGGTCGGCTCGCTCTTGTCGAACCTCCCTCGTGAGATGATCTCCAACGGCAACGTTCCCTGCTGCATCCGGGCCGACGCAGAGGATTTGCGGCCACTTCGCTTGAGCTGCTGTTTGAAGAGATTCTCCGTTTGTTCCTGCGAAAGCGATGGGGCTGGCGCGGTGAACCGCGAGGGTGGCCGGACGTTGGCCGCGCTAAAATTGAAGAAGTTCGACTCACCCAATGCTGAGGAAGGCTCCGCCGAAGCATCTGACGCCCGAACAATCAGCGCGCTTCGCTCCTCCAGCGCGGCGGAAGCGCAGCAACTGGCCACCACGGTGATTTCGAGCTGCCCTTGCAGGGCGGCATCCACAGTGGCGCCGACGACAACCTGGGCTTTCCCCGTGCGCCGCTCGAGCTGCGACATCAGAGTTTCGATCTCGACCAGCGTGAGATCGGAGCCGCTGGCGATGCTGACCACCACGTTATCGGCCTCCGCGAGCACCTTCCCGCCGTCGAGCAAAGGTGAATTGACGATAACATCAACAGCTTGCTGAACCCGATGCTCGCCAGAGCCGCGGCCGACGGCAAAGGCGCTCTCCGCATCCTTGCCGCGCAGCACACTGTAAAGGTAGGCGAAATCCAGGTTAATCAACCCAGGATGCGTGACCATTTGGGCGATGGAGCGAATGGCATCCGCAGCCATTTGGTTCGTGAGCTGAAAGGTGTCGGGAACTGTGGCTTTATCCAGCAGCCGCGCGCACTTTTGGTTCGGGAGGCACATCACGATGTCCGCGCATTGCTTGATGTGCAGCAAGCCGGCGCGGGCCTGCTCCTGCCGCCGGGGGCCCTCGAAGGCAAAGGGCAAAGCTGCGAGCACAATGACCAATGAGCCTCCCTCGCGGGCAATGCGGGCCAGCGTCGGCGTGATGCCGGTGCCCGCGCCCCCGCCAAGGCCTGTTAAAATGAACACCAGGTCAGCATCCTGGCATAAGTGACTGAGGATGCCTCTCTCTTCTTCAGCGATGGCTTGAGCCACCATGGGATCTCCGCCGCAACCAAGTCCATGCAGCCGCGATTCACCGAGAAGAACCTTGCGGGGCACATCACAAGCGGCGAGAACCTTGGCGCTGGCGTGCAGCGCCACGCAGTTTCCCGTCGCCCAGGGTTGCCCATGCACCCGATTGAGCAACGCCAGCCCGGCGGAGCCAACGCCGAAAAGTTTCACACGCGGTTTGCTAGGCAGGGATGGCGGCGTGTTCAGCATGTTAAGCCCTCCTGAATAGTTGTGAGATCGCTCCACGCAATCCTGATCCCGTTTTCTCCTCAAACTTTCGCCGGTTTTCCAGGTAGCCGAACCGAGCCAGCCCAATGGCCGTGGCGAACTCCGGTTGATCCAGCGCGGACCGCGCGCCACTCACAGAATTTGTTTTACCCACGGTGACGGTGGCGTTGAAAACGTCAGACGCGAGACGGTCTATGTGCGGGATGCGCGCGCCGCCGCCGCACAGAAATACCCCAGCCCCAAGGCTGTCGAGAAGGCCGCATTGATGCAGGTCGTGCGCGATAATTTCCAAGGTTTCCTCAAGGCGCGCGCTCATGATCTCCTGGAGGTGAACCAGGTTCAGGACGCGATCCGGCAAGCCGACCTCGCTAGGCAAAGTGATGCTCTTGGTCTGGCCAAGCTCCAGGGCCACCGCGGCGCCATGATCCAGCTTCAGCTTTTCAGCGCGGCTTAAAGGAACCTTCAAGCCGTAAGCGAGGTCGTTGGAAACGTGATCGCCCCCAACAGCGAGTGAGCCGCTATGTTTGATGAGCCCGCCGGAGTAAACCACGTAATCGGTCGTGCCCGCGCCCATATCGATCACTAGCGCGCCCAGCTCTTTGTGCTCGTTTTCAAGCAGCGCGAGTGAGGCAGCGAGGCCGCTGAAGACGACGTTGTGCACGTCCAACTGCAATGCCTTCACCGCCCGGATCATGCTGGTGAGCCGGTTGTAGTTCCCGTGGATGACATGCATGTCCACCTCGAACTTCGCGCCCATCATCCCGACCGGATTGGTGATCCCGGGGTGCCCATCAACGAGGAACTGCTGCCGAATCATGTGCAGCACACGGTTTTCAGCCGGAAGCGTGATCGCCTTCGCGTTCTTGATGACATCCTGGACATCCTCTTCGCAAATGGCCCGGTCATGCGAAACGATGGGATGAAAGCCGCGGTTGTTGAAGCTTTTGACGTGGTTGCCCGTGACCGAAAGGTAAACGCTGCGGATCTCAGCATCCGCCATCTGCTCGGCTTCAACAATGGCCGCGCGAACATCCTCCTGAACGAGGGAAGCGTCGACGATCTCACCTTTGCGAACGCCGCGTGATTTGGCCTGGCCGATGCCGACGATGTTCAGGCCGCCGGCGTCATTCACCGCGCCGACAACAGCGCAGATCTTGGTGGTTCCAATTTCCAGCCCGACGATGGTTGAGTCCGAATCAAACATTGCGTTTGCGCGAAGCCGTCGTTGCGGCCGCAGGTTTGTTTGTCTTCCCTTGCTCCTCCGGCACAACCCACCGCAGAGGAACATAATTGGTTATGGCTAAATCGAGCGTGGCAAGCTCCCGCCGCTGTTGAACGCCCAGATCGTGAACAGCCCGCCAGCGCGCGAGCTGGCCTTGAAAATCTTGGAGCGCGAGCGAAACTTCAGCCCCTGAAGATGTGCTCACGCGCATGGCTTGCTTCTCCGAAAGATCGATATTCCGCAACAACTCGCGGCGAGCCAGCGGTGATTTCTTGAAGCGCTCGATGAATTCCAAGGCTGATCGCACCTCAATGGCGGTGATTTGGCGGCCCGGACGGAGCAGGTCAGCATTGATCCCGGAGATGTGCGGAATCGATTCCCCGAGCCTGCGCCACGCTTCCGCTTGCTGTTCGAGCGGCAACAGGACGTAACCATCCCTATCCAGGTAAAAGAGCTGGGGAGCCATGCCGGTCTGGCCGGCAGTGGTTTGATACGCCCGCACCTGCGCGATAGGACGTCGTTCCGCCACAAAGATCCGGAGCGTGTCTGGAAACAGACGCTCGATCCCGGCATGCTCAACCAGCGGGACCAACTCCAAATTCCGCTTTATCTGTGAGAGGTCGAGCGCAAGCAGGTTGTCGCCTTCTTTCACGCGGGCCCATTTTTGAATTTGCGCGGCTGGGATGAGGCCGTTGCTGCGAATATCCAGGCGCTTTAAAGCCAAGGCTTCGTTCTTGAGCACCCACTGCGAGTATAAAGCTTCACTGCCCCACCAAAGGCTCCACCCTGCCATCACGACCGCAATGGTGACGCCCAGCGCATTGCAGAAATGGCGGACTTGCTGCCGGCGTTTCGGCCCGATGCGGCCTTCCAAATCAAGCAGGTCTGGCTGTTGGAAAACTTTGTTCTTCTTTTTCCGGAACGGCCACATATCAGGCGTTTTCCTTCCGTTGCAACGCGAGCTGAACCATCCGCTCACAAAGAGCCTCGTAAGAGAGTCCCGCGGCGGCAGCGGCCTTCGGCAGCAGGCTTGTTTCGGTCATCCCCGGCAGAGTGTTGATCTCCAGCACCCATGGTTTGTTCTGTTGATCAACCATCACATCGACCCGGGCATAATCGCGCGCATTCACAGCGTGGTAAGCGCCCAAAGCAGCCTCCTGAATTGCTCGTTGAACCGGCTCATCGAAGGGCGCCGGGCAAAGATATTCTGTGGCGCCAGCGGTGTATTTGTTCGCGTAATCGTAGGCTCCGCGGCGGGGGCGGACTTCAACAATCGGAAGAGCCTTGTCCTCCAGAATGCCAACGGTCGTTTCCCGCCCAACAATCCTCGATTCAACGAGAATCTCGGAGTCGTACTGAAAGCAAGATGTGACGGCGGCGCTCCAGGCTTCGCGGGAGTCCACGAATTGCAGCCCAACGCTCGAACCTTGGCGGAGCGGCTTCAGCACGAGCGGAGGGGTCAAGCCTTCAGGCATTGCGTCGGTGGCCGAGGCCAGAACGTGGTAAGGCGGTGTGGGGACGTTGCTCTGAATGCACCGAAGTTTCGTCAGCAGTTTATCGAAAGCAACCCGGCTCGACTCCGCGTCGCAACCTGTGTAAGGAACTTTGAGAAAATCGAGTCGCCGCTGGATAGTGCCGTCTTCACCATACGCGCCGTGGAGCGCCAAAAAAACGGCGTCTGTTCCCTCAGGCAAGGTCCAGTCCTGGTCGCGAATGTCCATCTCCGTGACCTTGAACTGGCGTTTGCGCAGGGCTGCGGCCACGGCTGCGCCCGAACGGAGCGACACTTCCCGCTCAGCGGAGAACCCGCCATACATCACCACGATCGATGCCCCGTTCGACATTTTAAATTAAGACCAATTCACCTGCAGGGTCAGGGATTTCGGATTCCTCCGCAGAGCCCGGCTCACCCACAATCTCGACTTCGGTTTCCAACTCAATGCTGCGGTCATCCCGTGCGCGTTGTTTAATCACGCGAATCAGACGAAGGACATCCGCTGCAGTGGCGCCGCCCTCGTTGACAATGAAATTGCCGTGGACATCTGACACAGCAGCGCCGCCGATCTTCAGGCCTTTCAACCCGAGTTCCTGCACGAGCTTCCCGGAAGGGACGGTCGGCGAGTTCTTGAAGATGCACCCCGCGCTCGGGGCCGCAGGCTGAGAATCCCAGCGCTTGCGGCTATACTCATTCATCCGCGTCTCGATCACCTCGCGCGGAGCCGGTTCAGCCGCGAGCACAGCGCCGATTGCGAGGTGGTGCTTGAGAAACTCGCACTTGCGATATTCCACGCGCAGGTCTTCACGAGCAATTTCGCGAGCGGCCCCAAAAATGTTCATGTAGCGCACACGCTTCACCGCATCAAAGGTTGCTCGAGCCATCGCGCCTGCGTTCATGCGCAAAGCCCCGCCGATGCTGCCAGGGATGCCTTCCAAAAATTCGAGCCCGGTTAAACCCTGCCGCTTCGCCTCGTTCGCCACTTGCTTCAACCGTGCGCCCGCGCCGCAATGCAGCTCATTGCCGACAACCACCACTTGGGAGAATGCGGGTTGCGAGAGGCAAATCACCACGCCGCGAATGCCGCCGTCCCTCACCAGAAGATTGGACCCCCGTCCGACAACGAGGAAGGGAATCGCAGCTTCCGCGCAGAACCGCAGCAGCACAGAAAGGGCCTGCTCGGAACCAGGTTCAACCCAGCAATCGGCTGGGCCGCCGACGCGCAAGGTTGTGTGGCGCGCCATCGGCTCGTTGAAGCGAACCACGCTGCCCTCTCCCATGAGCGCTGGAATTTCGTGAAGGCGTGTGTTCATGCGTTGGCAAATTCAGATTGAGGTTCAAGCACACTCGTGCGAGTTGGCGGGTTCAGCTTTGCCTGGTAGCTGCGGAGCAACTCCGCTTCGTAATCAGGAGCTTCCCAGCCAATGCTTTCCAGGATCCGGTCCGCGACCACCTGGGCTGGGTTTGGAAACTGCCACTTTCCCAGCTCATGTTGTGTGAAAGCGCGAGTCTCGGGCGAATCGAGCAAGCCGCTGAGCTTTTGAACCAGCCGCTCGGGTGTGGCTTCGCGCTGTTGCAGCAGCAACGCGGCTCCCGTCTTCACAAGAGCATGAGCGTTCAACGTCTGATGATCATCCGCGGCCGTGGGGAGCGGGATAAATAAAGCAGGAAGGCGCACCGTGGCAAACTCTGCCAGGGTGGAAGCGCCCGAGCGGGCGATCGCCACCGTCGCTGCGTTCAACGCGTAATTGATTTCCGTCAGAAAAGGGGCAACCAATCCTTTAGCTCCGGCAGCTTTGTAAGCGGCTTGGACAGACGCAAAATCTGACGCTCCACTAAGGTGGATGAACTGAAGATCAGGCCAGCGAGTGAGCAGATCGGGCAGCGCTTTTACAATGAGTTGATTCAGAGCCGTCGCGCCCTGGCTTCCGCCCATGATCAATATCGTGGGCCGCTGTGGATGCAGACCCAGAGCCATCCTTGAGGCGCTCGGATCGCCGGCCGCAATTTCCTCGCGAACAGGCGTCCCGGTGACCTCCACATTCGTTTGGCGCAGGGCTCCCTTTGAATCATGAAAACCTAGGAAAACTTTATCCACGAGCGGCGCGAGATAGCGGTTGGCCTTTCCTGGAAGGGCATTTGCCTCGTGGAGGAAGGTGCGGATGCCGAGGGACTTCGCCGCCAGCATAGGCCCAACAGAGGTGAAACTGCCCATCCCGAGCACTGCGGCAGGGTTGCGCTCCTTGAACAACGCCCGAGCGAGAGTAAAGGAGCGGGAGGCGCCCCGCACAAAATTAAGAGGGGCAGTTCTGCTCAACTGCTCAGCGGGAACTGTGACAATCTCAAAATCCGAAACCCCGCGCGTCGCGAGTTGATCGACCGCTTTAGCCGACACCATCAGCGCGACGTTGCATCCACGCTCGATAAGGGCTCGCCCGATAGCCATGCCTGGGAACAAGTGCCCGCCGGTCCCGCCACACGTGATTGCAATGAACGGCGCTTCACTCACGCGGAAACCTCCTCCAGGGCAAGCATCGGCTCGGTTTGCTCAACAAGCTCCTCTTTCTCGGAGGAAACAGCCGCGATGTTGAGCAGGATGCCAATGCAGCCGAACATCAAAAGCAGGTTAGAGCCGCCATAGCTCATGAATGGCAACGCCAATCCTTTATTCGGAATTGAGCCCGTCACGACGCCAATGTTAATGAGAGCTTGCGTGGTGATTAATGTCGTGATGCCCGCCCCAACCAGCGTCCCAAAAGCATCCTTGGCTCGCCAGGCGATATAAAACCCAGCAAGCGCGATGATCACATAGCCGGTCGTGACACCCAGTGTGCCCGGCAGACCCAACTCTTCACCCACGACGGAGAAGATAAAATCGGTGTGATGCTCAGGAACGAACCCGAGCTTTTGCCGGCCGTTGCCAAGGCCGACGCCCGTTGGCCCGCCTGCGCCCAGGGCGATGCTCGCCTGCCATGCCTGGTAACCTTTGCCTTCGCGATGAAGCTCGGGCTTGGCCCAACTGGCGACCCGGCTGCGGCGGACCGGATCCACCATGATTGCCAGCGCAATCGCCGCGATGGACACAGTCGCGAGCAGAGAGATGGCGCGGATGCGCATCCCGCCGAGCAGAAAGATTGCGCACGTTACCACGCAGAGCAGGATGGCGGTGCCGCGATCAGGCTCCAAAAAGATCAAGCCGATGAACAACCCGGCAAGCGCGGCGGGGGCAAAGCAGCCCTTCCACCATGTGTGCATCTGCCGTTGCCAACGCTCCATGGCAAGGGCAACTACCAGGATGAGCGCGAGCTTCCCCAACTCTGAAGGTTGGAAAAGCATCACCTTAAGATCGAACCAACGCCGAGCGCCGTTTTTAAATGTCCCAATGCCTGGAATCAACACGAGGACCAGCAGCACGGCGGCGACCACCCCAACCACAGGCGCCAGGTTGCGAAGCTTCCGGTAATCGAAGCGCGAACACGCGAACGCCCCAATTACGCCGAGAATCGCCCACACAAACTGCATCCGCGCGAAATAAAGGCCCTGGGTTTGCATCCCCGCGCTGTAAAGCATGAGGAATCCGAGGGTCGTGAGCGCGGCCACTGCGGCGATAAGCGTTGTGACAGCCACTCTCATACTTGCTTGCGGTGCGGGCGGAGAACTAGTTTGTGGAAATCGGCGCGTTAAACGTCGGAGCGGTTGGCTCGACCAACGGCGCGGTGGAAGCAGGAGCGGCGGCAGGCGCGCTGCCATTGTTGCCGCCACCGTTGCGAGCTGGAATCTTCAGCTTTTGACCCACGTTCACGCGATCGGTGCGAAGATTATTCGCCTGGCGAATTGCTTTGACAGTAGTTCCGTTGCGTTGGGCGATCTTGGTCAGCGTGTCGCCCGCTTTCACCGTGTAGGAGCTGGTTGCGCCGTTGCCGTTTGATTGCCCGTTCGCGGTGGCAGTCCCTGGGGTTGATCCGGAGCCTGTGCCGGAGATTGCGCTGCCAGGAGATCCCACGGGAACTTGAATCCGCTGGCCCACCTTCAGCTTGGCTGGGTTGACGCTCGGATTGGCCTTGGCCACTGCTCCAACGGTGGTGTTATGAAGCTTGGCGATCTTGTAATAGGAGTCGCCCTTTTGAACGACATACTCCTTCGACTCAGGTGTGCTCGGCATCTGGTCAATGGTCACTGGAGGCAAGCTGGTGATCGCGCCAGTCGCTGTTGCGCCTGTATCCACGGCGAGATTCGTGCCCGGGAACGATGTGTCCACAGTGGTGGCGCCCACGGCGTTGCTGCCGATGCCAGTGTCAGCCACTGGAAGATTCGTTGGGCTGCTGTAGTAGCTGGTGTCCATCGGCGGCATCGTGTAGGCCGCTGAGTTGGTGTTGGTGGCGCCGGCGCCTGTGCCCGCGTCTTTATTCTCCTTCGAGCAGCCAGGAACGAGGAGGAGGCTGCCGAAGAAAATGAGGTGAACGGCAATGATTGCGACGACCGCGAGCCGAACATTGGATCCGCCTTTCGGTCGGAGAAGGGAGCCTTGTGGCATAAGAGGATTGGGCGTGTTCATCTGAGGAGCGTGTTTTGAGTTGTGGTTAAAAGAGCAATTGTCTCTGCAAAATTTTGCGCTGCTTACCTTGTGACTCGCTTGCCGTGACTCAAGGTTAAAAAGCGTGTTTCTAGCATTTTTCCCGGTTGACTTGCTTTTAGGTTATTACCGCAGTTTCAGACTGCTCAAGGCGATCAGCGCGCATAGCACGCAGAGGATGTAAAAACGGGTCACCACCTGCGACTCGTACCACCCTTTTTTCTCGAAATGATGGTGAAGCGGAGCCATCAGAAAGATCCGCTCGCCAGCGCCCCGAGTGCGTTTCGTGTATTTGAACCAACCGCGTTGAATCATCACGGATAGCGCTTCGGCCACGAAAACGCCGCCCGCGATGGGCAGAATGAAAGGTTGATGAATAAGAACAGCGATGATGCCAAGCACCCCGCCAATAGCGAGGGAGCCCGTGTCCCCCATAAACACCTGGGCTGGGTGGCAGTTGTACCACAGGAAACCAAGGCTTGCGCCAACCAGGGCTGAGCAAAGGATGGTCAGCTCCCCTGCCCCGGGCACATGCGGCACTTGCAGGTAGCCGGAGATTTCTTTGTTTCCGGCGATGTAAGTGAAAACAACAAAAACGCTTGTGACAATCAGCGTGCATCCAATCGCCAGGCCATCCAAACCGTCCGTGAGGTTAACGGCGTTCGAGCTGCCGATAATCGCGAAGGACGAAATGATGATCCCAACCCAGCCGACGCCCGTCAGAATTGGATACTTATAAAAAGGCACCATCACTTCGCTGATCAGATGGCGGGTGCTGGGGAGTGAGAGCAGGTAAATCGAAATGAACAACGCGAGCGCCGCCTGAACCACCAGCTTCACGTTCTCAGCAGCCCCCGCGCTGGTCTGTTTAGTGATCTTCGCGTAGTCGTCGTAAAATCCGAGCCCTGCGAGAACCACCAGCGACAACAAGGTGAGAATGATCAGCTCATTCCATTGCGCCCAGAGAATGGCAGATAGATCCACCACGAGCACGATGAGCAGCCCGCCCATGGTGGGCGTTCCTTTTTTGTTGATGATGCGAGCGGCCATGCCGCCTGCTTCTTCGGCTTTATCCGCGTAGTCCTGGCCAAATTTGAGCCGCTTGAGCCAGGCAATCACCTTTGGTCCGAAGAACCAGCTCAGGAGCAACGCCGTGATGGCCGCGCCCGCGCTGCGGAAGGTGATGTAGGTGAGCAGGCGCAGGGGGCCGAAAGTGGATTCCCACTCCGTTCCCTCTGCTTGCGCTTGCAAGTACTGGCTCAAGTAAAAGAGCATCTGAATTATTTCCCGCTCAAAGTTTCGACCAGCCGCTCCAGGCGGGCTGAACGCGAGGCTTTGACCAAAATCGTGTCACCTGTCCGCAGCGATTGCCTAAAAACTGGCGCGACATCTTCAACCGTGCGAAAGGCCTGGACCTGCTGCAAACCGCTGGCCCGCGCGGCTTCAGCAACAACGCCGCTCCATCGGCCCACCGCGATCAGGAGGTCCACGCCTGCATTAGCAACACGCTTGCCGATTTCGAGATGAGAATCAGCGGCAGCCGAGCCCAGCTCTCCCATATCCCCCAGGACGGCGACTCGGCGGCCCGAGGCGGGGTATTGAGCCAACGTCTCCACAGCCGCAGCCATCGAGTCAGCGTTGGCGTTATAGGCGTCATTCAAGATGAGAAACTCGGGGGTTTGAACGACCTGAAGTCGCATTTTGGCCCCTTGCGCTTGCGAGAGGCCTTCCCTCGCCTGCTCCGGCGTGAGCCCCAGGCTTGCAGCGATCGCGAGGGCGAAGAGCGCGTTCACGGCCATATGCGCGCCCAACAAATTGACGGTGTATCGCCCATTAAACCTGGAAGTCGGGGAATGAACCTGGAACTCCGTTCCTGACGCAGTGATGCTCACATCCGAGCAACGCCAGTCGTTCTGCTCCCCTGCCCCGCATCGGATGACTTCGCACCGGGCTCGCCGGATGATGCTCTCGAGTTCCGGGCTGTCGCCGTTGATGAACAACTTGCCGGATGCCGGAATGACTTCGGCCAAAGCGCCTTCTTCCTGAGCGACACCTTTCAAGTCATGGAAAAACTCGAGATGCTCGCGGCCAATGCTGGTGATGACTCCAATCTGCGGCTGGGCCATGCGCGCCAAAGGCTCGAGTTCGCCTGGGTGATTTGTCCCAATCTCCACAACAGCAGCCTGGTGCGATGCATCCAGCCCGAGGAGCGTCAGCGGGACGCCGATGTCGTTATTGAAGCTCGCTTGGCTGGCGTGAATTTTAAGAGCGGACCGCAGCGTTCCGGCGATGAGTTCCTTGCTGGTGGTTTTCCCATTGGAACCCGCCACAGCAATGACGGTCGTCGGCAGTGTCGCCCGGTAACGAGCGGCGATTTTGCCAAGCGCAGAGCGGCAATCCTCAACGATAATGGCGGATTGTTGAAAATCGGAAGGAAGGCGCTGCCGCTCAACCAAGAAAGCGACAGCGCCCTTCGAGTAGGCCTCGTTCAGGAAATTGTGTCCGTCAAAATTCTCGCCGCGAAGGGCCACGAAGAGATCGCCAGGCTGGAGGGCGCGCGTATCCGAGCAGATTCGCTGCACGAGCAGCCCGGGAGTTGGCCGCGCCAACTCTCCGCCACAGCTCGCGGCGAGGAACTCAATAGACAAAGGTTCCATCAGCTCTTTCGGGTTGTTAATGCGGCGCCCACGATTCATTACCTCACAAATTGCGGGGTTGTTTCGCGACGTGTTCCCCCCGGATCCAGACCTGAAACCAGCTGGCGATACTGCAGGATGCGCCGCGCAACTTCCGCATCGTCAAAAGGCGCAATCACACCGTTGCGGTTATCCGTGGTGGCTTCACCCTTGCCTGTGATGAGGATGAGATCGCCGCGTTGAGCCATGCCAATCGCCACCTCGATCGCGCGGGCTCGGTCAACTTCGATGAGAACCTGCCCAGCTTTAACCGCTTGGACTCCACGCGCGACCTGGTGCGCGATTATTTCGGGTGATTCGTTCCCGGGGTTGTTGGAAGTGACAATGGCGACGTCCGCGGGTGCAAGCGCTTCTCCGAGCGCCTGTCGTTGGGCAGCCGAATCGCTCGCTGAGGCGCCGCCGACGACGATTAAACGTTGGTGCGCAAACGGCCGGACGGCATTTAATAAGCGGCCGATGGCAGCGGCATTCGCTGCGCCATCCACATAAACTTCGAAGCCATCCCCTTCAGCGACTCGTTGCAGACGACCCGGGATTGCGGTGATCGACCGCGCGTAACAGCAAACCGCCTCAAGCTCAGCCCTATCAAGTTCTATGGCTGCAATCGCCGCCAGGAACTGAATCACCCGCTGGTAGCCGAGTGACTCCACAGCGCAATGAGCAGCTTTGTCATCAATCGCGAGCTGGAACACAGCGCCTTGCCGGGAGCAATGCAGGCGCTCAGCGCGAACTTCACCTGCGCCAATGCCGTAATGCCGGCAACCATGATCCGCATACGCCCCCACGGGCGCGATAAGCTGTGTCTTGCATCCACGGGGTTGCTGCACGGAAGCGCTTTGGGCATTTCCGCACAGAATCAGCTTTGCGAGCCCGAGGCCGAGAGCATGAGCTTCAGCTAACGGATCATCGCCAAGTTCAATCACGCAGACCTGGCAATCCATGCGAGCCATCTGCGCAAGGAGGCGCTGGGTTTCCAAGGCATCGCGCGGAATGGGAGGGGCTGGAAAAAAGCGTTCACCGACTTCATGCCGGGTCGGAGTGATGAGGCCGGCCTTCCGCTTTAGGGTGCAGAGGAGCCGCTTCAGGATCAGGGCAGTCTCAGTCGCGCCTTGGCCAGTAACGCCGATGATTTCGAGCTTGGTTGAAGGATCGCTGTACCAACTCGAGGCGGCCCGCGCAAATGCCGCCTTCGCGTCACGCACATGGATCGCGGCTGCCCGCGGAGCGCCTTTGCCCAGCTGTGACTTTTCAGTGACTACAGCCACTGCGCCGCGATCAACGGCCGCGTGGATGGATCGATTGTAATCGCGGTCTGACTCAGGCAGCGCAACGTAAAGCATCCCCGGTGTAACGACGCGTGAGTCCGTGGTGATCCCCCGCACTTCGCGGGAAATCG
The DNA here is from genome assembly GCA_035627835.1 of Candidatus Methylomirabilota bacterium. Classification (GTDB taxonomy): domain Bacteria; phylum Verrucomicrobiota; class Verrucomicrobiia; order Limisphaerales; family SXQI01; genus DASPKX01. The sequence goes on from DASPKX010000006.1 coordinate 32,172, forward strand.
GCCCCTCGACTCGCACCGGTCCGAGCCGTTCAACAAGATCTTTGAGGCGCATAGCTCGTCATGGGTTAGGCTCGCGGGATTTTTTGTGTGGTAGATGCGCGGCGACTTTCGGCGGTTCCGGGGCGATGTCCGCCGGAATAGCCAAGTAGTTTGCGGCGCGCTCCGCGATGCGATGAAAAACAGGTGCGGCAACGGTGCTGCCGTAGTAGCCGTTCCTCGGATGATCGAACGAAACAGCGATGAGCAGCTGGGGATTGTCCGCCGGGAAAAAACCGATGAATGAAGAATAGTATGCCCCGCTGATATAGCCGCCCGCGCCAGCCTTTTGAGCCGTGCCGGTTTTGCCCGCGACGGTGTGATGCTTCAGCGCAGCCTTTGGGCCTGTGCCATTTGTGGTGACCACGGATTTGAGGGCTTCGACCGTTTGGCGGGCGGCAGCTTCCTGGATAACGCGCCGCACGACGCGCGGCTGGTGCTTGACTACGACCTTCCCAGAATCATCTTCAAGACGGTCGATGATCATCGGCTGCATGAGCAGGCCGCCATTGGCCATTGCAGCCATCGCCATGGCCATTTGGATCGGCGTCACCGCAATCTCATGGCCCATCGGAAGGCGGGTGATCGAAATTTTGCTCCACTTCGGCAGCTCATGCACGATGCCGCGAACTTCACCTGGCAACGAGATGCCCGAACGCTGTCCGAAACCAAAGGCTTTGATGTAATCCAAAACTTTCTGCTCGCGTAACAGCAGCGCGATTTTGGCCGAGCCGATGTTTGAGGATTTGCCAATGACGTCACGGACACTCAGAAGACCGTAGTGGTGATCATCCTTCAACGAGCGGCCGCCCCACTGCCACAATCCATTCTCGCAATCAAATTGATCGGTCAGCTTGATCAACCCTTCGTTCAGGCCAGCGGAAACGACCACGATCTTGAACGTGGATCCAGGCTCCGCGACGTCGCTGATAATGCGATTGCGGCGCGCGGAAAGAGTGGCCTTGCCGGGGTCGTTCAGGTCGAAATTCGGATAACTTGCCAACCCAAGGATCTCCCCTGTGCTCGGGCGCAGAGCGACAACCATCGCACCTTCTGGCGTGTGCTTTTGCAGGGCTTCTGCCATTTCCGTCTCGATGATGTGCTGAATGCCCGCGTCCAATGTCAGGACGACGTTAAGCCCCGCCTTAGCGGCCACATCCTGCTCACGGAAGGCCACCATTTCCCTGCGCTTGGCGTCGGTGAGTGTCTGGCGAAAGCCTTGGACGCCAGTCAGCGCCGTGTTCATCGTGAACTCAACGCCATCCACTCCTTTGGTCACGATCGCGCGGCTCCCGTTGGTGATCACCTCGTTAACACCGACGAACCCGATCACGTGCGCAGCCAGGCTTTGGTTGGGGTAAACTCGCAGTTGGTCCGGCTCCGTGAACAATGCTTTAGTCCGGAGCCGCGCCCATTCCACCTTCTCGCGCTTAGTTAAGGGTCGGCTCTCTGGATGCGGCAACTCAGCCATTGCTTTCTGCAAGTCGCGCCAGCGTTCCTCATCCACCTTGCGCTCCAGCACCACATATTTATCCACGTTCGTCTTCCCCTGGGCATCGACCCAGGTCCGGGGCGTGAGTTTCTGCGCAAGCTCCGGCAGCGGCATCCGAATCAAGGGAGCTATCGTGCGCGCGACCAAGTCGGCGTGCGGCCCGATCAGGCTTGGATCGGCGCAGACGGTTTTCACTTCCTTGCTCGTCGCGAGGAGGTTGCCGCGAATATCCCGGATATCACCCCGGCGCGGCTCGCGCACGAAGGTGCGCTGCGTGTTGTCCATGGCCAGGCCAAGCATCTCCTCGTGCTGCACGACCTGGAGCTGGACCAGCCGCGCGGCGAGCGCGCCAAAGCAGGTCAGCAGGCCCAGGCAGAGCCAAAACAGACGGCGATGTTGTTGATACGAGGCCATGCAAATCATCGAGCAGGTTGTCCGGTGAAGGCGGTCCGGACAACCTGGCTCGGTTCCTCCCCACTCGGGGGCTCCACCATCCGGACGATCTGGTCCGGTTGGGGTAAAACCAATTCGAGGCCCATGCGCTTGATGCGGGCTTCGATCTCACGCGGCGAGCTGATCATCGCCAGCTCGCGAACTTTTGCGGCATTTTGGCGGCGCAGTTCATCGAGGCGAATTTCCTTCTCCTTGATGCGCGCGCCCAACTTCGAAATCTGCTGCTGCTGCCAAAGCAGGGACAAACCGACCAGCCCCGCGACGAGGCAAAGCCAAAAAGGCCAACGTGCCACCAACGGCAATTTGTTGCGGCTGCGCTTGCTCATGCGAGTTTCTCCATCACCCGAAGCTGCGCGCTTCGGGCGCGTGGATTGCGGGTTTGCTCTTCATCGCTCGGCAAAATGGCTTTGCGGCGAACCCAACGCAGAAGCGGCTGCCGGGGGGTGCGGAATTCAGGGCGATCGACCTCCCCTTGCACTACATAATCCTTCTCCAACGCGCGGCCGAATTCCTTCACCACCCGGTCTTCAAGGGAATGAAATGTAATCACCGCAAGGCGCGCCCCAGGGCGAAGAACCTTCCAGGCTGCGTTCAGCCCCGCCTTTAACGCCCCGATCTCATCGTTCACCGCGATGCGCAATGCTTGAAAAACCTTTGTTGCTGGGTGCGTCTTCCGGCCCCGGCGAGGCTCTTCACGCTCAATCAGGTCAGCCAGTTGGCTGGTGGTGCGAAAGGGAGTGACCCGGCGCGCCGCATCGATTGCCCGCGCGAACTTGCGGGAGTGCTTCTCATCGCCGAATTCCCAGAAGATTCGCGCCAATTCATCAGGCGCCGTGGTGTTGAGCAGGTCGGCCGCTGTTCGTTTGGCCCGCCTATCCATTCTCATGTCTAGTGGACCATCCTGCATGAAGCTGAAGCCACGCTCAGCGCGATCCAGTTGATGGGAGCTGACACCAAGGTCGAGAAGCACCCCGTCACACCGATCCGACCCCAGCCATTTGTCCATCTCCCGGAAGTTCATCCGGCGAAGCTCGAAACGGCCGGGGTAGCCACTCAAACGTTCGGACGCTGCCTGCAAGGCATCCTCATCCTGATCACACCCATAAAGGAACCCATCCGGAGCGCTTGCCCGCAGGATAGCTTCGGAATGCCCTCCCCCACCAACCGTGCCATCCGCATACACTTTCCCCGCGCGAGGCTGCAGCGCCTCCAGCACTTCAGGAAGCATCACAGGCAGGTGATGGAAGGATGCGGACATTCTAGATGCCAATTTTCTCCCGCAACCGGGCTGCCGCTTGCGTTAATTGCTCATGGACATCCACTTGCCTGCGGCTGCGAGCCTGCTCCTGTTCTTCGAGGAAGCTGGCTGCCTGTCCGCGGGGAGCAACGAGGATGTCGGAATCCTCTAAATCGTTGCGAACTACTTTAACGTTTGCGAAGCGCGTAACCTGCGGTTCCGGCGTCTTCAAAGGCCGTCCTCCGAAAAGCCGCAGCAGGTTGGCCGTGGCTTTCATGCCAGACTGAGTTTGCGTCGGCAGCGCAGGTTGCTGCGCCGCAGGAGCTTGTGCGCTCACCGTGGCCGTTGCAGCGGATGACGGCAGAGGGTCTGGACGGTCCGCGTTAAAACGAGGGAGCAGATATTTCTCCCGCATCTGGAACCGACCGGATGGCATGCGTCCGCTCAGAAAACTCTGAGTGGCCGCTAAAAGATTAATCAGGTGTCCCATAGTTAAATTAAACCGAAAGCATCCTGGGTTAAGGCGGCATCCCGTGTGGAAACGACCGCGTAGCGCTCCGGGTTCCAGATCTGGAACCGGTGCACCATGCCAACAAATAAAGCTTCTTTTTCTAGCCCAGCCGAAGCGGCCAGCGATTCGTCGAGGCTAATGCGCCCGGCGGAGTCAACGGTCACATGATCCGAGTTCGCGCCGATCAGACGCCGGAGCGAATCCGCGCGCGGATCCGAGGCAAAAGAGAGTTGTTCGAGCTTGGTCACGAGCTTTTGCCATTCGGAGGGGGGGAGACCCAATAAGCACGATTCCTGTGGCGAAGCTCCAGGCCAGAAAATGAGCGCGAACCGAGTTTCACCCTTGTTGCGCCAATCCGCTGGAACTTGAACGCGCCGCTTCCCATCCACGACGTGTTTGAACTTACGCGTGTAGTAAACGGGTTCAATTTGATGGGTTTCAGCAGACATTTTGGGTATCAACTGGAGCATTTCTGCCCCACTCCGCCCCACAACGCCCCATTGTGTAAATCTTGCGCCCCAAGACGGTCAACACATTTCGCAAAATTTCTGGTTGACAGACCTGCGGTCCTGGGCTGGTTGCTCACAGGTTGCTCCCAACCATACCTCCCGGCATGTGAAAACACTGTGAATAACTCCGTCGCCTTGCCTTGCTCCCCGCTCTCTTGGTTAGCTACGCATGTGCTGACGGCTGACTTCGATTACGAGCTTCCCGCGGAACTCATCGCCCAGGCGCCGCTCGCCCGCCGGGACGAGTCCCGCCTCCTTGCGTTAAGTCGATCTTCCGGGGAGCTGCGGCATCTCGGAATGCGATCCTTGCCGGAACTTCTCCACCCCGGTGATTTGCTCGTGTTGAACGACTCGCGTGTGCTTCCAGCACGGTTGCGCGCGACGAGACCCGAATCGGGAAGTGAAATCGAGTTGCTGCTGCTCGAGGAGTGCGGGGTGAACGATTGGTGGTGCATGGCGAAACCCGCCAAGAAGCTCAAAGAAAACAAATCAGTTACTTTGCTGGATCGGGTGCGTCTGCCGACAGATGTGACGGCTACCTTGCGGGAAAGAAATGCAGAGGGGCATTGCCGGTTGTTGTTCGAAGGGGTGGAAAATCTTCGCGACCAGCTGCCGCTGATTGGAGAGCTGCCCCTGCCGCCTTACATCGAGCGAGCGGGGATGATCTGCAATCCGGACGACTGGACCCGCTACCAGACGGTGTTTGCCGCAAAAGACGGATCCGTGGCGGCGCCGACCGCCGGGCTTCATTTCACGCCTGAGCTGTTAGCCGAAATCCAGCAGCGAGGAGTTGGCGTCTGCTCGGTCACGCTTCATGTGGGAGTCGGCACGTTCGCCCCGGTTAAAGTCGACAACGTCGAAGAGCACCGGATGCATTCAGAAACTTACGACGTTTCCGAAGCCGCTGCCGAAGCGATCAACGCTGCCAGAAGACGAGGCAACCGGGTTGTGGCCGTGGGAACCACGTCGATGCGGACCTTGGAGAGTGTTGCTCGCGAGAACGGCGGAAGCATCGGGGCGGGCAGAGGGCGCACGAACATTTTCATCAAGCCTCCCCATCAATTTCTGGCAGTGGACGCGCTGCTGACGAACTTTCATCTCCCTCGCTCCACCTTATTAATGCTGGTGAGCGCGTTTGCGGCGCCGGGGCAGGTGACGGGCCGCGAACTGGTTTTACACGCGTATCGAGAAGCTATCCGGGAGCGTTACCGGTTCTTCAGTTACGGAGACGCGATGTTCATCGCGTGATGCCTCACTTTACGGAGGGATCCTGATCCGCATCGGCCTTTTTATACAGAGCCGTAGGGATCAAAGTCTCCGGCGGGAGCTTCTCCCCGGCGAAATGTTTCAGAATAGCATTAAAGGTTTCAGAGCCGATGCGCTCAGGGAACTGGACAGGGCTGGCGTGCAATTTGCCTGCTTTCACGGCAGCCTTTCCTTCTGGTGAACCATCAAACCCGATGAGCACGATGTGATCAGCCTTGCCAGCCTTCTCCAGGGCAGCGCGCGCGCCCAAAGCCGATGGATCGTTAATGGCGAAGATGCCCCGCAAATCGCTGTGTGCTTGCAACAAATCTTCGGCCGCTCGGAATCCTCCATCTTTCGCGCCACCACCCGGCAGCTCAGCGACAATGTCAATCTTGCCACTGGGGCTCATCTGATTGTGATTCGTGATGGCTTGGGTAAAGCCATTCACTCGCAGAATGCACGATTCCACGACCTTGTGATGAATGACAGCGACCTTGCCTCCCGCTGGAGCGAGGGCCTGGATCATCCCCAGCCCAGCTTGCACACCGCCGCCGAAATTATCCGTGGCAATGTGCGTGACGACCTTGGGGCCTTTGGCAAGGCAGGCGATATCCGCTGTGAACACAGGGATGCCAGCGTCGTTCGCTTCCTGGATGGCAGGCCCGATCGCCACTGAATCGCAAGGCGTGAGAACGATCGCAGCCACCTTGCGGACGATGAAGTCCTTCACCTGATTCTGCTGGCGAGCGACGTCGAAATCGCCGCTCACAACCACAACTTCATAACCTTCCTTCGCTGCAGCGGCTGCCATGCTGTCGCCAATCGTTTTGAAGAAGGGATTGCTCAAAGTGAGGACGGAAAGCCCAATGACACCTTTGCTATTGGTTTTAGCGGCCTCGCTCTGTGAGGCTGGTTGAGGAGCGTTGTTGTTCCCGCACCCAGATGCGACGACCCAGGCAAAGGCCAAGATGAGATTCAGGAGGGCGGCTTTCATTTTCCAATCGGACCAGTTGCGCCAACATCTGTGCGGCTGTCGAGGGCATTTCGCACCATCTGCAGCAGCTTGGAGGGGTGGTAAGGCTTCGGCAGGAAATTGACTCCATCCTGCAAGGGAAAGCCGCGAGCGACCAACTCCACACTGTAGCCGCTCGTGTAGATCACCTTAAGCTCAGGGCTCTTGGCCAGCAGGATTTCACCCAGGGCGCGTCCAGTGATGCCATCCGGCATAACCATGTCCGTCAGGAGCAGGTCCACTTTCGCGTCCCCATGGTCGTCCAGCGCCACCTTGCCGCTGCGCGCTTCGAGCACTTTGTACCCTTGCTGCTCCAGGAGCAATTTCACCATACTGCGTAGCTGATCCTCGTCCTCCACCAACAGGATCGTCTCCGTTCCGGGTGAATCGTTCCAACCGCTCAGGAATGTGCGGCGTGTGGCGAAGGCTTTCGCCGCCGCTGGGAAGAACAACTTGAAGCTGGTTCCTTTTCCAATGGCAGTGTCGATATCGATCCAGCCTTCATGCTGCTGCACGATGCCGAACACAGTGGCCAACCCCAGGCCCGTCCCCTTCCCCACTTCTTTCGTCGTAAAGAACGGCTCAAACAAGCGCGGCAAATGCTCGGGCTTGATGCCGGTGCCGGTGTCAGTGACTGTCAGGGCGACAAATTCGCCGGTGCGCGCTTTCGGATTGGGGCAATCCAATGTGTCGGTAATCGTGGTGAAAGAGACCGAAATCGTGAGCGTTCCGCCCCCGGGCATCGCATCTCGCGCGTTGACCGCGAGATTCACGATCACCTGCTCAAGCATTCCCGCGTCCGCATTCAGCAAGGCTTCGCGCGCGCTCAGGTCAGTCCGCAATGTGATATGCTCCCCGATCAGGCGCTGGAGCATTTTGGACACGTCCCTGACGATTTGGTTGAGATCCAGCTGCTCCGCCTGCACAGCCTGGCGTCGGCTGAAAGTGAGCAGTTGCCGGGTCAAGTTCGCCGCGCGCTCCGAAGCTTCGCAAATCTCCCGCGCCGAGCTAATTGCCTGCTCCGGAGGCAAACGGTGCGCATGGATCAGCTCCGCGTTCCCCTGGATGATGGTTAGTAAGTTGTTAAAGTCATGCGCGATCCCGCCCGCCAACTGGCCGATCGCGTCCATCTTCTGGGACTGGCGAAGCTGCTCCTCCAGCTTCTCGCGCTGCTCTTCCTGGAGTTTTCTTTCTGTAAAGTCTTCCGCGATGCCGGCGATTTGAACGAGCCCCCCTTCCGCATTGCGAATAGCGAAAGCGCGGTCTCGAATCCACCGGATTTCCCCATCGGCACGGATAATCCGATATTCCATGCTGCCGAAGAACCCGTCAAAAATCCGCGTGAATAAACGGGTGACTTTGGCTTTGTCCTGCGGGTGGACGGCATCGAAGAACCGCGTCCGTTCCGCTTGCAGATCTGCGACTTTCCTCTGCCATATCCGCTCGTAGGCGGGGCTCACATAGGTGAGTTTTCGCGTCTGGGCGTCCACCATCCAGAGCACGTCCTGCAAGTTCTCAGCGATGCGGCGAAACCGCTCTTCGCTGCTCCGCAATGCATTCTCGGCAGCCTTGGACAAGCTCAGATCGCGGGCAATCGTTGAGGTGAAATCGAGCGCTCCGTTGGGCTTTTTATGAACGATGAGCACCTGCGAAACCGGAATTTCCGAGCCATCCGCCCGTTTCAACGCGCTTTCCCCCTCCCAAACGCCATCGCGCATCGCTGCGGGGAAAGCTTGCTGCTGGAGCAAACGATAGGCCCAATCAGGAAAGAACTGGTTGGTTTGCAGATGATCCAGGGGCGCATCGGGCGCCAGTGAGAGCAGCTTCCTTCCGGCTGTGTTGATGTAGATAATCCGGTGGTTCGCGTCCGTGAAAGCCACGTAATCGCTCGTGTTTTCCAGCACGGACGCCAGCCGCGTCCTCAGAGTGGAAACTTCCCTCTCCTGCGCCAGTCGCTCCAATTCCCTTTTGACTTTGTTGCGCGAGAATTTCCATCCAATCGCCCCTGTTAAACCGCAAACCAGGCTCGCCACAACCAGCCTGAACCAGAGCGTTTGATGCATCAGAGGCGTGACCGTGAACGCCAGCTGCGCGCTTTTCTCAGACCAAACGCCGTCATTGTTTGAAGCCCGAACCTCAAACACATAATCCCCAGGCTGAAGGTCTGTGAAAAACGCGGTGCGCCGCGTGATGACGTCGATCCAATCCTCGTCCATTCCGCGGGTTCTATATTGGAACCGCACCTTTTCGGGCGCGGTCAAGCTCAAGGCGGAATAACGAATGTTCAGACGCCGAGTCCCTGCGGGAATTTCCAGGCGGCCCAGCCCTCCCGTTTCCACAGTCTGCCCCTCAACGGCCACGTCTTCTATCAACACGTGGGGTTCGGCTTTGTTCAGCTGCAACTTGCCGGGATCGACCCACACGATGCCTTTGAGCGTGGCGAACCACAGGCGCCCGCCAGCATCCCGGCAGGCGCTCGGCTGATGGCCTCCCGCGCACTCGATGCTCGGAAGACCGTCGCTGATGGTGAAAAGTTGAGCCTGAACTCGCTCAGCTCCCCCGCCTGCCACCGCGTTAAGATCCCCGCGCGAAACACGAATGATGCCTTTGTTCGAGCCGAGCCAGAAGTACCCCAGCTCATCGTCTAAAATCGAGCTGATCGATTTGCTGGGCAGGCCTTCGGCGAGGCTGAGCCTGGCGAGCTTCCCATCCTTCAATCTGGCCAGGCCATGCTGCGCCGTCCCGATCCATAGCCCTCCCTCCATGTCCATGTGCAGAGCCCAAATCTCTTCCCCTGCGAGCAAGGGTTCGGGAGCCCACCGCTTTTTGATCGGGTCAAATTTGAAAAGGCCATCCCCATGCGTTCCTGCCCAAATTTCTCCCGTCCGCCGGTTCTCCGCAAAAGCGCGCACACTTCGGCGGATGCTGGTTGAAATGGCGTGCGTCTCCATCTCAGCGCCTCGGACCCGCAGGACGAATTGGTCAGACCCCGCCCAGATGTTCTTTTGGGAATCCTCGAAGATTGAATAGAAACCCACCCCAGCCTCCCCTTTGACCACCACCCGCGAGCGGCTCCCGTCGAGAACACGCAGGCCCTGCTCATAAGCTCCGAGCCAGATCCGGCCAGTGGAATCGACAAAGACGCTCCACACATAACCCGGCGCATTGGTCTCCAGCCCAACGGACCATCGCGAGGCTCCATCCAAACCGACGCGAGCGACGCCTCCCCCGTGTGTGCCCACCACCATCACCTCCGGCGCAGCCTCGCTCACCGTTTTCACAATCCGATCCGGTAGCCCCTCCTCAATCCCCAGATGATAAAAGTTCCGCCGCTTGAAGCGCATCAACCCGCCGCCGCTGGTGCCAACCCACACGTTGCCTTCGCGGTCCTCGAAGGTCGCCCGCAAGCCTTCGTACGTTAAGCCCTCAGCGCTTCCAAAGTGAGTTATCTCCCCGGAAGGCTCTATAATATCCAGCCCGCTCCGATACGACGCGCTCCAAATCCGCCCTTGCGAGTCTTCCCGCAGTTGCCACGTCCCCCGTATCACCGTCGGCAGCGTCATTCGACTCGCCAAGGCCCCGCCTTCAAAGCGCTCCAGTTGATTGCTTCGCAGCACAAGGAGCGTGTGGTTTGGCCCTGCTGCGGAAAATTCGTAATCGTCTGGGCTCCAGGTCCTGGGCGCGGGCTGCCAGGCCGTTCCCGTCCACGAACCGTAAAAACGGGCATTCGCAGCCCAGAGTTTTCCGTGCGCGTCGAAATAGCAGGTAAAAGCGTGCGGGTTGTTCGGCAGCGGCGGGGGCAGCTCGATTAACCGATCCTCCTGCACGCGATACAGCCGACCATCAAAGCTCGCTATAATAAGCTCACCCTTTTCGCTCTCCGCGAAGTTCCTCACGTAAGTCGCTGTCCACCCTTGCCCGACGCCATATGTGAACCATTTGTTGCCTGTTTTTCGCACCAGGCCTTTGTCCGTGCTTATCCAAAGCCGGTTTGCGCGGTCCAAGTGCAGATTCACCACAGTGGATCCCGGCATCTCCGGGGTGGTCGATTGATCGAACACCGTGAAACGGAATCCGTCGAACCGGACCAACCCATTGAAGGTGCCAAACCAAAGGTACCCATCCGGGGTCTGGACCAGCGCAGTGGCTGAGTTTTCTGGCAAGCCGTCATCCGTCTCCCACGCATCAATCAAATACGGGCTCGAGGGGGAGACCGGAATAGAAGTCCCCTTCGCCGCGAACACAGCGCAGCAAAGCAGAAGCAGTAGGAAGCCTCGAACAAGGCACACGGCCATAGGGTAAGGCGCGGCGATATGATGGTTACCAATCAAGCGAGATCAGAGACGTACCTTATATAGAGGGCGGCCGGGGCCAACACAAGCATTTCAACGCCCTCTTGCGAAGCTGCTCTGCGCGCCCATTATTGCCCCGTGAACAAGGTGCTTGTCCTTTACGATTCAAAAACGGGGAATGTGGCTAAAATGGCCGAGTTTGTGGCTGAGGGCGCGCGCCGGATTGCGAATACAGACGTGCGTGTGCGGTCTATTGATGAGGCGACGCCTGAGGATGTGCTTTGGTGCGATGGAATAGCCGTTGGAAGCCCCACAAATATGGGGGTGCTCTCGTGGAAGATGAAGCGGTTCTGGGACGAGACCATGGGGCCTCACTGGATGGCCATCGACGGGAAGATCGGCTGCGCCTTCAGCTCTGCTGGGGGATGGGGCGGCGGCATGGAGCTGGCCTGCCAAAGCTTGCTCACCGTGCTGATGAACTTTGGGTTTCTGGTGTTTGGGGTCACTGATTATGCCTCCCGCATGACAACGCTCCATTACGGGGCCGTCTGCGCGAAAGCGCCTCGTTCCGAAGATGCCCAGGAAGCCTGCCGCATCCTGGGGCAGCGCCTTGCGGAATGGACAGCCACGCTCGTTCACCAGCGCGGCAACGAGCATCCGTCCCTAAAGATGGACACACGCAAGATGCCCTCCAACGAGAGCTGACGTTCGGTCTGGCTTAGACCAGGAAGGGCGAGACGGAGCCGAATGCGGCGCCTATCGCCGCGTGCTCGGGCTTTTCCTCTGAGGACTCCGTGCGGGTCTCAGACGCTTGCTCGCACTTGCCAATGGCGTTCACAGGGCACGCCTGGAGAGCGTCCTCACAGGCCGCGACTTCCTGTGCCGTCACGGGTTGGCGCTGCACTATCGAGTGGCTGGCCGCGCCGATATGGCTGCGTTTAAAGAAATCCGGCGCCGTTTGGCGGCAGAGATCGCAATCAATGCACGCCTCATCAACGTAGTAGCGCCCATCGATGTTATCTATGAATCTCCGTGAAAACTTCGCCATGAAGCAACGTCGCCCCAGGCTGTGATCTCACAAGCGGGCGCGGGCCGGAAACCCCATTCAGGGTTGCGCCTGAACTTCGGGCGAAATCCCCGAAAGCTTACTTGGAGGCTTTCGGCTTGGAGCTGCCGCTGCTGGACCCTCCGCCCTTTTTGCCGGCGGTCAAAATAGTGCCGGTGATCAGCCCCACGGCGAAGAATGCGAAATACATAATGCCTGAAGGCTGCCGAATCCCGCGAACGAAGGGCGGCAGGGAGAACTCCACCCAGCTTCGGTTGTACATGCCAATCATGACCAACAGGAGCAGGATGATAATCAGGAAAATTGTTTTGAGGAGGAGCTTTGCATTCATAAGAACTGCCGGGGCGTGAAGCTAGGAATTCGCCTTGCGAGCGTCAATCGCGATGTGGTTTCCTCCGCTCGTGAGCATTGCCACACGCACCGGAGATGATGGGACAACGGCGCTCATGTTCAATCGTCGCGTTCCCAAGACGCATCCGCGCATAGAAGCGTGCGGCGCAATCGACGAACTGAACTCCGCTCTTGGTCTCGCCCGGGCCACTGCAAACCTCGAATTCGTCACCTCGGCGTTGCTCCCGATCCAAAGCCGCCTCATCACGGTCATGGGTGAATTGGCAACCCTGCCCGAAGATTTGGCCCGATATGAAAAAGGTGGATATGACCTCGTCACCCCTGCTTTCACGGAACCCTTGGACGGCCTGGTAAAGGAGCTTGAAGCCCAAAACATCAGCTTCAAAGGATGGGCGACTCCCGGCGCGAACGCAGGCGCGGCCGCCCTCGACATGGCCCGCGTGGCTTGCCGCAGGGCTGAGAGGCGGATTCTGGCTGTCTACGAAGCCGCGCCCGCTGACGCCACGCCTAATCCAGCGATCCTGACGTTCATGAATAGGTTGTCTGACGTTCTCTGGCTGCTCGCCCGCTGGATGGAAAGCCCACGCCATGTTTAGGCGATTCGACTTCGATCATCCATTTCTCGCCGCCGGCTTTTTCCTGATCTGCGTGGTGATGGGCTACGTGCTCGTCGGGATGCTTCGCAAACATGTTCGGCCAGGCGCCCGTAAAACAATCTATTGGGCAGCAGCACTCTGGCTCGTCAGCGTTTCCATTCGAGCGAAAATGGGCTGGTATTTGGAGCCCCACGACTTCCCCCCTCGTTTTTTAATCGTCATCGCTCCTTGGATTCTAGGCTTGGCCGCTTTGGCTTGGTCCAGGAAGGCTGGTGATTTTGCGGAAAAGTTCTCACAAAACTTTTTGATCGGGATCCAGGGGTTTCGTGTTTTGGTTGAGCTTTGCATCCTGGCGCTCCATAGGCGCGATCTGATGCCCGAAGAGATGACCTTCCATGGCCAGAACTTTGACATCATACCCGGCATAACGGCCCTCATCCTCGCGGCATTCGTCCGGACAGATTCGGTGCGCTGGGTAGGCCCAATCGTTTTGTGGAACATTGTTTCCATGGGTGTGCTGCTGGTGACGATCACCACTGGCGCTCTCTCCGCGCCTGGACCGTTGCGCCTGTTGAAGACTGAAATTCCCAACATCGCTCCACTCACCTTTCCCTACGTCCTGCTGCCCGCTTTTCTGGTCCCCCTGGCGTTCGCCTTTCACATCCTCTCCCTCAAACGGGCGCGTCGAACGCTCCAGGCAGCGGCGCGGGAAGGGTCAGAAGATCGCCCTTTAGTCGCTCCCCTAACGCTCGCCTAACGGTTTAACGTGTCCATTCCCGCCCGGAGCAAACACCCTCCCTCCCTGCTATAACCCGCGCTGCGGCTCCTCACCCTCCTCAGGGATTGGCTTATCCGAGGGACATCCCCACTCCTGATTGTTGCCGTCTTTTGGCAGGACGTATTTTAGGCAAAGTAATTTAACTGCCATGCGAGTCGTCCACTTCAACATCACCATTGGCCCAATCGATGGGCCTGTTTGGCTTGAACTCACCGGTCTCGCGGCCCTTGGCTCCCCCTCGTTTTCCGATCTGCGCCCCCTCAAGAACCACTTAAACCAAAGGGAGGAAAAATGGTCAGGCATATCATTGCTGTCCTGTTTGCAGCGAGCGCATTAAGCGTTGAAGCCAACTGGAGGCCCAATGAAAAATTGCTCGCTGCTGTTCGGCAGATTGAATCGAGCAACGGCCTTATGCAGCACGGGGACAACGGGCGCTCACTTGGCCAGTTCCAGCTTTCTGAAGCCGCTTGGATGGATGTGAGCGCATGGCGGAAAACGCGCGGCTTAAAGACCTACTCGTATGACCAGCACGTGTTTCACTACACGATCAGCAAAGCGTACGCGGCTGATTACCTGGCTCTTCTCCGTGGTGAGCTGATCAAGAAGCTGAAGCGCCAGCCTTCCGTTGCTGAGATCTACGCGGCTTACAATATGGGTTTGGGAACATTCGCCGAATGTGATTACAAGCTGAGCCGGGTGAACCCGACCACAAAGAAAAAGGCTCATCAGGTGCAGGCCCTCGCCTCACGGTCCTGACCGCTCTGCCTGCCCTCCACCCTAATGCGACCACCCGCCCCTACGCTGCTCTCAGGTTCCGTAAGGGACTTCCCCAAGGAACCCGTAGGACAACTGCCCTTCCACAGAACAGGGCGCCAGCCGGATTGTGAGCGCCCCTTCCGACTCGCACAATGCCAACCGCTGGAAGAATTGGTCTCCAGCGCGCGAATGGACAGACAAAGCTCTTTAACCCTTTTTCCTGTGAGCCCTGCCTTGCCGCGATATGGCGCGTTTTCCGCGCTGAACCCGTCAATTTGAGCCGTTATGAGTGAAGATTCAAACTACGAAAACCGGTCCCGTCGCCCTCGCTCCTCTCGCCGCGCCGGTGATGAGCCCGAAGTCACGTATGAATTTGACGGGGATTGGGACCAGAGCAGCGGCCCTGAACCGCGTCGGCGCAAACGCCGCCGTCGCGCGGGAGCTGGCGCTTCTCACACCACCCGTAGCGAGCCTCAAGCGCTCCCGGAGCCATCCGTGCCCGCGGAGTTCCAATTGCCTTTCGACCCATGGCGGATCTTTGAAGCCCTTCGGCTCAAGTGGAAGTGGCTGGCGATGGGAACACTCGCTTTCGGCGCGTTGGCGTTCTTGTTCAGCCTCTCCGTAATTAAATACAAGGTGAAGGTCGATCTGATCCGCCGCGAAACGTCGAACGCCTTCCGGAGCGATCAGGCCGCTGAATCGTTCCTCCCGCGCGAACTCTCAGACCTCACGTTGATTCGCTACATGATGTCGCCCGAGGTGATGAACCGCACCTCGACTAATCTGACTCCGCCCATGGATCCCGCGACGATCCGCTCCATGGTCAAGATGGATCCGGGCGCCACGCCTGACACCGCGACGATCACCGTCTCCGGCAAGGGTGACTTGAACCGCATAGTGCAAGTGGCCAACACGTTCGCCAAAGAAGCGGTGCAGTACACCCGCGAACTCCAGGCCGCCGAGTCAGGCAACGTGAACAAGTATCTCACAAACAAGCTCGCTCTCATGCGTGAGGAGATCAACGAGGTGAATAAGGAGATCGGGAAGCTCTCGCGTGAAGCCGGTTTCTTCGATCTGCAAAAGGAAGCGGACGAGTTTTACAAAGGCGTGGCAGGCATCGACCAGAAGCTGGAAACCGCACGCGCCGAGTTGGAGCTAACTGAAGTTCACATCAAGCGCTTGGAAAGCCAACTTAAACAGGGGCCGACAAACACCAAGCTCGCGGCTGCTCGCACTCGCCTGCAGGAGCTTCGCGCGAAGGGCTACACCGATGCTTACCCCGAAGTGGAAGCTCAGATTGCAATCGTGCGCCGCCTTGAAGCCGAGCCAGCAGGGAACGAGGAACCTGTTGCTGCTGCAAGCAACACCCCGAACTCTCTGAACCCGGCCTTCATGCAGTTGAACGAGCAGTATCGTGCGAAGAACGACTGGGAGCGCAAAATCCGTGAGTACACGACGATCAAGTCGGGTGCCACGAACCGGGTGCAGGCGATTTCCGAGAAAGGCTTGCTTCTGGCCAATCTTCGCAGCCGTCAAACCGCTCTTGAAACCTCCTACGAAGCGTTGAACAAACGCCAGCAGGAAACCCAAATTTTCGTGGATAGCGCCCTTGGTTATTACAAGCCGCTGTCCGATGTTACTCTTAAAGACATCCGCACACGGATGCGCTGGATGAAAGTCGGCGCGCTCTCCCTGGCTGGCGCTTTCCTCGGCCTCTGCACCGCCATCGGTTTAATCATGCTCGCTGAGGCGTTCGACACTCGGATCAAGACCGCTACAGATTTGGAGCGCGCCACAGGTCTCCCCGTCCTGGCGACGCTCGGCAATCTCGATGACATGTCTGAAGCCGATCAGGAGAAATGGGCGTTTCGGACGCTGACAATGCTGCGCGGCAAACTTCGAACGACCCCCGATGATGGCATGGTCTGCGGGTTCATATCCTCTAAAGAGCGCGAAGGCCGCTCGACTTGGATTCAACTCCTCGTCGATGCCGCCGCCCAGCAAGGCCTGAAAGTCCTGACCGTCGATGCTCGGCCCGAAGGCGCTGAGCCGGAAGTCAGCGCGGTGCGGCGCGACAGAAACGACATCGCGGTCCCGAACGTGAGCGGCAATGGCAACGGCAAGCACGCCGACCTTGGCGCGGAGTTCAAGCCCGAGACCAACGGGGGCAGTGTGGCCGTCGCTGATGGCGAGCCCGATGACGACAAGCAAAAGAAGCTCGCGGTGGAAAAGACCTCCGAGAACGGCTGGGTTTGGGATCTTGAGCGCCGCAAACAATGGCAGAACGCCATGACCCAGTGGCAGCGTGAGGATCACATGGTTCTCTTCGTTGAACTCCCGCCCGCTGAGCGGCCGGAATCCATTCTCCTGGCGGAGAATCTTCCTCAGGTGGTCTGGCTCTCCCGCGCAGGCGTGGCCGACAGCCAGGAAACAACCAAGCAAGTCGAGACTTTGCGGGCCGCCGGTTGCAACATCGTGGGCGCAGTCTTCAACGACGAGCCAAAGACCCTTTTCAACAGCCACGTGTCTCGTTGGTTCCGCCGCGTCGCCGCTATCGCTCTGCTCGCGGGCAGCTTGTTCGCGCAGGATGCTTACGCACAAGCCGCTGCGACGAGCAGCGGATCTGCGCAGGCGTCACGCACCACCACTGCTTCAGGTGTGAGCACGAACAAAACGCTCGCATTCTCAGCTTCCAACCCCGCTCAACGCGCGGAGTGGCAACGTCGCTTAACGTTAGGGCCTGGGGACGTCCTCGACTTCCACGTCGTAGGCCGCCCGGAACTCACTCGCACGAACCTTGTCATTGCTGCCAATGGCACCGTGAGCTTTCTTCACGCGAAGAACATTCCCGCCAAGGGTCTGACCGTTGATGAACTCCGCCAGCGCATGGACCAGGAAGTTCGGAAATATTACACCGCCGCCCGCACCATCGTTCAACCTGTCTCCTACAGCAGCAAGCGTTACTACGTGCTGGGGAAGGTGAACACCAAAGGCTCCTTTCCGCTCGATCGGCCTGTCACGCTCATTGAAGCCGTGGCGCGCGCGAAAGGTCTGGAGACTGGCCTTTACCAACGAAGCACCGTTGAACTCGCTGACCTCAGCCGCAGCTTCATAGTGCGCGATGGCAAGCGCCTGGACGTCGATTTCAATAAGCTCTTCGCCGAAGGCGATCTCTCACAAAACGTCTCCATCGAGCCGGGCGATTACATCTACTTCCCGCCCGCCGCTGTTAATGAAATTTACGTTTTGGGCGAAGTCTTCAACCCAGGCCCGCTCGGCTATGCGCCTAACGCCACCATGGTCGCCGCCATCACAGATCGCGGCGGCTTCACTGAGAAAGCTTATCGCAGCAAGGTTCTCGTTATCCGCGGCGCCTTGCAGCAACCTGAAACCTTTGTGGTGAACGTCGGTGACATTCTCCACGCCCGGAGCGCCGACTTTAAGCTCCAGCCCAAAGACATCGTGTATGTGAGCCGCCGCCCATGGGCGAAAGTCGAGGAATTGCTCGACGAAGCGGCGCAATCTTTCATCCAGGGTTCCGTCACCGCATGGAGCGGCGTCAATGTGGGGCCGTTCTTCAGCGAACCGTTCTTGCCTGAGATTCGTGATCAAGGAGAGTAATGAAAAAGGGGATTCTTCTAGGGGTATGCCTTCTGTTCCTTTGCGTCGGTTGCAATGGACCTAAAACCGGGCCGAAATTCGACGCCCGTCAAACAACAAAAGCCACGCTGCTGACCAACCTCACCCAGGTCACAGCCACAAACCGGGTGGACCGCAATTGGCTGCAAGCGCCCACGAACGTCATCCGGCTCGGCCCCGGCGATCGCATCGAAGTTGAACTGCTGAACGATCCGGGCTCCCGCACCATCCTGACCGTTGGCCCTGACGGAAAAGTTTACTTCAATCTCGCCAGCGGCGTGGATGTGTGGGGCAAGACCGTCGATGAAGCAGAGGACTTGCTTGAGCGCGAGCTGGAGCCTTATGTCACCGCCCCGCAAATCGCCATCCATTTGCGCGGGGTCGAAAGCCAGCGCGTTTGGGTTCTCGGGCGTGTGCAAAATTCCGGCGTTTATCCAATCGCCAATCCCACCACCGTGCTCGATGCCATCGCCCAGGCTGGGGGTGCGCTCAGCACCAGCGCAGGCGGCACCACGGAGGAGCTAGCCGACTTGCGCCACGCCTTCATCATCCGCGAGGGGAACATGCTCCCTGTTGATATGGAAGGGCTGCTAACGCGGGGGGACATGTCCCAAAACATCTACCTGCAGCCAGATGACTTCATTTATATCCCGTCCACCTTGGCGCGCGAAGTTTACGTCCTGGGCGCTGTTCGACAGCCGCGCATGGTCACGATGCTCCCGCAAATGAGCCTCACCGCAGCCATCGCTGGCGCGGGCGGCCCCGTCAAAGGCGCATACCTCACCGATGTCGCAGTGGTGCGGGGCTCGCTCTCCAAGCCACAGATCGCCGTCGTGAACTACGAGGATGTTCTCAAAGGCAAAGCGCCCGACGTTCTAATCGAGCGGGGCGACATCATTTACGTGCCGCTGAGCCCGTATCGTTATCTCACGAAATACGCGGACCTGATCCTCACAACGTTTGTCCGCTCGGTTGCCATCAACGAAGGCGCTCGCGCAGCCGTCAAGAACGCCGCGCCCGCCGGTGTGACCATCGGTGTCGGAAGCCCCGTTTCGGTTCCGGTCGTTGTTCCTGCGCGATAATTCTTTACCCGCGCAAATCAGGTAAAGCCTGTTGCATTCACTTGGGGCGACGCGATTTGCGGCGCTCCGTTCCGGCGCTAAGTTTCTATCAAGGAGATTTTGGGATGAAGACGAGGAGTTCGAGCACAAAAATACGCGTGGATATCACCTGCCCCACCTGCAGCATGTCGCTGACTGATAAAAATTCCGGCGGCTTTGTCATGGAGGGCGAAACCTACTGCTGCGAAGGGTGCGCGACTGGCGCCGGGTGCAGCTGTGAGGAACCAGCCATCACGCCGCGCAAAGTTTATAACCGCCCCGGCACTCTCGGGCAGCGCAATCGCGAGAACTCCGCCAAGGATGCGAACGCAAACAGTGAAGTGACGACATCTGGCAATGTCATCGGTAAACGCAAGCCAACCGCGAAGAAAGCTCCTGGCACACCGAGTCGCGATCAATTGCTGAACACAGGCGTGAAACGTGTCCGCGGTCAAACGAAGCAGCGCGATTCACAACGCGAGCCTGCGCGTGGCCGGAGCGAGTTCCGTGGTCAACTGAACAAGACCGCCGTGGCCGAGGGGCGTGCTGATCGCACAGGCGGGACGGCTGCTAAGAATAATCCAGGCGAACTGCGCTAAGGCAACTCAGCCAGCAACTCACGAACAGTGCGCGTCTGCCCCGGCAACGCGTAATTCGGAGCCAGCTCCGCCAGCGGCTCCAAAACAAACTTTCGCAAGTGAGCGCGAGGGTGCGGCAAGGTTAAATCCGCGCTCGCGCGCCTTTCATTGCCAAACGCGATAAGATCGAGGTCCAGCGGCCTGGCTTCGTTCATGACCTTCTTCGCTTGTCGGCCAAAGGCTTTCTCCAACCCCTGCAGTTTGGCCAGCAACGTCTCCGGTGTTTCATCCGCCAGTGGCTTTATAATCGCGACAGCATTTAGGAAGTCAGGTGATCCCGGCGGGCAATCGACGGGCGCGGTTTCATAAATCCGGGATGCCCGTATCGGAGCGGCAGAAAGCTCCTGCAACGCCTGAAGCGCCGAATGAATCAGCTCGCGCGAAGAACCAAGATTTGAACCGAGCGCAATGATCGTCAGTTCAGAGCGAGCGTCCACGACCGAAGATTACTTCAACCCCAGCACGTCCTGCATGCTGTAGATGCCCGGAGCGCGCCCCACCACCCAGGCCGCCGCGCGCAACGCCCCATTCGCGAAGGTGTCGCGGCTAGACGCTTTATGGGTCAACTCCACCCGCTCGCCGTTCGCCGCGTAAATGACAGTATGATCGCCGACCACATCACCGCCGCGCACTGCATGCATGCCAATCTCCGCGCGGGTCCGCTCACCCACTACGCCATGCCGCCCATGCCGTGCCAACTCCTTCAACTGCGCCCCCCGCACTTCTGCCAGAATCTCCCCTAAAGTCGTTGCAGTCCCACTCGGCGCGTCTTTCTTCAAGCGGTGATGCATCTCCACAACTTCCAAATCGAAATCAGGCCCAAGAATCTCTGTAGCTTTGCGCGTTAGCCAAAACAGCGCATTCACGCCCGTCGAATAATTGGAGGCCCACACCATCGGAATCCGCGCAGCCAGAGCCTTGATGCTTCCCTGCTCCGCTTCATTGTGCCCCGTGGTTCCAATCACCAAGGCCTTGCCACGCGCCGCGCAAAGCTCCGCGACGCCCAGTGTTGTGGAATGAAAACTGAAATCGATGACCACATCGCCCTGGTCGATGACCGCGCTCAGATTATCCCCAACATCCACCTCCCCCGTGATGCGCACATCTGAGCGCGAGGCCGCGCAAGCCACAAGGCTGCGCCCCATGCGCCCTTTGGAACCAGTGATAATTGCTCGCACCATATTAACCCTTCAGGAGGCCGTTCTCCTTCAACGTGCGGCGCAATTGAGTTCGTGCAGCTTCACTTAACGGAACCAGTGGCAACCGAACCCCGTCCTCAATCATTCCCATCATTGCCAACGCGGCTTTCACCGGCGTCGGATTCGTCTCAATGAACAGATCCTTGAAAATCGGATACCACTTCAAATGCAGCTTCAACGCCGCGCTCGCGCGTCCGCCTGCATACGCGGAAACCATCTGCGAAACCTCTTTCGGAATAATGTTTGAGGCTACGCTGATGACCCCCTGCGCGCCCACGGCCATGAACGGCAGAGTCAAAGAATCATCCCCGCTCAAAATCACAAACTTCTCCCCGCACGCCCGTCGAATCTGGCTCACCCGATCCGGGTTCCCGCCCGCTTCCTTAATGCCAATGATGTTCTTGCACTCCGCCGCCAGACGTTTCGTCGTGTCCACCCCGATATCAATCCCGCAACGCCCTGGGATGCTGTAGAGCAGGATCGGCAGCTTCGTCGCCTTCGCGATCGTGCGGTAATGCTGGAACAAACCTTCCTGCGTCGGCTTGTTATAATAGGGCGCCACCTGCAGTGATCCATCCGCGCCAGCTTCCTGGGCAGCGCGGGTCAGATACACAGCCTCCTCCGTCGAATTTGCTCCCGTGCCTGCGACCACTTTGATTTTTCCAGCCGCGAACTTCACGCTCAGCCGGATGATCTCAATGTGCTCCTCATAGGTCACTGTGGGCGATTCACCTGTGGTGCCCACTGGCACAATGCCATCCACCCCACCTTTGATCTGGCTCTTGATCAGGCGCTCAAGCGCCGCTTCATCCAGCTTATTCGCCCGGAATGGCGTGACGATGGCTGTGTATGTTCCTGTAAACATTCGGAGATTAGGAAAAGGATTCGTGGCTCGCGAGCAAGCGCAAACGCTCAGCCCAGGTTGATGGTCCCCTCAAAAACAAAGTCCGCTGGCCCGGTCAGCGTCACATCGCTGAAGCTCCCGCTCTCTTCGCGCCAACCCACTTCCAGCAGATCACCGCCCTGCACGCGCACCTGCACAGGCGATTTCCACCCGTTAAGCCGCGCGGAGATCAGCGAAGCCGCTGTAACCCCGGTCCCGCATGCGAGCGTCTCCCCTTCTACTCCGCGCTCATACGTCCGCACCCGAATCGAGTTCGGTCCCAGGATCTGCACAAAATTCACATTCGTCCCCTTCGGCGCAAAATCGGCGTGATAACGAATCTCCGCCCCCAGCCCCTGCACCATCGCCTTGTCCGCATCCGGCACAAACAACACCGCGTGCGGCACTCCCGTGTTCAGCGAATGAATGCTCTCCGCCCCCTGCTTCAGGGCAATCTTCGCATCCAGCTTCAAGTCACGCGGCGCCGTCAAATTCACTTGCACCCGCTCCCCATTGAAAATTCCGGTGATCACCCCCGCGCCCGTTTCAAACGTCGTTCGCTCCTTTGCGCCCGTCTGCCGTTGTATGAACCGCGCGAAGCACCGCGCCCCATTCCCGCACATATCGGCCATGCTCCCGTCACTGTTATAGAAATCCCAGGCCCATTCCGCCTTCCCCGCTTTTGCAGGCACAAGCAGCAACAACCCATCCGCGCCAATGCCGAGCTGGCGATGGCACAGACGCGCCGCTTCCTTGGGCCCAATGGCGACCTTCCCCTCACGATTATCGATGAGGATAAAATCATTCCCCGCCCCGTTCATCTTGGTGAAATGCACCATCATGGCGGCGGGAAAGTACAGCTCAGAGCCCCTTCCACGCAAATCGATTCAGAGTTCTGGCAAATGAAAGCGCTTTTCCGGTTGAAATTGATTCTGCCGCCCATATGCTTTTAAGACGCTCTGGCGCAAGCCATGGCGTGTCGGGGCGTAGCGTAGCTTGGTAGCGCGTCTGAATGGGGTTCAGAAGGTCGTGAGTTCAAATCTCACCGCCCCGACCATCCCTCTCTCCTCTTCATACTCGTTTTTCCCCGTTGTTGAGCGCTACAACTTCGTGTGCTTCTCCCATGTGCGTTAAGCGCCGTTAGGCGCGACATATTTGTAGTAATCACGCTACGAAAACCGCTGAGCTCCGGTAGGAGCGACAACAATGCTTCTACACCAATCAATGCAGCGATCCCGCCCGTAGTTAAACCCCACTTGCTTTAAATCTTCGGCTCCATTGATGCTTCCGCCGCATCTCCCCTCACCGGCGGAAACTCCCCTTCCCATCTCCCCACCACTGCTGTCGCCAGGCAATTCCCCACCAGATTCACCGTCGTCCGCGCCATATCCATCAGTTCATCCACACCCATGATGATCACCACCCCTTCCAGCGGCAGCCCAAACGAAGCCAAAGTTCCCGCCAGCACCACCTGCGACGCCCGCGGCACCCCCGCCATCCCTTTGCTCGTCAGCATCAAAGTCAGCATGATCGCCAATTGCTGACCCAAACTCAGATCCACTCCCGCAGCCTGGCTCACAAAAATCGACGCCACCGCGAGGTGCAGCGTGGAACCATCCAGATTGAACGAATACCCCAGCGGCATCACAAACGACACAATCCGCTTCGGAACTCCCAACTCCTGCATCTTCTCAATCGCCTGGGGCATCGCTGCGTCCGAGGAAGTCGTGCTAAACGCCAGCACGATCGGCGCGCGCAGCGCCTTCAGGAACGTGCCCACCGGCATTCGCGCCCAAATCGCCGCAGGCCAAAGCACCACAACACAGAAAACAATAAGCCCGATATAAAGCGTCAGCACCAGCTTTCCCAGATTCACAAGGATCCCCAACCCGCTATCCCCAACTGTGTAGGCCATCGCCGCCCCAATACCAAACGGCGCAAACAACATCACGATCCCGACGAACTTGAACATGATCTCGGTGACCCCTTCAAAAAAACGGAGCACAACTTTCTTGCCCGGCCCGCGCGCCTGCGTCATGGAGACCCCAAACAAAATCGCGAACACCACCACCTGCAAAACATCATTCGCTGCCGCTGCCGCGAAAAAACTCTGTGGCGCCAAATGCTCAATGATGCCCGAGAACGTCACCTTCTGCGCCACCGGCTTGTCCACATTTGGATCTGGAGCAGGCAGCTGCACACCCTTTCCAGGCTCCATCACATTGACAGCTGCAAGCCCGATTACCAGCGCCAGCGTCGTGACAATCTCGAAGTAAATAATCGATTTGAGAGCCAGCCGCCCCACGCTCTTTAAATCATCCCCATGCCCGGCGATGCCCACCACCAGCGTTGAAAAGATCAGCGGCACCAGCAGGCATTTAATAAGCCGCAGGAACACATTCGAGATGACCCGCAGATCCTGCGACCCTTCCGGGAACAAAACCCCAATGAAAATCCCGACAACCATCGAAATGATGATCCATCGCGTCAGACCCACCCGCCGAATAAAATTCATAACGTCAGAGCACGGCTAAATCGGCGGTAAATACGCTCATGCTTCCGGCTCCGCGTCAAACCCTGCTGCAGGCCCCACACTCGCCGCTACGTCGTGCGGTTGTAGCCTCAACCTTTAGGTTGAGCCTTATCCGGATCACTCATCCAGCGCGTTCAGCAGGAGCAGCTCAACCTGTATCCTCAACTTTAGAAGCCGGCTCATAAATAACCAGCAAGTGGATTGCGAGGGATTTTGGCCGGAGGCGAGGCGCGACGAAGGAGCATATCCGCATGGATCTGCGACTGAGGAGCAACGAAGCATCCGGCCGAAAGACCCGCAAGACGCTGCTTGGGTATTTGTGAGACGGCATCTAGGTTGAGCCTCAACTCGATTCAGCGCCCCATGGAGAGACCATACAGGCACGAGTACCCGCTCCCAAACCCTGCGCCCGCCTTGGCCTCGTAGAGGCCAAGCATGCTAGCCCACAGGCAAGCGCCAGCGCAGCAGCCTGTGGGTTACACAGCAATCATCCCAGCCTTCGTGGAAGGCGAACAACGCAACCCTCCGCCCTCTCTGGCCTCAACCATTGCGTTGCCGCCCTGCTCAACTCACGCCTCCGCGCTCATTGGCGCCCCTGAAGCCAGCTCCCGCACATGCCGCACAAGCTCCCGCAACGTGAACGGCTTCGTCAGAAATCCGCTCGCCCCCGCGTTTTCGGCGATCTCGCGAATCTGCGGTGTCGCGCACGCTGTCAGCATCAAGATCGGAGTGCTCGCCGTCGCTGGGTTTCGGCGAAACATCTCGCACAAAGAAAGCCCATCAAGATCTGGCAGAAGAACATCTAGAATGATCACATCGGGCCGCACCTTCGCGGCCATCTTCCAGCCCAACTCCCCTTCACCTGCCCCCACTGCATCGAACTCGTGCTTATTCAGCGTGGAGGTCACCACTCCCAAAATGTCCGGCTCATCTTCCACAACAAGGACTCGAGGTTTCATCGCGCTGAAACCTGCCATAGGCGTGTCAACGTTGCGTGACACTCAAGGAACGTCCCCGTGACATTTCCAACGCTATTCGTCTTGGCCTCGTAGATGCCAAACATACTAGTCCACAGGCAAGCGCCAGCGCAGCCTGTGGGTTACACAGCAAATCATCCCCAGCCTTCGTAGAAGGCGAACACGGTGACCATCACATCCACCCACGACCAATTCAACTAGCCGCCCCACCTGGAACTTCCCAATGACACTCCCCCAGCCGTGCTGTCGAATGCACGCATGCCCTCCCCCAAGACCCAGGTTCCTCGCTTGGCTTGCGATAGCCCTCTTTGGAATAGCGCTTTGGTCGGCCTCATCGACGCCCCATTCGCCACCCCTCCTGCCCTCCGTCTCAATGTTCCGTCCTTCCCTTTCCTGCGCCGCAGGCGCCTTCGTGAAGACTTCGTGCTCTTCATGGCCTTCTTCGTTAAATTTTTCTTCCTCCCTCCTCCGCCCTTCTGCGCCTCCGCGGGAAATCCTCCTTCTTCCTTCCCTCCTCTTCGTCTTAATCTGCGAAATCTGTGCAATCTGCGGACGTCCTTTTCCCACCCTTCCTAAAAATTTCCAAGTTCCCGAGGGGGGTCCGACACTGTACGTCGGCCCCCCTCTTCTAAGATCACGCCATGACAGTGAACCTTGGAGCGCAGGGCCAACACCCAACTCACCGCCGAAAGATCCGTAAAAGGTCACCGTGTCCGAGCACGCTTTGCGCACGCTCCACACGCTCTTGTGCACAGTCCCTGTGCACAGTCTGTACACACTAATTCCCCAGCAAAACACGCTAAACACGCTCTGCGCACGCTATTTTTCAGAAGGGGGGGCTATCCGTGCACAAAAATAGCCAACACAACGTGCCCAAGACCCCTTTCATTCTCGACACCTGCCCCTCATTCAAGATGCTTTCCAAAAATAACCACACACCTAGCCATTGAACACCACCTCTAACGCATCTCGGTTCAAGGGACTCGTGGAATTCGCGCCTACCTTCCGCCCGCGCAAAGAGATTTCACACATCATCTTCGACTTTGACGGCACGCTCTCTCTCGTCCGCGGCGGCTGGACCGAAGTGATGCTCCAGGTCTGCCTGGATCATCTGCCCCCTCGCACAGACGATGACGCCACGCATGTTCGCGAAATGTTGCTCGACGACATCCTCAGCCTGAATGGCCGCCCCACCATCTTCCAAATGATCCGTTTCACCGAGCGTGTGGCCGAGCGGGGCGTCACCCCTCGCGATGCGGAGTGGTACAAAAACGAATACCTCGCGCGCCTCGAACAACTCATCTCCACACGCAAAAAACGACTTGCCAACAAAGAGTCCCGCAGCCTGCTTGAAGTCCGTGGCGCTCACGCGTTTCTCACCCATCTGCAGAACGAAGGGTACCGCCTCATCATGGCCAGCGGCACAGATGAACGTTTTGTCCGCGAAGAATCCGCCCTGCTCGGCTTGGATAAATTCTTTGGCAACCACATCTACGCGGCGCCCACAGGACGCGAAAAAGAATTCTCCAAACGCGCCGTCATCGCGCACGTCATGCAATCCCAAAACATCGCGGCAGAGCGATTGCTCGGATTCGGAGACGGCCACGTCGAGACAGAGAACATCACTGAATTCGGCGGGCTCGCCGTCGCTGTCGCCAGCGACGAGCAAAACCCTGGCTCCGCCAAAATCGATCCCTGGAAGCGCCAGCGGCTTCTCGGCGTCGGCGCTCAAATCGTCATTCCCGACTACGCCGATGGGCCCGCATTGATGGACGTGATCCTCGGAAAGGCCTGAAATGCCACAGCTCGACCTCACCAAACTTAAAGTCCTCCCCCTGTCGCAGCGCCGCAGCCTCACCACTGTGGACGAAGTTCTGAAGTCCCCCGAAAATCCGCCCGCACCGCTGCCAGCCACCACGCAGGACACCATCGACGAAGCCGCGGCCCGCATCATTGAAGCGCGCAAGAACGACCGCGCTGTGATCCTCATGTACGGCGCGCACCTCCTCCGCAATGGCGCCTCCCTGACGCTTGCTCAAATGATGCGCCGCGAATGGCTCACGCATTTAGCCACAAATGGCGCGGGGACCATCCACGATTGGGAATATTCCTGGTTTGGAAAATCGACCGAAAGTGTCGAGCAAAATGTCGCTGCGGGCACCTTTGGATCATGGGAAGAAACTGGCCGTTACATTCACACCGCCCTGCACGCAGGGGCTGTTGAAGGCCTCGGCTACGGTGAATCCCTCGGAAAGTTCATTGCCGAAAATGGCGCGAAACTCCCGGCTCAATCTGAGCTTCGCTCCCGCATCACCACCAATCCCGATCATCCATTCGCTGGCGCCTGGGCAGACCTCCTTTGCGCCCAATCACGCGGAGACTTGCCCGAAGGCCGTGTGGAGCTGGAGCATCGCTGGAAACAAGCCTCCATTCTCGCCCAGGCCTATCTGCACAAAATCCCACTGACCGTCCATCCTGGCATCGGGTACGACATCATCTCCAACCACCCGCTCTTTCATGGAGGTGTGATCGGCCGCACCGCAGCCACAGATTTCCGCAAGTTCTGCGGCTCAGTTGAGAACCTCGACGGCGGGGTCGTTCTCTCGGTCGGTTCCGCAATCATGGCTCCGCAGGTTTTCGAGAAGAGCCTTAGTTGCGTCCACAATCTCCGCTTCCAGGCCGGCCGCCCATCCGTCAGTGGCCACACTATTTACGTTGTGGATCTTCAAGACGGCGGCGGCTGGAACTGGCGCCATGGCGAGCCGCCAAAAACCAACCCCGCTTACTATCTGCGCTTCTGCAAAAGCTTCTCCCGCATGGGCGGCGAAATGCAGTATTTGCAGTGCGACAACTTCACGTTCATCCACAGTCTGTGGCACGCGCTGCAGCGCACCACCGCACCATGATCACTCTCGAGCGCTTTCAACAACTCGCCGCCTCCTACCCGCGCCTCAAGATCGCGTTGATCGGCGATTTCTGCCTCGACCGGTATCTGGAAATCGATCCAAGCCGCAGTGAAACCTCCATCGAGACCGGCCTCGAAGTTTACAACATCACACGCGTGCGCAGCCACCCTGGTGGCGCAGGCACCATTCTCAACAACCTCGTCGCCCTGGGTGTTGGCCATATCTTTTGCGTTGGCTTCTGCGGTGAAGATGGCGAAGGCTTCGAACTCCGCCGCGCTCTCGCGCAACTCCGCGGTGTTGACCTGTCGCACTTTGTCACCACCAGCCAGCGCCAAACCTTCACCTACACCAAGCCCCTCGTCATCACCCCTGGCAAAGCTCCCCGCGAACTGAACCGTCTCGACATCAAAAATTGGTGCGAAACTCCTGTTCAGATCGCCGAACAATTAGCCAAATCAGCCACCGCCCTTTTCCAGCAAGTCGATGCTGTCATCCTCCTCGACCAGGTGGACATCGCTAACACCGGCGTCGTCACCTCCACCCTGCTCGACGCCCTCGCCCCACTAGCCGCTGCGGATCCTTCCAAGCTCGTGATCGCCGACAGCCGCCGCAGCCTGAAAGACTTCCCTGCCCTCTGCTTAAAGATGAATCGCGCTGAGCTGGCCCTCCTGAGCAACCTGCCATCCTCCGTCACCGTCCCTGAAGCTGCAGCCCAGGCCAAGGCTCTGGCCGGGAAAGCCGGCCGAAACGTGTTCGTCACCCTCTCAGAACACGGGATCATCGCCGCCGCCCCCTCAGGCCAGGTCGTCCACGCGCCAGCCCTGCCCACCCGCGGCGAAATTGATATCGTTGGAGCTGGTGACAGCGTCACTGCCAACCTCACAGCCGCGTTGGCCGCGGGAGCCACGCTTTCCGAGGCCCTCACCATCGCTATGAGCGCCTCCTCCATAGTGATCCATCAGCTTGGCTGCACTGGAACAGCGACGCCCGCGCAAATTGCTGACATTTTGCCGTTTGCCGCTTCACCCCAGCCGCCCGGCTGACCAAGCCCCGGCCAATCAACGGAGTCCCTGACAGGGCTACTTGGGGGTCGCATTCAGTTGCGTCCCGATTTCTGCAACCCAGGTGGGAGCTTAGCTTCTAAACCCTGTTGAGAGCGTCTCTTTGGGAAATGTATAAACCAACTCAGTATTGCCTCTGGTTCTTCCTCGTAGTCCTGCTCGTCGGGCGTGCGCCCGCCTTTGCGCTCACCCCCCGCCAGTATGCGGTGGAAGTCACTGCGCAGGTGCAGGTTTCGCCGCCCCAGGTCCGCCTCCAATGGCCCTTTGACAGCGACGCCGCGTTATACAGCGTCCATCGCAAGCCAAGAGACACCGCCAACTGGTCGCATCTGGCGAACCTCCCCGGCAGCGCCACGGGCTACGTGGACAACTCCGTAGCCGCAATAAACGCGTATGAATACCAGATCGTCCAATACAAGAACTTTGATCCTTATCCGAATGGCGATCCTTCCCAATGGGCGATCGCTTACGGGTACATTTACGTTGGGGTTACCGCGCCTTTGGTCACCGATAGGGGGCACGCTTTACTCGTCATCGACACCGCCATCGCTTCGAGCATCACCGCCGAACTCGCTCTCTTCACCGCCGACCTTGCCGGAGATGGATGGACGGTTGAGCAAATCGGCGTTTCGCGCGATGAAAGCGTCGGCTCCGTTCGCGCGAAGATCCGCGACGCTCGAAATCGCACCACCCGCACCCGCGCTGTCGTTCTCATTGGCCACGTCCCTGTGCCATACTCAGGCGACATCTACCCCGACCTGCACCAAAGCCACCAGGGCGCCTGGCCAGCCGATGCCTACTACGGCGATCTTGATGGGAACTGGACTGACAATTTCGTCTGGCGCACCGATGGCGAAGACCCTCGCAATCATAACGCCCCCGGAGACGGCAAGTTCGATCAATCAACGCTCCCCAGCGATGTCGATTTGGAAGTGGGTCGCATCGACTTCTACGATCTGAGCATCGATGGCCGCTCCGAGGTGGAACTCCTGCGTCAGTATTTTCGCAAGAACCATAACTACCGCTACAAGCAGTTCAGCCTGCCGTTGCGCGGCTTGATCCGCGACAAGTTTGGGGAGACGGACGGCGACGCCCCGGCCGCGAGCGCCTGGCGCGCCTACGTCCCGATGTTCGGCCGCAACAACGTTGTTGAAGTCGCAGAGAACGACTACTTCCCACGTTTAAGCTGGGATGGCTTCCTCTGGTCGTTCGGCGCTGGCGGCGGCAGCTACGAGCACGCGGATGGCGTCGGCTACACACCCGATTTTTACCGCCGTGATCCAAAGACAGTTTTCGCAATCCTGCATGGCAGTTACTTTGGTGATTGGGATTCGCCTAATAACTTCTTGCGCGGCGCTCTGGCGGCGCCGACCTACACGCTCGCAGCGATCTGGGCAGGGTTGCCCCACTGGTATCTTCATCACATGGCCCTCGGTGAAACGCTGGGGTACTCGACGCGCATCGCCCAAAACAATTGGGACACTTACAAAAGCCAGATGAACCTGAGCCCTCGGCAGGTGCACATCTCGCTGATCGGCGACCCAACTTTGCGCATGCACTTCATCGCTCCGCCGCGAAACGTGCGGGGCACCGTCAATGGCAGCGTCAGCCTGCAATGGGACGCCTCGCCTGAGGCAACGCTTGGATACCTCATCTACCGCGCTCCGGACGTCGGGCAGCCTTTCGTTAAGCTGAACCGGTTTCCTGTGACAGGGACGAGTTACACCGATGCGAATTATCCTGGCGGGCGGCAGGTTTATATGGTCCGCGCCTACACGCTCACGGAGACCACCTCCGGCTCTTTTTACAACACAAGCTCAGGAGCCTTCTGGAACACTGAAAACGGCCCAGCGCCAGAACCTGAGCCAGAACCAAACATCGTCACCATCACCGCTCCCGATCCCTCAGCAGCCGAGGAGGGCCAGGAGGGCGCTGTGATCCAGGTAACGCGTTCGGGCGATCTCAAGAAGTCCATCACCGTGAACCTCACTTGGAGCGGCTCCGCCCAGCTCGGCGTGGACCTCGAGCCGCTCGGCACCACAGTCCTTCTTTCAGCAGGCCAGGCCTCCTCGAGCTTCGGCGTTCGGCCTGTCAACGACTCCATAGCAGAAGGCGCTGAGACACTCATCGCCACGATAGCGCCCGGCACGGGCTACACCCTTGGGCAGCCCAGCTCGGCCACAGTCCAGATCGCCGACCGCATCATCCGCCCCGTCATCGAGAGCGTCGGCTTCACCGAGGACAAATCGATGCGCCTGAAAATCCGCGGGGCCATCAACGAAAAATGCCTCGTGGAGGTGACTTCCGATCTCAAACGTTGGACCGAGGCAGGCCAGGTGCAACTTAACGCTGAAGGCCGCGCTGAGTTCATCGAGCGCCCGTCCAATGCGACCCGGTTCTACCGCATCGAGATCGCGCGTTAATCCGCCCTTCCGAACAACACGGATAGCGGCGGAACCATATCCTGCGCGCTGAACGCTTTACCGGAGAACCGGTCCGCTAACGAGTTGAGCCCGAACGCGCTGAGCGGCTGCGGATTGTTGGAGCAGTTCAGCGCGAGCGCAAGGAGGTCACCCGGTCCTTGCCACTTGCAACAGAGCAGTTGCGACTGCCGCTGGGCTTCACATCCCCAGACTCGCTCATGAAAGCGCGCTTCGCGGCGCGACGTGAGCAACTGCTGGTAGAGCCCGGCAATCTCAGCAGACCTCACAACACCCGCAGGCCAGCGCCGGATCTGGACTGGAACGAAAATGTTCCAGCCCTCAAGCTGCCCCTCATAAATCAAAGACATTCCGGGCAGCCCGAGGAGCAACAGCGCCGCCGCAAGCTTGTGCTCCGGGAGTGAGAACCGCGCGGCGACTCTTTGCTCGTCGTGGTTCTCCAGGAACCATAGCGAGCGCTCAAGATAGTGAGGTGATCGCTCGCTGAGCCTCTGAATCAGGGCGCCGTAGTTGCGTTGTTCGAGAAGGTCGTAGAACGCCTTTTCGTAAGTGTAGTCGAAACCGGCTCGCTGGAGTTCGGCTTCGCGATCCCAATACACCTCGGCAATGAACGTAAACCTGCTATGCGCAGCTTTGACTCGCCGGATCGTCTCCGGCCAAAATTCGTCCGCCGTTTGGCTTCCAAGCACGGGCCACTCTTTCCAGGTGCTGCGAAAAACTTCGCTGAGGAGCAGCATAGCCATGTCGCATCGCACACCATCGCATTGCGCTGCGACTTCGAGCAACGCCTCGCGCATTGCTTGTTGCGTCTCCGGCTTGCGATAGTCCAATTGGGCTGTGTCGCTCCAGGCGGCAAAATATGGATCACGACCGTGCGCGAACCAGGGCGTGGAGCCGCCGTGCTCCGGGTGCGCTCGGGCCATGTCCCCTGCCCTCGCGCCCGCTTCAGTGAACTCGTCCGGGACGGCGAAACGAAACGTCTCCGGGCGCTGCTCCTCGGATTGAACGAACAACTCTGGCCGCTCAATCAACCAGTGATGATCGATCGCCACGTGGTTGGGCACAAAGTCGAGGATCAAGCGCAGCCCATGGCGGTGCAACTGCCGCCGAAACCGGCTGAGCCCTTCCTCGCCACCGAGGTTCTTCGCCACGCGATAAGCCGACACGGCGTAAGGTGAGCCGACCACATCGTCATCTGACGTGAATGCATCGGCGTGTCGCTTTGCAGCGGGAGGCTTCCAATAGGTCAGCGCATGCTTTCGGCACAACGGGCCAGTTGTCCAGACACCCATCGCCCACACATGGGTGAAGCCCAGGCCTGCGATTTCCGCAATGGTGCAATCGGGAATGCAGCCCAGATCGATGTGTTGACCATGCTGCGCGCGCACCTGCTCAATCCAACAGCGTGTGTTCAGCTCGTAAAGGAGAGGCTGGGCCACGCGTTTATTGCGAGTTCAACACCTTCAGCGCGCGCTTCGGGTCGCTCGTTCGCAGGACGAGCAAACCTTTGTGCGCCGTTGGGCTTGTGGCGCAGTAGGCGTAATCGATGTTGATCTTCGCCTCGCCGAGTTTGGCGGCGATCTCCGCGAGTGTTCCTGGCTTGTTCGCGCCATCGAGCAGGAGGACGTCTGTGCTCACCACCAGCGATCCATGCTCTTCAAACAGGTGGAGGGCGCGTTGCGGATCGCTCAACACCATGCGGACAACAATGTGATCCACGGTGTCACTCGTGGTGAGCGCGTGAATGTTGATCTTCTCCTTCGCCAGCAGGGCGCAGACACGCGCCAGCGTTCCCGGCCGGTTATCTAAAAAAAGCGCGAGCTGCTTCCCGATCTCCATCGCAGATCGATGCTACGGCAGTCGGAGGAAAAGGCTACCCCCTTCAACGCTTAGAATACGTGCAATCTTCGGGGACGATTGTATAGGGCGAATTAGCCTTGGGCGCCAATTAATTTGCCGCCCTTGAAAATGAGGCTCTTGGAACTGGACGAACCATCCATGTTGCGACTGTTGGGCACGGCGCGTTTGTAAACGACTCTGCCTTTAAGGTCTTCGGGGTTCACCGCGTCTTTGCCCTGGAGGACATTGATGGTGGGGGAGATCACATCGGCGGCGCTTTTGGAGTGGCCTGGCCGCGCCGCCACGTCGATGACTTTGAACTTTTGATATTGGGCGGCGGAAGCCTCCTTCTTCTTGTTCATAACTTTACTTTCGTGCAGGAATCGCGTTTTTACCAGCCCAAACCCAGGCAGGTGAACTGGTGATAGATCTTCAACTCGACAGCCAAATCGTCAACAGCAGGCCGTGGGTTGCCGCCGCGGTGGGGAGCGGCGGCAAGGTAGCGCTGCCGGGCGGTTAATAGCGCCTGGGCGGGAGGCTGCCCGCCCTGAACAGCAGCCCAGAAGTGGGTATGGAGCGGGCCGCCATAATAGCCATACGGCTTGCGGGTAGGTGAGTAGTGAGCGCCGGTGCAGCCGATAAATGCGGTGGCTCCTTTGCTTAACGATTGGAGGGCCATGGAGCGGGTGGAGGTGCGTGTGGGCGGCGGACGCTCCCCAATAACCCGGTAAGCCGCTTCCCGACCGATGAGCGCGCCCCAGCAACAGCCGGCAAAGACGAGCGAGCCCGCCATCTCCGGGAGGCCGTCCGCAGTGACGGCCTCGATGTAGTGATCTTCGTCCTCGCCCCAGAAGCGTGAAGCGTCGAAATCACTCCCATGCAGCATAAGGTACACATAGGCGTCCCGGAGTCGTTGCGAGTCGAGGTCCGCGGAGCTTGACGGCTTGGATTGGAGGGGCTGGCCTGAGGCTCGCGGGATTTGCTGATGAATTTCATCAGCGAATGGTCGGGCGACGTTGCGAATCGTGAGCTGCGAACTGAGCGGGCGATACGTGCGCCGCAAACAATCGAGGAAGAATTTCGGAGAGCCGCAATCGGGAACGCGGCTCACGGGGAGTTCCTGCACACCATCGTGATTTATGTCGCCGTAAAAGCCATCGCTCCAGACGACGAAGTTGTCGGGATCATTGGAGGTTGGACTCAAGGAGTCGCGAACTTCCGGAGGAAGGCAATCGCATCGGGCCGGAGGAATGCTGTCGTAATCGCCCAGGAGAACGACTCCCTTCGTCTTGCTATTCGCCTTGGCCAGAGCGGTTTGAATTGCGGAAACTGAGAAGTCCTCCGGCAGTGAGCCGTCCCAGGCGCCTCCAGCTCCGGAGATGAGTTCACGAGCCTGACGCACGGAGTCGGAGCCAATCTTTCGCTGCAGAGCGTCTTCGTTCGTGAAGAAGAGAAGGCCCGAAAAGTCAGGCTTCTCGGAAGCAGGCACGGTGGTGAAGGGCTGCGAAACAGCTTTTGCGACGACTGGCTCAGGGGGGCGGGAGCTTCGCGGCGGCTCGTCAGCGCGATGTGTTTGCAGGGGTGCGACTTCAACAGTGATAGTCACCCGATTGCCGGGCGGCACTTCGGCAATCACTCGGACGGCGTCGCGGCTGGTTGCGGCGGTTGTGCCAAGGCTCTTCACTTGCATTACGGGGTGAGACATGGGCTCGGGAGAAGTGGCGCCGAGATCCGGCCGACGATTTTTTGTGAAATCGTTTGGCTCACCGTCGTATGACAACTGAATATCTCCACCCGCGGTATCCACGACGATTAACCCGTTGCGATCTGTCCTGAGGAGAGTGCGGCCCTCGCTATGCTCCTCCATCATTTCGAGAGTTTCCGGGTGCGGATGGCTTTCATCGTTTAAGCCGCCTGAATGGATTAACACGGGAGCCCGCAAGGACTCGACATGCATTTGCTCACTCCAGCCATTGTGGCTTGT
This sequence comes from Candidatus Methylomirabilota bacterium, assembly GCA_035627835.1. Taxonomy (GTDB): domain Bacteria; phylum Verrucomicrobiota; class Verrucomicrobiia; order Limisphaerales; family SXQI01; genus DASPKX01. The sequence goes on from DASPKX010000006.1 coordinate 67,709, forward strand.
GTGGTGCGATAGCTTGATGATGTCGTAGGGCCCCGCGGCGGCTGTCTTCTTGAGAAGCGTCGCCATGGCAGCTTGGAGGCCATCCACCTGCGCGTCGGCAAACTGCATATCGCCGGGAAGCAACGCCCGTTTGCCATCGCCTTCGACAAGCAAAACGATGCTGAGATCGTTAACGGCGCCTTTGTTTTTGCCGGCGTCGAGCGCATCCAGTCCCCCAGCGCCAAAAACGACGCGCGCCAATGCTTTGCGGGTAAGCCTGAAATCCTTGCTGAAAGCATCCCGAACACGGCGAGCGGCCTTGTCACGCTCCTCCTTTAAGCGCTTCGCGCAGATTTGAAGATGCGACTTGGTCGGGCAGAGGACGCGGATGCCGTGGGTCTTCAAAGCGGCTGATAGCGGGCTCATGGAATCGGTGCCGTAACGCACCACGACCGCACCTTGCTCCCGCAATTGGCGGATCATGTCCCGATAGCGGGGTTCACCAGGAACAATTTTATCCAAAGCCTCCGCAAAGAGCGGGTCGGTTGGATCGGGCAATTCTTCGCCGAGAAGGTTCAGCGCATCGCGTGCGGCGTTGGGCAAGCCGCTCGTGAGAGAGTCGAGTTCTTCCTCGGCGCCGTAGCGATGGTCCGGGTCGGAGACGAGGGCGGCGCGAACGCGAATAACTTCATCTTCGACGAGTTCAGGCAGGCAGCCCACATGGTCATTATGGCTGTGCGTGACGACGAGGAGGTCTATCTCGAAGGGAGCTGCTTTGCCGGTGAGCCGCTCCAGTTGCGCGGGTATGTCTGCGCCGCCGCCGTAATCACCTGGGTGCCCGCCATCGATGAGAACTTTGTAACCGTCGAGATCGAGATAGAGGCAATCCCCATACATTTCCCGTCCCATGTCCAGAGCCGCGATCTTCATGCCTTTGGTGGGATGTTATATGTTTGGCTACTCACGTCGATAATTATTTAAGGGGAGTGTATGCGCAGGTTTTACAGGTCTTTTGGCAGAGTAGGATGGTAGGTGGATAATGTGGAGGGTGATCGACGTCGGTGGTTATGAAGATCGGCATTCTCACACCAACCGTTTGTTCGCCTTCTACGCAGGCGGTCGATGTTCGGATTGTTATCCCACAGGCTGCGCTGGCGCTTGCCTGTGGGCTCGTCTGTTCGGCCTCTACGAGGCGCGGGCGGCGTCTGTGCGGTAGTTTGGTCTGCGTTGATTGTTCAACGAACTTGCGCAGAGAGGAGAGGACTCAACCTAAAGGTTGAGGCTACATGGGGCGTGGAGGACCGCGTGTGAAGTTAAGGTCACGATTTGGTGAAAATGGTGTTTTGACCTTGTGGTTCTTGGGGGCGGTTTTAGAGTTGGGGTGTGCCTGATATCTGGGAGCGCACGCAAATCTCAGACTGGCGCGGAGCCGCCGCGCCTCACTCCCGCAACCTTCCCTCCCTTCCCAATGATCGAGCTGTTTCAATTTGATTACAGTCCGTATTGCATCGTTCAACGACGCATCCTCGAATACTCACGCCAGAAATTCAAAATCGTTGATGTCCCAGTTGGGGATCGCAGCGTGATTTGGAAGCTCACTCGTGAGCGTTATTACCAGGTGCCCGTGCTGAAGGATGGGCGCGAGGTTTTGTTCGAGACGGATGATGCATCGCAAGTGATCGCGAAATATATCGACGGGAAGTTCGAGCTTGGGCTGTTCCCACGCGAACATGAAGGGGTTCAATCGATCCTGTGGCGGTTCATCGAGAATGAAGTGGAATCAGCGACGTTCCGGCTGAACGATATTTATTATCGCGAGTTCATTCCATCGAAGGCCATCGCGGGATTTGTGCGGCATAAGGAGCGGAAGTTTGGGCGCGGTTGCCTGGAGCAGTGGAAGGAGCAGCAGCCGGAGCTTTTGCAGCAATTGGAAAAGCTGACTCTGCCGTTTGAGCAGATGCTGCATGACCGCCCGTTCCTGCTGGATCAGCAGCCGCGGTTCGTTGACTTTGATTTATTTGGGATGCTTGGGAATTTCCTCTTCTCAGGCCATTACCAACTCCCCTCCCCGCACACGCGCCTTGCGGAATGGCATGGGCGCATGAAGAAAATCAAAATTCCACTGCTTGCTCGTGAAAAACTACATTCTTGACACCAACGTCCTCCTCCACGATCCGCAATCGATCCTCAATTTTCAAGATAACAACGTCATCATCCCCATCGAGGTGATCGAGGAGATCGATCGCTTTAAGCGCGGCAGCAATGAGCTGGGCCAAAACGCGCGCACGGTCTCGCGTCTCCTGGACCGCCTCCGCGATAAGGGCCGTCTCAGTGAAGGTGTGGCCCTGGAGAATGGCGGCCGCTTGCGAGTGCTGTTCTACCAGAATGGCTCCAGTTCCGTGCATGTCGATGGCACGGTGGACAGCCGCATCGTCGCGCTTGCGCACGGCGTGCAAAAGGCGGACCCGAAGACCCCTGCGATCCTGGTCACCAAGGATATCAACCTGCGCATTAAGGCAGACACGCTGGGGATCGCGGCGGAGGATTATGAGACGGATCGAATTGAGCCAGCGGAGTTGCGCACCGGAATGTTTGAACTGCAGGTGAATTCGGAACAGATGAGCGCATTTCGTCTGGATGGAGAGCTGCTCCTGCCTTCGGAGCCGAAGCGTTATCCGAACGAGTATTGCACACTTATCGATGCGGCGAACCCAAAGAAAGCTGCGCTCACGAAAGTGGATGCCACCGGCACAAAGCTGATCCCAATCGTGGCAGCGCATGAAGGTGTGTGGGGTATTAAGCCGCGGAACCGGGAGCAGCACTTCGCATTCGACGCGCTTCTCAACGATGACGTGAAGTTGGTCACGCTCATGGGCAAAGCAGGCACTGGCAAAACACTGATGGCCATGGCGGGCGGGCTGAAACGCACCGCGGTGGACCGCGAGTTTCGCCGCGTGATCGTCGCTCGCCCGACAATCGCGATGGGGAAGGAACTGGGGTTCCTCCCCGGCAGCCTTGAGGAAAAGCTCACTCCATGGATGCAGCCGATTCACGACACACTCGAACTGCTGGGTGACTTGAACATGGGTCATGAATCTCGCCGGAGCGGTGACCTCATTCGCTCAGGCATGATCGTGGTGGAAGCCTTGAGCTACATCCGCGGCCGCAGCATCGCGAATCAATACATGGTCATTGATGAAGCGCAGAACCTAACCCCGCTCGAAGTGAAGACAATTGTCACGCGCGTGGGTGAAGGGAGCAAACTCGTGTTCACGGGTGATCCTTACCAGATTGACAATCCCTACGTGGATTCAATGTCCAACGGGTTCAACTACATCATCAGCAAGTTCCGCGGCCACCCCATCGCAGCCCACATCGAGCTGCAAAAAGGCGAACGGTCCCAACTGGCCGAACTCGCGGCGAATATTCTATGAGCAGGAGCAGCAGATTTTAGGCAGCCTGAAGGTATAGGGGTCCGGGCAAAGTGCCTAGAAGGGCAGTCGATGCAATATCCTGACCAGGCGGACGGCAAGCCACCGCGTGTACGGAAGGCTTTTAACGAACGAGACTGGAGCTAGGACGCTGAGGGCGATCACGACAGGGAGTTCCCAGCTCGTCCAGCCTTCCCCAAAAGTAAGCGCAACCGGAACGAGGAACGCCAAGCCGATCTCTAGCGCAAAGAACAGCGCAAGCACGTTCTCGAGTCGTGTCAGCTTCACCTCATAATGTTATCAGGCGTAAGACGGATCTCAAGCCGTAGCTCTGGGGAGGGGTAAGGTAGTAAGCTGGGTCGCGTGGGGAACCATCTCGACTCGACAACCCGAACGTGGACTCCATGTTCAACGGCTTCAACTACATCATCAGCAGGTTCCTCGGGCAGCCCATAGCGGCTCACATTGAGCTGCAAAAGGGCGAACTCTCGCGCTCGCTGATCTAGCTGCGAATATTCTATAACAACGATCGTGAGGCAGAAACGATCGTGGTAAGATCTGCTCGAAGGTTCAGAGCATGGCTGCGGCGACGATGATGGCGATGGCGATAATGGCGGCGCCCCCCAGCACAGCTGCGGCGACGTTGCCTTTCGCCACTTCCTTTTCCAGGTCCACATGCACGATGAGGCGATCGAAAAGCTTGAAGCCAACGAACACGATCGCAATGCCGAGCACGCCGAAAAGCAGCATGTACCCAATGGCCTCACCCAATGTTTTGGCGTGCCAACTCATCATTGGATCACCCTGGGCATACGCGGGTGAAGACGCGGCGAGCAGCAGGCCAGTGGCGAAGATGAATGGTAGTTTGTTCATGGTTAGTGATCTTTAGTTTGGTTACGTTGGGCTTAAAAGAAATGCGGCACAAAGCGGCTCGTATTCCCGATGATCAATCCTTCGTCTTCCCGAATCCCGAGACCGCACGGAGTGTGGTCCACAATCCACACGCCAAAGACCGCCGACATTGCGGCGTCGATGCCACTCGGCAGGAACTGCTGCACGACATGCGGACCTTGGCCGTAATCGCCTCGGGTTTGGGCGACGAGTTGCGTTCGTTCAAAGATCGCGATGTTTGCGCCTTCGCGGGAGAGGAGCGGTTTTCGAACGTAGCGGCCGGTGTGGAGAGCGTTGGCGCGAGCATCTGACTCCAAAAATGCGGGCGCAAGGTTTGGGTGCCCGGGAAAGAGTTCCCAAAGGAGAGCGAGCAAGCCTTTGTTGGAGAGGAGCATCTTCCAGGGAGGCTCAATGAAGCGGAGGACATCCAGGTCGAGGTGCGCAGCGAATTCGTCGCCCCACATCCATTCCCATGGGTAGAGCTTAAAATAGTGACTCACCGTTTGCCCATCGAGGTCCACAAAGCGCCGGCGCATGGAATGGAAGCCGAGGTCTTCGATATGGACGCGGGCCGTTTGCAAACCGGCCTGATGGCAAGTGTCCTGCAGGTAAAGAACGGTTTGCTCGTCTTCCTCCGACTCTTTCAGCCCGCCAAAGTGGACCCTGCCGGAAACCTGCGGGGCTATCTTTTTCCAAGCGGCTATTAGGCGCTCATGGATGCTGTTGAATTGATCCAGCCGGGGATGCATCTCCTCAAGCCAATACCATTGGGCGACGGCTGCTTCAATAAGCGCTGTGGGGGTGTCGGCATTATACTCCAGCAACTTGGGTGGCGTTCGGCCGTCCCAGGCAAAATCAAAGCGGCCATACAAACTGAACTCCTGGCGCTCCCAGCTGGCACGGATCAGCCCTCTCGCTGCTGGCGGAATATGGAGCCGGTCAAACCAGTCCTGCTCAATGATCACGCGGGCAGCGGCTAAACAGAGGGCGTGGCATTCAGCGGCTGCGGCTTCGAGAGTATCCACCTCCTTGCTCGTTAGCTCATAGGCGGTCGATTCATCCCAGTAGCGGAAGTTGTCTGGCGTGTGGTAGGTCAGCCCCACTGCCTCAACTTTATGCCGCCACTGCTCGCGCGGCTTTTGGCGCAGGCGCTTCATGAACCGCCATACCGATAGCCACCAAAGCCACCGCGACGAACATAAGGATCCGGCGCGGCCTTCGGGCGGCTCACGTCAGGAGGAACGGGCGCCGGAGCTGGGCTAAAGGAGCCGCCGTGATAATAACCTCTCCCGGGCACGAACGAGTTGTAGGGAAACGGAAACCAACCGCCATAAGCGGAGTGGTAATAACCGAGATGGGGCCGATAGGTGTTGTTCGTCACGACCTCAGACGAGTCGGCCCAGTCATTTGGATCCTCGCGCTTGGCGCATCCGGCCAAAAGAGTTCCGGATAAAGCCAACGTAACGAGCCTGGATTTGCGTGAGGATCGTCTGGTCATTAGTAGCTACTATCATGGAGCGTCAGGGCGGACGCAAACAGAAGTGGATGACCGATTGCAGAGCACCTTCCTTTGCGCGCGCTCATCCAAAAAATGCGCCATTAAGCTGTGTCAGGCCCAAAATCAGAGGGGTAACCCATGACTCTGAGATCTATCTGATTGTTCACGACGAACCGCAGAATCACAGACGGAACCTCGAGTGAGACCATAGCGCTGTCGAACAGAACGGCTATGACCACACTGATTTTAGCCCCGCGCGCTTCAAGCTGTCGAAACCCTCTAGGATTGAGCCGTTTATTCACGTGGTGAAACATCTCTTCAGGGATAAACCGTCGGAAGGAGCTTCCAAGTTCCAATACGTCGATGGGCTCCCATTTTGTCCCTCCCGTGAACCATCGGAGCCGACGGTGCCCAGAATTTCGGAGATTTCCAGCAATGTTAAATCGTCTGAGCGAACGGTTACTGAATAAATAAACTGATTCATTGAGCTAAGAAAGAACGCTCCGGTCCCGCAATGCAGCTTGCCTTAAAGCCACCACACTGAGGAGCGCAGTGAATGACCTTCGAGCACATCTGTAAATAGCCACCGAGTGTATACCGCGCAACAGGCAAGCAGCAGCACTAGAGTCCAGATGGTGATAGAGATTACAAATTGCTCAACCCGAGATGCACGCCGCCACGACATAATCATCGCGCCCACAGCCACAGCGGATAACGGTAATCCCCAGTTGTAACAGGCGGTCAGAGGTGAAGACAATTTGTGCCCGTCCGAATGAAGAGCTTGGGGCACGTTCGCGAGCATAGCGAGACACGTCTGCAGGGACTTCCCGAACATGCAGGCGCAGAACGAAATCAGCGAAATGGCGAAGATGATGCTCCCCTTGCGCAGAACTGCTTTCTGATGAATTTCCTGCATGGCCGTTAGTTAGCGCTTCAACGCAGCATGCTGCACCAGCCTAACATTGGACAGCTCCGTTGTATTGGCGTCACCCCGCATTCTACTAATGGGCTGTCGAGCGCTTTTGCCCCAGGAGCGAGTTGCGGCAACCGAACGTGCGATCACCCCATCATGAGTTGAGGGAAGCTGCCGCGAGCTCACACGTTCTGAATGACATAGAGTACAGAAAAGCTTGGCGCGCGAGAAGGAGAGGAGTAGCGTGCCTTTTGTTTAAGGTAAGATCGGCAGGTTGAGATATGAGCAACACGCAAGCGCTTCGAGTGCGAAAGCACACTGGCGCGAATGCGTTCACGCTCCTTGAGCTTCTTGTCGTCATCGGAATCATTGCGTTGCTCGCATCGTTGCTGCTGTCGGCTTTGGCGCGGGCGAAATCGACGGCTCACGCAGTGAAGTGCAAAAGCAATCTTCGGCAGATTGGAGGTGCCTTGAGCGCTTACGCGGACGACTACACGGCATATCCCGTTATGTACGAGACGGAGCTTTGGCGGAATATGGCTTCGTGGCACAATGGCGCGATTCTTCCTTACCTCGGCTACGGCGGTGGGCGCATTCCTTCCAACACAGAACAAATTATTGCCAAACCGATCGAGGCACAGGGCCGCCCGGCGAAAGGCCAGACCGTGCTGGAATGCCCAGGATACACGCAGATCAAAGGGGTGTATGCGGCAGGTTTTAACGCGTATTCGTACAACGGTTATGGCGTTGCAGAACCCGGCCCGACGATGGTTGAAAAAGGGTTGGGACTAGGCGGTTACATAGACGGAAAAGCCAATATGATGCCACCGCCTCCTATCCTCCCAATCCGACAGAGCCGGGTAGTTTCACCGAGCGGGATGATTGCCGTGACCGATTCACCTATCGTCGCACTCCAGCCTGACAGCAGCCGACCCCAGGGCCACATTGTGACGCATTGGAGTTTTTTCAGGAGGGCTGCGAAAGCTAATCCAGAGTGGGAAACCAAGTTCCTGGTGAAGCGCCATCGCATTCCGGTTAATGCGGTCTTTTGTGACGGGCATGTAGAATCGTTTAAAAGCAAGGAACTAACTGCCACTGACGATGCGGCTCTCAGCCGGTGGAACAACACAGCACAAGCAGAGCGCGGAACGATCGAGGATTTGCGGTAAAAAGTTCGCGCCGGACCGGCAATAGTGCCGGCTTGTTTTACTCCGCGTCAGCCTCGGCTGGAGTTCTTTTGGGGCGATCGCCAAAAAGAGAGGTGCCGACGCGGATGATGGTGGCGCCTTCTTCGATCGCGACTTCGAAGTCGCCGCTCATGCCCATGCTCAGCTCGGGCAACGGGGCTCCGAGAACTTGCTCGCAGGCGCCGCGGAGTTCACGGAGCTGTTTGAAGTAGCCGCGGGCTCGTTCAGGGTCAGTCGAGTAAGGGGCAATCGTCATGAGTCCATGCACTTCGAGGCGGGACAGACGATTGATTTCGGCGAAGTCAGCAAGGGCCTGGCGCGGGGAGTAGCCGAACTTGCTGGCTTCACCAGCCACGTTGACTTCAAGAAGGATCGGAAGAGTTTTTGAAAGCTTTTCGGCGGCTTTCTGCAGCTCGATTGCCAAGCGGAGGGAGTCGACGCTTTGGATCATGGAGAAGAGCGCAACGGCGTCTTTGGCCTTGTTGGTCTGCAGGTGGCCGATCATGTGCCAGCGTGCTTTTGCGGGACTGGCGGGGATTTTCCACTTCGCTTCCTGGACTTTGTTTTCACCAAAGAGCGCAATGCCGAGATCGAGCGCTTCGCGAACGGCTTCCGCCGGGTGGCCCTTCGTGACGCCCATGAGTTGGACTTCCTCACGCTTGCGGCCTGCGCGAGCGCATGCGCCTTGAATGCGCTTCTCGATTGTTTCCAGGTTGTCTGCCAGCGACATTGTTGAGCGATTTTAGAAGAATCGCAGAGGAGGAAAAAGGAAGAAAGGATATCCGCAGATTGCGCAGATTTTCGCAGATTAAGAAAAAACAACGAGAGGGCTGACGGACTCATTTAACGGGAGGAAGCAGAGGCAGCAGCGAAATAAAACATGCCGGCGCTTCATCAACAATTCTGAGGCGCTTGCGCGTGCTGAGTGCTCTGACTCTTTTCTCCGCTTCCTCCTGTTGACTACCTATTTTCTTCACCTTCTTAATCTGCGGCAATCTGCGAAATCTGCGCATCGTTTTTCTTCCTCTTCTTAAGCGAATAGTTCCTGGATTTCTTCCCAGGTGCAGACGTTTGCGAGGTCCTCTTCAGCGCCCAACGTGGCTTTGATCATTTCGCGCTTTTTGTTTTGGAGGCTGAGGATTTTTTCTTCAACTGTGCCGCGGGTGATTAGTTTGTAACTGGTGACCACACGAGTCTGGCCAATGCGATGGGCGCGATCGGTGGCCTGATCTTCCACGGCAGGGTTCCACCAGGGATCGAAGTGGATGACGGTGTCGGCGCCGGTGAGGTTCAAACCAACGCCGCCGGCTTTGAGGCTGATGAGGAAAAGGGGGATGCTGTTGTTCTTCTGGAACTGCTCGACGACAGCGCCGCGGTCTTTGGTCGAACCGTCCAGGTAGCAGAATGGAATGTTCTCAGCTTTCAGGCGCTCGGAAAGAATCCCGAGCATGCCGACGAATTGGCTGAAAACGAGCGCGCGGTGGCCGCCGTCGATGACTTCCTCGAGCAACTCGGAGAACATCTCGACTTTGCCCGAGGGCTTGGGCTTTTGCGCTTCTTCCATCTTGAGCAGGCGGAGATCGCAACAAATCTGGCGGAGGCGGAGAAGCGCGTTGAGGATGAGCATTTTGCTTTTGCCGAAGCCCTGAGATTCAACGGCCTCGGTGACTTCGCGGCGGCTGGCTTCGAGGATGGCCTGGTAAAGCTCTTGTTGCTCTTCTGTGAGTTCGCAGAAGGAGATTTGCTCGATCTTCTGCGGCAAATCTTTGGCAACTTCCTGCTTGAGACGCCGAAGGAGAAAGGGGCGGACCCGCTTCGCCAGGCGGGCTTGCACCTCGGGATTGCGCTCTTTATTGAGCGGCTGCTCGTACCGCTCTTTGAAATCGGTGGCGCTGCCGAGGTAGCCAGGCATGAGGAAGTCGAAGATGGACCAGAGATCGAGAACGGAGTTCTCCAGCGGCGTGCCCGTGAGGACGAGGCGGTGCGGGGCGGCGATGCTTTTAACGGCCTGCGCGTTTTGGGTCTGGCGGTTTTTGATGTGGTGAGCTTCGTCGAGAATGACGGTGTCGAACTCCAGCGCGCGGTAGTGCTCAGCATCGCGTCGAATGAGGGCGTAACTGGTGACAATCAGATCGTGGCGAGGAACTTCGGCAAAGAGCGGAGCGCGCTTGGAGCCTTGAATGGCGAGAGATTTCAGGTCGGGGGTGAACTTCTTCGCTTCGGCAACCCAGTTGAAGACGAGTGACGTCGGGCAAACGACGAGGAAAGGCTTGTGCGCGAGCTTTCGAGCTTTGAGGGATTGGAGAAAGGCGAGTGTTTGCAGCGTTTTGCCCAAGCCCATTTCGTCGGCGAGGATGCCGCCGAAATTGTTGGAGCGAAGGAACTGCATCCACGCGACGCCTTGTTTCTGATACGGACGGAGCACAGTCTCCAATGGTCCGAGCGGCGGCGGCTCGATTTTGGTTTCACCGCGCAATTGCGCGGCTCGCTCGCGCCATTGCTGTGGGCTTTTGAAATGCCACGACTGTGCTTGAAGAGCGGCGTCGAGGAAACCGGCCTGGGCATTCGAGATGCGGTAGAGGCCTTCGCGCTGCTCAGGGGCGCAATCGAGAAGCGTTTCCTGGAAGTCTTCAACGGCGCCGGTGTCGAGGATGGCGAACTTGCCATTCGGCAACTTTGCGTGGCTTTGGCCCGAAAGGAGCAGGCGCTGAACATCCGCTTGGCTGAAGCGTTCGCCCGTGGAGCCGACATAGGAGACCTCGAGGTCGAACCAGCGCTCGCCTGAGGAGCGGATTTCGAATTTAGGCTCGATGCGCTCAAGGTTTTGCTTCGTGCTGCGTTCGAGGCGTTCTTCCAGATGAACTTCCCAGCGCTGCTGCCAGCGGGGATAGAAGCGGGCGAAGAAAGCGAGCACGGAGCTTTGGCCAGCGAGTTGGAAGAGGCCTTCGGCGTGCGGACCCGTGAAGCCGGCGCGCATCAGTTCGCCTTGCGCGGCTTGCTCAGCGGCAAGGTCGCGCGTGCTGTAGCGCGTGGGGGATTTTGGATCCGGGAGCCAGAAGCCGGCGCCGGCGCTTTCTTTTCGCCCGACGATGAAGCTGCTTGTGCCATAGAGCGCTTCCATTTGCGCCTGAAGATGCGCAAGGCCGCCGGTGAGGGAGAGACGGAATTTGGGCGGCTGAGTTTCGAGCACGAAGTCTTCGATCTTGAAGTTCGCGCGGACGGTGGCGTGTTCCGTGAGCGCGGGCCAATCGCGGCTTAAGAACTCAGGCACTTTGGCGCGCGGTAAACGGATGGGCGCTTGCAGGACACCCATGTAGCCGCTGGGCAGGGTGACGCGAGTAAATGTGCTGCCGCTCAGGATCCAGAGGCCAGTCGCCGAAGGCAATGCGGTGTCGGCCTTTGGCATGGAGGCGAGTTTCAGCGTGATTTCGCCGTTCGCCTCCAGGGTGGCAACGAGTTCGAGTGGGGCTGGAGTATTTTCGACCGTCACCGCCTTTGCTTTCGCGATAGTAATGCGCGGGTGGTCGGCGACCGCCGGGAGGAGTTGCGCAAATTGCGCCAGCGTGAGCATGAGCACACCGGGGGCGTTGCCGTCAGCTAGGCTTTCGCTGGCGGAGAGAAGGCGCTCGTCTGCCTCAGAAACTTGAAAGGGCGTGGATTGCGGCACGTTATTTAAAGGCAGCCGTTTGCCGCTGAATTCCCCTTCGAAGTAGAGCATCACCTTGCCCGCTTGGAGCGCGGGAAGGTAGTTGGGGGGCAAGATGACGTGGATCTGCAACGGTTGACCAGGGCCATCTCCGACGCTTCGTTGGATGCGTTTTCCTTCTTTAACAGCGGGAGCGGCCGGCTTCTCGTCAGCTTTGGGGGAGGTTGTTGCGCGCGCAGCGTTCTTGGTGGCAACAGGCTCGGGAGGGGCGAGCCGGCGAATGTGGTGGAGGCCGACGGCAACCGAGTGCGCGCAAATGGTGCCCCAGCTTCGCGACACGCGGCAGGGGCAGAGATTTTCGACATCGACCGCGCTCTTCATGACGAGACCCGCGCGCATGGAGTTGTTGCCTTCCTGCACCACGCCTTTGAGCAGTGGCGGCTCCCACGCGGAGCTGAGAACGCGTCCAGTGGCAAGGATGCCCTTAGCCTGCTTGAGCACATCCCAACCGCCAATTTTAACCAACAATTCTTCGGTAATATCCACGAGAAGAAGCCGCCCAGCCAACGAGCCGAGCAAAGAAGAAATAAACTACGCCAGCTTGCACGAGGCGCAATGCCGTTCTGCAACGCAACTGCTTGCCGGGTGTTCGTTCCGTGAGTAAAGCAGAACGGACGCAACAACAAATCACACTCATTGAACTCCCTCACTATAACCGAGATCGTTGGGCGAAGCTCACAAGGAGTGACCCGGCCGTTCATCTGCAGGGCAGATGATGGTTATCTCTACTATGTCAAAGGGAGTGGCGCCGGTCGCAGGGCGTTGATTGCGGAGACGCTTGCCGCTCCAATCGGGCGAGCTTTGGGGCTGCCCGTCCCTGAGGCCGCACCGGCCTTCGTTCCTAAGGAGTTGATCGCCCAGAGCGTGAGAGGTGATATTGATCAACTGGGCTCCGAATTTGTGTTCGCATCACGGGCAGAGCCACACGTTAAAGAGTTCGCGTTGGCGCAGCTGCCTTACATTCCTACTGATTTGCAGGCTCGTGTTTTGTTGTTCGATTATTGGATTCAAAACGGAGACCGCTCGTTAACGGAGCATGGCGGAAACCCCAACCTTTTGTGGAGCCATGGCACGCAAACGCTCTCGGTCATAGATCATAACCTCGCGTTTGAAAGCGCCGGGACAGAGGAGATGTGGGAGCATCACGTCTTCCGACATGCTCGAAGCCAGTGGGATCGCGCATTCAAGGAACGGCTCACGCCTGTGATGGATGCAATCCTCAATCGCATTCCCGAATATTGGCGCGCCTTGCCCGAAGCCTGGACTGAAGTGGACACAGGCCTGTCGTTAACCTACGTTCAGAGTGTGCTGGGAAGATTTAAATCGAACCCAGCGGCTTTTTGGGCGGGTTCATGAAACAGAACGTGGCAAACTATGCGATCGCTCGCTTCCGACCTTACGCGGACGTGGGTGAGTTTGTGAATGTGGGCGTGGCGCTTATCTGTCCTGAGGCAAAGTTTTCTGGATACCTCCTCTCCTCCAGTGATTTTCCCCGCATCAGAGCGTTCTTCCCCGAATTCGACATTCGTATCTTCAAATCTGGCCTGCACAGCTTAGGTGAACGGTTGGAAGCTGCCTTATCAAGCCGAGGATTGGGAGCGACAGTAAGTTTCCAGGAACTCGTGCGGCCTCGCGAGGGACTTTTCTTTTTTTCAGAGCCATCAACCGTTCTCTGCGAAGATCCTGCAGCGAAGCTTAAGGAGTTGTTCGAGCATTACGTCCAACGGCCATCTGCAGTTGCCTCACCAACTGCTCCGGTGATCGAAACCGAGATAAGCGTCGGTTAACGGGTGCAGATCATTAGGTTGCTTGACTTTGACGTTAGCGCCGGAAAACTCGGGCAATCACCCCTCGCCACATTGAGCACAGAATACGTTAAAACACATCGAAAGAAGGTTCTGCTGGTTTGCATTTGTTTCGCGGCAATCCTGCTCGCGAGCGTTGTCTGGCTCGTTTTCTCTCCGAAGGAGGCAAAGGCTTCGGTGACCTACCTGGGCATCGTTGATGGGAAGGGCCACTGGAGATTGCAGTTTGGTGTGACAAACATCGGAGAGTGCAGCTTGTTCACCTCGACACGAGGGCAGATAGAAATTGAGGGACAAACGAATAGGATTTCTGCCGGGGCCAGGACGCCAAAGTCGCAGCTCCGAGCAGGAGAGGGCCACGTTGTGGAGTTGATCCTGTCTGAGGCCAAGATGAATGATATCGTCGCGAATTGGCGATATTCGTGTTCGCTCGCATCTGATGGGTTCCGATCACGCCTCTATCGATGGCAATGGGGTCCTCGAGGTCCAGGCGCACGAGTGAACTGGCTTATCCCGCAGAAGTGGAAAGGCATGCCGTTGAGCATTCGGAGCCAGAGCGACTGGCTTGAGCGACCAACTTCGTCAGGTCCAAATCTCCAGGTCTCCTCGGGAAATGAACCGATGAAGCAGTCGGAAGCAGAGACTCCGCCATTGTAAAAATTGGGGTCGCTCCTATCTTTGCCGCGAATGTTGAATCGGACGTTGCGCATCGCGGGACGCGAATTTAAGTCCAGGTTGATCCTGGGCACGGGGAAGTTCGGCTCCCCGGAGAAAATGCGCTCCGCCATCGCCGCCAGCGCCACGGAGATGGTTACCGTTGCCCTGCGCCGCGCGGACTTGAGCGGAAAGCGGGATCCGTTTGCGAACATCCTGGAGTTCATCGATCCGAAGAAATACCTGCTTCTCCCAAACACCAGTGGCGCGATGAACGCCGAGGAAGCGGTGCGGCTGGCGCGGCTCGCGGTGGCGGCCGGGTTGCCCAATTGGATCAAGCTCGAGATTCATCCCGACCCGCGCTATCTGCTTCCAGACCCCATTGAGACGCTTAAGGCGGCGGAAATTTTGGTCAAAGAAGGGTTTACCGTTTTGCCCTATATCAATGCGGACCCTGTCTTGGCCAAGCGCCTGCAGGAGGTCGGCACGGCGACGGTGATGCCGCTGGGGTCTCCCATCGGATCTAATCGCGGGCTGCAAACGCGCGACCAGATCAGCATCATCATTGAGCAAGCCACGGTGCCGGTGGTGGTGGATGCAGGCATTGGCGCGCCCAGCCATGCGGCGGAAGCAATGGAACTCGGCGCCGACGCCGTGCTGGTGAACACCGCCATCGCCGTCGCGAGCGATCCCGACCAAATGGCGATTGCATTCCAAAAGGCTGTCGAGGCGGGGCGGACGGCATACGAACTCGGCTTGCCCGAAGCGCAAACAGCCGCTTCGGCCACCAGCCCGCTCACAGGCTTTCTCAACGATTAAAGGGGTTCCTCATGCAAGACTTAGCCGTTTCAAGGGTTGAACAAATTCTGAAAGCCGCACCCAAAGCGCGCATCCTGGTGGTCGGGGACGTGATGCTCGACCATTTCATTTGGGGGCATGTGGCGCGCATCTCCCCGGAAGCGCCGGTGCCGGTGGTGGAGTTCGAGCGCGAGAGCCACATGCCAGGGGGCGCCGCGAACGTGGCTCGCAACCTCGCCGCCCTGGGCGCGAGACCGCAGCTTTTCGGGATCATCGGCCGCGACAAATCCGGCGCTGAGCTGAAGGAGTTGCTCGGTGCGCAAGGGGTGAGCTGCGAGGGTTTGTTTGAAGACGCTTCACGCCCGACGAGCGTCAAAACACGCATCATCGCGCACCAACAGCAAGTCGTGCGGGTGGATCGGGAAGATCGCCGGCCGCTTGCGGAAAAACTCTCGCGCAAGCTGCTTACGGCGATTGAAGGCAAACTTAAGAATGTCGATGCGTTAATCCTTGGGGATTATGGCAAAGGCGTCGTCTCGCAGGAGATGCTCGATGAGCTGAAGTCGCTTTGCCGCTCGCGTGGCATTTGGTTGAGCATGGACCCGAAGCCGGTGCATCAACTCAACTTGAGCGGGCTCTCGTTGATCACGCCTAACCGCAAGGAAGCCTTCGAGCTTGGCGGGATGCACGATGGTTTGCGCGGGCAGACGCCGCTGCAAGACGAACGGCTCTTGAAGCTGGTGGAAAAACTTCTGCGAGATCTGAAACCAGCTTTGCTCCTCGTGACGCTTGGCGATCAAGGGATGCTCCTGTGCAAGCGCGGCGAAAAGCCATTCCACATCCCCACGATGGCGCAGGAGGTTTATGACGTCTCCGGCGCGGGAGACACGGTGATCGCTTCGTTCACGCTCGCCGTGAGCGCAGGGGCGTCGCCCGTGGAAGCGGCTATTGTTTCCAATCACGCCGCTGGTGTGGTCGTCGGGAAAGTTGGCACCGCCACCGCAACTCCCCAGGAGCTTCTGGCCAGCTTCAAGCGCGACAAATGAGACCGGCCGTGTTCCTCGACCGCGATGGGACGATGATCGTGGACAAGGACTACCTTCGCCACCCGGAAGAGGTGAGTCTTTTCCCCGGCGCCTGCTCTGCCCTCAAGCGCCTGGGCGACCGAGGATATGCGCTGGTGATGGTGACCAATCAATCCGGTGTGGGGCGCGGCTACTTCACCATGGAAGATGTGGAGAAAGTTCACGCGCATCTGGAGCAACTTCTCGCAGCTGAAGGCGTTCAACTCGCCGCCACCTACGTGGCGCCTGAAGCTCCCGGCCAGCCAAGCCGTGGGCGCAAGCCCTCGCCGCAGTTTCTCTTTGATGCCCGGGACACACTGGGAATTGACCTCTCGCAATCCTACATGATCGGCGACAAATGGATCGACGTGGAGTGCGGCTGGAATGCAGGAGTGAAACGCTCCATCCTTGTCCGCACCGGCTACGGCACAAAGGTTGAGCAACAACACGCCGGAGATTTGCAAAGAATCTGGGTGGCGGACGATCTTCCTCAAGCAGCTGATTTGATCTTAGCGAACCTATGAAAATCATTGGCGTCATTCCAGCTCGTTACGCCTCCACGCGCTTCCCGGGCAAGCCGCTCTTCCCTATCGCGGGAAAGCCATTGGTCCAGCATGTGGTGGAGCGTTGCCGTCTAGCCAGGTCCCTCAGTGATGTGGTCGTTGCCACGGACGACGAACGCATCCGCGCTGCTGTCGCGCCGTTCTGCCGCGTGGAGATGACACGAGAAGATCACCCCAGCGGCACTGACCGCATTGCTGAAGTCGCGCAACGTCTCCAGTGCAACGCCGTGGTGAACATCCAGGGAGATGAGCCATTGATTGACCCCGCTGTGGTGGACTCGGTCGCCAACGCTCTGCAAACGACGGAGATGTCCACAGCGGCCCGGCCAATCTCCAACCCCGAGGAGCTGAACAACCCCAATGTCGTAAAAGTCGTTGTCAATTTAGCCGGGCAAGCGCTATTTTTTTCCCGGCGCACGATCCCGTATCTGCGCGATGCCGCCAGCAGTTCGGCCGAAGAACAACTGGCGGTTTTTCCTTTTTTGAAGCATCTGGGCATTTACGGGTATCGCCGGGATACCTTGTTGAAGATCGTGCAATGGCCGGTGTCAGCTCTGGAAAAAGCCGAGCGCCTGGAACAACTCCGCGCTCTGGAGCATGGTGTCGCCATTGCCGTCATTCAAACCACCCACGACAGCGTGGGCGTCGATGCTCCGGAAGATGTCGCGCGAGTCGAGGCCATTTTGCAGCGTAACCTATGAAATACATTTTCGTGACAGGCGGTGTGGTTAGCTCCCTTGGCAAAGGGCTCACGGCGGCGGCCCTTGGCACGCTGCTCGAGAACCGCGGCCTCAAAGTCGCGCTGCAAAAGTTCGACCCCTACCTTAACGTCGATCCTGGCACCATGTCCCCTTACCAACATGGTGAAGTTTACGTTTTGGATGACGGCGCCGAGACCGACCTCGATCTCGGCCATTACGAGCGGTTCACGAGCACAAAGCTTACCCGCTTCAACAATCTGACCAGCGGACAGGTTTACCAAACGGTTCTCGATAAAGAGCGTCGTGGTGAATACCTCGGCAAGACGGTTCAAGTCATTCCCCACGTCACGGACGAAATCCAGGCGCGCATCCTCAAGCTCGCCGAGATGTCCAAGGCGGACGTCATCATCACAGAAATTGGCGGAACGACCGGCGACATCGAAGGGCTCCCCTTCCTTGAAGCCATTCGCGAATTCGCTTTGGACGTCGGTTATAACAATGCCATTTTCATCCACGTCACCTACGTTCCTTTCATTAAAGCCGCTGGCGAGCTGAAGACGAAGCCCACGCAGCAATCAGTCGCGAAACTTCGCGAAATCGGCATCGCCCCGCATATCCTGGTCTGCCGTTGCGAGCATCCGCTCAACAAAGAGCTGCGCCAGAAGATGTCCCTTTTCTGCAACGTCCCATATGAGGCAGTCATTGAGGAGAAGGACGTTGACCATAGCATTTACGAAGTTCCCCTGATGCTTCAGCGCGAGCGGATGGACGACCTCGTTTGCCAACTGCTCCGCCTCGACACGCCTCCCGCGAACATGACGCATTGGCAGGAGATCATCCGCAAGCTGGTGGCTCCGCAACATCGCGTTCGCATAGGTGTCGTTGGCAAATACATCGAGCTGCAGGACGCCTACAAATCTGTCTACGAAGCGATCATTCACGGCGGCGTGGCCAATGATTGCGGCGTTGAGATTGAGCGCGTGGACGCGGAAGAAATTGAAAAGTATGGGGCTGAGAAGGCTCTCAAGGGCCTTGCGGGCGTCCTTGTTCCCGGTGGTTTTGGGGAGCGCGGGATCCAGGGCAAAATTCTTGCAGCCCAATACGCGCGCGAGAAGAAACTTCCATATTTGGGCCTCTGTCTCGGCATGCAAATCGCCACGATCGAGTTCGCGCGTCATGCGCTCGGCCTGGATGGCGCGCACTCGACGGAGTTCGATCCCGAGAGCCCGCATCCGGTGATTGCCCTGCTTAACGAGCAACGTGAAGTCACCAAGAAGGGCGGCACCATGCGCCTCGGCGCGCAGTCCGTTCAGCTCGCCGTCGGCTCCAAGGCAGCGCAGCTTTACGGCGCGTTCATGATCCAGGAGCGCCACCGCCATCGTTACGAGTTCAATAACAAATACCGCCAGCAATTTGAGGAAGCGGGTTTCCTGTTCTGCGGAACCTCACCAGACGGCAAGTTGGTGGAGATCATCGAACTCAAAGATCACCCGTTTTACGTGGCGAGCCAGTTCCACCCGGAATTCCAGAGCAAGCCTAACGCCCCGCATCCGTTGTTCCGCGGCTTCATCGCGGCTGCGCATGCCTTCCTGCACCACAAGCCGCTCTAAGCCTGCGCCTTGAACTACAAGGAAGCCATCGACTTCCTCTATAGCCTCCGGCTTTTCGGCACGAAGCTCGGGCTGGAGAAGACATTCCGCCTGGCTGCGCTCGCAGGCAACCCGCAACAGAAGCTCAAGTTCATCCATGTGGCCGGCACCAACGGCAAAGGCTCCACCTGCGCCATGCTGGAGAGCATTTACCGAACCGCCGGCTATCGCACCGGACTCTTCACCTCTCCGCACCTGGTTCGCTTCAGTGAGCGAATTCAAGTCAACCGCCAGCTTATCACAGACGCTGATGTTATCCGCCTGGTGGAACAATTCCGGGAGTTCCTCCCCGAATTTCCGAAGGACGCCCAACCCACGTTCTTCGAAGTCACCACGGCGATGTCCTTGGTTTACTTCGCGGAGCAACGTTGCGACCTGGTGATTTGGGAAACAGGTCTTGGTGGACGCCTCGACGCCACGAACATCGTCACACCCTTGGCTTCCGTGATCACCAACATCCAATTCGATCACGAAAAATGGCTGGGTAATTCGCTCGCGGAAATCGCCTCGGAAAAAGCAGGCATCATCAAGCCCAGCATTCCTGTTATCACAGGCGCCGACGCCCCTGAAGCGCTCGCGGTGATCCGTAAGGTCGCACAGGCGAATGGGAGCCGGATAACGGAGGTAAGCGGTGGTGAAGGCGTCCCTCCTCTGCCCTTGCTTGGCGAGCATCAAAAGAAAAATGCGGCTGTGGCTTTAGCGACCGTTAACGTTTTGCAGACCTCATTACCCGTGTCACCCGATGCAATTGCTGAGGGTTTGAAAAACGTTCATTGGCCCGGGCGACTTCAGCTTGCCCGCCTTTCCGACGGCCGCCAGGTTCTGTTGGACGGCGCTCATAACCTCGACGGGGTGAAAACCCTCGCGCACACGCTGACGCACACATTTCCGGCAGGGCCAAAGACTCTCATTCTCGGCATGCTGGCCGACAAGCAGTGGGAGCAAATGTGCGCAATGTTAGCTCCTTTCGCGGAGACGATTTACACCTGCCCCGTATCGAGTGAGCGCAGCGCAGATGCCGCTGCCCTTGCTAAAGCCTGCGCTGCGGCTAATCCAGTTGCAACCGTCGTCCCTTGCTCCGCCCTCGCGGAAGCGTTGGAACGCGCAAACGACTCGGCGTTTACGGTCATCAGCGGCTCCCTCCATTTCATCGGTGAAGCCATGGAACGTCTCGAGATCAGCCCCGCCGCACCCAGCAACGAGCGCGGTTTGAATGAGTGGCAAGCTACGCCACGGTAGTCGGGCGCATGCAGACAGCTGAATCCTGGCGCCGGAGGGGCGGAATATTTGTAGTACGCCCGCGCGGCTAACGAATGAGCCCCGGATAGGGCGGCATGATTCTGCTTTCCCAGAGTTGTTGGCTTTTTTATGAAAGCGGAATGCCGGACACCTACAGCCAGATCTATATTCACGTGGTGTTCGCTGTGCAGGGCGCCAAGCTCTTATCGACCCGGTGCATAATGATGAACTTCAGAAGTACATCACCGGCATCGTGGTGGCGAATCGGCAAAAGGTTATTGGAATCAACAACATGCCGGACCATGTCCATATCCTGCTTGGACTCGGTCCCGAGATCGCGCTTTCTCAGCTCATGTGCGATATCAAGGCGAGTTCTTCGAGTTTCATTAACAAGAAGCAATGGGTGAGAGGTAGATTTAATTGGCAGGAAGGATTCGGGGCTTTC
The DNA here is from genome assembly GCA_035627835.1 of Candidatus Methylomirabilota bacterium. GTDB lineage: Bacteria > Verrucomicrobiota > Verrucomicrobiia > Limisphaerales > SXQI01 > DASPKX01. Next base: position 88,232 of record DASPKX010000006.1, read on the forward strand.
TCTTACTCGCGCTCTCAGTTGGACAGCGTTCTCCGCAACATTGCAAACCAGCAAAAGCATCATGCCAAAAGAACATTCGCTGAAGAATATGTCGGATTATTGAGAAAGTTTGGGGTGGCATACGACGAGCGGTACGTCCTTTAAGCTGTTGAAGGTTGCGCTTGCGGGCGAGTTTTTTTGGATGTCGCCCCATCCGGGGCTCATTCACACGATCGGGCGGGGTTACTACAAATATTCCGCCCCTCCGGGGCTTCCAGACTGGTGGCTTCCGGATGGTAGCCTCGACGTGCTCGGTAAGTCGTGCGCGGAAAATCGGTCACCCCGTCTGCCTCCCTTAATGTTCGAAACTGGAGGTGTCCTCAAAGCAGGGGCGCCCTGCTTAAAGCCCCGGAGGGGGCCAAATCTTTGCAGTACCAGGAGTTTGTAAGCAGAGCCCCGGATGGGGCGACATCAAGGCTCTCCCTTCCATCGTGGCGCGAAGGAATGCGAACAATACCAACCCGGCTCGCCATCACTTAGCGGACCCTCTCCCGCCCGACTCTTTCCTCGCCTTACACCACTTCCCCTACTAAAACAGAATCAGTGCACGCAGAAGGCAAGCCGCTTAACGCGCTTCTCAAAAAGTATTTTGGTTTCGATGATTTCCGTCCGCTTCAGGAGGAGATCATCACCGCGTCTTTACAAGGGCGCGACGTCTTCGCGCTGCTTCCCACCGGTGGCGGCAAATCGCTCTGTTTTCAACTGCGCGCGCTTGTGACCGAAGGCCTCACTGTTGTCATTTCTCCGCTGATCGCACTGATGAAGGACCAGGTGGACGCCCTGCGCGAAGCGGGTGTTTGCGCGGCTTTCCTGAACTCAACTCTCACCGCTGGCGAAGCACGCGATGTGCGCGCTGAGCTTGAAGCTGGCCGCTGCAAGCTCCTCTACCTCGCGCCCGAGCGGCTGATGCTCGATGGGTTCATAGACAAGCTGGCCCGCTGGAATGTGGCGCTTTTCGCGGTCGATGAAGCTCATTGCATCAGTGAGTGGGGTCACGATTTTCGGCCAGAATACCGGCAACTCTCCAGCCTTCGCTCTCACTTTCCGGATGTGCCGATGATGGGGCTCACCGCCACGGCCACACCACGTGTGCGCGAGGATGTCATTCGCCAGCTTTCATTGGAAGACCCTGCCTGCTTCACCGCCAGCTTTAATCGGCCCAACCTGCATTATCGCATTAGCGCAAAAGCGCAGGCGTACGAGCAAATTCTCGGCTACCTGAAATCGCGCCCGAGGGAGAGCGGCATCATCTACTGCCAATCCCGCAAGACTGCTGATTCGCTCGCTGAGAAGCTCCAATATGACGGCATCGCTGCGCTGCCGTACCACGCTGGTCTGGATGCAGGCGCCCGCGCAAAGAACCAGGAGAAATTCCTCCGCGACAAAGCTCGCGTCATCTGCGCCACGATTGCCTTTGGCATGGGCATCAACAAGCCGAACGTCCGCTTCGTGATTCATCACGACCTTCCGAAGAATATCGAAGCGTATTACCAGGAAACCGGCCGAGCGGGCCGGGACGGGCTGCCGAGTGATTGCTGGCTTCTCTTCAGCGCCGGCGACCGCGTGAAGTATCTGAACTTCATCGACGAAATCAGCGACCCGCGCGAGCGCGAGAACGCCCTCAAGCACCTCGACCAGATGGTCCATTACGCGGAGAGCGCTGCCTGCCGCCGCGCCACGCTCCTCAAATATTTTGGCGAGCAACTTGCGGAGGGCGGCTGTGGCAATTGCGACAACTGCCTCACCCCCCGCGCAAGCTGGGACGGCACTCTTGCCGCGCAAAAGCTTCTCTCCTGCGCTTATCGCGTTCGCGAGCGCAGCGGCTTCAGCGTTGGTTTGCAGCACATCGTCGAAGTCCTTTGTGGAGCGAACACCGAGAAGATCCAGCGATGGGGCCACGCTGAACTCTCAACTTACGGCATTGGCAAGGAGCATAGCCGCGCCGACTGGCTGAACATAGGCCGCGAATTGATCCGACTTGGTTTGATCCAGCAAACGCCGCCGTATAACACCGTCGAACTCACGGCTGCTGGGGTGACAGCCCTAAAGACGCGGGAGAAAATTCTCCTGACGACCGCGACGGGCGCCCGCGATAAGAAAGACACCGGCCCTAAACTTCGCTCGGGTGACATCGTTTGCGATGAAGCTCTTTTTGAGGAACTACGCACATGGCGGCGTGAAGTCGCTGACGATCGTGGTGTCCCTCCGTACATCATCCTGAGCGACGTCACGCTCCGTCAAATTGCCCGGTTCTATCCTGTCACTGCGGAAGATCTTGGACACATCAGCGGCATTGGCGAAAAGAAACTGAGCGATTTCGGCGACGACCTTTTGAGAGCGATCAAAAACTTCCTGCAGAAAAATCCGAAGGTCCAATTCCCTCCTCTAGCCCGCCCACTGGAGCGGTGAAAAGGGAGAGGAAGTCCGCAGATT
>DASPKX010000007.1:0-25949 GCA_035627835.1 Candidatus Methylomirabilota bacterium
CATCCTTCTTCTCGAGGTTGGCCCCTGTTGTTGTTGCGCGTGTCCACCACTCCTTTTTGTCGATGGCTGCCTGCATGAACTCATCGGAAGCGCGAACGGAGAGGTTCTCGTTCTGGTACATCACGCTGCCGTAGGCGTCGCCATTGTACGAGCCGCTGTAACCCTGCTCGATCAACGCCCAGGCTTTCTTCTCCTCCTTCTGCTTGGCGTCGATAAATTCTTCGATGTCACCGTGCCAATCGCGCAGTGTGTTCATCTTCGCGGCGCGACGGGTCTTGCCGCCAGACTTCACCACGTTCGCGACCTGGTCATAGACCTTCAGGAATGACAAAGGACCGCTCGGCCTGCCGCCGCCGCTGAGCTTCTCGCGCGTGGAGCGAATCGGGCTCAGATCGCTGCCGGTGCCGGAGCCATACTTGAACAGCATCGCCTCGCTGTAAGCCAGGCGCATGATGTCTTCCATGTTGTCCTGGACGGACTGAATGAAGCACGCGCTCCCCTGCGGGTATTCGTACTGCGTGGCTGCGCGTTCAGCTTCGCCAGTGCGCGGATTCACGTGCCAATTGCCTCGGCCGGAGTTCTTGCCGACGCCGTACTCGTGATACAGACCGGTGTTGAACCAGACCGGTGAATTGAACGCGCCGTATTGATTCAAGCAGAGCCAAACGAGTTCGTTGTAGAAGATCTCGCCATCCTCTTTGTTGAAGTAGCCATCCGCGATGCCCCAATTTGCAATGGTGCGGCAGACGCGGTGCATCAATTGGCGGACAGAAGTTTCGCGCTCGGAGGTGCCTTGCTCACCGTAGAAATACTTCGAAACGACCACTTTGGTGGCGAGCAGCGACCAGTATTTAGGAACTTCGACCCCTTCCTGCTTGAAGATGACTTTGCCGCTGTCGTCGGTGATCTCGGCGGTCCGCTTCTCCCACTCAACTTCGTCAAATGGGCTGAGATTCGGTTTGCTAAAAACCCGCTTCATCGGCAGCGTGGCTTTGGACCCGGAAAAACGCCTGGATGGCGTCGTGCGACGGAGAGGGCGAGCGCTGGAGCGGCTGCCCCGGTTAGGACCGGCAGTGGTGGTAAGAGGATCGCGCGCGTCAATCATAGTGGCTCCCTAATTTAACCGAATTGCTACTGGGCGTGGACTAAAAGTGATTGTGTTTTTTGGCTTGTGCAGCCCCATACCTTGGGGGTGAGTCGCAGCCTACCACCACAGATAGTGCCGTCAAGGTCATTGTCCGAAATTATTTCCCCTCGCGTTTGTTGCTCGTTTTCAAGGGATTACACCACCGATTTTGCAGTGCTGGGAAGAGTAATGGAACAATTTTGCGACGGCCAAAACCGAACTCCAAATCGAGTGGGCTGATGCGATCCCGGAACAGGTTGCCGGCGAGAAACTTACCGCTTCTTCGGCCGCGCTTCAGGCCTTTTGGAACGAAACTCAGACGTCGGTTTCCATTCGGGATACTCCGAACTCGCTGCAAGATGGTGCGCCACAGAGAAGAGTAATTGGGCATCCTGAACAGCCCCGCTGAGATCCCAGTCTGGCTTCACTTCGTCCGAAACGGTGTGGTAGTCCTTGCTCGTGTATTCATCGAGCTTTTGTTGGGCGAATTCCTTCGACTTGCCGATGAAATCGGTGCCGTTGTCCATGTACAGCGCGGGCACGCCCACCTTGGCGAACTCGAAGTGGTCTGAGCGGAAGTAGAACCCTTTTTCCGGGAACGCATCCGGGCTGACCACACGCCCCTGCGTCCGGGCATGCTCAGCCAGCAATTCCTCAAGTGTGGACTGCCCCATGCCCACGATGCTCACATCCCGCGTTAGCCCCCACTGGTTCATGCCATCCATGTTGATGTTCGCGATGCAATTCTCGATGGGATGGAGCGGGTTAGTGGCGTAATACTTCGCGCCCAGCAGCCCACTTTCCTCAGCGGTCAACGCGAGGAACAGGACCGAACGGCGCGGCTTGTGCGCGAGCTTCGTGAACGCCTCCGCAATTTCAACAAGGGCCGAAGTTCCCGTGGCGTTATCGAGGGCGCCATTAAAGATCTGATCGCCTTCGAGCTTCGGATTTTTCCCAAGATGATCCCAGTGCGCGGTGATCACGATGTGCTCATGGCGCGCCTCAGGATCGCTGCCCTCAAGCCTGGCAATCACGTTCCGCGACTTAATCTCGCGGATCTTGGATTGCGTTTTGATATTCGCTTTGATTCCAAGCGGCACAGGCTTGAAGTCGCGAGTTAGGGCCTGCTGCTTCAGTTTATCGAAGTCGTGCCCGGTTGAAGCCAGCAGCTTTTTAGCAGCATCCAAAGAGAGCCAACCTTCGGCAGCGAGCCAGCCAGCATTCTTATCATCACGCGCGATCTCAAAGTTCTCGCGGCTCCAGGAGGACATCACCACGAAGTATGGGTAACCAGCCGGGCCGGTTTCATGGATGATCAGGCAGGCAGCGGCGCCCTTCTCCACGGCGATCTCGTACTTGTAGGTCCAGCGACCGTAGTAAGTCATCGCTTTGCCTTTAAACATGCGCTCATCCAGCTTGCTCTGATCATTCGGATCCGGAATGGCTGGGTCGTTGATGAGCATCACGAGGGTCTTCCCTTTTAGCTCCACGCCTTTGTAATCGTCCCACTGAAATTCTGGCGCTTGCACACCGTAGCCCACAAAGACGAGTTCGGAGTCGGTCACAGAGGTCTCAGGGAGAAACCGGCGTGTGCCGAGCGTCACTTCTGTGGGATGTGCAAGCTCGAGCGGGCCTTTGGCCGTTTGAAAAGAAATAGTGGGCGTGGTGGTGATCCCCACCATCGGAACTTCCTGGGTAAAACCGCCATTGGGATTGCCTCCCTGAAGCCCGAGCTTTTTGAACTCCTGCGTAAGATACTCGACAGTCAATTCTTCACCGCGACTTGCAGGGGCTCTGCCTTCGAACTCATCCGAAGCGAGTTTCGTCGTGTGCCGCAGCAAATCATTGGTCGTGATGCTCTGTGTGGCAGTGGCGGGCGGAAGACGGAGATCCGCAGCGCGGACATTGGAAGCGAGGGCTGTTGCAAACAGCACAAAGGCGATGAGGCGTTCCATGCAAAAGAGTTAGTTGCCAGCGGCGGGTTTGGAAATAGTTTTCGTTTCAACCTGCGGCTGCGTCGGCGCTAAATCTGCGCCAGGGTCGGCTGATTGTTCAGAGTCGTCCTTGGAAGCGGCGGATTTGCGGGCAAGAGTCCGCTCAACGCGAGCCTTGGTTTCGGCATGCTCCGGCAGCGTCACTTTCTTCAAATGCTCCTGCCCTTGCTCGTATAACCCAGCAAGCCCGCACACGCGCGCCAGATGAACGTAAACGCCCTGGCGCTCGCTTTCGGTGCTCGCAACCGCGAGCGCGTCATTCCACGCAGCCAGCGCATCGTTCGTGCGCAAGGGGCGGATGCCGTAGTACGTCTGGGCAAAGTCCGCGAGCCGAAGGAAGTTTTTTGGGTCGAGGGCAATCGATTGCTTGTACAGCTTGACTGCTTTGTCGAAAACTTCCTGCTCAGTGATCCCGTAATGCTCCTTGGCGTCTTTGCGGAAGAGGTAGGTGGTGGTGGCTAAATTCTGATAATACGTTGGTTCGTTGGTTTTAAGGGAAATCGCTTTCTCGTAGTATTCGAACGCTTTCTTCACCGGGCCGCGGTGTCCGTAGTAATTCGCCAGGTTGTTCCACGAAACAGGATTCTTTGGGTCCAGTTCTCGGGCTCGCTCGAAGTATTTTACAGATTCTTCCTCGCGGCCGGTCTCGCCAAGAAAGCTGCCGTATGCAAGGAAAGCTTCGACATGATTCGTATGGCGGCGAAGGAAGTCTTCGTACTTCAGCCGCATCTGCGCGAAACGGGCATCCACCCGCTCGGCTAATTCTTCAGCCCGCTCACCGGCCCCTTGCGCTTCGAAGGCGATGCTCTGCTGAATCATCTTCTCAGCCTCTTCAAGCGTGGTCTCATCGGCTTCGAGCAACTGCTGAAACTCCACCGCAACAGGATCGTTGGTGGCTGCCTGCCGAACCGCCGCAGGCAAAGGCAGCGCCGTGTTCTCTTGAACGACTTGGGCAGCGGCCTGCGCCTGGTTGGTGGAAAGCAGAGCGCCGAGCAAACCGATTAGCAGATTACTCACGGCGTCAGGTTACCACGGCGGCCAGAAACCACAAACCGAACTAAACCCCGACAGACCCTCTGCAAACATACCCGCGACTGACTGGAAATAAAAAGGCCGGGATGGTTGCCCATCCCGGCCGTGCTTACTTAAAGAGGATTGCTCTTATGGAGTCACCACGCGGAAGAACCGGCGGTTGCCATCCGTTGGCAGCGAGGCGCTCTGGCCAGTCACACCGGGCACATCGCTCCAGGCTGCTGGAGAGAGGGTCGTGGTCGATTGGAGGCGGCCAGGCTGATCCCAGCTCAGGTTGATGCCAGTGGCTGTCTTGCTGACAGTCAGGCGCGCAGGGGTCGTCGCCGTGCCGAACGACAGCGTTGCCGCTGGTGTGTTCACGCTTACGTTGCCCAGTGTGCTAAGCACAGCGCGGTAACGCTTGCCAGCATCCGCCTGGACAGTGGCTGCGGTGGTGTAGGATGTGCCGGTCGCGCCAGCGATATCAGTCCAGGTGTTGCCATCGGTGGAAGACTGCCATTGGATTCCCAAGGCGCTGCTTGGGGTCACAGTTGCGGCAACAGTGAACGTGGCGCGGGCGCCGAGTTCAACCGTGGCGTTGGCTGGATTTGTGGTCACGTTGATCACGCGGTTTGCTGGAGGAGCAAACGTGCTGATCTGAGCGCCACGCAGGCGAGATGGCGTGCCCGAAGCTGGATCAGCTTCGTTGGCCATCTTGTAGGTGATCGCGATGTTGTCACCACCACCGCCTTCTTTAACCAGGGCGGCGATGTAGTAGCGCTTGCCTGCCGTGAGTTGGACCGGAGAGGCAATGTTCGCAGCTGGCTCACCACGGGAAGCCTGATTGGAGCCATTGATCCACTGGCGGAAGCCGTTCCACTGAGGCTCGGTGGCAATCATGGCGGCATTTCCGGCAGTTTCATCGGTGCTCAGCCAAAGCTCAGCGCCGTCATCCGCGGAGATGTAGAAGACATAGCTGCCAGTGGTGGCAGGTGTGAACCAGCCGCTCAGGCGAGCGCCGTAGTTGTCCGCGTAATCCGCAGGACCTTCAGCGGCTGGAACGAACACTGTCATGTCCGGCCGGTGTGGATATTTCTCATTCCCGGTCAGATCGGTGACTGCGACACCACTAATGTTGGCGAATTGCTCATAGCGCATGAAGCCCTGGCTCAGCGTGACATTCGCTGTCCCGGTTGCATTGCCGACATTGCCCGCGAAGTCGCTCACGCCCGTGGCCGTCACGGTCACAGCAGCGCCGTCCGTGAGCTTGCCTGTGCTGATGAGCTTCACCGAGGTCGGGGAAACACGAACAGCCTCGCTCACAGTAACCCCACCGCTCAGGGTGAAGACACCAGGAACGACGCTAGCATCCACGATTGGCTCATTGAATTGAACCACGATGGAGTTGAAGTCGAAAGGATAAGCGGCAGCGATCGTTGGAGCTGCCGTGTCATCGAGAACGGTCAGGGTGGCTTCGGTCGAAGTCGCCGTGCCGCTGGAATCCGTCACGCGAGCGCTGAACTTGGCATTGTTGTCCGCGAGCGCAGCGGCAGTGATCGTGTAGGTCTTGCCAGTCGCGCCGGCAATCGGTGCGCCGTTGCGGAGCCACTGAATCGTCGCGCCGCCTTGCGCGCTCACATAGTCAATGGTGAAGGTTGCAGGCAAACCTTTCGCGAGGCTCACGCTCGCTGGCTGGCGGGAGAAGGCAGGCTTGTCGAGCGGCAGAATCACTGGGCCGCCGATCGGAGCATCGCCATTGGCGATTGTTGGGTTGGAAGCAGGGCGCCATGCAACGGAGTAATGGTCGCCGCCACCGCCTTCTTTCCAGACGCCGCGTGTGAAGTATTTCTTTCCGGCCTCGAGGCGAACAGCAACCGACTTGCGAGGAGCCACGTTTTCACCGCTGGTGTATTCACGGAAGCCGTTCCAGGAAGGCTGATTGGCGAGCAGAACAGCGTTGGCAGGATTTTCATCCGTGCTCAACCAGAACTGTGCGCCGTCATCAGCGGACAAGTAGAAGATATAGTCCGCAGTGACGGTCGGCTGCAGGTAGCCCAGGATCTCGCCGCCGTAGTTGTCGCGGGCCAAATCTGGAGACTCGTAGCTGGTGATCAAGCCGACTTCGTCAGGAGTGTTGTTGACGTATTTCTCATTGTTAATGAGGTCGTTGATGGCCGTGCCGTTGATTTCGTTAAACAGACGGCGAACGAGTTCACCGCTGGTGACGTATTCAAAGTTGTAGGTTTGCTGAGCGCCGGCGCTGTCGCGGAAGCTCACACTATACTTGTTCGTGCTGCCAGCAGCCTGGTTGCCCGGAGGATCGAACGTGAGGACGGTCACAGGCCCGCTCACGCTCTTGGTGGGCGTTACGGCTGCGCCGTTGAACGTGAAGGTGATCGAGCCTTGGTCCACTGAAGTGGTTTGATTGCGGAGGCCGACAGTGATGGTGGCATCCTTCGCCGCTGTGCCGGTCGGCCGCACCAGATCCAGAATTGGCCCGCGTGGCACACTCGTCTCACGGAATGCCTTAATCGCGTTCGGGTTGGTCAGGTCATTGACCAGAATGCGCTGGCCGGTTGGGGTGATGGAGAAGAACTCAACGTTCGCTCCGCCGCCACCTTCATACCAAATCAGGCGGATGGGGTAGAAGCCTGCGGTTGGCACAGACACTTGGAATGCTGTGTCCGCAGCTCCACGACCGCCACTGAACACGCCCAACTCGGTGGCATTTGCCGCCGCTGGGTTTTGGCCTGCAGTCACGCGGAAGCCGTCATCGCTGTTCACCACCAGCGTGGTCAAACCGGCAGGCAGTTGGAGAACAGCAGTGATTTCGGCGGCAATGTTGTCAGTGCCGTTGGCGCCGATGCCAGGGATTGGCTCCTCGGCCCCGAAATTGCCAGCCTGGGCGCCGTCTGGGGCGTCCTGGTTCCAGTTGATGACATCAGGATCGATGCCGTTGGCTGGGCTGGCGACGTTTTCGTAAGGTTGGCCAGTGGCTGGATTGATCAGGTAGCCGCGGAGCTGAGCTTCGCCGCGGGCAGTGTCGTTCGCGAAGCCAGTTTCAGGCAGGGCTTGGTGCACGAACACATTAAACCCAGGCTTGCTCTTGTCCACGCTGCTCTCAGGAACAGAGTCAGCGGCTGTGAGCGAGACAAAGTTGCCAGTCGTAAAGGACCAACTGGTCGTGCGGGAAGCGCCGGTGTTGTCCTTGTAGGTCAAGCTCACGTTATGTGTGCTGCCTGGCTGCAGGACAGTTGGATTGAGGTAGGTGATCGCCACCGCGCCATTCGCGCCTGGGGTGACCGTCGCCTGGACGGGATTCCCGTCGAAGGTCATCTGCACAGAGGCCGTGTCGAGCGTTGTGGTGCCGTTTTGGAGATTCACCTGCACGAGCGGCTGGGAGGAAGCTCCCGTCGCGCCGACGCCAGGGGAAACACTCGTAACGGTGAGTGCGCTCAGAGCGGCCTTCGGAACCTGGTAAGCCTTCACCGCGTCCTTGGCAGGATCCGGATCGTTGATGAGGATGTTTTGGCCGCCGCGAATTTCATAAAATTCAACGTCAGCGCCACCGCCGCCTTCCCACCAGAGCAAGCGCACTGGATAGAAGCCGCCTTCGGTGATCTTGAAATCAAAAGAGGTGACCGCTGTGCCGCGACCGCCGTTGAAGACGCCGAGCTGGGTGGCGAAAGCATCACGTGGATTTGCGCCGCCGATCGTCACCAGGAAGCCGTCATCGCTGTTCACCGCAAACGTGTAAGTCCCCGCTGGGAGGTTCAAGTAAGCGAGAGCTTCGAGAGCAATGTTGTCCGTGCTGCCAGCGCCGTCCGTGTTGACGCCAGGAATTGGAGCGTCCGGGGTGATATTGCCGCGGCTGCCCACCGCGCCGCCAGTGGCTTCCTGGCTGTAGTTGATCCCACCCGTTTCGAGGAACGCGTAAGGAAGGGTGGTGTTTGGCTGAATCGGCTTTTCAAAACCTGCTCCAGACGTGTCGATAATGTTCTCGAACGGAGTTCCGGTCGCAGGATCGATGACACGGCCTTCGAGTTGGGCGTAGATGGACGGGAGCTGGTTGGCGTCGCCGAAACCAACACGGCCTGAGGAGTATTGGCTGACGTTGACGCGGAAGCCCGGTTTGGATGTGTCCACCGCGCTCGCCGGGACTTTGGCCGAGGGCGGCACCACGATCTGCGCTGAGGCAGCGCCCGTAAGGGCAAGCGCTGCGGCCAAGCACAGATTCTTGGCATTGAGGGTTCGTTGCATAGGTTTACTCTTGGTTAAGCACAATGCTTGTTCTTGTGTTTCCCTTTTTCCGCAACTGGGGATTGCGGCGCACGGGCACCAGCCTGCGCGACGGCATTCCCCAACTGCGAGTGGCTTTTGGCCACCCTATCTAAAGGGATATTGCGAGAAGTAGAACAAACTTGCGGAGATAGGCAAGACTGAACCGCACATTTTTTCAATCCGCAGCACGTTGGTAGGTTCCCACCCCTGAAATCAGCGCGTTTGCCCCGCCAAAACGCAAAAAGGCCGGGACGCACGAAGCATCCCGGCCTATGAATGGTTGTTGCTACCGCAACAGCTTACTGGGCGCGCACACGGAAGAACCGGCGGCTGCCAGTTGCCGTGGTCGTGTAGGTGGCGCCGGTCACGCCGGTCACTGCTTGCCAGTTCGGCGCCGTCAGCGATTCAGTCGCTTCGAGCACGCCGGAGCCTTGCCAGCTAATCGTGATTTGCCCATTTGCCTGAGAGATGCTCAAGCGCGCTGGGGTCACGTTGCTGAATGGAGCGATCGAGAAGTTCTCGAACACGCCGGTGGCCAACGGTGCGTCAGCCGCATTGTCGTGGGAGGTCACAGCCATGCCCACATGCAGCGTGGCTGGGAGAGCCGCGCCTGGGGTCGTGTGGGTAGCGAGAAGGTTCCAAGTGACGCCATCGCGGCTCCAGTAACCTTTCAACTCGTTGGACGTGGCGGTTTCGCGAACCAAGCGGATCCAGTTTGGATAAACCACCGGGGTCTGACGTTGCGCATCAGCCATGGAGCCAGAGGCCCCGTCTGTTTCATCGCGCCACTGGTAGGTCGTGACATTGACACCATTGCCAGTGTTCCGGGTCGTGATCACCGCTTGATTGCGGCTGCCAGCGTCCAGAGTTTCACGAGCCATGAGGCCTGCTTTCGTCCATTCATTCACGCCAGTGAGGCTGTCGACACGTGCACGCACGTCGAAGGAGCCGGTCACAGGACGGGAGACGAAGTAGAACGAGTCAGCGTTATTCCAGATGTCCGCGCCGCCGCCATTGACCACTGCGCCGGAACCCCATGTGAAGGAGTTGCCAACCATGACAGGGTCGCCGATGTCGGTGGCGGTGAGGTTCACAACCTGGCCAGTGACCGTTGCTGGAGCAATGGTGTTGCCTGCCAAGTCTTTAACACCTGTGACGTTCACAGTGAAGTTCGCGCCTACTGGGCTAGCCAGTTGGAGTTGAACAACGCGGCCATCGATCAGGGTTGCGCCAGTAACGGTCGCACCGCTGACAGTGTAGCTGCCGCTCGCTGATGCTGTGGTTTGGTCCATCAGCTCATTGAAGGCGAGGCCAACGCTAGTGCCGCCGCTGAAAGCGCCGGCGGAGACGACGGTTGGAGCGGTGGTGTCTGCCGTCACGGTCAGCACAGCAGCCTGGCTCGTCACCACTGGGCTTCCAGCGGCGCTTACCTTAACGGTGTACTGCGCGTTGTTGTCAGCCGAACTCACCACTGGAATGGTGTAGGTCGCGCCTGTTGCGCCAGCAATGTCGACGCCATTGCGCTGCCATTGATAGAACAGCGTTGGGAATTCGCTGGTTGTTGTCGCGGCAACCGAGAGGGTCACTGGACGATTCTGCACAACGGTTGTGCTCGCTGGCTGCTGGGTAATTGTGACCGTGGAAGCTGTCGCATAGAAACCGAGCACGCTGCCGGTCATGCGTGTGGCTTCGCCGTCCACTGGATCTGCTTCATTGATCAGCTTATAAGTCAGGCCGAGGTTATCCCCGCCGGAGCCTTGATGATGAATGATTTCGAGCCAATAACGATTGCCAGCGGTGAGTTGGATGCCTTCAGCCCATGGGGTCGTCACACCTGCGTCAGGGCTCCAGGTGTCGGAACGGCGTTGTGAAGGCGCAGCTTGGTCGCCCGGAGTGTTCCAGTTCCGTCGACCGCTCCAGCTAGCTTCTTGGACGATCAAGCGCTTGGTCGCGGGATCTTCGTTCGTGCCGAGGTACACGTCTGTGTCGTCATCAGCAGCGATGAAGAACACGTAACGACCGGTGGTGGGAGGAATGAAGAAGCCGGTGATTCGCTGGCCATAATCGTTGCCGCGGCCGCCAGCCAAGTCGAGGTTGCTGATCACATCAACCACAGTTGGAGTCAATGTGCCAGAAGCCACAGTGGCACGAGTTCCACCTGGGTAGAATTCGCGCTTCAGACCTGGGGCGAGGATGCCGGATTGAACCGTCAAGCGAGCAGCGGAGCTGGTGGCAGAGAGGTTCGTGCCGGGAATAGTCACGACAACGTCATAATTGGCGTTGTTGTCAGCGGCCAGCGTTGTGAATTTGTAGCTGGAGCCGGTTGCGCCAGCGATGTTCACACCGTTGCGGCGCCACTGATAAGTAGGCGTCAGCTCAGAATCCGTCTGGGCAGCCACGGTGAAGGTCACGTCTTTGCCCTGGGTGACGGTGGTGGCCGCCGGCTGGGTGGTGATCGTCAGGGCTGTGGATGGACGAGTGACGAACGAGATCACGTTGTTCGTGAACCGGGAGGCGTCGCCGTCCACTGGATCCGCTTCGCTGACCAGCTTGAAGGTCGCGGCGAGGTTGTCGCCGCCGCCGCCTTCGTGATGAACCGCTTCAATGTAGTAGGATTGGCCTGCAATGAGCGAGATGCCATTGGCAAACGGGGTCGTTGTGCCGCCGTCTGGGCTCCATTGGTCGGAGCGGCGTTGGCCTGCGGGAGCGGCTGCATCACCTGGAGTGTTCCAGTTGCGAGGACCGCTCCAGTTGGTTTCCTGGGCAATCAGACGCTTGTTCGCAGCAGTGGAGTCCGTGCTGAGGAAGAGGTCCGTGTCGTCATCCGCGGAGACGAAGAACACATACTCGCCGGTCACTGAAGGAGTGAACAGGCCGCTCACGCGCTGGGAATAATTGTCAGCGAAGTCAGTCGGAGCCTGGAAGCTTGGCAGCGCGCTCACGATGGTTGGAGCGCCAGCGGCGCCGCTCTCAACCTGAGTGCGGGACGCGCCAGGGAAGTATTCGCGCTTGAGGCTCCCGACAACAGTGGTCGCGCCAGTGTTCTGAACAGTCAGCGTCGCAACAGAGCTGGTATTCGTGCGGCCGGGGACGACAGCAACCACGTCGAAAGTGGCGCCATTGTCAGAAGGCGAAGTCACGAAGCTGTAGCTCGATGCGGTCGCGCCCGTGATGTTAACGCCATTGCGCCGCCACTGGTAAGTTGCGGGAATGGAGCTGTCCGTCTGGGTGGCGGCAACAAAGCGAGCAGAGGTGCCGGCAAACACGGTGGTGTTCTGCGGCTGGCTCGAGAAGGTCAGGGTCGTTGGCGCTGGGATCATCACGCCGACCAGATCACCGCGAAGACGGGTGTCTTCGCCGATTTCCGGGTCAGGTTCAGCAATGAGCTTGAAGGTTGCGCCGAGGTTGTCGCCGCCGTTGCCTTCCTGATGAACGGCCTCAATGTAGTAAGGCGTTCCAGCCACCAGCGAGATGCCGTTGGCAAAAGGTGTGGTCGCGCCAGCGTCTGGCGAGAACTGATCGGAGCGCTTCTGCTCAAGGGGCGAGGCGCCACCGCTGGCCGTCCAGTTTTCTGGATCGCTCCAGTTCGCTTCCTGCGCAATGATGCGCTTATTCGCGGGGTTCGCGTCCGTGCTCAGGTACAAATCCGCGCTGTCGTCAGCGGAAATGAAGAACACATAAGAGCCGGTGACAGCGGGAATGAATAAGCCGCTGAGGCGTTGACCGTAGTTATCCGCCACGCCAGTCGGAGCCTGGAACGTATTGAGGTAACTGATCGTTGGGGTGCCTGCCGTGCCAGCATTAATCGTGGCCCGGGTGGCGTTTGGATAATATTCGCGCTTGATCTGGCCTTTGACGAGGACGTCTGCGGCGTTCGTGGATGCGACGCATCCAAGCGCGATGGCGGCGAGGGCGCCGCGGATCACATTGGACCCGGCAACATAGCTGGAAAACTGCTTCCAGCCCTGCTGCGAGTCAGGGTTGTTACTTCTTTGCATATGAGCGTGCTCGTCATTGGCTGGGACGCTATGAGCGAGCTGTACTTGCATTGGTTCTTTGAGTTGCACGCCCCTCTGAATGAAAAAAGAGGAACCCCTTACGTAAGTGAACTGACGTCAGGGAACCCTATTTCTCCTTCAGCGGAAGTTTCCGCTTCCAACGGGGACGCCCACTAATTGAGCAGAAATGCCCAAGAATAACAACCGTGTAAGTGCTTGATTAGCAAAGAATTAGGTTGGTTTCTGACAGAGCGCGCACACGAGAAGACTTTGCGCGCAATTGTATGTAAATGCTATTAGATAAGATGCGATTTAAATTAAAAGAACTCACAGACTCATCCGGTCACAAAGAAGTTACAAATGAGAGACAGAGTCCAACGCGAATTGTTCTAGTGGAAATCCAATGGCCAGCAGCTTTATACTATTAGTGGCGCGTTTGCTTCTCTTTAAGAAGTGCCTGCCCGGCGTGGTAAGAAGCCCCTTTTTAGGGGCGATTTGCTCAAAAGAAGGGGTTATTAGCTAATTCCTGCCGAACAGTCGTCAGCGGACCGTGCCCCGGACAAAGCAGGGTGTCGGGCGGCAAATTCAGAATTTTGCTTCGCACAGACTCCTTAAGGACGTCGGTCGATTGAAACCCTGTGCCCATGGAACCGGCAAAGATGCAGTCCCCAACAATGGCCACGCCCGCCGCGTCTTCAGGGAAATTGCCAATAATATAAGTCACGCCATCCTCAGCGTGACCCGGGGTCTCCCGATTGGTGATGCGGAGGCTGCCGAGGTGAATAAAATCATTGTTGCGGTTGCGTTGGTCCACAGGCGCATTTTTGGAGCTGGAATGAAGCCGGATCTTAGGAAACGCCTCCCGGATAGGCTGCAGCGCAGCAATATGGTCGCGGTGCGTGTGCGTGATGAACAGATGCTTCAACTCCAATTGATTTTCCCGGCAGAGAGCCAGGATTTGGTCCGCATGCCACCCAGTGTCGAACAGAGCTGCCTCGCGCGTCACTTCATCCCAAACCAGATAACAATTCACAGTGTTCCCTTCCTCCGTGGTGGAGATGACGCGCAATTCCCGCCAAAGGGATAGATCAACGGGCGCAGGGCTCCAGCCTTTGAGAATGCCCTCCAGTTTCTGTGCGGTTAAACCGATCCGAGGAGCGAGCCCCGCAAGGTTGAATTGTCCAGAGCCTGACTTCTCAAACGCTTCCAGAGCGGCAGGCGTGACGCCCGCAAGGGTGGCGGCTGCTTCACGGGTCAAACCGGCTGCTTCACGGGCTTTGCGAACAATGTCGCCGGCATGGTCCTCTAGATTCATGGGCGCGGATAATCCGCAACGAAGCTGATTTCAGCAAGCGCAGCCTGCTATTACTTCCCGGCCTTCTCCGCGAGCCGGATTGTCGCGGTGACGATCTGCCCGACCGGGGGGAGTTTTTCTTTCGCGGTCGCCCAGATGTCGTCGTTCTCATGGCTCTTGGCGACATTGTTGATGAGCGCGCTCGCATCAGTGATCAAGGTCATGATCGACCCGGTGAGCTGGGCAACGAAACGGTTCTCGAACATGGCGGAGCCATTGTAAACCCAGGAGACTTCAATCTTAGCGTTCTTGTCGATGACAGGCTTCCCGTCGGCGTCCAGGGTGGTGGGGCGTGGCGCAAGCAATTCAGCAGCGTTGCGGGTAACCTTCTTTTCCTTTTCCTCCCATGAAAACTCGATCTCGATCTTATCGCCTTTGATCTCGATTGGCGCTGGCTTATAGGTCGGCTCCGCGCTTTGGGGGATGGCGAAGTTTTGCTGAGCCCCACTGCCTTTGGCCCCGAGGAGCAGCATGCCCGTATGAATGTGGAATGGCTGGGTCTCCGTGCGGAACACGCTTTCGTGGACTTTGCCGGACGTCGTCACGAGCAGGTATTCCATGGGCCCCTCCTGCATGTTCAACACCACTGGGAAGCTGACTGTCCGCTTGGCCGCATCAACGCGAACAGAGCCAATCTCGTAAACGCCTTTCGCAATCTCCTTGATCGCGGGTTTGTTGGTCCCCTGCTCCACCTCATGCGGCAGAAGGGGCTTGGGAACAAAGCCTTGACCGAAGAGAGCGTTCGTCTGGTTGGGCTGAGGGCTTTGGGCGATGGCCTCGGTTGCAAGGCAAAGCCCAGTGACGCACAAGATCAAGGCGCGGTTCATACTCAGCGTGAGCCTCACTTAACCCGAAGCCTCGTCAATCCTTTAATCCTCGGGGCGTTCGCCTGCCGGAGCCATTTTCACCAGCTTTGGATCAAATTGGCCCAGCGTTTCGACGAGATCCTTCTGCGCGGCCATGACGCTGTGGATATCCTTGTAAACCATTGGCGCTTCATCCAGCCCAGCCGAGATCAGGTGCACACCGCGCTCCTTGAGCGCTGGCGAGACTTCCTTCCAATTTAAGGTTGAGCTTGCCTTGGTGCGGCTCATCACTCGCCCCGCGCCGTGCGAAGCTGAGTTCAACGAAGCGGGATTGCCTTTGCCCCGCACCACGAATCCCGGCGTCGCCATCGAGCCTGGGATAATGCCCAGCGTCCCCTTCCCTGCGGGTGTCGCTCCCTTGCGATGGACGATCACTTCGCGGGCAGCGCCATCAATGACGTGGGTTTCTTTCCAGGCGAAATTATGGTGGTTCTCCAGGTCCAGTAGAACTTCGACCCCGAGCCGTTGCGCAATGTGGCGATGGATGCAGGCGTGGTTGGCAGCGGCGTAAAGCCCCATCAACTCCATGGCCGCCCAGTACTCCTGCCCTTCCTCTGAATCGAGGCTGAGCCAGGCGAGTCGTTGCAGCTCTTTTGGAAGCTCCGGATGTTTCTTCGACGCCAACTTGCTGTAGTGATCGCAGATCGAAGCCCCCGTCCCGCGGCTGCCGCTGTGGCTGAGCAGGGCCAGATATTCACCCGGCGGCAGGTTCACGATTTGCTCGCGAGCGGTAAACACCCCGAACTCAACGAAGTGATTCCCGCTGCCGCTCGTGCCGAGCTGCGACCACGCTTTGTCTTTGTTCTGGCGGGTGATTGGGCTGCAGGACCAATCTTCATCCATCACCGCATGCTGGCGACGGTTCTTGAAAGTGGCGCCCACACCGAACCTTGTCTCCGCCTCGATCGCCTGCGTGAGCCAATCTCTTTTTTGCCGCAACGCGCTCAATGGCAGGTCGAGCACGGTCATTTTCATGCGGCAGGCAATATCGACGCCAACAGCGAACGGGATGACAGCATTTTCGGTCGCAAGAACCCCGCCGATCGGCAGCCCATAACCGACGTGCGCGTCGGGCATCAAAGCTCCAGCCACAGACACGGGCAGCATGCAAGCCTTCTCCATCTGGCCAATCGCTTCCGACTCCAACCCGTCACCCCATTGGTGGTAACGGATGGGATCGGCGCGCGGAGGCGGCGGCGAGTTCACAATGGCCTTGGCGAACTCCTTCCTCAGCGGATCTTCCGCAAAAAGGGAGGGCTTCTCAACAACGGCTCTGATCTCCTGCTCCAAAGCGCTTTTGTCCCCGCCTTTGAGGAGAAATTGCGCGATGAAGTCTGTGGCGCGTCGTTGCGCCTCCCCAAGTGGAACACCCAGTCGAACTAAGTCCCGAGTTTGCATAACTCTCGCGAAAGAACCTACACGTGAAACGCTTTGGCCGCATCCTCGGCGGCCGCAGCTTTTATGACACAAGCCGGGTCTTGCACAACCGGGGGGTCTTGTGGTTAACTGCCTCCAGCATCAGGAACGGTTCTGTTGATGACAGGACCTGGCAACCTGGCCGGAGAAAGCCAAGGTGCCGTGCCTGCGACGAGTGTCGCGGACGATGTGCGGTGAGCAAACCGAACGAAATTTCTCCAGAAGTTCCGCCTTCCTGATGGATGCGCGGATTTTTTGTTGGCCGTTTCTGATGCGTTCATAGGAACGCATATGCCAGAAAAAGTACTATCGATTCGCACCAACCGGGCGAATTCCGACCACCACATTTGGAACAACAACGGCACGTACTGGTGCCACTTCACCGTTCACCTGCCGGACTTCACCAAGGAGCGTGTGCGCGTTTCACTCGAGACGCGGAACATCACCGAAGCGCGGCAGCGCCGGGACTCGTTGCTGGCCCTGTTCGGGGGGAGCGTGGGCTCCACCCGAGGCGAGCTTGCTGCTGTGGCTCTGCAAGCATGACCTGAAGCAAGAGGGATCATTCCGGGCGCGCTCTTCGAGCCGCCCGGTTTCCATCTGGCTCCTTGTTGAGGCCGCCGCTCGCTAAATGCAAATAAACTGCCGGATCTGGTTCGGGTCCGTAAAATCCCCCACCAACCGGATCACAGGCTCGGGCCATAGCCGCACCAATTGCGGCGTCGCCTGAATATTGTGCTTTTCCGCCCGTTCCGGGTTTTGCTCCACCGGCACAACTTCGATCTGGCAAGCCATTCCACAAGCCTCACAGGCTAGCTGCGCTTTCTTAATTAACTCTCGGCTTGTGCTCGCGCTCACAAAAAGGAGCATGCGCGCCGGCTTCTCCTCAGAAATTTCCAACCCTCCGAATCCCGCTCTCGCCACGCCAACAGAGTGGCCACTCCAATCACTGACGCCAATCGGGCGCCTCCCCGCTTCTCACTTCAGGGGTTCAAAACACCCCGCCGAATCGCAAACCGCACCAAATCCGTCTGCGACCGGAGCCCAAGCTTCCGCATTAAATTCGCGCGATGCGTCTCCGCCGTGCGCCTGCTGATGAACAGATGCTTCCCAATCTCACTGCTGCTCTGCCCCTGGGCGGCCAATTGCAACACCATCCGCTCCCGCGACGTCAGCCCCATGTACGGATCCTCATTCCCCTTCGTCCGGTTCAGCGCCGCATTCAGCGCGCAATGCCGCAACTTCGGCGTGATAAAATGCCCGCCCGAACTCACCGTCTGGATCGCGCTCACCAACTCGTTCGGGTCCGAATCCTTCAGGACATATCCCGCAGCCCCGCTCTTCAGAGCCTCCAGCACGTACGGCTCATCCGAGTGCATCGACAAAACGAGGATCGGCGTCTTTGAATCCTCCCGCACCCGCCGGATCACTTCCAATCCATGCACCTTCGGCAATGAAAGATCCAGCAGCAGCACGTGCGGCTTAAGCTTTGTCGTCATTTCGATCGCTTCGAAGCCATCCGCTGCCTCCCCCACCAATTGAAAGGATGGTTGATCCGATAGCAAACGTTGCAGCGCCTTCCGGACGAGAAGGTGGTCTTCCGCGATAATCAGTTTCGTCATAGTCGTTAGTCTTTCCCTGGTTGTATGGGCAGTTTCACTTCCACTCGCGTTCCCTTTCCACGCTTCGAATACACATGCACCTGGCCGTTCAATGAGGCCGCCCGTTCCCTCATTCCGGCCAGGCCCAAAGTTGTCTGGGGCGATCCCTCGAATCCCTTCCCCCCGTCTGTCACTTCCAGGATCACCAACGCTCCGCATTGGCGGAGGTGCAGCCGCGCCTTCCTCACCCCCGCGTGGCGCGCCACATTTGTGAGCGCTTCCTGCGCGATTCGAAACAAAGCCGTTTTGTGCGCGGAGCGAAGCTGCGCCTCGTCCAGCCCCTCTTCCTTAAACTCCACCTTCACCCCAGTGCGCGCGCCGAAATGCGTCACCTGGTTCCGCAGCGCTGCCACCAACCCGATGTCGTCCAGCGCGGGTGGCCGCAATTCAAAAGCCATCCGGCGAATCTTATCCAGCAGCCCGCCCACCGAATCGATCGCTTCATCCAACACCGGCGCCGCTCCCTTCGGCAGCTTTGCCCGCGCATTGTTCAGCGACATCTTCACCGCCGTTAATTCCTGGCCGACGTCATCGTGCAATTCGCGAGCGATATGCCGCCGCTCAAGCTCCTGCGCTTCCACCAGCTTCGCCGATAAATCCCGCAGCATGTCATGGGCGGCCGCCAATTCCGCCGTCCGCACTCGAACCGCCGTTTCCAGGGCCATGCTGTTCGCCTTGATCTCCGCCAATAGGTGCGCCGTCTTCGCTTCTGCAGCGAGTTGCGCGGTGATGTCGCGCAGCGAGATGATGGCGGAGGCCCCGCTTTGATGCGGACAATCCAACCTTCTACCGCTCACCACCAACTGCAGCTCTCGCCCGCTCGCCGTTTCCCTCGCCGTCACCGCCACCTCTTCAATCGGTCCGCTGACCACGAACAACTTCTTCAGCACGCTGGTGACGTCAGTCTGCATTTGAACGCATGGCAACTTCGGCAATGGATGGCCCACCACCTCCAGCGCATTCGTCCGGAACTTCTGGCAAAACGCGGCATTCACCCGAATCACAGTCAAATGCCTGTCCACATGCAGCAGTGGGTGCGGCACAGATTCGACAATGCTCTCCGCCACCTCGCGGGCCACCCTGCTGGCCCGCTCTGCCTTCCGGCGGTCAGTCAGATCAAGGATTGCCGTCGGGAAAACTCTCGCTCCGCCTGCGGTCGGAACTGACACCAACTCCACCGGCAGGGTGCCACCCGAAGCTTTCAGAAACTCCAACTCAGAAGTTACGCGCTCCCCGCTCATGGAGCGGCACCTCCGCAAATGATCCAGGAAGTCGGTCAACCGCGAGAGCGGCACCAAGGTCGTCAACGGCAGCCCAACAAGTTGCGTTGGCTTCAGCTCAAGCATCTCACACGCCGCCCGGTCCACCTCTAGTATTCTGGCGGACTGATCAAAAGTGATGAACCCCACAGGCCCAAAGGCGTACACTTCGGGGGCATCGCGGTGCACACCGTCCGCCTGCGGTCGAGCTGAAGCTGCGGGCGTTCCCACGAATTGGCGATCTGTGCCGCGGACCGTTGCGGCCTGCGCCCTAACGGGCGGAGACGATGCTCTAATAGTGTAGTTCCCGTTCACTTTGTTCGGACCGGAAAGCCTGCCGGAGATGGCTAACCGGGAGCGATGACCAACCTGCCCATCATTGTTTCTCTGCGCAACCCCTTCCTGGCACATTGAGGGTTACCCGGAAAAGCCTCCGCGTAGGCTACGGTATGCGCTGTCGTACAGAGAGTTCATTCGAGATGCCTTAAGTCCACAGCAACAGGGAGGAGCCTACAATTGAGTAACGATCCTCGGGGCATGCAGGAACAGAGAACCAGGCGCGGACTTCTGGCTTCTGAACCAAAGCCACAAGTGCATCCGCAAGCGCCGTCACCGGCAGCGCGAGATCCACGCACCCCGTCCTTATCGCCTTTTCGGGCATTCCAAAGTGCTGGGAACTACTTTGGTCTGCGGTCAAGACCGTGCCACCAGCATGCTTGATCGCTCTGGCTCCCTTCGCGCCGTCGCACCCTAATCCACTCAACACAACTCCAATCGCGCCGCTGCCATGCTCCGCAGCGACCGACTGGAATAGCAGATCCGCCGAGGGCCTCACGAAGTTTCTCCGCTCTGTCCCGAGCGTCTTCAGCTTTCCTCCCTCCACAATCACATGCTCACCCGCTGCGGCCACGTACACTCGGCCAGGCTCGACATCGACACCTTCAACAGCGGCGAACACAGGCAAAGCGCACCGCCTTGCGAGAATTCCCGGGAGCCCACCTTGCATTGGGGATGAGTGCTGCGCGATGAGAATAGGCGCATTGAAATCCGCCGGGATTCTCCGAAGCAAAACTTGAAGTTGCGGAATGCCTCCTGCTGACGCGGCAATAGCGACGCAGTTCTTTCGGGTGGATTGAGCGGCTACCATCTGCTGGACCAGTGCGTCCAGCGCACAGCAGAACCCCTCGCCCACTACAATTACTCTGTCAACAATCGCTCGTACTCTGATCGGATCATTCGATAACAATCACACGCTGCTGCCTCGAGCTTCTCTCGCGACACGACAGTTATGATTCCACGACGATATTCGATCGCCCCTTGCCGCTTGAGGTTGGCTACGGCCAGCGTTACTGAAGCTCGGCGCACACCCAGCATCTGAGACAGGAATTCATGAGTCAGAGGGTAGGAATCGGAGTCCACTCGATCCCGCGTCAGCAGCAGCCATCGTGCTGCGCGCTGGTCAATCAGGTGCGCCCGGTTGCAGGCGCTGTTGATCGAGATCTGCGAGATTAAGGCTTGTGTATATTTGTTCAGCGTTTGCACCAGTTTGGGGTGAGTTTCCAACGCTTTCCGGAACTCTTCTGCCGACCATCGGAACCCCTCCCCAGGAACCTGGACCACCGCTATTCCTGGGCTTCGCCGCGCCCCCAGAAATGACTGTAAGCCACCGAATCCTTCCCTCCCAACAGTTGCAATCTCGATCAGGATCTTTTCATCAACCCTCGTCAGGAGCGAGATCACTCCACTCTCTACAAAGTAAATGTAATCGATGGGCCCATCAGTCTCGTAGAGAACATGCTTAAACTTCAGCTCCACCGGCTCCATTTGCTGAAGCAACCCCCGCCGCTCCTCTTCGGGCAGTCGTTTCAGAAGACTGTTCCGAACAGTGACATCCATCCTGAAGCCTACTGTGGATTTTAAGTTCCCGCCATGCGGGTTCACCCCTCACCCGAGGGTAGTGCCCGCAGTTGGCCGCTCAGAGCCGAAAGTCTCAAAAGCCAGCAGAATCAACTGTGTCCCCTTGCTCTGTTGGTGCATCCGACGCGCGCTGCACGCCACTTTCTTTACCCACGTGCGCGGGAACGCGTGCTCGATCACAAAGTTCTGCACCCGGTTTTTCTCCGGGAGGGCTGCCTCCAGTAAGCTCCGCAACCGCGGGATATTCCATCCGCCATCCGCCAGGCTGAAGATCGGCACGCCCTCTACTTCCTCCCGCCGCAAGTTGAACGTCTGGTAAAACGCTTCGTTGGCCGACTGCACCCGCAGGTCTCCATGCAGCGTGATCACCGGCTGGCTGGTCAACGCCATAAACTCCATTAACGCTCTCTTCGTCTCATCGATGTCCACCAACAGCAGCACAGCCCCGTCGATCAGGTTATCCATCGTCCGGTATGGCCGCACTCGTAATGAATACCACCGGCCGTCTCGATCCTGGATTTCCTGCTCCTGCGTTCGCAGCGTGTCGATCACCTCCATCACCATTCGGTCAAGTTCTTTGATCGCCACGTTCGGGTTAATGTCCGTTATCCGTCTCCCGATGTCCGTCTGGATCAAGTTGAAGAACCGCTCCGCCATCGGGGTGAATCGCCGGACCGTGAGGTCGTTCCCAAGCATCAGGATCGGAACGCTCACGCTGCTCAGCAGGTTATTCAGATCGTTGTTCAACTGGCTCAGCTCCAGGTTCCGCGTCTGCAACTCCTCGTTTAAAGTCGTAAGCTCCTCGTTCGTGGATTGCAGTTCTTCCTTCGCGGTCTCCAGTTCTTCGTTCGTGCTCTGCAACTCCTCGTTGCTCGATTGAATTTCTTCGTTAGCCGATTTCAGTTCCTCGTTTGTCGCCTCCTGCTCCTCGATAATCGCTTGGAGTGATTCCTTCGTGAGCCGGATTTCTTCTTTCAGGCGCGCCAGTTCCCGTCCGCTTCTGCCTCCTTTGGTCGCTTCTTCCTTCGCCGCGCTTCCATTAGCTGGAGTGCTCGGTTCCACCGTTTCAAATAGAACCAGGTAAAATTTTTCAGCGCCTTCAGCGACGAACGGCATCACGTGGATGCTAACCTCTTTCCCCTTCACATCCTCGATGGATATCCCGGTCTTCCGCACCGCCTGCTCTGAGCGCTCCGCCGCGATGATCGCTGTTCGCAAGTCCACCAGCAGCTCCGGCCGCACTAACTTGAGGAGGTTGAGGCTCGCTTCCCCGGGAGGATGATGCAGGAAAGGCGCGGTTTGCCCGCGAAACTGCAGCACTTCCATCCGCGAATTCACCAACACGCCTGGCGGGCTGTACTCAAACAGCAGGAGCCGGTTCACATGCCGATCCAGGTCCACTGAACCCATCTCCTCCTCCAGCGGTTTGCTCCGTCTCGTCTCTGGAACGGAGGTTGTCACCATCCGACCCACCACCGACATGTCAGGCCGGGAGTGGGCTTCTCGCCGCAAATACACCTTGTTCTTCTTGTCCACGAGCGCAAAAAGATTGGAAAAGGTGCCAATCGTTTCTGAAGTTCCCAGCATCAGGTGGCCTCCCTCTTTTAGGCCGTAGTGAAAAATCGGGATGACCTTCTTTTGCAAAATCGGGCCCAGGTAAATCAGCACGTTGCGGCAACTGATCAGGTCCAATTTTGAAAAGGGAGGATCTTCTACCAGGTTTTGCCGCGCGAACACGCAGCAATCCCGAATGAACTTCGCGATCTGATATCCACCTTCTGTTTTTTGGAAATACCGCCGCAAACGCTCCGCGGAGACCGCCGACACGATGCTCTCCGGATATATGCCCATGCGGGCTTTCGCCAACGCCGCCTCGCTGATGTCCGTTGCGAAGAGCTGAATCGATCTCGTGTGCGCGCTCTTCCCTAGAAACTCGAACAGCGCAATGGCCAGCGAGTAAACCTCCTCGCCAGTCGAGCAGCCCGGCACCCAAACACGCATCGTGCCGTTTCTCCCGTTCTGTTTAACAATCCTGGGAAAAACCCTTTTGTTTAACGCCTGGAAAACTGACGGGTCACGGAAGAATGAGGTGACATTGATCAGTAAATCCTGAAACAGAAGATCCACTTCTGACGGGTTTTGCTGCAGATACCCCACATAATCCTGCAGCTCGGGAATCCGCCTCAAAACCATGCGGCGGAGAATCCGCCGCTTCAGAGTGCTGTGCTTGTAATGTGCAAAATCCACACCGGATAATGCGCGTAACAACGCGAAAACCCGGTTCAACTGGGCCTCCTGGTCTGTCAACGCCAGGGTAGGCTGCGGTGCGCGCGTCCCCCGTGATAAATGCGGATGGGCCGCAATCCGCTTCAGTTGCTGCGCGATCTGCTCGGGTGTGAGCAGAAAATCCACCGGGGCGTCTTCACTGAGCGGCGGATCCTGCTCGCCCGAAATCGATTTTGCACGATCGTCCTGGCAGAAGGTGATCCCGCCCTCAGATTTGATATGGCCGAGGCCCACCACGCCCGCTGTCTGCGCATCCCCAAGGATGACCCCGACTGCCCGATTTCCAAAAGTGGTCGCCAGCCCAAGGTAAAACTCATCCAACGACACGCTGCCTGCCGTCTTCCCTGAGCGTGCGCGAACGATCAGGTTATCATTTTCAAAACGCGTGCGGGATCCAGCGGGTGTCAGGTAGATGCGGTTCGGTTGAATCTCAATCCTTCCTTTCACGGCTATCACTCGAGACCGCGGAAGCCCAGCTGCCGATTTGGCCAACGATTGCGGCGTCGCCTCTTCTGCAGCCGTGATCGGGTGGCAGATAAACACCAACCCAAGCTCTTCTGGAAGGTCTGCCAATACCTTTGCGAGCGCCTGGGTTCCCCCTTTGGCCAGACCAATGCCCACAACAATCGTCGGGCCGGTCGCTCGTTTCATTCGAGACAAACGGGAATGCGCGAAGTTGCTCGCTCCTCTCGTTTTGGAATCAGCCCCTTTTCGCTCTTTCTCTCTCAGCCTCTTGGAAGGATTATCAGATTTTTTAGGCATGAGCTTTGGAGGGGGTACTTTCCGCTGAATGCGGACCGGGACAAGTTAAATTGGAGATTCACTCACCAGCCAGGGGCGGCACAGGCGCCACCTTTTTCAGGACATCACGCACCAGCGCTGCTTGTTGGTAGCTTTCCTCCGCTCGGGCTCTCCAGTTTTCCTGGCTCACCATCTGCCTGCGGTGCCCGGCTCGTTCCGCCAGCAGAGCCAGCACATGCCCGCGCTCTTCCAGCGTCTTAACTGCCGTCCAGAGCGCCCGCTCCAGCGCTTCATTCTCACCATCCAGCAGGCTTTCCGGCGAGAAAGCGTGTCCCACCAGGCAACGATAGTTCACCGTGCCCCCTTCTTTAAGCTGCCACAACGGCCCGCTGCATTCAGGGCAAGCCACCGGCGCTGGAGTCCCGGCTTTCGCTTGCATTTGCTCTGGTGTCATAGTTTTGCCCTCTACATTGATGCCGTAATTGACCTCACTGCACTCCCCGTTGGCTTTCTTCTCCGGCTTCTCTTTCACCAGGCGAAGCAGCAGCGGTCGGATCTTCGCCAGCGGCAAACAATAGTCGGTCTGCACCCATCTCACTGCGCTTAAAGGCATTCCAGGGGCAAAGGCTTCTTCGGGATGCTGGACCACTGCCAGGCCGCCGCATTGTTTAATGGCCTGTAGTCCAGAGGTGCCGTCGTCGAGAGCCCCTGTAAGCACCACTCCGATGACATGCTCCTTATGGCACTTTGCTGCCGTTCGAAATAACGGGTCCACCGCAGGGCGGTGCCGATTTTCCTTCGGGCCTTGGATCAGGACGATCCGGTTTTCTTCCAGCAGCATGTGCTGATCAGGTGGCGCAATATACACATTCCCATGCTCAATCCCCTGGCCATCCTTCGGGTGAATCACCGGCAGCTCACAGTTCCGCGCCAGGATCTCGGGGAGGTAGCTCTTCTGCCGAGGCGCCACATGCATTACAACAAACAAGGCCGCTCCAATCGTCTTAGGAATTTTGCCGAGCAGCTTGGTTAAGGCTTCGATCCCCCCCGCGGACGTCCCTATGACAATAATGTCACGTCCTCGTCCACCACGCTTGTTGCCGTTGTTATGTGCTTTCACCCATTCCTTCCCAACAACAACTTGCCCCTTTGCGTCCAAAGAAGCAACCAGCCCCCCCTTGCCTGCCTGCCGCGCCAAACCCGCGCAGCTTTCAACGACCAGGAAAAATCGTTGACATACATGACATTTGTGATTACACGTAATCCAGAAGGATTAATGGTCCCGTGATAAACTTCAAAAAAGCGCCAGCCGCCACCGCAAGAAAAGAGGCCCTCCCCATGGTAGGCCCGGTCCCCGACCGGGCGTCCTCCCTCCTCTCCACCGAAGCGGTCCAACCCGGTGTGCTCTTTCCTTCTGTTACCCGCGGTCCCCGACCGGCCGTCCTCCGGCGCAACCAACCGACCCCTTTCCATGCGTGCGCCCCTGCTCCCCGAAAAACCGGCTATTACCACATATTCCCTGCTATTCCCGCTTATTCCCGCCTCTTCCCGCTTTTCCCAAAACTTTTTTTGCCAGGATCATCAAATACTTTTGTCCACCTGAATCCCCGGATGCGACAAACATAATGAGAGCAAAATTATGAGGGACGAAGACGCGGAGCTTTGCAGGGCAGCCAGGGAAGGCGATCACGACGCCGCCTCCCAACTGGTTTCACGACACTACAAACGCATTTACGCCTACTTCGCCCGACTCGCCCCGCCCGACGATGCCGAGGACCTCACACAACGAACATTTTCAAAAGTCTGGGAAGCCCTTGCCAGCTTCTCTGGTAAATCCAGCTTCTCCACCTGGGTGCATGGCATTGCCCACCATGTTTACGTTGATTGGCGGCGTAAACGGAACCTCCTCGACCCGCAACCCCTCGAATGGTGGGATTCCTGTTCCGCCGAAACACCGAGCCCTTTCGAGTCAGCCGCAGAACGGGACGAGGTTCTGTGTCTCTACAGGTGGGTCGATCAGCTCGACGCCGATTCCCGCGAAC
>DASPKX010000008.1:0-5698 GCA_035627835.1 Candidatus Methylomirabilota bacterium
CAGATGTCTGCGGATGTCCTCTTTCTCTTCTGAGGGAGATGGTGGTAGGAACTGGATTCGAACCAGTGAAGGCGTAAGCCAGCAGATTTACAGTCTGCCCCCGTTGGCCACTTGGGTATCCTACCCCCGCGAACATGGCAGCCATTTGAGGGGCTGCCGAAAAGCATGAAACAAGTATTTCAAAGCCCTCCCCTTGTCAAACGATTGCGCCACCCTTTTTCCGCTTTGAACTAGCGCGGAGTTTCCCCGCTTACGCCCAGCCCCCATCCACTCGCGGCATTACCCCGATGCATGGCGACAGGCCCCCTGTTCAGCCGGGCGCCTAAGCTCAACCGAAGACGCGCCCAACAGCTCGTCAGGGTATTCCTTAACGTAAATAGAAACACCCGGCTCATGGCCAATACCCTCAGCCAGAGGGAATATTGAACCATAGAACAAGGAGGCTGTTTATGAGCGACTGGAACGAAACGGAGTGGTTCGAACAATGGTTGAAGATGGCCCGTAAACAGGACGCAAATGAATAGCAGGAGAAAGTGACGACAATGAAAAGCTTACCACAATCAGATAGTTTCCTGCTCCAAGCCGCGGAAGGGTGGCTGATGTTGGGGAATCCAGTCGAAGCGAACGAGGAGTTGGAAAAGATTACCTCAAATTACCGTTACCACCCCGCTGTCCTGGCGGTCCGCTGGCAGGTTTACGCCGCCGCCGAATGGTGGGAAGCGGCCTGGGTCGTTTCCAAAGCCCTGTGCGATCTGGTGCCAGATTGCCCCGAAGCGTGGATTTGCCAGGCCAACACCCTGCGCAAGCATCGCGGCTTGCTCGAAGCCCGCGAGCTGCTTCTCGGTGTGGTCGACAAGTTTTCGGACAACGCAGTCGTGCGCTACAACCTGGCCTGCTACTGCGCCCAGCTCGGTTTGCTCGACGAAGCCTCAGCCTGGCTGATTAAGGCTTTCGAGATGAAGAACACCATGCCTCTGCGCCTCGCAGCGGTTTACGACACTGACCTGAAGCCGCTCTGGGACAAGATCGGCAAGTGCGACGTGCTCGCGGTGGAAGTTTCACTCAAGCAAGCTGAGACCACAGTTTAGACGCTACGCAACGCATCGAAAACGGGGGGAATAAGCCTCGGGGGAGTCAATCCACCGAGGCTTGTTCGTGTACTGAGGAAAGAAAAAAGGAAGTCCGCAGAGATTTCGCAGATTTCAGAGATTGAGAAGGGAAACAAATCAAAGAGAGATCACGGCAAGTTTCCACGTTCGGCGAGTTCCTGCTCTCTGTCCTAATCTGCGCAAATCTGCGAAATCTGCGGATGTCCTGTCCTCCGCCCAACTCACACCGTCATGATTTCTTTTTCTTTCTGCACAGTCGCGGCGTCGATCTTGGCGATATACTGATCCGTCAGCTTTTGGACTTCCTTCTCTGCCATTTCCGCTTCGTCTTCGCTGATCGTGCCGTCTTTGGTCTCTTTCTTCAGGGCTTCCATCGCGTCACGGCGCACGTGGCGCACGGCCACACGTCCATCTTCCGCCATCTTGCGGACAATCTTCGTGAACTCCTGGCGCCGCTCGGTGCTCAGTTCAGGCAGCACGATGCGGATGAACTTCTTGTCCACCGCCGGATTCAACCCCAGGTTCGCGCTTTGAATCGCTTTCTGGATCGGCCCAACAGTGTTCGCATCCCAAGGCTGAATGAGCAGCACGCGCGACTCCGGCGTCGTGATGCCCGCCAGCTCGCGAATGCGCATCATCGAGCCATAAACATCCACCTGGATGTTTTCCACCAGGCTCGGCGATGCTTTTCCGGTGCGGATGCTTGTGAACTCATGCCGCACGACCTCTTCGGTCTTCGTCATTTTTTCTTCCGCTTCCAGTAAGATGTCATCCAATGGCATAGGCGTGAGAGTAAGGATGCTGCGCGAAATTGTTAAGCTTTACGATGTGACCAACGTGCCGACCTCTTCACCCATCACTACCCGCTTCAGGTTCCCGGGGCCGTTCATATCAAAAACAATGATCGGCATCTTGTTATCCATGCATAGGGAGAACGCCGTCGAATCCATCACCTTTAATTGCTTTTGCAGCGCGTCGATGTAACGGATCTGCGGAAAGCGCGTCGCTTTCGGATTCTTCTTCGGATCGCTATCGTAAATACCATCGACCTTGGTCGCCTTTAAAATGACCTCCGCCCCCATTTCATTGGCGCGCAACGCAGCCGTCGTGTCGGTAGAGAAATAGGGGTTCCCTGTGCCGCCACCGAAAATGATGACGCGCCCCTTTTCCAAATGCCGCACCGCTCGGCGGCGGATAAAAGGCTCCGCCACCTGGGACATCGCAATCGCGCTTTGCACACGCGTTGGCACCCCCACCTTTTCCAAGGCATCCTGCAAGGCCAGGGAGTTGATCACCGTCCCAAGCATCCCCATGTAATCCGCTGTGGCGCGCTCAATGCCGCGCTCGCTGCCGGCCAAACCGCGGAAAATATTCCCGCCGCCCACCACAATGATCACTTCCACCCCAAGCTCCCGGACTTCCTTGATCTGCTTGGCCATGGAATAAATCGCTTCAGGAGAAATGCCCACCCCCTCCTCTCCGCCCAGCGCTTCCCCGCTCAACTTCAAGAGGATGCGTTTATACTTGGCAGACTTTTTTGGCGGACGCGCGCCGCGGCTGGCAGGAAGCTTTTTCGGTGTCATCTGAGTTGGGATCTGTTCCGGTCGAAACCCGCGTGTTTGTACCAAGCCGCCCGCTCATCGTCAAACAACCCCAAGCCCACCTGTTCGAGGAACCCAGTTCACCTCTGCTTAACCCCTGATCCTTCCTGTCTTCATCTGCGAAAATCGGGAAAATCTGCGGATTATTTCCTCCCCTTTCCGACTCGCCCAAACGCCTGCGTCCGCGCTAAACTCGGTGCAACCATGCGCCCCTTGCTCTTCTTCACGGCTATTCTCGTTGCTTTGGCCAACACCCACGCCCAGGAAAAGCCGCACAAACCCGTGCTTCATGGCCAACATTGGATCGCCATCACCGGCAAGCCTGCGGGCGCCACTGCCGGAGCGCGCATATTCGAGAAGGGCGGCAACGCCATTGACGCAGCCTGCGCCATGCTCGCTGTCGTTTGCACCATGTACGATGACGTCGCCTGGGGCGGCGAATGCCAGGCGCTCATCTACAACCCCCAAGCCAAAAAAGTCGTTGGCATCAATGGCCTTGGCTGGGCTCCCACGGGCGCGACCCCCCAATTCTTCAAAGATCGCGGCATGGCTTACCCACCAAGCGATGGCGCTCTCGCTGCCGTGACTCCAGGCAATCCCGGCGCGCTCATGCTGATGCTCGCGGAGTTTGGCACTCGCTCGCTGCAAGAAGTGCTCGAGCCCGCCATGCAAATGGCTGCTGGCTATCCCATTGATCAGGAGCTGGTCAGCAAGATTAACAATCCCACCAACAAAACGAAGCTCCTCAACTGGCCAGATGCCCGCCGCGTCTTCTACCCACATCCCAGCGACGGCGCGCCCAAGCCTGGCGAAATCTGGCGCCAACCAGACCTTCTGGCCACCTTGCAAAAGCTCGTGGATGCTGAAGCCCAGGCGCTCGCTCAGGGCAAAAGCCGGCACCAAGCAATCGAAGCTGCTTTCAACCGCTTTTATAAAGGCGACATCGCCCAGGAGTTCGTGCGCGGCTCCCAAGAACTGGGCGGCCTTCACACCCTTGAGGATCTTGCCGAATGGAAGCCGCGCATCGAAGAACCCGTGCAGACCTCCTACCGTGGGGTCGATGTCTATAAACTCACCGTCTGGACGCAGGGTCCGGCCATGCTTCAAGCCGTCAACATCCTTGAGAATTTCGACCTCGCTTCCATGGGCTACAACAGCTCCCGTTACATCCATCACCTCTGCCAGGCGATGAACCTCGCCTTTGCCGACCGCGATTTCTACTACGGTGATCCTACAGTTCCTCCCGCCGAGCCAATCGCCGGCCTCCTTTCCAAGGATTACGCCAAAGCCCGCGCCAAGACCATCAACCTCACCGCCAACGATCCCGAGGCCAAGCCGGGCGATCCGTTCCCGTTCCAACACGGAAAGAACCCGCACCTGAAGTTCCTCGAAAAATGGGGCGAGCCTCTCACGAATGCCGCCCATGTTCACGCAAAGGAGCGATCGATCGCTTCTGCTGATTTCGACACAGTTTTCCGCTCCGGCACGACCTCGATTCAGGCCGCCGACAAAACGGGCTGGGTGATTTCCGTCACTCCGAGCGGTGGCTGGCTCCCCGTCCCAGTCGCGGGCAAGACAGGCATCGGCATGAGCCAACGCATGCAAAGCTTCGTCCTTGATGAGCGCGAGAATCCCTACAACGTCGTCGCCCCGCGCAAGCAGCCTCGCGTAACCCTCACCCCCACGCTCGCTTTCAAAAACAACAAACCCTTCCTCTGCTTCTCAGTTCAAGGCGGCGACACCCAGGATCAAAACCTCCTTCAGTTTTTCCTGAACATGGTTGAGTTCGGCATGACTGTGCAGGAGGCCTGCGAGGCGGCAAACATCACCAGCTACCAGATGCGTGCCTCCTTCGGGAAACACGATTCACAGCCCGGCCGCCTGACGTTGAACGAGCAAGTCCCCGACTGGGTCCGCCGCGAGCTGAGGAAGATGGGCTACAAACTCGATTTCGCCCGCCGCACCTCCGGCCCAATCACCGCGATCTACTTCGATCACGATCACGGCACAATGTGGGGCGGCGCCAGCAACGACGGCGACGACTACGGCCTGGCCTGGTAATCATCCTTAACGGACTCATGCAAAAATGCGCTTGTGAATGAGACTGAGTCTCATTTAGCTTACCTCGCACTTGAGACCAAGTCTCAACCGATGGGGTTATTCAAATTCAACTAAAGATTCGACGAGGAGAACAGAAGTGGAACCTCAGAAAGCGAACTATTCCCTAAGCATGGCTTTTGATTGCAATGCGCCGACAGAACGCGGAGCGGAACACTGAGGACTAGTGTCGGCCTTCGCCCGGGGCTGCAGAGCCCATCTACCAAGCTTTAAAACCACAACAATAAACACCGAAACTAAACCATGGCCACCAAATCACAGCACAGCCACCGTCGCTCGGCGTCAGCGATGTTGGTTAGCGCGATTCTTCTAACGACGAGCGCGCGCGCCCAAGATGCGTCAGCTCCTGCTCCGACCGCCACAAATAGTCCGACTCAGCTCCCTGAGGTGGTCATATCCGCTTTCCAGCGCGATTATTTGGAGAGGACGGTGGAGACAGCAGCCGGGATCGAAGCTGATCCCCTCGAGGTTCCGCTCACCACGGTTTCGATCCCCATGGATGTCCTCACCGACCAGCAGGTCAACAATGTTGAAGATGCCCTGCGGAACGTTGCCGGTGTGTCCAAGTTCAAGCAAGGCAATGGCGGCGAGGAGAAATTCTCCATTCGCGGATTTGATGCCTCTCAATCCCTATATAAAGACGGAGCGCGCATCAACAACGCGTTCAACGCCTCCAACATTGCCACAACTGAAACGGCCAACATCGAGCGTTATGATGTTCTCAAAGGGCCTGCTGCAATCCTGTACGGTCAGGGGGAGCCCGGCGGCGTCATCAATTACATCACAAAGAAACCTCTGTTTACACGTTACAACTCGATTGAGGCCCTCGTTGGGTCTTACGACTATTATCGTGGAGAGTTGGATCTGACC
>DASPKX010000009.1:0-12537 GCA_035627835.1 Candidatus Methylomirabilota bacterium
GAGTCTGCCGAAGATCGAGACGTTGCGTGTCATCATCCCCGGAATCTTTGGTTACCGCATGGAACCGCGCGACGGCAGCAACTACTGGGGAGCCGTCGGACGTCCGGAAGGAGCCAAAGCCGGCCAGCATTCCGGCTCCGGCGAATACGCAGGGCTGCTAGTCGTGGTGGCTGCGGTTTGGGCGCTGGGGCGCTCACGAAAGCAGAAGGATCCTATCTACGACGATTTGCAGCGGGTTTACATCTGGTTCTGGGGCGCAATGGCCTTGCTGGCTCTCCTCTTCGCCTGGGGTTACCACGCGCCCTTCTACAAGCTGGTCTATTCGCTCCCGTACTTCTCGACGATTCGCAATCCGATCAAGTTCATGCACCTGTTCCACTTCTGTTTGCTGATCCTCTTCGGGTTCGGGTTGGATAACCTGATCCGCCGCTACTGTGCGGTTTCCCCTACAGGCAAAACTTTAAGCTTTGGAGAGCAGTTCAGCTCCTGGCGCAAAGGGTTGGGCGGTTTTGAGAAGAAGTGGGTTTATGGATCTGTGCTCGTGACCGGCCTGGCCTTCCTGAGCATGATGGCCTTCTCCTCCTCCCGCCGTTCCATTCTGCGTTACCTCCAGGAAACCGGCTTTACTGGCGAGCTAGGCGAGCAGATTGTCCGCTTCGCGCAAGGTGAGTTGCTTTGGTTTGCGCTCTATCTCGCCGTCACGTTGCTCATCATTGCGCTGATCCTGAGCCGCTCTTTTTCTGGCGCCCGCGCCAATTATGCCTTCGTGCTCCTCGGTGTCATTTTGTTCGCGGACCTCACCCGCGCCAACAAGCCTTGGATCCTCTATTACGATCACACCTACAAGTATCAGTCCAACCCGTTGATCGACGCGCTCATACCCCACAAAAACGAGCAGCGTGTCACCGGCAGGTTTCTCCCCCACGGCGGTTGGATTGTCACTGACAGTTACGACTTCGTGATGGTCTATTTCGAATGGCTGCAGAACCAATTCCAAGCGCTGAACATTCATTCGTTGGACATCATCCAAATGCCCCGCATGCCAGCGCTCGATCAACAATTCCTCAATGCGTTTAGCCCCGCGAACAGCCCTCCCACCGTCGATGACCTGCAGCGTTTGCCCCGCCTTTGGCAGCTCACCAACACTCGCTTGCTCCTGGGGCAACGAACCACCGAATCCACCTTGGAATCCGTGATGGTCACCAATGGCAGCCTCACCCTCACCCAGGCCTTCAACCTGGTGATGAAAGAGAAGCCCGATCCCAGCAGCCGGATGCAAACCGATCATGTTACCGTGCAATTCGCAACGAATGGCCAATTCGGCATCTTCGAGTATCGCGACGCCCTTCCGCGCGCCGCCATCTATTCGCATTGGGAAAAGCCCGCTTCTGAACAAGAGACCCTCACAAGGCTCGCCTCGCCCGCCTTCAACCCGCATCAGGCTGTGCTCATCAACAGTGATGTCCCGCAGCCGAGCGATGCCGCCCCGGTGCGCGCCGAGCAGGCCCGCGTGGTCTCATACCGTCCTCGGCATGTGGAGATCGAGGCCGAAGCATCCAAACCTTCCGTGCTCCTTCTGAATGACCGCTACCACCCGCATTGGAAAGTCTTTGTGGATGGCCAGGAGCAACCATTGCTTCGCTGCAATTACATTATGCGCGGCGTTCATATCCCCGCAGGCAAGCACAAGGTTCTCTTCCACTTCGCCCCGCCCGTGAAGGCGCTCTGGGTGAGCCTCGCGGGTTTAGCCGTCACCCTCGGAACAATT
The DNA here is from genome assembly GCA_035627835.1 of Candidatus Methylomirabilota bacterium. Taxonomy (GTDB): domain Bacteria; phylum Verrucomicrobiota; class Verrucomicrobiia; order Limisphaerales; family SXQI01; genus DASPKX01. The sequence goes on from DASPKX010000009.1 coordinate 1,769, forward strand.
GGTTTCCTGCTGATCCAAGGCCGCCGCGCCACAGCTCCCGCGCCAACGCCATGAGCCATCAGGAGACTTACAAGCAAAACCAAGCCTACACCGATTTCCTCGCGGGTTGGGATCCCAAGTTCTACGCAAAATACACCGACACACTTCGGCCCGAGAAAGCGGGGGGGCGCGTGTTGGATGTGGGCTGCGGCGCAGGCCAGGTGGTCGGCAAACTAACGGAAGCAGGTTACGAAGCCTGGGGCGTGGAAGTATCCGAAACAAGCGTCGCAAAGGCGCGCCTGATCACCCCGCGCATTGATGTTTACGATGGTTTGCACCTTCCGTTTCCATCAAACCACTTCGCGAGTGTTGGCGCCTTAAACGTGCTCGAGCACGTGGAGCAGCCCGAAGCCTTCCTTACGGAGCTGGTCCGCGTGACCATGCCTGGCGGGAAGGTGGTCGTCTCGAGCCCCAACTTTCTGCGCGCCCTGGGCTACAAGGACTACCACCCGCGAATGCGCGGCATTGGCAACAAGTGGCGCAATTTTCAAACCTTGTTAGCCAAGCGCCGTCAGATGCGAACCGATCCTGGCAGTGTGCGCTTTGAGCGAATGCAGCCAATCGTGAAAGAGCCATTCACCCCCGATGATGACGCGATTGTGGCAACCAATCCCCTGGAAATCGCCTTCTTCCTGCGGCGCGCAGGTTGCCGCATCCGCAAAATCGCCTGCACCGATCGTTACGTCCCGGCGTTGGCCGACCTCGCGCTAAACCTCACGCCGACGCGTTACATGATGTTTAACGGCTTCGTGGTCGCCGAGAAGCAGGCATAAAAAAAAGCCCGCCTTTCGGCGGGCTCCCGAAGTCAAATTGACGAACGTTTAGCGAATTTGGCGAGGGTTGTAGGAAGTGCGATCAAGCACCCAGCCCCAATCCACATCACCCGCACGGACTGCGGGAGGGGAGTAAGTGTAGTTCGGCTTCTCGAGCAGCACAGTGGATTTCCACTTCTTGATTTCGCTGTGGCCGTCCACGAAGGAGAAGCCGCAAGCGCCGTTGTGGTAATTGGCAGGCATGTCGATCCAGCGGCGGTCCATCTGAGCATTGAAGAACGCCCCGTCGTTGATGCTGTCTGGATTCTCGTCCACAAACATCCAGAGTTGGGCTGGAGCAGGGCGAATCACGTCGGACATCTTGATGAAAAGCTTCTCAGCCTGAAGCAAGCCGTCACCGGCAGTTTTATTGCCGCGGCCAATCGCGCCATTCGCTGAAAGACTGCGGACGCGCTCGGTCCAACCGCGGGACCGCTGGGTGGGATGCACCAGTTTGTCGGCAGGGCACTTGTAGAGCTTATGGGAACCGCCAGAGTACGGGGCGAGAACTGCATAACGTCGGTCTGTCAGGAACAGTGTGTTCGTGTTATGGGTGCTGGTGCCCCAATCGAGCCAGCCAGTAACCCACGGACGCTCCGAGGTGGTGTTGTTCTCGTTAATCATGGCGCCGGACTGGGCAGACCCACCATGAGTGACGTAGGGAAATTCATCCCGGAAGTCGTTCCCGTACAGATGCACAGCCAACATCAGTTGCTTGGTGTTGTTCATGCATAGAATCCCCTGCCCCTTCGCCTTTGCTTTCGAAAGCGCAGGCAGAAGCATGCTGGCCAAAATTGCGATGATCGCGATGACCACCAACAGTTCGATGAGCGTAAACCCACCGCGCGAGGCACGCGGGACTGACGCCTTGGTTCTCATACTGGTATTCATGAGTGATTAAGTTATTTGGGTGACTGAGCTGGTGAACCTAGCAATGGACCACACCACCGTCAAATCCCTTTCAAGGCTCACCCAACGTCAGAATCTCACACGGACGCCAAGCCGAGAACTGTGCGTGTGATTGCACAGGCTCGGGGGGGCCCGAAGGACATGCGCAGCCCGTGCAGTTCTGAAACCTAACCCGCCCAAGAAATATTGTTGCATTATTTTCGCGAACGACAAAAGTCAGGCTCCGTTATGAGCAATTCTCCCTCCGGGTGGTTCTATCGGGCAGTCGCCACCCTGCTCTTTGTGGTATTTATGGCGAACTCTCCGCGCGCGGCCGCGCAGGATTGCCCAAACATTCTTGAGCCATTCCCTGTGCTCAGCTTCTCGGCGGCCAGCCGAGTGAACGGCCCAGTTGGGCATTCCTCGCCCGCAGCGGGCGAAGTGCGGCGCGCTTATGCCTTCCAGATTCCGTCCAATCATGCCGAGATCTTATGGGCCGAACTATGGGTGCGCGCAGGATTGGTCCGCATCGAGAAATCAGAAGCCATCTTGCAGTTGCACGATGTGACCTCTTCTATCGAGGCGGGCGACCCGGCCAGCATTTTTGCGGACCTTGGCACTGGGACACTCTTCGCCTCCGCCTCCGTGCGCCAAAGCGATGGGTCGCGCGCTTTCCCGCGGGACGCCGGCGCGCTCCTGCGACTGCGCTTTAATGCAGCGGGGTTGGCCCAACTGGCGAGCGCAAAGGGCAAGAGGTGGTGGGCCGGTTTGCGGCTCGCGGGAAGCGGCCCCGAAGATTATGCTTTGCACACCCCTGGCTGGCTTGAGCCTGCCCCGGCGCAGCTCCTCATTGGTTACGCAAACGCCAGCGCGCCGCAGGTTGCCATGCACGGGGTCAGGCCGGCTCCAATGATGGGCGCGCATGTGGTCCTAAGTGCGACCATTTGCGGGGAGCAGCCAGTCGCGCTCCAGTGGCACAAAGACCAAGTCCCGATTCCCGGCGCCACCGGAATGATCTTGCAGATTCCGAACTTCAGCGCGGCAGACGAGGGTTATTACTCATTGCGAGCGTCCAATCGGTTCGGCGCCGCCACTGCCGGCTTGCAAGTGCAGGGCAAAGCTCTTGAGTTAACTGTCACCATCCCGCCCGAAGCCTCCTTTCGGCTCGGCGGCCGTTTATATCTCAGCGCTGACGCCGCCAGTGTGCTCCCCTTGAGCTATCAGTGGCGAAAGAATGGCGTCCCGATCCCAGGAGCCACTGGCCCCCAGCTCTATATTAACGGCTTTTCACAGCAAGACGTCGGCAATTACGACGCCATCCTCCGGAACGCGGCGGGCGCACTCACAACGGCAGTGTCACGCGTCACAGCCTTAGGTGCGGTCGCACCTGTGCTGCGGACCGCACCCATTGTTGTGCACTCTGTCACTGTGGGCGAATTCACCTCGTTCACTTTCCCGCTCATTGAAGGAACCCAGCCCGTAAATGTGACCTGGTTCAAGGATGGCCTCCCGGCTCCCCACTTGGGCAACCGGCAGGAAGTCCACATCGCCACAGCGCAGCCATCTGACGCCGGTGTTTACTCTGTGCGCGTTGAAAACAGCGCGGGCTTTGCAACTGGGGAAGTTCTCCGGCTGGAAGTCCTGCCCCTGCGGGTTTCCATTGAAGGCCCGCCGCAGCAACCCGCGACCGGAGACTCGGTGCGGCTTACGGCCTCAGTGTTCCCGCCTCTGGACACCGAATACCAATGGTTTCACAACGGCGTGAAGCTGCCGGGCGCCACCAACCGCATTCTGAACATTGCTTCAGTGAGCACAGCGCACCTGGGAGCTTACACCGTGGAGGCGAAGAACATCCACGGTTCCAGGGCCAGCGCTGAGCATCAGTTGGCCTTTTCGCCAGAACCGCCGTTGATGTTCATTCATCCCCTTAGAGCCTCCGTTGCGGGAGACCAACAGTTGTTATACGCCATCAACGCTCCGGGAGGAGTTGTTTCCTGGCAATGGCATAGAAACGGCATTCCCATCGTAAACGGCACAAACAGCAGCCTTTATTTTCCCGCGCTTGCCCCCAGCGACCAAGGGGTTTACACCTTGCGCGCCCAAACGCCCCAGGGCCTCCGCGAGAGCCATACGTTTTCCTTGATTGTTGAAGCTGGGCCTCCTCCCGTTCTCCTGAGCGAAAGGGCCTCTGGCCACATCGCCGGGCGAAGCGCTCTTCTCCGTGTGCAAGCTCCTGCCAACGCGCATTTGCAGTGGAGCCACAATGGCACGCCTATTCCAGGGCAAACCAACCGAACATTGATCCTTTCCAAAACCACGCTCGCGGATTCGGGCGCATACGAGTTGCGGGCCAGCAATAGCTCCGGAGAAACCCGGCTCACAAATTACATCAATCTCCGCCCGGCCACCGCGTTCGACAACTGGGAATGGCTGCTTCCACGACCTCAAGGAAGCCGCCTCAACAGCGTTGCCTGGGGCAATGGCCTCTTCGTTGCCGTCGGCAAGGCCGGAAACATCGTGACCAGCGAGGATGGTATGGATTGGGCGACCACGATCTTCGATCCCACCGTGACGCTCGAAGAGGTGCGCTTTGAAGACGGCGAGTTTATAGCTCGCGGGGAGGGCTACACTCTCGCGTCTGAGCATGGGCGCACGTGGCGGCCTGTGTCCTATGCGGAGCTTGGGTTTCAATTTGAGGCAAGGAATGAGTCCGTCCGCCTCGGTTGGGACGGCATGGCCTTGTGGCGCTCGACCAATGGCCAACCGTGGCAGCTCACACTCCCTCCCTCCCCGGGTGAATCCGTTTCTGCCCTGGCTTACGGCAACGGAAGATTTGTCGCCGCCATCTTCACTTCGTTCCGAACTAGCGTGGACGGCCTCGAGTGGGCTTCATCCACGACACCGTTTTCATACGCAAGATCCCTGGCCTACGCCTTTGGAAAGTTCTACGCGGTCGCCTATGAACCCGGCCATTTTATGCCCAAGGTCGTGAGTTCAGCGGATGGGCTCGATTGGCGGGAAGTCGCAACGGGGGACGTTGGCATTGTGAAGAAGGTCCAGGCGGCTGGCGATGCATTGGTTCTGCTTTGCGAAAGAGGGTTAGTGGCGGTCTCAACCAACGGCATTGATTGGGAAACGATAGATACAGGCGTTGGCCAGGATCTTAATTCAATCGTCTTTGCGCAGGATCGCTACCTCGCAGTGGGAGGGGCCGGCGCGATCACCAGCTCAACAGACCTTAAGCATTGGTCAGGGCACGATCCATTGATCCGCGTCGATCTCTTCGGCCTGGCCAGCGGCGCCACCAATGCCATCGCGGTGGGCGAGTATGGGACGATTCTTGTGACTGGGGATGGCAGATCCTGGGCTGCGGCCCCCTCCGGCGTCACCCGGTATCTTCATTCCGCCGCTTATGGCAATGGAACTTATGTCGTGGTCGGGCGGCAAGGCATGCTTCTCACTTCATCCGACGGCATCCAATGGAGAAGGCAAGCCTCCGGCACCAGCCATGATCTGCAGCGCGTGGAGCACGCGAACGGCCAGTGGGTCGTCACTGCCGTCCGGGGAGTAATTTTGACTTCCTCCGACACCTTCAACTGGACTGTGCATTCGACCGAACGGATGACCTCGTCCCCCACAGATCATGAAGGGGCGGCTTATGGCAATGGAGTGTGGGTTGTGGTCGGGGGACATTTTGAAGGCGGCGCTGTCCCCACATGCTTTGTCTCTTCCGATGCCACGACTTGGGTTCCAGCCGCTGTTCCAGCCGGCGTGCGCATGCGCGACGTGGCTTTCGCAAATGGCCAATTTGTTGCCGTCGGCAATGATGGGTTGGTTGCCAACTCCCAGGATGGGCGGACTTGGGAAATCTCGCATACCGGCGGCGGAAATTTCCGGCGCATCCGCAAGATCGACAAAACCTGGCTCGCCGTTGGGAACGACGGCCGAATGGCTTCCACTGAAACGCCCACCATCCTCTCGAGCTGGCTGAAGAGAGATCCGGCGACCTCGCAAAACTTCCATGACATTACAGCGTTCGCAGGAGCCGTCCTGGCCGTGGGAAATAATGGCATGGTCATGAGAAGCAGCCCGCTGGGCGCTCGCATTGAAAGCGCCCGGTTTGCTGGCGGCGCTCTGCGGATGGAAATCGCAAACCTCTCGCCGGAATCACCCGTGCATTTGGAAAGAAGCGTTGACTTAAAAACCTGGCAGGCGCTGCCAAATTCGCTCGCCCCGGTCGTGACACTCCCTGCTTCAGAGCGAGTTGAGTTCTTTCGCCTGCAGCCCGGCGCTCCGTGATCGATGGAGGGTTGACCTCAGGCGGCGAAACTGTTCCGATAATGAGCATGACCCTTGCTCGTTCCGCGCGCTCCCGCGACGGCGGCTTCACCCTCATTGAACTGCTCGTCGTTATCGCGATCATCGCGATCCTGGCGTCGATGCTCCTGCCTGCGCTCTCGAAAGCCAAGGCATCCGCCCTGAAGACCAGTTGCCTAAACAACCTGCACAATCTCGGACTGGCCATGCTGATGTATTCAGACGATTACAACGGCTTTATCCCACGCGGCAACCACACCCCATGGTTCCTCGTGTATATGCCGTATGTGCCGGAAGGCGGAACAACCAAGGATTTCCGCCACATTCGCATCTTCAAATGCCCGGCTTATCCGAACAAAGATCCGAAACGAAAGCAGGTCATCACCTACGTGATCAATGGCTGGAAGTTTAATAGCCCCAAGGACATGACCGGCCTTGAACAAATCGAGCCGAGCAAGCTCAACAAGTTTCAGCGGCCGTCGGAGTCAATTCACCTCGCCGATAACGAGGATGGTTCCTGGCGCCCGATCGTCACAGGTCTTAATGACCAGATCACGAATTTGAACGATGTTTGGAGCCCGAGCCATCTGCCCTACAATTCAGCGAAGCGCTTGAATTCTGAGCGCCGCGTGGCAGCCAAACGCCATGCCAACGGTTCAGGATTGCTTTACCTGGATGGCCATTCCGGTTTCCTCAAAGGCGAGCAGATCAACATTGATCTCTGGCGCGAAGTGAAACCGAACTGATCGCACCGCCTCAGCCCGGGAAAGCTTTCCCGGTAATGATCGCCTTGAGCAGATCAAGGTTCCGGATCGTTTCCACCCGCACCCATTCCGGCGCAAACATCCAGATCACAGCCGCGCCCGCAATGTAGGGCCCGTACGGAATCCGGCTGCTCCATTCCTTCCCTCGCGCGAGCGTTGCGATCCCTGTGATCACGAGCCCCAGCGCCGAGCTGACCATCAGCGAGAAGAACGTCGCTTGCCATCCAAGGAACGCGCCAATGGCCGCCATGAACTTCACATCCCCAAAACCCATCGCTTCCCGCGGCATGCTCAGGAGCGCGGTCGTCGCCTCCATGAAACGCACTTCCTCCGGGTTGAACTTCTCCTCACCAATCAACAACTCCTCCGGAGAGAGTTTCACCCGCACATTGGTGAAACAGCGATCCACCAACTCCAGCTTCGTCGCGTCGAAGACGATCGAGTCGCTTTTGCGGTAGAAGACATCTTCGTACGGCACACGCTCCTCCGGGAGCAGCACAGCATCTTCCGTGAACGTCACCGGCGCTGGTTCCGGGAGCGCAATCTGGTACCGCCCGAACAGGAGCTTCCCGCCGCGCAGAATTAAATAGATCACACCGCCGCCAATCAGGATTCCCACAAAGCTTCGGAACATCGCCGTCGCGCGGCTATCCGTCATGTGCAGTAGAGGCGCGGCTGCGGAAGCCAAAAGCCCGGCAAAGATCCCGCCAATTGTGATCTCATCTGGAATGATGAAGTGCTCGAAATCAATAAACGTGGCGACCACGAATCCCGACAAGATCACGCAATAAGCAATCGCCAGCGCAGTGGATTGCTCCCCCACCCTCAGCCACGCTGCCACGAACAACAGCCCCGTTAGCAGCTCGACCAGCAGATAACGCGGGGAGATTGGCGCTTTGCAGTTGGCGCATTTTCCGCGCAGCACGATCCAGGTGACGATTGGAATGTTTAGGTAACCAGGAATCTTGTAGTTGCAGTGTGGGCAATGCGAAGGCGGCCAAACCACGCTCTCGCCACGGGGCATCCTGTGAATGCAGACATTCAGCAGGCTGCCGACCATCGAACCGAAGATGAAAAAGACCGCAGTCCAGAAATGGAACGGCACTAACTGCCAGGCTGGATCACTGAATATATTCACTTTCCAGCCGCGGTTCCGTACACGTTCTTTAAGAGCGCGTCACGCATCAACGCGATCGGCGGCTTTTCCCCGGACCAAATTTCCAAAGCCTTCGCGCCCTGGTAAAGGAGCATCCCAACGCCATTTGCTGTCTTGCAACCCGCCAGGCGAGCCGCTTGCAAAAACGGCGTTTCAGCAGGCCGATAAATCATATCGTACGCCTTCGCTGCGCGACTGAGACTCCAGCGCGACTCATCGAAGGGCAGTGGGTCCGTCGCCTTAAGCCCAGCCGACGTGGCATTCACCACCAACTCGACAGTGGAATTAGGATACCCGCAACGCACGTTCACTTCCGGAAAACGCTCTCGAATTTCCTCCGCGACGGCTTCAGCTTTTTCCATCGTGCGGTTCACCAGAAAAAGGTTTGCGACCCCTTCCGCCGCAAACTTCAGCGCCGCCACCCGCCCCGCGCCTCCGGCTCCTAGCAACAAGATGGTCGAGCCATTGATGTCATGCCCCAAGTCCTCTTCGATGGAGCGGGTGATGGCATCAGCATCCGTATTATAGCCTCGCGTGAAAATCTCCGCCTCCTGGTCGGGGTCCAATTGCCAGACTGGCTTGGCCACCCCACCCACGCGCGCGAGGAACTGCACTGTGTTCACCGCTCCCCATTCCTGCGCGGAGACATCCAATTCATCCACCAACTCCACTGCCAAAAGCTTGTGTGGAACCGTCAGGTTCAGCCCGACAAACTTCATCCGCTTGGCGCCTTGCAGCGCCTGGGGCAGATCGCACGGGTCTACGTCGAATGCGAGATATCTCCAATTCAGTCCGAGCGCGGCCATCGCTGGGTTGTGCATGCCTGGCGAGGCGGAATGCTTGATCGGATGGCCCAGCACCGCGCAATAGCGCGTGGTCGCGTTAATTTCCGAAAAATGCGGCACGCGCAGGTTGTATAATTGGCTCCCCACAAAGTCCAACACCGACTCGGGAGTGAGAGCTTATGATGACCTGACGCTCTTCAGAGACTTTCCCTCACTTCGGATTCGGTAAGCCACTTTCTTGCGACCCCGCTTTTCCGCTCGTAACCTGCTCAAACAGAACGAAGGAAGATTTAAGCGATGGGCACAGGCGAGGACAAAACCAACGGGCAAGGATTCAAGTCACTCCGTGATTACATCCTCTGGGAGCTGAATTCCCTCGGTCATTCCCCTGCCAAATCCGCCACACTGGAAGACGATTCCGAAAGCGCCAGCAGCCTGAATCGAGCCATGCGCGGGAAGCTTAGATACCTCCACCTTTCCCGCAGCACGAAACCTGCGTGAGTCTTCAAGCTGGTGTTCTGATTTACCCTCCAGTACATCGGCAGCGTGTCCGAGTTCAACTGTCTGGCTTTCGATTTAGGAGCTGAGAGCGGCCGTCTCATGCACGGCGGCCTGGCGGATGGCCAACTTTTTCTCAACGAGCTTTCCCGGTTTCCGAACCACGCCATTCAGAGCGGAAATCATCTCTATTGGGATGCGGATGCTTTGCTGCAGAACGTGCGCAAAAGCTTAACCGAAGCTGCTGGTCGCGGTGTTCGCTACGAATCAATCAGCACAGTTTCCTGGGGCCTGGATTATTTCCTGTTTAAAGGCCGCAACATTCTGCAACCAGTCTTCCATTACCGAGATTCGCGAAACGCGTGCGGCAAGCAGCGGCTTTTTTCGAAGATCACCTGGCCCGAATTGTTCGAAGAGACAGGCATTCAGGAGATGCCCATCAACACCAGCTATCAATTGGCGGCTGAAGATCCGGCACGGCTGAGGGGGGCGGATCGTCTCCTGAGCATCGCCGATGGCATTAACCACCTGCTCGGTGGCAAAGCGGCCATTGAAGAAACGATGGCAAGCACCTTTCAGATTTACAACCCGCGCACTCGCGCTTGGTCCAGGAAGATCCTCGATGCCCTGGATCTCCCGGGCGAGTTGCTCGGTCCCCTCTGCAAGCCGGGCGCTCGGCTCGGCTTTGTTGCGCCCCACTACGGCAACGCTCTGCGCCAAACCGAAATCATCGCCACCTGCTCGCATGATACCGCAGCGGCTGTCGCCGCCATCCCTGCTCATGGATCTCAGCCAGGCGAATGGGCTTACATCAGTTCAGGCACCTGGTCTCTGCTCGGCGTCGAACTCAACGATCCCATCATCACCGATGAAGCTCGCGATCTGAACTTCACGAACGAAGTTGGTTACGGGAAAACCATTCGGTTGCTTAAGAATATCATCGGCCTCTGGCTCATTCAGGAGTGCCGCCGCGCCTGGGAAGCCAACGGCCAAAGGATCGCTTACGACGAATTAACGCGCCTCGCCTATAACGCAGAACCATTCCGCACATTGATCAATGTGGCAGACAGCCGCTTTGTGGCGCCTGGCGAGATGCCCGCACGCATTCAGGCCTACTGCAAAGAAGCTTCCCAGTCGCAGCCCTCTTCCGCAGGCGAGTTTGCACGGGCAATCTTTGAGAGCCTCGCGTTGCAATACCGTCGAACCCTCGACCGAGTTCAACGGCTCACAGGCACACGCGTGGACCGTCTGCATGTTGTCGGCGGAGGCTGCAAGAACGCGCTCCTGAATCAATTCACCGCCAATGCCACCGGCGTTCCCGTCATCGCCGGCCCGGTGGAGGCAACAGCCCTCGGCAACGTGCTCGTGCAAGCGATTACCGTGGGCCATTTCAATTCGCTTGCCGACGCGCGGGCGGCCGTCGCCCGATCATTCCCAACGACCACTTATCAACCCGAGAACACCGCCGGCTGGGAAGAGGCCTATGGACGCTTCTGTGAGTTACCCTAGC
>DASPKX010000010.1:0-8632 GCA_035627835.1 Candidatus Methylomirabilota bacterium
GGCCGTGCTGTCGTACTCATGCGCAAAGACCCCCGCTGGCGAGGTGATGTTCGTCAGGCGCATGGCTGGATCGTAAACGTAGCTGTTGGTCCAGGCAACGCCGCTGACCTGCTGCAAAACGGCTGACGAGCGCACGCGACCGCTGTTGTAGGCGAACGTCACAGTGTCACTTGTCCACGGGCCATCTTCTGAGGCCAGAGCCCCATAGCCGGTGTAAGTGAACGCACTTGTTCCCGAAGCATCCACCATGTTCGTTAGGCGATTGCTCGCATCATACCGGAAGTTCAGGTCCGTGCTGGCTGAATAATTCACGTTGGTCAGGTTCCCAACGGCGTCATAAGCGTAAGCTGTCGTTCCTTTCTCCGGAGTCCAGCGTGTCAGGAGCCGATCCTCAGGATCGTAGGTGTAGCGGAAGCTCTCGGCCAAAGCATGGTCCAGCTTGTTCGTCACGCGCCCCTCCTGATCGTACTTCCAATACGTGTTGTGGAGCTTGCCGTCCATGAGGTTCGTCAAGTTCCCGCCCGAATCGTACTTGAACAACACCACTTCCGAGTTCGCATTGGTTTCCGCCACTTTCAACCCGCGCTCATCATAGCCAAAGCGCGTCACTTTCCCAATCTGGTTTGTGTGGGAGATCACCCATTGGTCTGGATGTGCCAAATTGTGATTAGGCACGACCGGGCACCATAGCCTTGCTCTGCCAGAACAGCACGACTATTAGCTGAGCAGAGCCAGGAAGAGTCGCGTTTTCAACTCAGTTAGCAGGGGTGCTCGTCGGTTCATGAGGACAGGGCTAAATGTGGGTGGCCCGTCCGTTGGAGCGTTCCGATGCGTAAGTGAAGCTGATCCGCCAATGAGTTGCGGACCGTGAGGTAGCGAGAAGCTCTCCTGGCCCCATTACAAACAGGTGGCACCAGCCATGCTGTTGGTTGCCACATTTTCAACGCGGGCTCCGCTCCCGAACCACGACATCGCAACGATGAACGCGCTTCAACAGGTTGCCCTCGAACTCTCCAGCGGCCCATCAAACCACACCCACCGCCTTTGCCGCGGTCGGACGATGGCTCTTGAGGCTCAAGGAAGCCGAACAACGGGATCGGGAACTCCAACTCGCCTCGCAACGGCTGGAGCTAGAATCGCGCAAATTCGAATTCAACGCCGCCCGCCAGGCCTTGATCCACGCGCAGGATCTTCAAACCATCTTGAACCATCCCACTGCCGACAACGAAGACAAAATTTGGGCCGCCCGCGAAAAACTCTTCGGCCCCCGCTCCCTCCTCATCGAACCTCCTGAATACACGAAACGCTAACGGTCAGCGCATGACGTGTGAACCACATTCTTCCTCACCGATCCATGCTCGCCTGTAGGTCGCATTTTTGTCTCTGCGGCCCCAGGAACCCGCCGAATACGGGATTTTACTTTCCCGGATGTTAGGGCACAGTATCTGCTCAACCCTTTGCATATGCTGAGACGCTTTCTAGCCCTGGTCGCGCTTGCCCTTGCCCCGGTCCTGAGTTTTTCTCAGGACACACTTCGGATCAACGAATTCGTTGCCAGCAACTCTTCCTATGCGCCAGTCGGCAGCCCTCCTCATTACAGTGACTGGATCGAGGTCCATAATTATGGCGGAGCCGCGATCAATCTCAACGGCTGGCATTTGACCGACAGCTTAACTCAGCTCACGAAGTTTAAGTTCCCGAGCATGAGCATTCCCGCTGGCGGGTACGTGTTGGTGTTTGCCTCCGGCACGAACAAGACCTCACCCCGTCTCGAGGCGGCCTTCAGCCTCAACATTGAAGGCGAGTCCATTGCGCTGGTGAAGCCGGACGGCGTGACGATCGCGCACGCGATCACCAATGTTCCTCCCCAATTTAACAACATTTCCTACGGCGTGGCGGCGAACGGCGAGCTGAAGTATCTCGGCGCGCCAACTCCTGGCGCGGCAAACAGCGCGACGACTTTGGCTGGCGCCCTTGTGAAACCACGCTTCAGCGTCGAGCGAGGCTTTTATCAAGCGCCCTTCATGCTGACACTTTCCACGCCCAGCGAGGGGGCAACGATTCGCTACACCACGAACGGCGTCGCTCCAACCCCGACGACAGGGTTTATCTATAGTGGTCCCATCCAGATCAGCGGCACAACTCCAGTCACCGCACGAGCGTTCCGCGATGGCTTCATCCCATCAGAAAGCGAGACTCACACCTACTTCTTCCTTGAAGACGTTGTCCGCCAGGCAGCGAACGGGGTGGCGCCTCCCGGTTGGCCCACGAGTTGGGGCGCAAACGTTGTCGATTACGGCATGGACCCCGACATCGTAAACGACCCCGTCTATGGCCCGCAGGTGCTTCCTGCCCTACGCGCGATTCCCACGTTTTCCGTGGTGATGAACCTGAACGATTTGTTTAACCCCACGACCGGCATTTACGCCAACCCGGGCCAGGATGGCCGCGATTGGGAAAGGCCTTGCTCGATCGAGCTGATCTTCCCGGATGGACGTGATGGTTTCCAAATCAATGGCGGGATCCGCATCCGCGGCGGATTCAGCCGCAGCACGGGGAACCCGAAACATGCGTTGCGCCTTTTCTTCCGCGAGGAGTATGGCGAGCCAAGCCTCAAATATCAGGTGTTCGGGCCCGATGCGGCAGACGAATACGAGAACTTCGACCTGCGCACATTTCAGAATTATTCGTGGAGCTTTCAAGGGGACGCCAACGGCGTTTTCATTCGCGACATGTTCTCGCGCGACACCCAGTTGGACATGGGCCACGATGCGGAGCGTGGTGATTACTACCACCTATACATCAATGGCATGTATTGGGGTTTGTACAACTCAGCGGAGCGGCCTGAAGCCTCCTACGGTGAGACGTACTACGGCGGAGACAAGGATGATTACGACGTAATCAAAGTCGAGGCGGGGCCCTACACGATCAACGCGACGGACGGGAACATGGCCGCCTGGGCCACGCTCTACAACACAGCGCGCGCGGGGATCACCAACGACACTGTCTATTTCCGCCTTCAAGGCCTGAATCCGGACGGCACAGTCAACACCAACTACCCCGTCTATTTGGACATGCCGAACCTGATCGACTACATGCTGGTGATTCTTTATGGCGGCAATCTGGACGCGCCGATCTCAAACTTCCTCGGCAATTCCTCGCCCAACAATTGGTACGGCATGCGCAGCAGGGTGGGGCGGATGGGCTTCAAATTCTTTGCTCATGATTCGGAGCACACGTTGCTCAATGTGAACGAGGATCGAACCGGGCCTTATAGCTCCGGCGACACCGGCGTCAGCAAGAGCAACCCGCAATGGATATGGCAGAAGCTGATGGCGAATGCGGAATTCAAGATGCTCGTGGCCGATCACGTCCACAGGCACTTTTTCAATAACGGAGCGCTAACCCCCGAGGCTGCTAAAGCCCGTTTCGCGGAACGCACCAATCAGATCTACCTGCCCGTGATCGCAGAATCAGCCCGCTGGGGTGACGCAAAGCGCGCCACTCCGCTGAAGCAATCTGATTGGCTGGCCGCAGTGGGGCGTGTGAACACCTACATGAACACACGTTCAACAGTTGTGTTGAACCAACTTCGCGCGGATGGGCTCTACCCGGCAACCGCTGCTCCCACCTTCTCGCAATTCGGCGGACACGTGAATCGCGGCCACCAACTCAGCATCACTGCCTCAAACCCGGTTTACTACACCCTCGATGGAAGTGACCCGCGGTTGATCGGCGGGGCAATATCTCCGAGCGCGAAGCTCTACACCGGCGCCGTGACGTTAAACGAAAGCGCTCGAGTCCGCGCGCGGGCCCGGAGTTCAACCGGTGTTTGGAGCGCCATCAATGATGCGGCTTTTATCATCATCCAGAACTTCTCCGAGCTGGTGATCACTGAAATCATGTACAACCCGCCGGATGTGCCTGGAGAGCCGGGCGTGGATGGGGAAGAGTTTGAGTTTGTTGAACTGAAGAACACATCCAACCGCGAATTGGATCTGAGCGGCGTCCACTTCTCGACAGGCATCGACTACACGTTTGCAAACGGCACGCGGCTCGGGCCCGGCCAATTTATTGTCCTGGTGAGCAACCCGCAGGCGTTCACAGCCAAGTATCCTCGCGCGCGGGTAAGTGGCGCCTTTACCAACAACCTCGCTAATGGTGGCGAGACGCTAACGCTAAACCATGCCACTGGCACAGTGATTGCCCGGCTGGCTTACTCCGACGATGCCCCCTGGCCGACGAGCGCGGACGGGACTGGTTTCTCGCTTACATTGATTAACCCTAATGTGGCGGCAACGCCCACGTCGGCTTCGGCCTGGCGCGCCAGTTCCGCGGTGGGCGGCTCGCCTGGCGCGGACGACCCGGTGTCGAACGTGCCCGCTATACTCATCACAGAAGTGTTAACCCACACAGATCTCCCAGATGTCGACACCATTGAGTTGCACAACCCGACCGCCGCGGCGGTGGATATCAGCGTTTGGTACCTCACTGATTCGCAGAACACCCCTGCGAAGTTCCGCATTCCAGCGGGAACCCTTCTCGGCCCTGGGCAGCACATCACCTTCAACGAATCCGATTTCAATCCAGCGCCTGGTTCCGCAACGAGCTTCAGCCTGAGTTCCCTTGGCGAAGAGGTTTATCTGTTCAGCGCCAACGCTGCCGGTGAGTTGACCGGCTATAGCCATGGCTTCCAATTTGACGCGGCTGCCAATGGCGTGAGCTTCGGACGGCATGTCACCAGCAACAACGAGATCTATTATCCTGCGCAGCGCCAGCGGACGTTAGGCAGCGCAAACGCCGGCCCGAAAATCGGCCCCGTTATTATCAACGAAATTCGCTACGGGACGTTTGGCGGCGCGGAGGAGTTCATCGAGCTGCTGAATGTCAGCGGGTTGCCGGTCAAACTGTATGACCCTCAGTTCCCAACCAACAGGTGGAGGATCGAAGGCGTTGATTTCACCTTTCCAACGAATATCGAGATCCCCGCAAATGGGATCGTTGTGGTGACGGGCAGCGATGCCGCTGCTTTCCGCTCGCGCTATGGCATTCCGCAAAATGTGCAGGTCTTTGGGCCTTATAACGGCTCCCTGCAGGACAACGGCGAAACTGTTCGGCTGACCCGCCCCGACGCACCCGACGCGACGACCGGGCTCGTGCCATATGTGACAGTCGATGAAGTGCGTTATGATGACAGCAGCCCATGGCCGGCGAATTCCCTGGATCCAAACTTTTCCCTCGAGCGTGTCACCGCCTCCAGTTTCGGGAATGATCCCGCGTCATGGCGCGCGAGCGTGAATGCGCCCTCGCCCGGTTTCGACAACAACTCGAACCGCCCTCCGCGAGTTCAGGCGGGGCCGGATATTGAGGGAAGCCACACCTCGTTCCCTGCGAGTATCAACCTGAGCGCCACCGTTCTGGATGACGGTTTGCCCACTGGCGCCGTTCCCACTGTGCAGTGGACCTTTGTAAGCGGCCCCGGGCCTGTTCAATTTGGGAATGCGAATTCAGCCTCGACCACCGCCTTGGTTCCAGGAGTCGGGTCGTATGTTCTGCGCGTCACCGCCAGCGACGGCTCACTGAGCGCGAGCGACGAAGTGGTCATAACTCTGGAGCGGCCAGCGGGCCCGCAGGTGATTTTACCGGCCGGATCCATCTGGAGATACTCTGACACGGGGGTCGATATGGGGAACGCCTGGCGAGTTGGGAGCTTCAATGACTTGGGCTGGAGCCAGGCGCCAGCTCAATTCGGCTACGGTGGAAATGGTGAGGTCACCACCCTGAACTTTGGGCCGAACAGTTCCGCGAAATACCCGACCTATTATTTTCGCAAGAAGATCAACGTCGCCAACCCCGCCGGTATTCAGGATCTCGTTGCGCGCTTAATCCGTGACGATGGAGCGATTGTTTACATTAACAATGTCGAGGTGTTGCGAGTGAACATGCCCGAAGGAGCTGTGACCTACAGCGCATACGCGAATAGCGCCATTGGGGGCGATGACGAGTTTACCTTTACAGACCATGTCATTGATCCGGGCGCTTTGGTGGCTGGCGAGAACACTATTGCCGTGGAGATTCACCAGTCGAACGCGGGCAGCTCAGACCTGAGCTTTAACCTGGAACTGGTTGCTTCGGTGCTGCCTGGTAATTCCGCGCCAACTGTGAATGCCGGCGCCGATATGGTGATTACATTGCCTGCTTCCGCCAGCCTTAATGCGATCGTGCGGGATGATGCTCTGCCCCAGCCTCCAGGGTTTTTGGCCAGCCAATGGACGAAAGTGTCCGGCCCTGGGGTGGTGACATTCCAGAACGCAAACTTGCCCGGCACGTCCGCGAGCTTCTCCCAACCAGGGCTGTACACGCTGCGGCTTACAGTTAACGACGGCGCAATCACGGCGGCGGACGATGTGGTTGTCGATGTGAAGCCTGGAACCGCGAGCCCGTACGACCAGTGGCGCGCAACCCACTTCAGCGCCGCTGAACTCACAAATCCAGCGATCAGCGGCGACAATGCCGACCCTGACCTGGACACACACACGAATATGCAGGAGTTCCTCGCCGGCACAAATCCTCGGGATGGAAGCAGTGTGCTCACTTTGGGCGCAGTCACTGCCCCTAATGGAATCACACTCCGGGCCACAACCATCGCGGGCAGGAGTTACACCATTCAAGCAACCCCAAGCCTGAGCACGCCTGTTTGGGAGCGCGTCGCGGACATCGACAACAGCTCCGGTGGCATTGTGGAGCGGACGGACACGAGCGCCATGGCCAGGATGCGCTTCTATCGCATTGTCACCCCTCGCGTTCCTTAAGCTCCAAAGGAAAATATCGACATAGGCCGCATGTTTGCATTCCCTGCGGGCATGCGGCTGCATTCGTTCGAGTATGACGGCCTTCCGCGTTTAGGCGCGGAGGTCAAAGGTCAGTTGGTCGATCTTCAATTCGCCTCGCGATATTTAATCCAGCGGAATGGGCCTTTCGAGGGCAGCTCACAGCCATTGCCGGGGGATCTGCTCACGTTGCTTCGAAGCGGAGAGAGGGCGCTGAAGCTCGCGCACGCTGCGGAAGCGCTCGGGAGCAAGCGCTTGGCATTGCCTGTCGGCGAGCGCCTGCACTACACCTTCGATGAGGTTCGCCTTTTGCCTCCAGTCCGCCACCCCGGAAAAATCATCGTCCTGTCGGGACAAGCACACGCGAAGTTTTCCACGACCCTCACGGGCTCAGGCGGGCTTGTTCCGAAACGACACGGAGCCACTGGACTTGAGGCGTCCGCCAGCGTCGCACTCACCCTCGGCCAGCCGTTGCGAAGCGCGAGTGTAGAACAGGCGCTCAGAGCGGTGTTTGGCTGGACCTTGGCCTTGGATATTTGCCAGCCGGACATGCTCGGGGCTGAACCGCTCCTGGCTCACAACTTTGATGGGGCGACACCAGTGGGGCCTTGTGTCGTCACGTCTGACATTATCCTGGGGGTTCCCACTTTCGACGTTTGTTTGGAAGTCGATGAGAGGCAGGTATCGAGCTGCGATGCGCGGGAAGTTCTGATCAGGGCGGGGGAGAAGTTGGCTCGTTTGTCCGAGGCAATGACACTGGCGATCGGTGACCTGATCCTTCTACCGGTCGGGCGCTCAATTCCACTGAGCCCCGGTGCAAGGGTGGTCTTGCGCCAGGAAAAAATCGGCATCCTCGAGTGCCGGATTGGCAGCTGACGCTTATTCGCAGCGGTCCCCGCACTTCGCCCAGTCCACTCGGCGACGCTGGTACCAAGCCATCCCTATTAAATCGAAGATCCCCCTCCCAAGCCGGTTCCAAAGACCATATTTGGAAACGCCAGCCACCCGCGCGCGGTGGTTGATAGGAATTTCTTTGGTGCGAAAGCCGCCGCCGTGCACAAGCACTGGAAGAAATCGGTGCAGCCCGTTGAAGCCAAAAATCCCCCGAAGGCATTCGCGACGAAACACCCGGAAGGCGCAACCGGTGTCCGCGAAGTCCACGCCCAGGGCAGCCTTCCGCGCGCGACGGGCGACTTTGGACGAAGCGCGCCTCAGCCAAGTGTCCTTCCGCTTGGTGCGAACGCCGCACACAAAATCGCTGTTGCTGATTTCCTGCAATGCCCGAGGGAGGTCCGCCGGGTCATTTTGGAGGTCGCCATCCAATGTCGCGATCAATGGGGTTGAGCTGCCGATAATGCCGGTCCAAAGCGCCGCGCTTTGCCCAGCGTTCTTGGCGTGTCGCAGGCCACGGACGCGTTGATCCTGCTTGCGTGCCGCTAAAATCTCCTCCCAAGTGGCATCGGTGCTGGCGTCGTCAACGAAGAGCAATTCGTAACGAACGCCTGTCGGTGAGAGCGCGGCATGGACCTCCTGGGCAAGGGGCAGCACGTTGTCCGCTTCATTATAGACGGGGACAATGACGCAGAGTTCAGGCCCTGCGGGGGAGCTTGGGGTGTTCAAAACGTCTTAACCTTGAGCGGCGTAATATTCGTCCACTTTCGCCGCGACATCTTTGAAGCCAATATCGACTTCGTAAATCTGCTTGTACTGCTCAATCGCTTCCTCACGCTTGCCCGCTTTCTCAAAAAGACGGCCGAGTTCATAGAGAAGATCCTTCTTCTCATCGTCGAAACCGACCTTTT
>DASPKX010000011.1:0-12475 GCA_035627835.1 Candidatus Methylomirabilota bacterium
ACGACCGTTTTCCTCAGCGATTTCGTCAATTTTGCAAACCTGGCGCCACGCGGATCGTGCCCAGTTTTTGCCTCAGCCAAGTGGGATTTTAGCCCTTCCCCCGGTTGACGCTGCACTGAGGTTGATTACTTTATCGCGCATGCTCAGAGCCGCTGTCCTTTTGATCCTGGTTGCCATCACTGCTTTTGCCTCACGCGGAGCCACGTTCCAAATCGATCCGGCCCGCAGCTCCATCACAATGAGCGGCACTCTGGCTGGATTCACCATTCAAGAGCAGGCGCCCGGCAGCCTGCAGACGCGTTTCGAAGGCCCTATTCAGGCGAATGTCACTCCCACCAGCATCACCTTTCCTGGTGGCAGCGTCGTTGACGCGCAGACGAACGGATCCTGGCAGCCGCTCCCCGGCGGAATGAACGGGCGGGATTGGGCTGATTACGGTGCGCAAGCCACCATCCCATTGGGAGGCACAGCGCGTGGGGCGGTTCGCAATATCGTGCTGGACGTCACCAGCGGGACGATTCCTATCTCGAACGGAAGCTTTGACGCGCAATCGATGGTGTTCAGCTTTCCAACAAACGGAACCGCCACTCTCGATTACAATGCGAGCATCTTCGGCCTGGGCTCAGAACCGCTCTCCGGCACATCGACGAACAAAACCGCCACTCGCGGAACAATCACCGAGGTTAACGGAAAGCGCACACTGACGCTTGCGATCGACACAACCTTCAGCTTCGCGGTGATGAACCCAAACGACAGCCAGGTGCGGTTCGTGGGGAGTGTTGTGGCTGTGGAAGCTGAAGCCGCTGCGCGGCCGGCATTTACGAGGGTCGAGCTGATTGGCGCGTCCATCCGCCTCTATGTCCGTGGCGGTGACGCGACTGTGAAGCTTCAAACCACGTCGAATTTTTCAACCTGGAGCGATCGGACGGCTGAGGTGACCACCGAAGGTGACACACGCATCTACACCGTGCCGATCACAAGCTCCCGCGAGTTCTTCCGCCTCGTGGACATTTGAGGCGAAAACGATTACTTGCCGATAAAGACGTCGTGAACCGCGCGCATCGCCTGTTCAGCTTTATCAAGATTGATCACGACGCTGATCTTGATTTCGCTGGTCGAAATCATGCCGATGTTCACGCCTTCCGTGGCAAGAGTCTCGAACATCTTCGCGGCCACGCCTGAATGGCTGCGCATCCCCACGCCGACAATAGAAAGCTTGCCGATATTTTCGTCTGAAAGCACTTCGCGGTAAGCGGCTTCGCCTTTGAGGGAGTCGATCACCTTCGTTGCCTTCAGCAGGTCAGGCTTGTCCACAGTGAAGGAAAGATCGGTCGCGGGGGCGCCGCCGCCGTGGCTGATGTTCTGCACGATCATGTCCACATTCACGTTGGAATCAGCTAGCGCTTTGAAGATGCGCGCGGCCACACCTGGCTTATCGGGCACACCGACCAGCGTGATCTTCGCCTGATTTTTGTCCAATGCGACGCCGCGAATGACGACATCTTCCATGCTGGCGGTTTCTTCCTTCACAATCGTCCCTGGGTTATCGTTAAGACTGGATCGAACTTCAAAAATCACACCGAACTTCTTCGCGAACTCCACTGAGCGCGATTGCATTACTTTTGCGCCGGTGCTCGCCAGTTCCAACATCTCGTCGTAAGCGATCTCCGGCAGCTTGCGCGCGCCTTTCACAATGCGCGGATCCGCAGTGTAAACACCATCCACGTCCGTGTAGATTTGGCAAAGGTCCGCTTGCAGCGCGGCCGCGAGCGCAATCGCGGTCAGGTCAGAGCCGCCACGGCCAAGCGTGGTAATCTCTCCGCTGAGCGTCTGGCCTTGGAATCCCGCGACAATGACAACTTTGCCGCTATCGAGCATACCATGGACCTGGCGCGGGGTGATGTTCTGGATTTTTGCTTTCGTGTGAACGCCGTCCGTCACGATGCCAGCCTGGGCGCCAGTCAACGAAACGGCATCCACTCCGAGCGCGTGCAATGCAATGGCGGTCAGCGCAATCGTGGTCTGCTCACCGGTGGCGAGAAGCATGTCCATCTCCCGCTCGCTGGGCAGCGGCATGATTTCCTTGGCCAGCTTGATGAGATTATCGGTCACCCCGCTCATCGCTGAGACGACCACCACAATCTGGTCGCCCTGGTCGCGATATTTCTTCACGCGCGATGCGACGTTGCGGATGCGCTCTGGATTGCCTACCGAAGTCCCACCGTACTTTTGAACAATAAGTGCCATGTTGCTCGAAGGTCTGCGTCCGCTCTTTACAACCCAATCACCTTGCACACAGCCGCCATGCTCGGCTCGACCAGGTGCGGCTCAAATCCGGCCGTTTTAATCGCGTTATCGGGATCTTTTAAACCGTGGCCGGTCGTCGTGGCAGTCAGAACTGCGCCCTTCGGGATAAGCCCTGCTTTGACGACCTTAATCAAGCCAGCCAACGGAGCCGCGCTGGCGGGCTCTACGAAGAGGCCCTCGGTGCGCGCCAGGAGCTTGTATGCCGCGAGAATTTCCTCGTCGGTGACTTTGTCAATATGACCGCGCGATTCCTTTAGCGCGTTGTTCGCCCCTTCCCAACTCGCCGGGTTTCCAATGCGAATTGCGGAGGCCACCGTTTCGGGGTGCTCGATCGGACGGCCTTCCACGATCGGCGCAGCTCCGGCGGCTTGGAAGCCGAACATGCGTGGCAGTTGGGAGGTCCGGCCTGCGGTGTGAAACTCTTTGAAGCCGCGCCAGTACGCGGTGATGTTGCCTGCGTTGCCGACGGGAAGAAGGTGGAAATCAGGCGCGCGCCCGAGCTGGTCGCAAATCTCGAAGGCCGCTGTTTTCTGGCCTTCAATGCGCACAGGGTTGATGCTGTTGACCACCTCGACTTTTCCTGTCTCACCCAACTCGCGAACGATGCGAAGCGCATCATCGAAGTTGCCTTCAATGGCAATAGTGATGGCGCCATACATCAATGCTTGCGCCATTTTGCCGAGGGCAATCTTCCCGTTGGGCAGCAGCACCACACACTTCATCTTTGCGCGCGCGGCGTAAGCTGCGGCCGAAGCAGACGTGTTCCCGGTGCTCGCGCAAATCACCACTTCCGCGCCGCGCTCCTTTGCTTTGCTGATGGCCATCGTCATCCCGCGATCTTTGAAGGAGCAAGTCGGGTTCATGGCCTCGAACTTGATCCACAGCTCGAAGTTTCCACCGATCGCTTCCACGAAGTTTTCCACGCGAATCAGCGGCGTGTTCCCTTCGTTCAGCGAAATGATCGGCGTGCTGGAGGTGACTGGCAGGTGCGCGCGATAAGCGTCAATGACGCCGCGCCAGCGACTGCCCTGGGCTGAGGCTGTTTGGCTCATTCGAAACTTTCGACTCGGAACATCACAGGCGGGGCTTTCACCACGCCAAGGCGGGAAATTTTGGAAAGCGCTTTGCGCATGGCCGCATTCGGCGCGTCGTGAATCATCAGGATCAACGGCACACTCTCCCCTTCGTGCCCTTCAGGTTGGATCACAGATGAAATGCCAATGCGCGCTTCGCCCAACAACGCGGCGATTTTCGCCAACGTGCCCGGCTTATCAATGACCGTCAGGCGCAGGTAATAGCGCGAAACAACGTCGTCGATGTCCAACACCGTGCCCTTGCGCTCATGCGGCACGAACGGAGGGACGCGGCTTTTGCTGCCGCACTTAAGGTCGAGGGCGGCATCAGCAAGGTCGCTCAGCACCGCGCTTGCGGTGGCGTCCTGCCCTGCCCCGCGGCCGTAGTAAAGCGTGTCACCAACCACATCGCCGCGAACATACACAGCGTTGAACACATCGTTCACGCTCGCGAGCACATGCGAGTTCGGCACCAGCGTCGGATAAACAGAAACTTGCACGCCGCATTGCTCACCGTCGCAATCCTTCTTCACCGCGCCGAGCAGCTTGATCGTGTAACCGAGCTGTGTGGCAAATTGAATGTCGAGCTTCGTCACCCCGCGGATGCCCTCAACATGCACACTCTTGGGGTTCACCCAGAAACCATGAGCAAGGGATGCCAGAATTCCAATCTTGTGCGCGGCGTCATGGCCATCGACATCAAGTGAAGGCTCTGCCTCTGCGTAGCCAAGGCGTTGAGCGTCCGCGAGCACATCCGAAAAATCAGCGCCTTCACGCTTCATCCTTGTTAGGATGTAGTTGCAAGTGCCGTTTACGATTCCGTAGAGGCGCGTGATGCGATTGCCGATGAGGCCTTCGCGCAGAACTTTGATGATCGGGATCCCACCAGCGACGCTTGCCTCGTAATACAGATTAACGCCATTGCGCTCCGCCACTTCGAACAACTCCTCACCGTAGGCAGAGAGCAGAGCTTTGTTTGCGGTAATGACGGATTTTCCGTTGCGCAACGCATGCAGAACCGCCTCGCGCGCCAGAGTCGTGCCGCCCATCAACTCCAGGATGAGATGTGTGTTCGGCGCTTCCGTGAGGGCTTTCCAATCCGTGGTCAGCAAGCGGTCCGGCAATTTGACCGCGCGGGGCCTTTTCAGGTCGCGAACAGCCACACCAGCGATGTTGAACTTAACACCGAGCCTCGAGGCCATGAGGGCGCCGTTGCGCTGGAGTCCTTTGATGACTCCACCACCAACAGTGCCTGCGCCAATGATTCCGAGGTTCACCTGCTGCATAAGAGCGCGAGAAGATTGCCCGAAACGCTTTTTAGGACAAGCGAGGAATGTGTGAGCGCGCGCAAACGCGCGAGCCCACGTGCTTCAGCCTGTGATTAAACGTTTCGTGCCGCGATGAACGCTTACTTGCCGGGAGGGTTAATGATGTCGCTCATCTTGAAGATCGGCAGGAACATGCAGATGACGATGCCGCCAACGACCACCCCGAGAAACACGATCAACAATGGCTCGATCAATGAAGTAAGACCCGAGAGCGTTGTTTCGATTTCTTCATCGAGGAAGTCCGCCACGCGCTCCAGCATCGCGTCCAATTTACCGGTCTGCTCGCCCGCAGTCATCATTCGGATGATCATGGTCGGGAAGATTGGATGCTTGGAAAGGGCCGAGGAAATCCCCTCGCCCTTCTCGATGTCAGCGGCTGCGGTCTTGATCGCCTTTTCCATGATGACGTTGCCGCAGGTGTTCGAGACGATTTGCAGCACTTCAAGGATGGGAACACCCGACCGCACCAGCGAGGCGAGGGTGCGCGTGAAACGAGCCAAACAGATCTTGTGTGCGATTTGGCCGAAGATCGGCAGCTTGATGCGCGTTCGATCCCAAAATTCGCGTCCGGGTTTGGTCTTGATGTAGCTCAACCAACCGTAAATGACCAGGCCGCCGCCCAGGATCATGTAAATGAGGTTGCTCTTCAGGAATTCGCTCAGATCGATCAGGAACTGCGTTGGAGCGGGCAGTTTCGCGCCGAATCCGCTGAAAATTTCGCCGAACACCGGCACGACTTTCACCAAAAGGAAGATAGTGATCGCAATGGCCACAAAGGTGACGACTGTCGGATACATCATGGCCGACTTCACCTTTTTACGAAGCCGCGCAGTGTTTTCCAGGAACGTTGCGAGGCGCGCTAAGATTTCCGCGAGCAAACCGCCCTTCTCACCCGCGTCCACCATGCAAACGTAGAGCTTGTTGAAAACTTTCGGATGTTTGAGAAGCGCCGCCGAGAAGTTGTCGCCGCTCTCCACACGCGAGCAAACGTCCTTAATGACGTCGCGCATCACTTTGTTGCTGGTCTGCTCCGCCAGCGCCTGGAGCGATTGCACCATCGCCAAACCGGCGTCAATCATCGTGGCCAACTGGCGTGTGAACACCACCAAATCCTGCAAAGCCACGCTGCCGCCAGCGGTCTTCCCCTTCTTCCCGACCTTCTCGGCGATCTCGACAACCAGCAGGTTCCGCCCCGTCAACGCGGCGATGGCTGCCTCCTGGCTGGAGGCATCCACATTATTGCGATATTCGCGCCCACTGATCGGGTCCCGCGCAAGATAGGCATATGAAGGCATAGTCTCAGGTATTCTCCTACCAATACAGCAGGGTTCGTGCAAGTTCTCGTTTGCACGAATTTCTGTCGTAAGCAGGAATCCTACCGGATCGGGTCTGCAAGGCGTTCCTGAAGCCAGCGCAAATCCGCAGTGTCGGCTGCCCCGACAGAAGGCCCCCCTTCGGCAGTAAAGCGGATCGGCTTTTTC
This sequence comes from Candidatus Methylomirabilota bacterium, assembly GCA_035627835.1. Taxonomy (GTDB): domain Bacteria; phylum Verrucomicrobiota; class Verrucomicrobiia; order Limisphaerales; family SXQI01; genus DASPKX01. Next base: position 6,190 of record DASPKX010000011.1, read on the forward strand.
GTGGAGGCGCGAACCCATTTTTTGATCTCGGAATGACCGTCCGCGAACGAGAAGCCGCACGCTCCATTGTGATATGAAGCAGCAAGGTCCCCCCAGGCATTCCCGGTGGGCGCCACGAGAAAATAACCATCGTTGATGCTGTCGGGATGCTCATCCACCGTCACAATTTTCGTGGCAGGCGAGCTAATGCTCGACGTTTTCAGCCACTGTTTGTGGCTGGCATAGAAAGTGGCGATGCCGCGGGCCCAAGTGTCGTTCTTATTAATGCTAAACGGGCCCATGAACGCATTCATCGACATGCTCCGGGTGCGATAGAACATATTTGCCCGCTTCTGGGCGGGGCTGGTGAACTTATCCGCCGGGCATTTGTAAATCTGAACCGCCTCGCCAACGTATTTGGAAAAAATGTTCCCCCTCAGCAACGCCCAATTGGTGTTCATCGGGTTGGTGTCCCAACTCATGTTATTGTTCACCCAATTTTGCCCTTGGCCATTGACCGTTTCATTGATCCCGAAGTTGTTCACGAGCCGGTCATCATTATCCAGCGCGTATTGCAACCACCCGAGCATCAACTGCTTTCCATTATTCATGCACATGATGCCTTGGCCCTTTGCCTTGGCCTTGGACAAAGCCGGCAGCAGCATCCCTGCAAGAATGGCAATAATGGCGATGACCACGAGAAGTTCAATTAACGTGAATCCGCTCCGCTCCGGTTTACGGTTAGTCAGGCATTTCATAGTTTGTTGGGGTTGCCCACTGTTATAGCGGCGCGCAGCACGATTAAACAAGCGGTCGTTTGCCCGCACACCAGCCCGCGACGCGATTCCGCGGCTTGCGGGCGAAAAGCGTTGACGTGGGCCGCCGCAGGTTTATAAGTCGCCCCCCTTACGTTACGTTTGTGAAGATTTTTTCTGGAACAGCCAACCGGCCTTTGGCCGAAGCCATCTGCAAGGGCATCGGCCTCGAGCTTGGCAAATGCACGGTCAGCGCGTTCCCAGACGGCGAAACTTTCGTCAAAATCGAGGAAAACGTCCGCGGGGAGGACGTTTATCTGGTCCAATCCACCAGCCCGCCCACAAACCACAATTTGATGGAGATGTTCATTATGATGGACGCTCTCCGTCGCTCAAGCGCTTCCCGTATCACCGCCGTCCTGCCGTTCTACGGTTACGCTCGCCAGGATCGCAAAGATCAGCCTCGGGTTCCGATCACCGCAAAATTGGTGGCCAATCTCCTTGTGGCCGCAGGCGCCAACCGCGTGCTGACGATGGACTTGCATGCGCAGCAGATCCAAGGGTTTTTCGACATTCCGGTCGATCACCTTTACGCGGCGCCTGTGATGTATGACTACCTGCGCCGCAAGAGTTTGAAGAACCTTGTGGTTGTCAGCCCCGATGTCGGCGGGCTGAAGATGGCCCACGCCTACTCCCAGGTTTTGGAAGCCGGTCTCGCGATTGTCGCCAAACGCCGCAAAAGCGCCACGGAGATTGAATCAATGACCGTCATTGGCGAAATCCGCGGAAAAACGGTCTTAATGGTGGATGATTTAACGGAGACTGCGGGCACCCTGACGGCCGCCGCCAAGCTCTTGAAGGAAAAAGGGGCCAAGCGAGTTTTAGCCTGTGTTTCTCACGCAATTCTTAATGATTTAGGCATTGAGCGTTTGCGCAAATCGAATATTGACGAACTAATAACTACTGATACTGTTCTCCGCCCTGCGATTGAGGGTGTGAATATCACCACGCTTTCCGTGGCGGGTTTGCTGGGCGAAGCCATTAACCGAATTCATAATAATTCTTCGGTCACTTCGCTCTTCGAGATGAAAGGCGGACGCACCAGTTAATTCTGGGCGCATGGCAAAACGGTTTTTGCCCGCGCGAGAGCGATCGTCCTGGGTTTTTATTTTTTTAGCATGAAATCTGTAGCATTGACCGCGTATCCTCGGGCTCTCAACACCCGTGGCGCAATGAATCAGGCCCGCAAAGCTGGCCGTGTCCCCGCTGTGGTGTACGGCGGCCAGGCCAAACCCGCCACCCTCGAGCTGCACCTCAAGGATCTCGAGCGCGTGATGCATGGCGCCGCCTCCGAGAACCTGCTCGTTGACCTCGATGTCGGCGGCAGCAAACGCCTCGCTCTGCTCCAGTCCGTTCAGCACCACGTGCTTAGCGGCAAGCCTCTCCACGTTGATTTTCACGAAGTCAAAGAAGACGAGAAGGTCACCATCAACGTTCCTGTGGAAAGCACAGGCGAAGCAGCCGGTGTTAAGACGGGCGGCGGCGTTCTCGAGCACGTTGTCTTCAAACTCAAGGTCCGCGCTCTTCCCAAAGATCTTCCAGAGGTCGTTATTGTGGATGTCTCCGCGCTGGAAATCGGGAAATCGATTCATATCGGCGACATTCCTGCGATCCCAGGCGTTGAGTTCCTGGGCGACAAGAAGATTCCTGTGTTCTCTGTTGCCGCTCCTGTGACGGAAGCTGCCGAAGCCGCCGCAACTGACGCGGCCGCTGGCGCTGCTGCCCAGCCGGAAATGATCAAGGAGAAGAAGGACGACGCCAAGGGCGGCGACAAAGCAGCCGCCGCGAAAGGCGGGGACAAGGCTGCCGCAGATAAGAAGCCTGCGGACAAGAAGAAGTAATTCGCGCGGCCGCTGGTTAATTGACCGGCAGCATGCACTCGCTCTCTCTTATAGCCGGGTTGGGAAACCCTGGGGCAGAATATGCTCGAACCCGGCACAATATCGGTTTTTTGCTCGCGGACCTTCTGGCCGAGCGTTGGAAGGTCAACTGGAAAGAGGAACGCAAGTTCCGGGCTCGCGTGGGCCAGGGCACGTTAGGCGAGCGACGGCTGGTTTTATGCGAGCCGCTGACGTATATGAACGCCAGCGGCGAGGCAGTGGCTTCGGTTCGGGACTTTTACAAGGTTCCAAACAGCCAACTGCTCGTGCTCGTGGACGATGCTGACCTGCCTTTTGGGGCTTTGCGCCTCCGAGGTGATGGCAGCACAGGCGGGCACCATGGGCTGGAGTCGGTGGAATCCCATTTGGGAACCCGGCAGTATGCCCGGCTAAGGTTGGGGATCGGTCGGCGCGACCAGACTGTTCGTGATATTCACGACCATGTGCTCGGCCGGTTCAGTGCGGATGAGATGCCGGCATTGACGAAAATTTTGGATCGGGCAGCCAACCAGGTTGAGTGCTGGTTGAACGAAGGCCTGGCGAAAGCAATGAGCCTCTATAACGGGCTCGCGATTTAAGAACGACATGAAAAGATACGAAGGTTTGTTCATCCTGAACACCGCTGGCAAGGAAGAGGGAATCAAGGAATTGATCGACAAGATCAGCTCCGAGCTTTCCGCCGCCGGCGCGAAAGTTGAAACCGTCCAGAAGATGGATAAGCGCCAGTTCTCCCGCGTGGCTGACAAGCGCGTCTCGTCTGGTTTCTACGTGAATTTCATTTTCGAGATCGAGACCTCTGGCATGGCCAATCTCCGCAGCCGTTTCGCCTTGAACGAGGACGTCTTCCGCGTCTCCTTCACCGAAGCTGGCGCGCAGAAGGATTTCTCCGCTGCCCCCGCAGCGGCCTAATCGCAGGAAACCCTCCTCACCATGCGCGGCTACAATAAAGTCATTTTGATGGGCAACCTCACAAGGGACCCTGAGCTGCGCTATACCCCAAAAGGCACAGCCGTCGCCAAGATCGGCCTGGCTGTGAACCGCACCTGGCGAGACGCCGAAACGAACGAGATGAAGGAGGAAGTGACCTTCGTCGATGTCTCAGCTTTTGGCCGCCAGGCCGAAACCATCGGTCAGTACCTCCGCAAAGGTCGTCCCCTCATGGTGGAGGGCCGCCTGAAGCTCGACACCTGGGAAGATAAGAACACCCACGAAAAGAAGAGCAAACTCGGTGTGGTTCTCGAGAGCTTCCAATTCCTGGACTCCGGCTCCCGCGGTGAAGGCGGAGACGGTGAGGGCGGCGCCGCTCCCGCTCGTTCTGCTGCGAGCGCCCCTTTCAGGCGCGCCGCTCCCGCTCAACCCGCTGCGCAGGGCTTCAGCTCCAACGCTGAGCCTGATGTCATCCCCCCCGAGGATGACGATGTTCCATTTTAAGTAACTTTTACCCGTAAGGATTTTGTCATGCCAAAGACCGAAGTAATTCTCGTTGAAAATGTGGTTGGCCTGGGCGCCGAATCGGACCAGGTCAAAGTGGCGACTGGATACGCCCGCAACTACCTCATCCCCCATGGCCTTGCCATTCCTCTGACCGGCGCCAATAAGAAGCGCCTCGAGGCTCTCCAACGCCGTCGCGCTGAGCGCGAAGCGCATGAGCTGAACACGATGACTGAGCTGGCCAAGGGCCTCACCAAGCTCACCTTGACCATCACCGTCAAGACTGGCGAAGACGGCAAGATGTTCGGCTCTGTCACCGCGGGCACTATCGCCGACGAGCTGCACAAGCAATATGAGGCAGCCCTCGACAAGAAGAAGATTCACCTCAAAGAGCCAATCAAGGCTGTGGGTGATTACGAAGTCGAGCTGAAGCTCCACGCTGACGTCCCCGCGACCTTGAAGGTCAAGGTCGTTAGCTCCACCCCTCCCCCAGCCCCGGCTCCTGCCGCCGCTGCGGACGCAGGCAAGGATGCTGGCAAAGACCGTGGTGGCCGCCCCGATCGCGGTGGCGAACGCCGCCCACGCAAGACCGAAAAGGCCTAAAGCCTTCTCGACGCTCATTGCTCATTTTCCAAAGGACGGGCCTAAAAGCCCGTCCTTTTTTATTCAGGTGGCCGCTGGCGTGAGACGCTGTGTGGAAACTCGAAACCTCCTTCCTGAGTCATCGTAAAAGAGAGAGAAATCCCGATCCGTCGGGACGCAATCCCTGTCCCGCCGTAGCCTTGGCGAAGGACCTCCTTCTCCGGCCTTTCCAAAACGGGTCCAGCGTCACGCTGGCTTTGTGTTCTTTGTGATCTTTTGTGGCAATCGAATGCAGCCCTTGCGTGCGTGCCCGTCTCTTACTCTGTCTCTCCGCGTCTCAGCGGGAAATTTCGGGAATGGGATTCAACGTCACATACGGGTGGGCGTCACAAACTGATGCACCGTCGCGTTCCTGGGCCTTCCGCTGTTGAGCCCTTCGCGAAATCCCGATGTGTCGACGGTAGGCCCGGCCACCGACCGGGCGTTCTGTTCGTTCTGTTTTGTGGCTATGCTGTCCCGCCGTAGCCTTGGCGAAGGCGGATGGGGATCTCCTTCTCCCGCCTTTCCAAAACGGGTCCAGCGTCACGCTGGCTTTGTGTTCTCTGCGCTCTTTTGTGGCGATCCAATCCAGTCCTTCTCTGCGTGCCCGTCTCTTGCTCCGCGGCCTCGGCGTCTCAGCGGGAAATTTCGGGAAACGGGTGCAGCGTCACGCTGCCGCCGCCCGCGCAGGGCGTTGGTGGATGGCCTCATCTACAATGGGTCGAGCGTCACGCTCGTCGGATGCACCGTCACGTTCTTGCGCCTTCCGCTGTTGATCCCTTCGCGAAACCCCGATGTGTCGATGGTAGATTGCATGAAGAGCTGGCAGGCGCCACCTCACTCGAGGTAAGCACCTGCCAGAATGCATACTAACAAACCACATTCTCGTTCCACCGACGCCCTTGGCAAGTCAGATGTCATCAAAATTGGCATCGACGTTCACGCCGCCTTCATCGTTGCCGCTCACCAGACTGACGGCTCCAAAGCCCCGCCGCCGCGGAAGTTCTCTCACCCCGCCTTCCTGGAGTGGGTCAAGCGCCAAACGGCTCCGCGCGCGAGGTGGTGGCCTGCTACGAGGCTGGGGCGACTGGGTTCCACCTCCATCGCCAACTCACGGAGCTTGGCGTGCGCAACCACGTGATCTGCCCCACCGCTTTGGACACCCGCGGCAAAGGGGTCAACACGGACAAGACCGACGCCGTTGAGCTGCAAAGCCGTTTGGGTCGTTATCTTGCCGGCAACATTAAAGCCATCTCCCTGGTCCGTGTTCCCACTCTGGACGAGGAGCAACGGCGCGTCGACATTCCTGTCCGCCAGCGGAAAGGCATACTCCCCGCGCAGCAGTTCTCAGCGAGAGCCTCTCTATTCCAATTGCAAACCCCAACGCCAACTCCCCAAGCTTCGACCGCAAATTTGCACATGAACTACATCTTTGTTTTCCTCGCGATCGCTGCGGGGGCTTGCATCTCACTTCAGGCCGCGGCGAATGCCTCCCTCCGCACCCACCTTCAGGACGCCCGCTGGGCCACCTTTTTCTCCATCTGCGGCACCATCGCGACA
>DASPKX010000012.1:0-10216 GCA_035627835.1 Candidatus Methylomirabilota bacterium
GTTCAGCGTTGCCGCCTGATCCAAACACAGAGCGCCCCACGCTCTCGATCACCAGCACAGCCGGTGGGGTTTCCGTGAGCTGGACAGGCAACTTGCAAGCTGCGGAAACTCTGCAAGGCCAGTGGCAAAACATTGGCGCAGCCAACCAAAGCCCAATGACCTTCCAAACAACCGGGAGGATGCGCTTCTTCCGCGCCACCCGCTAAGCATTCATGTTGGTGGCAGGGTTAACCCTGCCACCTGGCTTCCTTACAAACGGGAAAGAAGCCCAAATCTGGCCTCGCCTAGCAGATCCTTGGGTCGTGCAGGAATGTTGAGGGTCCGACACACGCTGTCGGACCCTTTTAACGTACGTCGAAACGCCCCGCCGCGCACCCACATTCTATTTTCTTCGACGTTTGCTTGCCCCAAGACTCGCCGCGTAGCACACGGCAGGCGTGGCTGACTGAGTGACAGCACTACTTTCGTTTGGTAACGAGAAAACCGAGGCGAAGGGAATGTTCACAAATAAAAAAGGGAGGGCCGAAGCCCTCCCTTGTGCAACTTAGGTCAACGCAAGAAATATTTATTGAGCAACGACCCAGAAGAACCGGCGATCTCCCGTTGCGGCAACGGTGAGAGTGGTTTCCAGGCTAGCCCCGACTGCAACCGCCCCTTCATTGCTCCAGGCGCCGCTCCCCAGGGCCGAACGGGATTGAAGTTGGTATTGCTTGCCCACCTGCGAAGCGAAACGAATGGCAATGTTTCCGTTGCTGTAACTGGCCGCCAAGGTTGGCGCCACGGGTGGTTCAGTGATGACGGCCTGGCTAAGGAAACCAAGGCTGTCGAGCGCTGTCCAACCACGCGCCCAAAGGTCAGTTGAGCCGAAGGCGCCGTAGTATGGGACGGCGGTGTAGAAGCTGTCGCTCGCGGCAGCAGCGCCCGTGGCGGCAATGCTTTGAATCGCAGGCCGTGGATCGAGCGCGGCGTTGTTGGTGCGTGAGATGCCACGCAACTGCGGATCAACCTGGCGATTGCCGCGAGTCGAGTCGGTGAAGAAGATTTGCGCTTCCGCAGTTTCGGCCAAAGCAACAGCGGTGCCATTCGTGGCAAAGTTCCAGAAGAGATTGTCGCGCAGGTCGAGCGTGCCGGCAGCGATATGAGTGGCGCTCTTGGCATCGATGCGAACGGCGTTGCCGCCGAATTCGGTGAAGATGCTGTTCTTGAATTTCGGTGCCGCGTATTCCCGAATGGTCATGCCGCGGTTCCCCGTAGTGTTTGTGCCAGCGCCGATCCACGTCGCATTCCGAACCTCGAACGCCGCCACGGGAGTGGCATTAACTGCGGCGCCATTAGGCTCCCCGTTCAACTCGCCGCCATGATCCTTTTTGCCGCGCTCCTGAATGGCGAACCAGAATTGGTTTTTGCCACGATATCCCTGGTCGGTATCAAAGGCGTCATCATCGTTGAACGCGCTGATGAGGTGCTTGGTGTTAACGGTCCCGCCGAAGAATTCGAAGCCGTCATCCGCAGTGGCGTAAGTCTCAACGAACTCAATGGTTGTGCCACGGCCAACAGCTCCAAGGGAGAGGCCGTTCAGCTCTTTATTCGGCTGGAAGACGACACCGGCGTGACGGATCGAGACGTAACGGAGAACGCCGGAGTTGTCATTGTCATCGTTGCCGCCGAAGCGGTGCACGAATTGGCCATTAACCTGCGCGTCCGGGAGTCCTTCGAAGACATCATACTTCGGCGCCGCCGCGTTGCCGGTGGTGTCGGTGGCGGTGTTGAGGACGGATTTGCCGAGGATGACAATGCCGCCCCAAAGGCCGCGCTCGAACAACCCAAGATCTGTAGGATCGGTGACGTCATCGTCTTCGGAAGTGAAGATAATGGGCGCCGTCGCTGTGCCGTTGGCAAAGATTTTGCCGCCAGCTGTGACGATCAAAGCGCTTGTGTTCGCATCCTGACCACGGCGAGCCTTGATGACCGTTCCTGCTTCGATCGTCAGTGAGGCGCCGTTAAGCACGTAAACGAACCCGTCCAGAACATACACATTGGAACTGCTCCAGGTAACGTTGCCGGTGATGGGCTGGTTAACGGTCACTTTGCCTGCAGGCGCAGGGACGTTGACGGTAAGCGTGAACTCGCGCGTGGCCAAGCCGGCGGAATTGGTAACAACCACGGTGTAGACGCCTTCATTGGCTTTGGTCACGGAGTTCAACTGCAGGGTGGCCCCTGTCTGGCCGGGGATGACCACGCCACCTTTGGACCACTGATACGTGAGTGGCGCGTCGCCTTCTGCTGAAATGTTAAAGGTCACATTTGCGCCAGCATTGACCGTCTGATTTTCAGGGACGCTGGTGACGAACGGCGCAACCGGGGTGGCGCCGATGAAGCCGAGCTGATCGAGAGCGGTCCAACCCTTGACCCACAAATCAACCGGGCCGAAAGCGCCTTTGTAGGCCACGGGCGTGTAGAAGGCGTTCGTGAGTTCGCGGATCCCTGTGAAGACGGAACTGCGAGCCACAACGCGCGGACGAGGGTCAAGGGTTTGCGTTTTTGCACGGCCGATGCCACGAAGGTTCGGATTGGAGTTCACGTTCGCGTAAGCGGTGTTAGTGAAGAAGATTTGCGCCTCGGCCGTTTCAGGAAGGGCCACAGGGTTTCCGTTCGTGGCGAAGTTCCAGAACATATTGTTCGCCAATTCGAGAACACCCCCCGCGATATGCGTCGCGCTCTTCGCATCGATGCGGACAGCGCTGCCACCAAACTCCGTGAATATGCTGTTGTAGAATTTAGGAGCGGCGTATTCGCGAATGGTCATGGCGCGATTGCCTGTGCTATTGGTGCCTGCGCCGATCCATGTGGCATTCGCAACCTCGAAAGCGGCAACGGGCGCCGCGTTGACTGCGGCTCCGTTCGGCTCGCCGTTGAGTTCGGCGCCGTGATCTTTCCAGCCAGGCTCCTGGATCGCGAACCAGAATTGGTTTTTGCCGCGATAACCCTGGTCCGTGTCGAACGCATCGTCGTCATTGAACGCGCTGACCAGATACTTGGTGTTGACCGTCCCTCCGAAGAACTCGAAACCGTCATCAGCAGTGGCGTACGTTTCCACGTATTCGATGGCCGTGCCGCGGCCAACAGCGCCCAAGGAAAGACCGTTCAGTTCCTTGTTCGGCTGGAACACCACGCCTGCGTGGCGAATGGAAACGTAACGGAGGACGCCGGAATTGTCGTTGTCGTCGTTGCCGCCAAAGCGGTGGACGAATTGGCCGTTCATCATCATGTCGGGCAAGCCTTCGAAGACGTCGTACTTGCGAGCAGCGGCATTGCCGCTCGCGTCCGTGGCAGTATTAAGAACGGATTTGCCCAGAAGAACCACGCCACCCCAGAGGCCGCGCTCGAACGCGCCCAGGTCATTCGGATCACTGATGTCATCCTCTTCCGACGTGAAGATGATGGGCTCCGTCGGCGTGCCGTTGGCGAAAATTTTACCGCCCGCAGTGACGATGAGCGCGCTCGTGTTGGCGTCCTGGCCACGTTTGGCTTTTATGACGGTGCCCGGCTCAATGGTGAGTGTGGCGCCATGCATGACATAAACAAAGCCGTTAAGAACGTACTCATTGGTTTTCTGCCATGTGACAGCCGAGGTTATCATGCCTGTGACTGGAATGGTTGCGGCATCAACGGGCGCGCCGAGCATGCCTGCCGTGAGCATGGCCAGCAGTTGGTGTTTCAATTTCATGTGGTAAGACTCAGTAGGTGTTTGAGCGGGGTGATCAAACCAGTGGGCCGTGGCAAATAAATGACCGGCAAGTCACGATTTCGAAACGAAGCGCGCCGGCTCAGTATTCGTAACTGAGGGAGAGCCCGAAGGTGCGGCCCTTGCGGTGCGCGGAGTAGAACTCCCCCTGCTTTTCGCCATAGGTTCGCTTGAAGAGAGGATCAAGGAGGTTCTTGGCCGTTAGTTTAACCTTCAACCCTTTGGCGATTCGCTGGGCGAGCATGAAATCCAAAATTGGCGCGGGCTGCTCATAAACATCCTCGCTGTTCAAGCTGGCGATGCTCACGCGAGGGCCGAAGACGCTGAAGAGAAGCGTTGCGGCCGTGCCTAAGCGCGCGTTGTCGTAGTTGAAATCGACGTTCAGGATGTATGGGGATTGGTCATAAAGCGGGCGTTCTTCGGGCGTGATTCCGAGAGCGCCAGTGCGCGCGAGAATTTCGGCAGGAGTGAGCGCGACCGTGGACTCAATGAGAGCGTAATTGGCCCCGAAGCTGAAATTCGAGAGTTCGGGAGAGAGGAAGGCCAGGCTTTTCCGCGCCTCAAATTCAACGCCCATCACTTCCGCGCTTTCACGATTTTCGAAGGTGATGATGTCGCCTGAAATAGTGACGAAGCGGCGCTCGATGGCGTTGTTCAATTTCTTGTAAAACGCGCTGATGGCGACGACTTCACCGGGGCGAGGGAACCATTCCAAGCGGAGGTCATAATTATCGATGCCGGTCATCTGCAGCGTTGGATTGCCATCGAGCAGCTCGTCGAGCACTGGATCGTAACTGCGATAACCAGCGAGTTCGCGAAACGAGGGGCGGGCAACTGTTTGGGCGTAGCTGCCACGCAGGTTCACGTTGGGATTGACGGACCAAAGAGCGCTTAGAGCCGGGAGAGGGTCCGAGCGATCGAGGTTCGTGTCATTGGTGCGCAAGCCGGTAACGCTGTTCGCCTGGTAACCTCGCGAAAGAATGGAGAGATCGGTTTGCTCGTAGCGCGCGCCGCCAATGACGCGGAGCTGCGGAGTGAGCGGCAGGTCGATCATTCCGTAAGCAGCCTGGACTCCGTTATCGCCTGTGTAGTCGCTGCTGCGGGTTTGAACGTAGCGCTGCCAGTTGAAGTTGACGCGGTTGCCGGAAGTGGTCGGCGCGCTCCCGAGGGTTGGGACTGTGAGATAAGTGGAGGGATCACCTTCGAAGGGCGCGGCGCCCTGATAATAGACTTCGAGATCAGTGAAGGTTCGCTCCGAGAAGCTGCTGAACAGACCAGCTTTGAACGCCCCCTCGATGCCATCCCATTGGTAAAACGGAGTGGTGATGTCGAGCTTCAGGTTGCGATTCTCTTCGGCCAGGTCGCGCCAGTAGCGCGTTGGGTTTTTGGGGTCGGGCAGGCTGGCCTTGCCCACAAGAAAGGCGCCACCCTCTTCGGCGTAATTGAAGAAGCGCACATCGGGCTCTTCCTGCGAGGTGGTTGAGAGAGCGCCCAGCCATTCCAAACGTGTGTTGTGCAAGGCTTCGAAATCGTGCCGGCCTTTGAGCTGAAGGGTGTTCAGGTGGCGCTGGGTGTAGTGGAGGCGGTTGCGATGAATGATGACGCCGGGGTCGTCGATGGTCGTTCCCCGCTGCACACGGGCGATATCTTCGCTGTTCTGGTTGTAGATGAAACTGAAGCCGAATTCGTGAGCCGGGTCCGGCAAATAGGCAAGGCTCAGGACGGAAGCCCAAGTGACGTTCTCGCTCGCGCGCGCGTCGCTGTAGTCACGCAGAATATCAAATTGGCCCGGCCCGAGGCCTGGCCCGATTCTGCGAGAGATTCCATCCGCGTAGAAGCTGAAGTCGCGCGAGTAACTCACGGTGGCGAAATAACCGAATGGCGAAGCGAAGAGGGTTCCGCTGTCGCCTGTCGCCATTGAGAAATTATGGTTCGGCGGAGGCGCGCCGCGGGATGGGCCGAATGGGACGGCGCCGAAAGCCTTGGTGGCGGCGGCGAGTTCAGCGGCGGCGGCGAACCGGCCCGCATCCGCGTCATTATTCAGCCTTGCGGAAGATGGAGCCGAGGGAAGATCCAAACCAGGAGTAAAGCCCTCCGGCAAATTGCGGGAGCCGTCATCGAGGGCGAGCCAATCCAGGCGACCGCCTTCGTAGGTGAGAAAGTCGTCGTTGCCAGTGGTTTGGGTGTTGTATGAGCCGCCCAAACTGAGGTTAAAAAAGAAGCCATCCGGGAACGACTTTGTGACGACATTCACGCCGCCGCCAGTGAAGCTGGCAGGTTGATCGGGGGTAAAGGTTTTCGTGATAACAACACGGTCGATCATGGCCGTGGGAATCATGTCGAGCTGCGCGGAGCGGCGATAAGGATCAGCGGTTGGCAACTCTGCGCCATTCAGAGTGGTCCCATTGTAGCGGTCACTTAAGCCGCGCACGACGGTGTACTTGCCGTCGGAGGTCGTCACGCCGGTGACTTTGGTAACGACCTCAGCGACATCACTGCCGCCCACACGGGAGATTTGCTCGGAGCTAATCGCGTCCGACAAGGCGGCGGAGCTTTTGCGCTCCTCAAGAACGGAGGCGACGGTGCTGGGCTTTTTTGCCTCGGCTGAAAATGCGCTGGTGTTCGGCGCCAGGCGGGAAGCAGGTTGGGAACGCGGCGCCGGCGCAGGATCGCCCGTCGGCCCCGCGGCAATAGGGGCCCTGGGGATGGTTCCGGCTTTGCGGGCCTCAGCCCGAAAGGGGCTTGAACCATTTGAGGGCGGAGCGTTCGGATCGACCTCGGAGGCGGTGAGGCGCGCGGGCTGCGCAGCCACCGGAGGCGGCGGCTGCTGAGCGGGGGGATCTTCGCTTGGTTGCTCCGCTTGTTCAGCGGGCTCCTCCTTGGGAGAATCCTTTTTGGGCTCCTGCTTCTCGCGTGGGACCAGGTTTAACATGCGAACGACTTGGTCCGGCAACATTCCCGAGCGGGCGGCCCAGTAAAAGAGCGCGCCGATGACTGCGCTGTGGACAACAATGGAAATGAGGAGGCTGGACCGAGTTTGCGGTTTTCGGCGGCGAGGCATGGGGGAATGAGTTGAACGCGCGGCTACATCCCTGCGAGTTCAGTTGCTAACCCAACTTTGGTGACATTCGCTTGCGTGAGCACATCAAGCACTTGAACGATCTTCTGGTACTCGACGCCTTCATCGCCGCGCACCATCACGCTGATTTCCGGATCGGCTTTGATGAACTCGATCAACGTCGCTTTCAGCTCTGGAATGGTGATCAGGTTGCCGTTGAAATAAACCTTTCCGTCGCGATCCACCGCGATGTTGTTGATCTTTGGCTTGGGCTCGTCTTTGGACGCGCCGGCGGCGGAGGGGAGGTTGATGTCGATGTCGTTAACCGTGGGGGCCGTGGTGATGATAAAGATGACCAACAGCACGAACGCCAGGTCGAGCAAGGGAGTGATGTTCAGCTCGTGCAGCGAGCTGTGATGGGATTTGGAGTATTTCTTCATCCGTGCCGCTGGTTAGAAGGAGGGTGTGGCCTGGCGGTCGGTCTGCATGGCGCGGAGGGCATCCGCGATTTCGTCGGCCAGGGGGCGGTTATCGACGTGCTGGTGCTCGATGGTGGTCGCAATCTCGGAGCTAAAGTTGTCCAACTCCTGGGTGATTTCGCGAATGGTGGTGACCATGAAGTTATAAGCGAACATGGCCGGGATCGCGACGAAGAGGCCGATAACGGTCGCGATCAACGCGCCGGCGACGCCGGGAGCCATGGCGGTCAGGCTTGCGGCTTTGGCAATGGCGATGCCGGAGAAAGTCTCCATGACGCCCCAGACCGTGCCAAGCAACCCGATGAAAGGCCCGCCAGCGACCGCGGTGGTGAGCACGATCATTCCTTTTTCCAGCGCAATGGCTTCGGAACTGACGGTTCGCTCAAGCGCGATGCGGACGGACGAAAAGGAGGTGCTGCTAATCTTGACGGAGTCCTTGGTGGCGACGGGGTTGTTCTCCAGATGGTAGGTCAGCTCCTCCGCCCCGGCGTGATAGACTTCGAAGGCTGGCGAGCCATCGAATTCTTTTTGGGCTTTGTAAATCGAGAGCAGATCGCGGGAGGAGCGAAATGCTTCCATGAATTTTTTCGTGCCTCGGCGAGCGCGCCAGAGCTGGCGCGATTTGGTGATGATAACCGTCCAGCTAAAAAGAGAGACGGCGGCGAGCAAGCTGATGGTGATTTTGCCTTCGAGGGTCGCCTTCTCGAAAGCGAAGGTGAGGGCGTTCCCAAGGAGCGGAGTGAAAAGATCGTGCATACTCTGTTAGCGCGGGTTGGAGTCGCTGTTGGTTGGAGGGTTAGAAGCGGTCGCGCCGTGCGATTGATGCGGGCTGTTGGTTTGCGCCGCGTCTTTGCGGGCCTCACCTGGCCCTGCGGGCAGCGGGCCGAACTTCGCAGTCGAGAAGTCGCTCTTTTCGCCAAACGCTTCAACGCGATCATTGATCAGCCGAACAGTGTATGGCTGCATGTCGCCGCCGCCACGGTTCACCAGGTTATAGGTGAGATATTCGACGTGGCCCTGAGCGCTGACGGCGTGCGGCTTTCCCATGATGCGCACAACATCTTCCCGGGGCATGCCGAGAACGAGCTTGTTCATTTTTGTGGAACGGGAAGCGCAGCCAGCCAGAAGAGCTATGGCAGCCAGCGCGAGCAGGCGAGCTTGGTATGAGTAGATTCGTTGCATAGTGGCAAAGGGAAAAGGGACGCGGAGGCTTAGGCTCCTCCGCATCCCCGAATAAACCCTTAAGACGGGCAGAGAGTCCCCCCGCCCCGTCACAAGCTCACGGCGACTGGGTGACAGTTTTGAAACATTCTCCCCTGCTTAGCTGCCGATTCGCGGGTTGCCTGGAACGGTTTTCGTCACAGCAATAACACTCGGCTTAGGTGTGCCACCATCTGGCCAGACACTTAAAAGGTCCGCGGGGGCTGTGGATTTGCTGCCCTCGCCGGGGTGCTGAATGGCTGCGAAGAGCGTCGTGTAATCGGTGTTAAACTCCGGCCCGCAAATTTCCGCTTCCATTGGGCAGCTCATAAACTGCCGCAGGTAGCCGCGCTGCTCGCCTTCCACAGGCGTCGCGAAGATCCCGTCATTCCCGCGAGGAAGCCCATTTTGCAAGCCATCCGTCGCGATCCAGCAGTTCCCACCCTCATCGAAAACAAGGTTGTCCGGCGAGGAGATCGGGCTGACCTCTTCCGGGTTATACCCCGCAAAATAAGTGTCGTGCGCCGCGACGGCTGGATCACCGCACTTGATAAAGATTTGCCAGGTGAACCAGGTGGAGGTGTGGTCATCATTCGCCTCAGTCTGCTCAATAACGTGCCCATAGATGTTATTGGGCCGGGGGTTGGCAGCATTGACCTGTGCGGCCGTGCGGCTGGTGTTGTTCGTCATGAGCGAATAGATCTTCCCAGTCACCGGGTTCGCTTCGATGTCTTCAGGACGATCCATTTTAGTTGCGCCAAGCAGATCGGCTGCGCGGCGAGTGTTGATGACCACATCACCCTGGTTGTTGAAACCGTTCGCCGACGTGACCGGGCCATAGCCGTGGACGAGCGGCAGCCAGGAGCCACTGCCGTCATCATGGAATTTCGCAACATAAAGAGTGCCCTCATCCAGCAAGTCGAAATTGGCTTGGCGCTTTTTCGGATCAAAAGCCCGGGCAGTCACAAATTTATAAATATAATCAAACCGCTCGTCGTCGCCGGAATAAACGACCACGCGGCCGTCCTTAGCGACGACGGTGGTTGCGCCCTCATGCTTAAACCTGCCGAGAGCCGTGCGCTTGCGCGGCATGAACGTCGGATCATATGGATCGATTTCAACAACCCAACCAAACCGGAACGGCTCGTTCGGCTCTTTTGCCAGGTCGAACCGTGAGTAAAAGTTTTCCCAACGCCGTGAGGTCGCGCCGCTCGTGAGTCCGTAACGTGTGTGCGCTGCTTTCACCGGCCCCTCCGGCAATTTCGAACGATTCGCAAAGTACTGGTTGAAGTTTTCTTCGCAGGTCAGAACTGTCCCCCAGGGAGTTTTTCCACCGGCGCAATTGTTCAGTGTTCCGCGAACCCATCTTCCTTGAGGATCTTCGCTGGTTATCATCCAGGGATGGCCTGTAGCCGGCCCCGTGATGGCGCATACCGTTTCGCCCGTCACTCTGCGGTTGTTTGCGGACCCTTTCACGTACCTCCATTTATTTCCTTTTGTGCGCCGAATTTCGGCAAAGCTCATTCCATGCGCGGCGATTTCGGCGTCCACCTGGCTTTGCGTGGGTGCGCCTGCAATGTAATCGGGGAACATCAGGATCGGATCGGTGTACTCATGGTTAACCGCCAGCACAGCAGCGTTCGGGTTATTCGAATGAAAACCTGGCAGAGGAAAGTAACCGGTGAAATCGCAATTGTAACCAAACTGGGTTTCCTGGGAATGCTTGCTTTGCTA
>DASPKX010000013.1:0-14895 GCA_035627835.1 Candidatus Methylomirabilota bacterium
ATACGCCAAATAGATTCAATGCGACGAGCAGCACCAGCGTGATTAATGAAACGATGAAAATGGGGTTTTGAAATTGCATCCCCCAAATAGCGTTCCCGCCAGCGGCCTTCACCGCAATGATGACGCCCGCCAGAATCATGAAGCTCGTGAGCACTCCGAGCGCGTAGATAAATCCGAGCCTGCGCGCCCGGCCTTTGCCTTCGCCCGTCTGCTGAACGAATCCCAGGATCTTCAACGAGATCACCGGCAGCACGCAGGGCATAATGTTGAGGATCAATCCTCCGACAAACGCGGCCACCAGCATGCCCCAGATGGATGTCGGCGTTGTTCCCACCGCCGGCTTCGGCTCAAGTCCTCCGGAGCTGAGTTCCATGCCGGGCCGCAGGATGGTCGCGCGAACTTCGTAGCCGCTGTCTGGGGCTGCACCCGGCTTGGCCGCATGAACAAGCAATCCCGCGATTTGTTTCGGCCAGTCTTGGCCCAGGCGTTTAGCGGTTTTCCTAAGGCGAAGCTTGGTTCCCGCCGAAGGCTCGTTTGTCGTCATGCCGGCAAGCTCCATTTCTTCGCTGGCAAATGGGTAAAAGTCCCACGTGCCGCCACTCACGTTTGGCGTAAACTCCAACCAGAGATCCTGCTCGTCACCTTTCGGCGCCGCCACCCACTGGGCGATTAACTTCAGTGGTTTGCCGTCCTTGGGAAGCTTTGCGCGCGCTTGATCAAAGACAGCGAGGCTCGAGCTGCTTTTAGTCTCGAACCCAACACGAATGCTGCCGACCAGGTTGGTGTCTGCTGGCAGGCACACATCCGCGCACTCCAACCAATTGAGTTCCGCCTCAATGCGATGTTCCCCAGCGGGCACGTTGGCTGCCACACGGAGAGGCACCAGGAGCGTGGCTTCGCCATGATAGCCGTAAGTAAAGATCCCGCCGGTGTCGATCTTTTCAGGGACTGGCCACTGGATCGGCCCGGCTTCAATGCCCGTGGGCAATTTCCAACTAATCTCGATCGGCTTCCCAGATTCCCCGGCATTCTGCCAGTAGGTATGCCAGCCTTCGTTCATTCGGAACTGGAACGCTGCAACAACCTCATCCCCCGCCTTGACCTCGCTGGCGGAAAAAATCAGGCGCACGGTGGTGTTCGTGCCGGCCAGTTGCGCGCTGGCGGAAAGCGTCATCCAGATCGCCAGCAGCAGCCATGAAAACGCTCTCATCCTTCTAAGATGCAAAATCCGGCCCAGGTGTTGAATTTTATTTTCCAGAAACACCTTTCAAATAAGCAAGGATCAGTTCAGGCAAGTCATCGCTGTACCCTCCTTCAAGGACGCTAAAGAACGGAATGCCGCTTTTGTGCAGCCGCTGGCCCATCCAGTGGAAATCTTCTGCTTCCAAGGTCTCCTGAGCGATGGGGTCGCCGCGATACGCATCAAAACCGGCGGACACGATGATCATGTCCGGGTGGCCGCGCTTCAACTCTTCCAAAGCGCGTTCTAGCGTCGCCCGGTACTCCTTTCTCGGGGTTTGCGGGGCGAGCGGGTAGTTGCGGCAATTGTCGCCGATGTGCCCCGTGCCCGTCCCCGGGTAGCAGGGATGCTGGTGGACGGAAGTAAACTGCGCGTGCGGATGGTTCAACAATATGTCCTCAGTGCCGTTCCCATGATGGACGTCGAAATCGAAGACCGCCACTCGACGGACACCCTCGGACAAAGCTTCCAATGCCGCGACGGCCACGCTGCTCAAGTAGCAGAAACCCATCGCCCGACTTTTGGTGGCGTGATGCCCCGGAGGTCGCAGAAGGCTGAATGCTGTCTCACCCTTGCGGGCGATCGCAAGGGCGCGCAACGCTCCGCCCACGCCTCTCAATGCATGGTCGTAAATGTTTTTATGGGCAGGGGTGTCGCCGTCAAAGTCGGCCGCTGCTGCTTTGACTGAGCGAATCAGCGCGGGATCGTGCGCTCGCGTCAGGATCAGCTCATCGACCGCCGCTGGCTTATCCCACTCAATCGCGACCTCCTTCTGCTCCTTGAGTTTGGCCAGGGTCCGGGTGATCCGTTGGGGCCGCTCCGGGTGCCCGGGCGACGAATACTCTGCGCAACGCTCGTCTGTGATGACCTTCATGCGGGTTCCAAACGCTAGGCGAAAACAACAGCGTTGCAAAGAGCCACGCCTCCGCTTTGAATTCCAGAGCCGTGAAGCGGATCATCATCCTTGTCGCCCTGCTGCTTATAGCAAATGCACTGATCGCGCTCTTCTGGGTTCGAAAGCAGGAGGATCACCGTTTTGACAAGGAGATCCTCGCTGCCAGCCGCAAATACGGACTCAACCCTGCGCTGGTGAAATCCGTTGTTCGCCGGGAAAGCTCCTTCAACCCGCGAGCCACTGGCAAGGCGGGCGAAATTGGGCTGATGCAAATCCAGGAAATTGCCGCCCAGGAATGGGCGGACGCGGAGCGGATCGACACCTTTGATCATTTGCACTGCTTTAACCCCGCCACTAACATCATGGCTGGAACCCATTACCTGGCCAAGGTGATGAAGCGGTACAGGAACACCGACAATCCGACGGCTTATGCGTTGGCTGATTACAATGCGGGAAGGACGCACGTCCTCCGCTGGAAACGCGGGCCCGGCGAAACCAATAGCAAAGCGTTCCTCGATCAGATGGATTACCCAGGAACGCGACGCTACATCCAGGACATTTTACATTGGGAGCGCCGCTACGAAGGAACGTTCAAAGCGCAGTAAGCATTTCGCAGCGGCGCCGCGTTAGGAGGCTCTTACTCCCGCATGATAACCTCGTCCAGATTGAGAGCGGCTCGCGCAACAACAGTCCACGCCGCTTGCGCCGGATCGGATCCCTCGCGTGATTTCCCAAGCAACTCGCCTGCTGCGCCAACATTCGCTTGATAGTACGCCCTGGCTTTCTCAAGGAGCGCGAGGGCGGCAGTCACCTCGCTGGGCGCAGGCGCTCGCGCCACTGTGCGCTGGAAAAGTTGCGAAACTCGCTCATTGTCGGGCCCAGCCTGGTTGCTGATCTCAGCCCCCAATTTCCTCGCGCACTCCAGGAACAGCGGATCGTTCATCAGCGTTAGAGCCTGGAGAGGGGTGTTGGATCGCTCACGCGCGGGGCAGGCGAACGTTGAATTCGGCGCGTCAAAGCTGGCGAACATGTACTCCGGTTGTGAGCGCCTGAATTGAACATAAAGCCCGCGACGCGGCTTATCCGTGGCGACGCTTTGCCCGCCCACTTTCGGTTCAAGCAAACCGCTGGCCGCGAGATATTGGTCGCGGGTGTTTTCAGCGTTCAGCCTGAAGCGATTCTGCCGCGCCAGCCAACGGTTCTTCGCGTCGATCTCCGCCAGGTCCGGCCGAGTGTCGGAGGCTTGCTGATAGGTGGCTGAGTTCACGATGAGCTTGATCAACTCTTTCCGACTCCATCCCAGGCGCATGAACTCCGTCGCAAGCCAATCGAGCAACTCAGGGTGTGACGGCTTATCCCCTTGGGTGCCGAAGTCTCCTACCGTGGCAACCAACCCCTCGCCAAACAGATGGCGCCAGATGTGATTAACCGCCACGCGTGAGGTTAAAGGATTTGCCGGGTCCACGAGCCATTCTGCAAGGTCTTTTCTATTTTTCGCGCCGCTGGAACTCTTCAACGGATGCAATGCTGCGAGCACACCCGGCTCGACACGAGGCCCCCGGTCTAAGAAGTTTCCGCGGACATGGACGTGTGTTGGCCTGGAGTTCTGCCGTTCTGCCAGGATCTGAGCCTCGACCTGCCCCTTAATACCGG
Organism: Candidatus Methylomirabilota bacterium; assembly: GCA_035627835.1. GTDB lineage: Bacteria > Verrucomicrobiota > Verrucomicrobiia > Limisphaerales > SXQI01 > DASPKX01. The sequence goes on from DASPKX010000013.1 coordinate 3,789, forward strand.
GCGCGTCCGCCATGGCTTTCGTTATGGCCAGGAACTCCGCAGCTTCCGGCTCGAAGGTCGCTTGATAGTATCGCTTGAGCGTCACCTGCTCATCCAAAGTCCGTGCGGCGACATCCTTCCGCGCGATTTCTTTAACACGCTCAGGCACCGCCTGGCTGTCCAACTGCTCGGGAGCAGCGGTCGTGTAGCTGACCCGCAACCGCCCGAGTGTGTGGCTGCGCCCATGATGCTGCACCAGGTTCACCTTCAGGCGCATTCCATCGTCGTAGCCCAGCTTGTCTTTCAGGGTGTAAACAGCGCATCGATCCACTCCGTTAATAGGAAGGTTCGCGCGGTGAATCGACCACCCACCCTGATCGTGATTTCCATCAATTGTTCGCTCGATGCCATAACCAGGCTGCGAATAATCGGCCACAACCGAAGCAATAGGATGGTTGGTGAGCTGGTTCACTGCTTTCAACGAGGCGGACTCCACCACGAGTTCGGAGAGCAGAAACTCACCTCCGGAAGCCCAGCCAGGCCCAAGGTTTGGCAGCATTTCGTCGGTCATCACTTCCACCCGAATGCCCGTGATCCCGTTTGTCTCCGTGTTCAGCATCATCACGTAATGGCAGCGCGCATCGACCATTCCCGTCACCAGAAAGGAACCGTCTTCCTGATGGTACAAGTTCGCCCCGTTGTTAGCGCCAAAGGTCGGGAGTTCATAACTCTCTTGCCCAGGGGTGAACCAGATTTCCGGGAGCTTGGCCACTTTTGCCGCCCATCGCTCCAACTCTGGATGGCTCTGCTGCACGTAAGCGCGCTTCGCGGTGGTTAGCTCCGACTCCATCCGCTGCACCGATCCGCGCTCTTCCGGAAGGGGCGCTCGAATGTTCCGCTCCTCGACCGAATTAAAGAAAGCGTAGAGCTGATAGAATTCCTTCTGGGTAATTGGATCATATTTATGCGTGTGGCATTCGGCGCATCCGACCGTAAGCCCCAGCCATGTCGTCCCCACCGTGCTGACGCGATCCACAACAATCTTCGTGCGATCCTCCTCCACATCAACGCCACCTTCACGGTTAAGCAAGGAGTTGCGGTGAAACCCCGTCGCGATCTTCTGATCCAGACTCGCGTTCGGAAGCAGGTCGCCCGCGATTTGATCGATCGTGAATTGGTCGAATGGCTGATCCTGGTTGATCGATTGAATCACCCAATCCCGCCAACGCCAGGCGTGTGGGCGGTAGAAATCCTTTTCGTAACCATCCGTGTCCGCGTAGCGGGCCAGATCGAGCCAATGCCGCCCCCATTGCTCGCCGAAATGCGGCGATTCAAGGGTCTGCTCCACCAGTGTCGCAAACGCGCCCGGCGAGCTGTCTTTCTTAAATGCCTCGACCACTCCCGGCCCAGGCGGCAGTCCGAGCAAATCCAGATGCAGCCGGCGCACTAACATTTCTGGATTAGCGCGCGGGGAGGGCTTCACGCCTTTGGCCTCCAGCCCGGCCAAAACGAAATTATCGATAGGATTTTTCGCCCAGGCGGCGTCCTTCACCCTTGGGGGTTGTGTCCTAACGATCGGTTGGAAAGCCCAGTGGGTACTTTTCTTGGTAACGGCTGCGCTTTTACCCTCCGGCCAGTGCGCCCCTTGATCAATCCACCTTTTGATGGCAGCGACCTCCTCTGCGCTGAGGCGCTCGCCCTTCGGGGGCATGATTTCTTCCGGGTCTTTCCCCGTTATGAGATCAACAATTTTGCTCTGGCCGCTCTTCCCCGGAACAATCGCTTTTCCTGAATCGCCCCCCTCTAGAGCTGCTTCTTTAAGGTCCAGGCGAAAGCCTCCTTTTTGCTTCTCCGGCCCGTGGCAATCGACGCAACGAGAGTTGAAAATGGCTTCTACACGTTCGAAAGGAATCTTGGTGTCAGACGCACTCGTGTCCGCACCGTGTATCAGGACAGGAGCAGAAAATGCCAATATGCAAAGCAGGGACCGGAGCATCGCTGCCACGATAATGCCGCCACGCTCCGGCAGCAACGCGAAGTTGAGGGGAGATGACCTGCGGTGAACTCTAGTTCCCGGCGCTCGCGACGCTCGGCGCGCCTTTGCCAAACTCCTGCATCGCCCTGGGTATGAAGGCTTCCAGGTTCCTGACCCGCGTTCCATGCGAGGGATGGGTCGATGCAAATTCCGGGGGCTGGTTGCCGCCGGATTGGCTCATCCGCTGCCAAAACGCAATGGCTTCACGTGGATCGTAGCCCGCCCGCGCCATATAAATAAGCCCCATCTGGTCTGCTTCAGTCTCATGATCCCGACTGAATGGCAGAATGATCCCAAATTGAGCGCCAGCGCCAAGGAGCCCCATCAACATCTGCCGATCACGCGGATCCATATTCCCCGTTGAAAGCGCGGCGCCCATCATCATCGTCTGGGTTAAGCTGCTTCGAAGGATGCGCTGTGAAGCATGGCGGGCAATCGCATGCGCCATTTCGTGGCCCATCACTGCGGCCAGGCCGGCTTCGTTTTGCGTGTAGGGAAGTATCCCAGTGTAAACGGCGATCTTTCCGCCGGGCAGGCAGAACGCATTCGCCTGGTCGCTCCGAATAACACTAACTTGCCAGTTGAATGATCCCCCCGCGTCGCCTGTAGCGGCGGCGAGCTTCTTTGCCACGCCGACCACAAGATCCACCTCAGGCCCGCTCTGAAGGGTTTCGCTTTGGGAAAGAATCTCCTGGTAACTCTGCAGCCCGAGCGCTTCCTCCTGGTCCGAGGTGAGCGCCACCCGAACCGTCTTGCCCGTTTCAGGGTTTGTGACCTTGTTCGCGCCGAAGTATTGAAACAGCCCAAATAAAGCCGCCAAGATTAGCGGCACAATCGTTAAACCCCTTCGCCTCATAACCTCTCCCGCACCACTCTAAACCGCCGCTCGCGCAACTCAAGGTTCGAGCATCTTATTAGAGGGCTGAGGTTTTGGATGCCCGCGGGATAAGGTGCCTATTCACTTCCGGTGATCCAACCCAACCACTTCTTGAACCGAAGTGAACCCCCGCTCCTCCATTTTCCCCAACAACCGTTTGTTAATGGACCGGGCGAGTCCAGGGCCTTCGTAAACAAACCCGGTGTAAACCTGGATCAGCGAAGCCCCGGCTGCCAGCATGTTCCACGCATCCTCCCCATTGAAGATCCCGCCGACGCCGATCAAAGGCAGTTTGCCCCCTGTTTGGCGATACAGATGCCGCACCACTTCCAAACTTCTGCTCCGTAGCGGCTTGCCCGAGAGGCCACCAGTCTCCCCAAAAACCTTTTGCGCGACTGGGTCAAACGTTTCCGGGCGGGCAATCGTCGTGTTCGTCGCGACCAGCCCTGCAATGCTTCGTGAAACCATCAGGCTAAGAATATCGTCCAGTGCGCTAAACGTGAGATCCGGCGCGACTTTAACAAGAATCGGTTTCGCCGCCCGCCCGAAGTCAGCCGCTGCTGCTCTATTTACCTCCTGGGTGGCAGCCAGGATCTCATCAAGGGCTCCCTTGTCCTGAAGTTGGCGGAGATTAGGCGTGTTCGGCGAACTGACGTTCACCACAAAAAAATCTACGAAGGGCCAAAGGGCCTTCACGCTTCGGCTGTAATCCTCAGCGGCTTTTTCCAAGGGAGTGACCTTCGATTTGCCCAGGTTCACACCAACGGGGTGCTTCGGCCAGAGCCGAATCGCCTGCCAGGCGGACAATGCTTGCGCTGCCCGCTCACATCCAGGGTTGTTGAAGCCCATCCGGTTAACCAGGGCTTCTTCAGCGACCGCGCGAAACATTCGCGGCTTCTCATTCCCCGGTTGCTCAAGGGCAGTGATGCCTCCCACTTCAACGAAACCAAACCCCAGCCTTTCCCACATCGGCAGCGCTTCACACTGCTTGTCCATGCCGGCAGCCAACCCAACGGGATTCGGAAAGTCCAAATCCCACAAAGGAACCGGCAGGTTTGGTGAGCTGTACAGGGTTCCCGCAATCGTTCGGCAGACAGGGACCATGCTCGCCCAGTGCAGCGCACGAAGGGCTCGATGATGAATGGCTTCCGAATCCTGGGCAAAGAGCGCCGGTCGAAGCAGAGATTTATAGACCAAACCCATTCCGCGCGGATTTAAGGGGCACTCGCCGTTCTGGGCAATCTCCCAGCTGGAAAAAAATAAAAAACTTCGATCCAAGTGAAAGATTAGGCCCTCACCTCTCGTATATAGGGTGAATGCGTCGAATTTTGCTGTTTTGACGCGTTCTGCAGGGTTATGCGCTGCGCCAGGGGTGGCGCAGCGCTCCTATTCAAAGGCTAGGTTAGAGGAAGATCAGGCTTGCTGCGCAAGCCGCAATGTCGGCTGCCGTCTCACGGGCGGCAGCCGCTTTCGTCTTCCAATTTTCCCCACTTCACCCCAAAAACGGCCATGCGCATCCCCCTGCTATTGATTGTCGCGCTCAAGCTGGGTTTCATCTGCGGCGTGCTCGCCCAATCTGAGAAACCGCCTATTGCCAAACGCGAACCCAAGGAAATCGTCACCCACGGCGACCGCCGCGTGGATGATTACTTTTGGCTCCGCGATAAGACCAACCAGAATGTCATCTCCTATCTGGAAGCGGAGAACACCTACGCCGATGCCTTTTTGCGCCCCACCGCCCCCCTGCAGGAGAAGCTCTACAAGGAGATGCTCGGCTACCTTAAAGAAGACGACAGCTCAGCTCCCCTGAAGCTCGGTGAGTTCTTTTACTATCATCGCACCGAGAAAGGTAAGAACTACCGTATTCATTGCCGAAAGAAGGGATCTCTTAGCGCCCCCGAGGAGATTGTTCTCAATGAAAATGAGTTAGCCAAAGGGCACGAGTTCTTCAGCGTCGGGATCTTCGCACCCAGCGACGACAACAACATCCTCGCCTACAGCACGGACACGACGGGGTACCGCCAATACACCTTGCGCTTCAAAGATCTGCGAACAGGAAAAATCCTGCCGGACACGGCGGAGCGTGTGCAGTCCTTTGCGTGGGCTCCTGATAACAAGACCGTTTATTTCACAACGGAGCACGCGGTCACCAAACGCAACGATGAGGCTTATCGGCTAACTCTCGGGCAGAAGCCGGAAAAGCTTTTCTCCGAGCCTGATGAACTCTTCGACGTTTGGCTTACCCGCTCGAAAGACCGCGAATACATCTTCGTCGTCTCCGAGAGCAAATTGAGCACAGAAGCACGTTTCCTCCCTCTCCAGAACCGACCGGCGGCGCTCACTGTTCTTCAACCGCGCAGCGCCGAGCACAAGTATTTCCCGGAGCATCGCAAGGGCCGTTTCGTCATCCGCACCAACGATAAAGCGAAAAACTACCGAATCGTCACAGCCCCAGTGGATCGCGCCGACAAGGATCATTGGGAGGAATTGGTGCCTCACAACCCGGATGTCAAAATCGATGACCATGAAGTCTTCGCTGAGCACCTTGTGCTCGCCGAACGGGAAGGAGGCCTGGAGCGCTTGAGGATCTTCGATGCCAAACTTCAGAGTCACATCGTCAGCTTGCCCGAACCCGCTTACTCACTGGCCCTGGACCAGAATCCAAACCACCAAACCGCCAAGCTCCGCTTTCAATACGAATCGTTTGTGACGCCCGACTCCGTGTTCGAATATGACATGAACACGCGTGAGCGAACGCTATTGAAGGCTCTCGAAGTCCCCGGCTACGACAGCGGGAAATACACTTCAGAACGCATCTTTGCGACTGCATCGGACGGCGTGCGAATCCCCTGCTCCGTCGTTTACAAACGCGGGGTGAAGCTGGATGGCACGGCGCCGCTGATGCTGATCGGATACGGTTCCTACGGCTACCCACATCCTGTTTCCTTCAATTTTTCCCGTCTTCCAGCTCTGGATCGGGGCGTCATTTACGTGGTCGCCCATATTCGCGGCGGCGGAGAGCTTGGCGAACTGTGGCGCGAGGCGGGTCGCATGATGCAGAAACGCACCACCTTTACCGACTTCATCGCCTGCGCGGATCATCTGATCAAAGCCAAATACACCTCCTCAGACCGTTTAGCTATTCAAGGAGGAAGCGCGGGCGGGCTGCTGATGGGCGCGGTCATCAACCAACGCCCGGACCTCTTCCGCGCTGTGGTCGCTTACGTCCCATTCGTCGATGTGCTCAACACGATGCTGGATGCCACCCTCCCGCTTACCACCAGCGAATACATCGAGTGGGGCAATCCAAACGAGAAACCTGCCTACGACTACATGAAGACCTATTCGCCTTACGACAATGTGAAGGCGCAAGCGTATCCCGCGATGCTCGTTCGCGCCTCTTACAACGACAGCCAGGTTCCGTATTGGGAAGCGGCAAAATGGGTCGCCAGGCTGCGCGCTCTTAAGACAGACAAGAACGCCCTTCTGCTAAAAACCAACATGGGCGCCGGCCACGGCGGAGCCTCGGGTCGGTACGATCACTTGAAAGATGTCGCTTACGACATGGCCTTCGTCCTTACTCAAATCGGGGCCGAACCCCGGCCTTAAAATCGCCCATGCAAACGAACCCTCCCGCAACATCTTCCACAAGCGGCCCCACGCGCCTCATGTCCTTGGATGCGCTGCGGGGTTTCGACATGTTCTGGATCCTCGGCGCGGACTCCATCGTTCACGCCTTGCAACAAATGTCGCGAAACCCCGCGACAAATTTTCTGGCGGATCAACTGACCCACAAGGACTGGCAAGGCTTCGCGTTCTACGACCTCATCTTCCCGCTCTTTGTTTTCATCATGGGTGTGTCGCTCGTGTTCTCGTTGTCGCGCGAGCGCGAGCAGCATGGCAACGCTGGAGCTTTGAAGCGCATCTTCCGCCGCTTCTTTCTTTTGTATGCGCTGGGTATTTTCTATTACGGCGGGTTCGCCAATTCTTTCGAGCAAATGCGCCTCGTTGGCGTGCTTCCTCGCATTGCTACCGCCTACTTGTTTGCCGCCATTCTTTTCACCTGCTTCAAGGCCCGAGGGCTGGCGATTGCCTGCGTCACATTGCTGCTTGGGTATTGGGCTCTCATGGCGAACATCCCCATCCGCGACATCGACCTCGACAAGGAACCACTCGCGGTGCTTGCGGCCCAGCATGGGACGACCAATGCCCATGAGCTTTATCTCCGCACCACCAATTATGTGAGCGGTGTTTATGATTCCGGGCGCAACGTCGCGAACCATTTCGATTTCCTTTATCTGCCTGGTCGCAAGCACGACGGGAACTACGACCCCGAAGGTTTGCTCAGCAGTATTCCCGCAGTCGCCACCGCGCTGCTGGGTGTGCTCTGTGGGTTGCTTCTTCGGAATCCAGGCATCGCTGACGCACAGAAGGTGAGGATGCTCGCCCTTGGCGGTGTGGCCGCTGTCGCCCTTGGGTGGCTTTGGGGAATCCAATTCCCTGTCATTAAAAAAATTTGGACATCGAGTTATGCCCTCGTCGCTGGCGGGTACAGCGCCCTGCTGCTCGCCCTTTTTTATTGGCTCGTGGAGGTCCGCCAGCTGCGGCGCTGGACAACTCCGTTCGTCTGGATCGGCACGAATGCCATCACTGTTTACCTGGCCAACAACCTCCTGGACTTCGACCGTGTTGCGAACCGCTTGTTCGGCGGAGAGATCAAGAGCGCGCTTAATGGCGCTCTGCCAGGCTTGGGCGAGCTATTGATCGTTGCCGGGGGACTCAGTCTCGGCATCCTTTTCTGCGGATGGCTTTACCGGCGTAAGATATTTCTGCGGCTTTAAGCAGTTCGAGAAATCGACGCCAAAACCTCTTGTGCCGCCGCCGCAGGATCTGCAGCCGCGTAAATTGGGCGGCCCACCACCAGGTAGGTTGATCCAGCCGAGATCGCTTCAGCCGCGCTCAACGTCCGTTTCTGATCATCACTTCGGGGGCCTGGAGGCCTTATGCCGGGCGTGACCAGCGCCACATGGCTTGGCAGCAACTGCCGCAGAGTGGTGACTTCTAAAGGCGAGCAGACGAGGCCTCGCAGACCGGACTTCACCGCCAGCGCCGCCAATCGCTCCACTTGCCGGGCAGCGTTAGCTTCGCAGCCAACCTCGCTCAGTTCATTGCTGTCCATGCTAGTCAGAACCGTGACGCCAAGAACTAGAGGCGCTGTCCGGCTCATTTGCCGCGCGGTCTGCTGCGCCGCATCCTCTGCAGCCTTCATCATTTCCGAGCCGCCGCAAGTGTGGATCGTCAGCATCTGCACATCCAATCTCACAGCGTTGCTCACCGCCTTGGCGACGGTGTTGGGAATGTCGTGAAACTTTAAATCCAGGAACACCTGGGCTCCCAACGCGCGCAACCGGCGCACGATCTCTGGCCCGGAAGCCGTGAACAACTCGCTTCCCACCTTGAACGCTCCAACGTGCGGTGTGACCGCCTCCGCCAATCGCAGAGCCGCCTCCATCTCCGGAACGTCCAGCGCAACAATAATTGGATTCCGCATGGCAGATTTTGAGCGAGGAATGCCCGCGATTACAACGGAAATGCGCCCATTCAGGGTTGACCCTGCATTTTTCGAGCGATACGCTTGCTGAACAATCCACCTTGGAACAACGCATTTATTCTATGGAGAAATTACCTTTAACCCGCCAATCCAGGCGCGAATTTATTCAGAAAACCGCAGGCGCCGCCGCTATTGCCGCCGCTGTAAACCAATTCAAAACCCCAGTTTACGGCCAGAACCAGGCCCCTTCACCAGGACGAGTTCTTGGCGCGAATGACCGCATCGTCGTTGGCTTCATCGGCGTCGGCGGGCAGGGCATGGCCCACGTGCGCAGCCAAAAAGATCATGCGCAGGAAAACAACATCGCCATCGCCGCAGTGAACGACGTTTGGACCAAGCGCGTTGAAAACGCCCGCGCGCATGTCGGCGGCGACTGCAAAGGCTACGCTGATTATCGGCAAATGCTCGATCGCAAGGACATCGACGCGGTCAGCGTTTCAACCGTGGACCATTGGCATACGAAAATCACCGTCGATGCCTTGAACACCGGCAAGCACGTTTATGTGGAAAAGCCAATGACGCGCTACCTCGATGAAGCTTTTGAAATCGAAGCTGCCGTCAAGAAAACCGGCAAGATCCTCCAGGTCGGCTCCCAAGGCTGCTCCGACGCGAAGTGGCACAAAGCCGCTGAATTGATCCGCGCCGGCAAGATCGGTAATCTCGTCCTGGGCCAGGGCTCCTACATGCGCAACAGCCCTAAAGGCGAATGGAATTACAACATCGATCCCGACCTCACCGAGCAAAACATTGATTGGAAGGCCTGGCTCGGCCCTGTGAAGAAGAAGGTTCCATTCGACAAGGACCACTACTTCCGCTGGCGCAAATATTATCCTTACTGCTCCGGGCTCCTCGGCGATCTCTTCCCGCATCGCTTGCATCCGCTCATGCTCGCCACGGGCGCTCCTGAGTTCCCAACCCGCGTGGTCGCCATTGGCACCCGGAAAGTTGAAACGGACAAGAACACGCCGAACACCTACATGCGCGACGTGCCTGAGAACATTCAGTGCCTCGCGGAGTTCCCAAGCGGCTTAACTCTGTTCGTGACCAGCAGCACGATTAACGAGCGCGGCATCGAAGACATGATCCGCGGGCACAAAGGCACTCTTTACATGGCTGGCAACCGCGTTCGCTTGCTGCCAGAGCGGCCATTCGCGGATGACATCGAGGAAGAGGATCACACCGGCCTCAAGCCAGGTGAAGATGTCGCGGTCCACGAAAAGAATTGGTTTGATTCAATCCGCGCCAACAAACAGCCAAACGCCGGCATTGACCTCGCCGTCAAAGTTCAGACTGTCATCTCTCTCGCGGAAATGTCTGACCGTCTCGGCATTGCGTGCTCCTTCGATCCGAAGACCCGCAAGATCACGACCGGCGATAACAAGACCGTGAAGCCGATCACTTACGGCACGCTCCCGCTCTCGTAATCACACCGATCATCGGAATTGCAAGCCCCGCCACTAGGCGGGGCTTTTGCTTTTAACCCTCAAGCTGGAAAGCCTCCGCCGCTGGGGTATAATCCGCCTACAATGCGCCCGCAGCTCAAGAACCGACTTCTCCTCTTCGCGGGAGCTATGGTGTTGGGCGCGTTGGTCGCTTGGGTGTTTTACGTCCAGGCTTTCGGTCCCATCCACCAGGGCAAGCGGATGCGCGTCTGGGTCCATCAACTGCATGCCGAGAACCAGCCGCAGATCACCGAGGCTCAAAATGTTTTCCTCTCGTTGCGCGAAGCGGGTGTGCCATGGCTTGCGCGTGAGTTGGAGCGGGGCGAAGGATCCGGGCCGACGTCCTGGATCGAAAAAGCGCTTACGTATTTTCCACGGCGGCTTCGCAGCGAATGGAGCCCTGAGTTAGGCTCGGCTCCGGCCAAGGCGCGCATCCTCGAGACGATAGTCAAGCTCGGACCGGCGGCCGCATCGGCGGCGCCCGCTGTGGCCACTTGCCTTTACTCCCGCAACTACCGGCTCACCTCCATGGCGGGTGAAGCCCTTGGAAGCATCGGGCCGGCTGCGGTTCCTGTGCTGCGGCCTGCTCTTCACAGCACAAACCATCAGGCACGGGTAAACGCCTTGAATGCCGCCCGGTTGCTGCACACGAATTCAGCGGTCCTGCTGCCGGACATCCTGGCCGCCTACGCAATCGACTCCAATGTCCGCCCGCGCGTGGCCTTGGTTCTCAGCACCCTCAGCCCCCACGCCGATCACGTTCTCCTCCCGTTGCTGACCACGAACGATGTTGCTGTCGCGGCGGACGCAGCTTATGCCCTGGCTCACAGCCGCGTTGTCAGCTCCAACTTTGTTCCCGTTCTCATCGATTCGCGGAACCATCCTGACATTAAGTTCCGGCGATATGTGTATCTCGCCTTGTGCAACGCTGCCGCCGGATCAAGGCCAGCACGCCACGCGCTCCTGGACGGCCTGGAAGACCCAAACGTCACAATTCAGTTAGACTGCATCCACGCGCTATCGATGTTTCCCCGGGAAGCGGGAGATAATCTCGATAAAATCACTCCCTTCCTCTCACTCGATAATTCACCCCTGCAAGTCGCCGCGCTTCACGTGATCCGTGCGATTGGCACAGGCGCCGCCCCGGCGCGAGCGAAGGTCGA
>DASPKX010000014.1:0-71463 GCA_035627835.1 Candidatus Methylomirabilota bacterium
GGCCCAATTCTCGCCAACCTGATCATTATAACCCGCAGCAGCAGCCCCATGGCCATGGAACTGGCAACCATGAAATCCAAAGGGGTCATTAACACCATGGCTAAGGATGGCAACGATCCATTCACAGTGCTCGTGCTGCCGCGTGTGCTCGGGTTTGCGCTTTCAACGTTTGGCATCACTCTCATTTTCATCCTTGTAGCCCTTGCCAGTGGTTACGCTTTTGGCGCCTGGCTCGGCACAGGCAGCCGCAATCTGTGGTATTTCACCGAAACCGTCCTCACAGCCCTGCATCCAGAGGACATGCTCAGCATTACCGCCAAGAGCATCCTCCCCGCCCTCTTTTCCGGCGCCACTTGCTGCATCGCGGGCCTCGATGTCAGCGACCTCAGCTCCGATGCAGCGCGAGTGACGCAACGCGCCCTCACCCGCTCCGTCGCTGGGCTTTTCGTGATCTCAGCGTTGGTTTCCGCCCTTACCTACCTCTAAGCATGAACTCAACAAACCCTCCCCGGACCCATTTCACCCTCCGCTACGTTCATGCCATCACCGGCACGTTCCTTCTCGCTTGCCTTGCAACCCTCGTTGTGATCGTTGTGCTTGCCGCGCGAAGCCAGCGTTGGTTCATCGGCAACGTGAATCTCAGCATTGCCCTTCCGGAAGCGGGCGCCGCTGGAATTCGCCGAGGCTCCGAAGTTTATTTCCTCGGAACACTTATGGGCACCGTCTCCGATGTCAGTGTGGATCCCGCTGGTCGAATGGAAGCTCAAGTCAACATCCGGCGTGACTTCTTCCGCTTTGTTCGTGCCGACTCTTCCGCCGTGGTCAAACGTAAATTCGGCATGGTCGGCGATGCCTATTTCGAAATCAGCCGTGGCCATGGCAAAACCTTGCCTGAAAAGAACGCGGAAATCATATGCAACGCGCTGTTGCCCAGCGCTCTCGAATCCGCCGTCGAGGAAGTGCGCAGCGAGGCGGTGCCCGCCCTGCAGGAACTTCGCGCCGGGCTTCGGGTATGGACCACATTGGGGTCGAACATGGTGGCCACAAGCCACCGCCTGGACCAACTGGTCGCTCGCGTCGACGATATGGCCGAGCAGGTGCAGGAAGGAAAAGGCGCTGCCGGGAAGATTTTGGCCGACCCAGCCACTGCGCTCCACTTCCAACGACTGCTCACCTCCGCCGATGGTGCGCTTGATGACCTTCGCGGCGTCCTCGCCACCTTTCAGCAAGCCAGCGCCAATCTCCAGCTCGCGAGCGCCAACCTCCCCTTCCTTAGCGACACCCTCGCCGCCGAGGCAAAGGATCTTCCGGGCCTGGCGTTGCAAACCCAAATCTCCATGCGTGAGCTGGAGCATTTTATTGGGGCCCTCCAACGCCATTGGCTCTTCCGCAAATACATGAAGAAACCTGACCCGACCCGGACCGCCCCACAATCCCGGCAGTAAGTGCAACGACGCACGGATAGCTCTCGCCTCTGTTTGGAGGCTCGACGGCCTTCCCCATCGGTCGGGCGACCTCTCGCTTCTCGCGGCTTGGATGTTCTTGCGCCCTGCCGAATAGCCATTGTGGGGCTGACGCTCTCTGCTACCGTAGGAGATTCGAATGCATTGCTTCAGCTCTCTCCCTCGTGCCCTCGTGCTGCTCATGCTCTTGTTCGCAGTCTCGCGAGCCGCTCCCGCTGCGAGCGCGCAACAGGTCATCATCAGCGAATTCCTCGCTGCCAACGCCACCGGCAAAGCCGATGGAGATGGTGATCTAAGTGATTGGATTGAGCTGTACAACCCAAGCTCTACCGAGGTGAACCTCACCGGCTGGAGCCTCACCGACGATCCCGCCAACCCTCGCAAATGGATTTTTCCGGCAACCGCTCTTCCACCGCACAGCTTCCTCCTCGTTTTCGCATCGGGCAAGAATCGGACCAATGCAACGGAGCTTCACACCAGCTTCAGCCTGGCCAAGGAAGGCGAATATCTCGCCCTCATCAATCCTGCTGGTGTCGCGACATCGGAATTTGCTCCCTCGTTCCCGCCGCAACCGCCTGACGTGTCTTATGGCTCCGCCATGCACACCGACACAGAGACCTTCGTGCGAACCAACTCCCCTGCCCGCGTCTTTGCCCCCGTGGATAATTCAATTTCAGCGACGTGGATGTCCCGGGATTTTCCCGACGCCGTCTGGAGAGGCGCCATCAGCGCCGTTGGCTACGATCGCATTGCGCAAGGAGCAAGCGATCCTTCTGAGCCAGTGAGTGTGCTCGAGGATGTCACCCGTCCCGGCGACCCGGCCACCCCAACAACGGTCAACTCACCTCAGAATGAAACGGTCATCAATGCGATCGATAACAATCCAGCGACTAAATATCTGAACTTTGACAAGCTAAACTCGGGCTTCACCGTGACTCCATCGTCCGGTTCAACTGTCGTGCGCGGCTTGCGATTAACCTCCGCCAATGACGCGCCGGAGCGTGATCCCGCTTCCTTCGTGCTTTTCGGCTCGCTTGATGGACATGCGTTTACCGAAGTCGCTCGGGGGCCCGTCCCTCAATTCCTCAATCGCTTCACCACGGTCGAAGTCAGCTTCTCCAATACTTCAGCATTCGCGCACTATCGCCTGATATTCCCCACCATACGGAACGCCGCGGGCTCCTGCTGTGTGCAGATTGCCGAAGTCGAGTTTCTCGGTTTGCCCGAAACCTCCGCTGCGAGCGTCGGGGAACTCGTCGGCAGCAACATCGAAGACATGCTCTTCAACCGCCGCTCCACGGCCTACCTGCGTGTTCCATTCACTCTTCCCCAGCTCCCTTCCATCGAAACGCTCCAACTGCTCATGCATTACGATGACGGCTTTATCGCATACCTGAATGGAACACGTATTGCCTCCGCCAATGCCCCGACATCACCGACTTTTGAGTCGGTCTCAACGACTAATCGCTACCGCCGCGATGTTGTCCGCCCCACCACATTCAACATCACCGGCTTTACAAACCTCTTGCGAGCAGGAGAAAACGTTCTCGCGATCCAGGGCTTCAACGACCGGAAGGACGGCGCCGATTTCCTGCTCCGCCCGCAATTGCAAAGCTCCCGCGTTCGCGTCGGCGATCTTGCCTATTACGCGCAGGCGACCCCCGGCGCGGCGAATGGACAACCGTTGGCCGGCCTGGTCGCGGCGCCGCTGCTCAGCCACCCGCGCGGATTTTACGAAGCGCCTTTTGATCTCACGCTGTTCACCCCCACGCAGGGCGCTGAGATTCGATACACAACAAACGGCGATGCACCCACTCCCACGAATGGAATCGTCTACACCTCTCCCGTTCGTATCAGCCGCACGACTCCTTTTCGATCCGCAGCATTTCGTGCTGGCTGGCGCTCCTCCGAAGTCATTTCGGCAACTTTTCTTTTCCTTAACGATGTGGTGACCCAAACGCGCGAATCAGCTCTCGCTGCCGGTTTTCCCCCTTCCTGGAACAGCCAACCAGCCGATTACGGCCTTAGCCCCGCAGTCGTAGGACCAAACGATTCCTTTGGTGGAAATTACTCGCGTTCTATCAAGAATGATTTGAAGACCATCCCCACCATTTCGCTGGTGATGAACATGGGTGACGTCTTTGGACCCCAGGGAATTTACGCAAACCCTGAAAGCAGGGGCGAAGCTTGGGAGCGCCCGGTTTCATTGGAAATCTTATATCCGGACGGCACACATGTGCAGGAAGATGCTGGCATTCGCATCCAGGGAGGAGCCTTCCGCCGGTTCGATTTGTCTTTGAAGAAGTCTTTCCGTGTTGTTTTCCGCGAGCAATATGGGGCCAGTAAATTCCAGTTTCCTCTATTCGGGCCTGATGCCGCCGATGAATTCCAAAACTTCGTTCTCCGCGCCAACAGTAACGACGCGTGGGGTTACGGCGGCGGCAACGCTCTCTACATGCGCGATGCCTTCGCCATGGAAAGCTTGCGCGAGATGGGCAGTGTCTCCTCGCATCTCGGCTACGCCCACCTATACATCAACGGCCAATACTGGGGCCTCTACAATCCTGTCGAACGGCCAGACGCCGCGTTCTCAGCCACTTACTTCGGCGGCGACCGCGATACGTGGGACGCCTTGAACCAGGACTCCGCTCCGGACGGTAATTACGATGCTTGGAACCGCCTCATCGCAGGCCTGAGCCAGGATGTTTCAAGAACCGATGTTTACCAACGCCTGCAGGGCAACAACCCCGACGGCACACGCAATCCCGCCTATGAAGACCTGATCGATGTGGACAACCTCATTGATTACATGATCGTCAACATCTACATGGGCAACACCGATTGGCCCCACCGAAACTGGTGGGCTGGCCGTGATCGCAACAACGGCGATGGGTTCAAGTTTTATCCATGGGATACGGAGACTTCCCTGGCTGGTCTCAACACCGATGTCACCGGTGTCAGCCAGGCCGTCACCCAGCCTTATGCGGCGTTGCGGCGCAACGCTGACTTCCGTCTCCGTTTCGCCGACCACGTGCACCGGCATTTCTTCAATGGCGGCGTTTTTTACGTGAACCCGGCCAGCCCAGCCTGGACGGCTGCTAATCCCACCAACAATCGTCCTGCCGCCCGGATGATGGCCATTTCATCACTCATCCGCGACGCCGTGGTTGGGGAGTCAGCGCGTTGGGGCGACCAGATGAACACCCCCCTGCGCACCCGTGACGAGCATTGGGCGCCAGCGCTGAATGCACTCGTGCGGACCTACTTCCCCGCACGCTCAGCCACAGTTTTAAATCAGCTCCGAAACGCAGGCCTTTATCCGCGCACAGCCGCTCCTGTGATGAACGTGCGCGGTGGCCAGGTCGAACCAGGTTTCAAAGTCACATTGTCGGCCCCGGCAGGGATCATCTATTACAGCACCAATGCAGCCATCGATCCTCGCAACACAAACGCTGCCGTTCGCTACGTTGATGGGATCACCATTTCTGATCTGACCACGCTTCGTGCTCGCGCGTTGAATGGAGCTGAATGGAGCGCCCTCGAGGAAGCCACCTTCACCACGGGCACCCCCTCTCTGACTATTTCTGAGATCCATTATAACCCAGCGCCTCCCACCCCCGATGAAATAGCCGCTGGCTTCACCAACGCGAATGAGTTCGAGTTCCTCGAAATCTTGAATAACGGCGCTGTCACTTACGATCTGAGCGGGTTTGCATTTGCATCCGGCGTTCAGTTCGTTTTCCCTGAAGGTTCCCTTTTAAAACCCGGTGAGCACGCGCTGCTCGTGAACAATGCCGCTGCCATCCAGAAACGTTACGGCGCCGCGGTCAAACCGTTTGGAGTTTACACCGGTCGCCTGGACAATAGCGGCGAACGTCTGCGGATCGTGAACCGTGCCCAGGAGCCAGTTGTCGATATTGTTTACCGCACCACTGCCGCGTGGCCAATCGATGCGAATGGTGGCGGGTACTCTCTCGAGCTTCGCGCCCCGACGGCAGATCCACTCGACGTCCAATCCTGGAGGCGCAGCTTGCAGATCGGCGGATCTCCGGGGGCCCCGAATCCACCCGCGCCATTGTTGTTGAACATTCGTCACCTCAACGGCGAGTTGATCCTCAGTTTTGATCCGCAGCCCGGCCGTCGTTATTCTATTCTCAGCACCACTTCGCTCTCGAATGCTCAATGGAGCACACTTCAAGCGCTGGAGCCCGCGACGAGCGCCGCGCGCATTGATTTGCGCCTTGCCCCGGGATCAGCGACGACCCAATTTTATCGCGTCGTTCAGCAATGACCCTCGAGCCCCTTGGAGCATTCGAATTCGTCAATAGAATGTGAATAACTTTACAAGTTGCGAAGTTGCAGCATTTTACGCCAGATGAAGAGCTTTGGGACTAATGAGCAGACCACCACCAGCCCTTGTGGTTTGTGAATAACTCACCACATCATATGGTAGTTTTCAGCTTTACTCCCGCGACCAGTTCTTCATTCTGCGCTCATGTATCTGAAGAGTTTAACCGCCCTGGGTTTCAAATCTTTCGCAGATAAAACCACCCTCAACTTCATGCCCGGCGTCTCCGCCATTGTCGGGCCAAACGGGTGTGGGAAGTCGAACATCTCTGACGCCATTCGCTGGGTTCTCGGCGAGCAATCCGCCAAAGCCCTTCGCGGTGGCGAAATGGCAGACGTCATCTTCAACGGCACCGATGGCCGCAAGCCGCTCAGCATGGCGGAAGTCTCGCTCACGCTCGGCGACGTTGACGAAGAGCACCTGAAGGCTGCCGGTGTCGAAATGGCCTTTAACGAGATCACTGTCACTCGCCGCGTGTTCCGCGACGGTGGCAGTGAGTATTTCATCAACAAGACTCCCTGCAGGCTGAAAGACATTCAGCAACTCTTCATGGGCACGGGCATGGGCCGCACCAGCTACAGCATCATGGCCCAGGGCAACATCACCCAAATCATCTCCAGCAAGCCTGAGGATCGTCGTAATGTTTTCGAAGAAGCGGCTGGCATCACCAAGTTCAAGGCGCAGAAGAAGGAAGCGCTCCGCAAGCTCGAGCACACCGATCAAAATCTCCTCCGCCTCCAGGATCTCATCAAAGAGGTGAAGCGCCAGATCGGTTCGCTTCAGCGGCAGGCTGGCAAAGCTCGCCGTTACAAAGCCCTCATGGCCGAGCTGCAACGCCTCGACACGCAGCTCGCTCGGCACCAATTCGACGTTCTCCAATCCGACATCAGCGCCAAACAAACAGAGCTTGAGCGTCTCCAACTGGAAGCGGAGATTTCCACCGAAAGCGTCGGCCGCACTGAGAACGAGTTGGCTGCGCTTCGCCAAAAGCTTGCCGAGATCGAGCAGAAGATTTCGCAAACCCAGCAACGCGGCCACGAGCTGAAGAACCAAAGTGATCGCCACGAGAGCCGCATTCATTTCAACCAGGAGCGGTTGAACGAACTCGAGAAGCAAAATCATCAGGCTCTCGCTGAAATTGCGCAGAGCGAAGAGCGCAAGACTGCTGGCGAGCAGGAGCTGGCTCACGTGAAGGAGCAGCTCGCGGCGGCGCAGACGGCCTTGCAAGAGCACCGCAATGCGCTTGAGGAGAAGAAGAACGCCGTGCAGGCCGTGGAGCGTGAATTGCTCCAGCAGCAGGAAACCGTTCGCCGCACGCAGAACGAACTCTTCAACGTTGCCCAGCAGCTCAGCCGCACGCGCAACGAAATCAACGCCCTCGACCTGCAGAAACAGGGCAATATCGTTCGCATCGAAAAGCTCACTTCCGAAAAGGTGCAGCTCGAAGAGGAGCGCACTCGCTCCCAGGCTCGCCTTCAGGAATTCGCGACTGCAGTCGAGCAGCAGAAGGCCACCATTCAATCGAGTCGCGGCACCGTCCAGGAGCGGCAAACGCGCCTTCGCCAAATTCATGATGAATTGGCCGTCGCGGGGCAGAAGCTCGACGGCCTTCTCCGTCAGCAAGCTGAAAAGCGTTCGCGCCTAAACTTGCTCGAGCAGCTTCAAAATGACTACGAAGGTTTCAGCTCCAGCGTGGTCGCCGTCCTCAAGGGTGCTAAAGATGTCCTCGGCTCACTCACCGATCATATCCGCGTTCCGAACGAGCACATCACCGCCATTGAAACTGCACTGGGCGCGCATCTGCAGCTTGCGCTCACCAAGGAGCCTGAAGCCGCCCACAGCATCCTGAACGAGCTGAATTCCCAACGCCGCGGCCGCGCCAGCATCGCGTCGCTCAGCATGGTAGAGCTTGCGGAGCGCAACAACGGGCTCCCCGACCCCGCCACCCCAGAAGGGACTGTTCCGGCGCTCAGCGTCGTGGAAACCGACGACAGTGTCCGGCCCCTCCTTCGCAAGCTGATTGGCAAGACCTTCATCGCACCCGACCTCGCCACAGCCACGAACGTCTGGCGCAACGCCGCTGGGTCTTTTAGTGTGGTAACGAGGAATGGAGAGTTCCTCAGCCGCGAGGGCATTTACTCCGGTGGCGCCACTCAAAATGGCGGCAAGCAATCCACCTCCATCCTCGCCCGCAAAAACCAAATCTCTGATCTGAAAGGCGAACTGGAGCAGCTCACAGAGCAGATCACCGAAGCGAGCAAAGCCAAAGGCGCGCTTCAAAGCGAGCAGACCGCTGTCCAGGCCAGCTTGCAGCAAGCCCAAACCGAGCTGCGCACCCAGGAGGTCAGCATCGCGAGCCGCGAAGGCGAGTTCCGCGTGCTGCAAAGCGCGGGCAAAGCCCTTGAGCAAAAGCTGCAAACCGTCAGCTTCGAGTTGCAGAGCCTCTCCAAGCACGACGAGGAAGGCATGCGCCGCCGCGAAGGTTTGGCTTCGCAAATCGCCCAATTGGAGGGCCGCGAATCTGGCGCGCAACAGCAGGTTGCCGAGCTGAACACCGCAATTGAAGCTCTCCGCCAACGCCGCGACGCCGCTCACGCCACGTTGACCGAGACGAAGGTCGGCCTGGCTTCCGACGAGCAGGTTTGCGCCTCCTTGCGCCACCAGCAGAACGCGCTCGAGTCACGCATTCGTGACCTGTCGAATCTGCTCCAGCGACGCAAAGGTGAAATCGACTCGATCCTGCAGAAGAAGGCGCAATTCGAGGCTGAGATTGGCGAGTCACGCCAGCAGATCGCCGGCCTCCAGGACGAGCGCGAAGCCGTGAACACCCAACTGACTTCGCTCGTCTCCGAGAAGCAGACGGAGGAAGTTCAGATGATCTCCAAAGATGAGGAGTTGAAAAACCATCGCCGTCGCCTAACGGAACTGCAGCACAGCAAAGGCGCGCTCGACGTGGAGGTCGCGCAGAAACGAATGACGGTGGACAACCTCCGCCAGCGGATTCGCGAGAAGTACCAGCTCACGCTCGATGACATTCGCAGCGAATGCATCACCATCACTATTGCCACCGAAGGGCAGCCTCAGATCGAAACGCTCACACCCGAGGAGATGCAGGCGCGCGGTTTATCCACGGACTGGACCGCCATCGCTGAGCAAGTCACCGCCTTGCAGGAGAAGATCGAGCAGATCGGCGCCGTCAATCTGGTCGCCATTGAGGAATACGAGGAAACCGAAACACGGTTCAACTTCCTCAGCAGCCAGCATGATGATCTCGTCAAAGCCAAGGAGCAGTTGCTCGATGTGATCGGTAAGATCAACTCGCAAACACGCGAGATGTTCACCGAGACCTTCTACAAGGTGCGCGAGAACTTCCGCACGTTGTTCACCGAGATCTTCGGCGGCGGCAAGGCCGACCTCGTTCTCGTGAACGAAGGCGATGTGCTGGAAAGCGGCATCGACATCGTGGCCCGGCCTCCCGGCAAGCCACTCCAAAGCATCTCCCTGCTCTCAGGCGGTGAGCAAACTATGACTGCGGTGGCCTTGCTCTTCGCCATCTATCAGGTGAAGCCAAGCCCTTTCTGCGTGCTTGATGAGTTGGATGCGCCGCTGGATGAATCGAACATCAATCGCTTCATCAAAGTGCTGCAACGCTTCCTCTCCCACTCGCAGTTCGTGATCATCACGCACAACAAGCGCACCATCGCCATGGCTGATGTGCTCTATGGTGTGACCATGGAAGAGCACGGCGTGAGCAAGATCGTGAGCGTCAAATTCCACAAGGCCAGCGAGACGCAAAGCGGGCATCCTCCCGGCAATGGCGCCACACCAGTCGAAAACGGCCAGCCCTCTGAGACGCGAACGGATAATGTGGAAGTGGCCACCACCGCGTAGGCAGCCCAACAACTGTAGATCGGAAGCCCGTCGCGACTGCGGCGGGCTTTTTGCTTAGTATCTCTTCCGCAGGTGCGACGGAAGGATGTTCAACTCGCTGCGATACTTGGCGATGGTCCGGCGAGCGATAACGATCCCTTTAGCCGCGAGCATGTTCACGATCTCCTCGTCAGAGAGCGGCTTTTGCGGGTTCTCCTTTGAGATCATCTCATTGATGATGTCCTTTACGCTGGTGTTGGACATGCCACCCCCGCTGGAGGTCTTGATGCCGGAGGTGAAGAAGTACTTCATCTCGAACACCCCCGTCGGCGTCTGCATGTACTTGCCGGAGACAGCGCGGCTGACGGTCGTTTCGTGAACGCCCACGGCTTCTGCCACTTGCACCATCGTCATCGGCTTCAGGTGCGTGACACCTTTGTCGAAGAACTCGCGCTGCCGCTTCACGATCTCTTTGCCAATGTTAATGATCGTTTGCTGGCGCTGATGCAAACTCTTGATCAGGAATTTGCCTGCCCGGATCTTTTCGCGGATGTACTCGCGAACTTCCTCTGAGCTGTTCGCCTGCGACATGAGGTCTTTGTAGGTGTTGCTGATGCGCAGGTGCGGCACGTGATCGCTGTTAGTGCTGACGACGTATTCCCCATCAACGCCGTGCGTGACAAAAATTTCCGGAACAACGTAGTGCTGGTTGTCCGGCAGAAAGTCTCTTCCAGGCCGCGGCTCTAACTGGCCGATCCGCGAAGCAGCTTCCTGAATGTCTTCCACGGTCACGCCCAGTCCGCGGGCAATTTCGGGGAAGCGCCGCTTGCCCAGCGCGTCCATGTGCCGATCGAGAATCTTGTATTCCAGCGTCTCGGTTTTATCTGCGCGCTGGAGCTGGAGCATCAGACATTCGCGCAAGTCGCGCGCGCCGACGCCGGCAGGATGGAAAGTCTGTATGACCTTCAATACCTCCAGGATCTGGTCCGCAGGTATGTTTGTGGAGAACGCGAGTTCATCCACGGACGATTGCAAATAACCGTAGTCATCGATGTTGCCGATGATCATTTCGGCAATCGGACGCTGCTTTTCCGTCAGGTCGGAAAACCGAACCTGCTCGATCAGATTTTCCTGCAACGATGCGCTGGCGACGAGCGAATCAAACATGAACTGCCGCTTCTCCTCATCCTCCTCTGTGAAACGGGAGGAAGTGGCGCCGGGCGAAAAGGAATCCCGCCATTCCTGGTCGATTTGCGCCAGACGATCGAACTCGGCCTGGAAGTCATCAACCGGATCGTTGTTGGGCTTCTCCGTGGCCGGATCGTATTGGACGTCACTCGGCGGCTCGGCTGGATCGGAAATATCGACCTGAACACCGTCTTCCCGCGTCGCCTTGTTGTCCTGCTCCATGTCGAGGGCGGAGATCTCTTCCAGAACGGGATTTTGCTGGAGTTCCTGTTCCACCAGAGCCTTCAACTCGAGCGTTGGCGCCTGGAGAAGAGCCAGGGATTGCTGCAACTGGGGCGCGAGCACCTGTTGCAACGACATCTTCTGCGATAAATGCAGCCCTGCCATTCGCAGAGTAGTTTATGCGCCTAAAAGCATAGCTCAAGGGACAACCTTGGATTTTCGGCACAATTTTTGCTTGACGGAGCTTATCCCCACGAAATCGCAGAAATGCGCACCGACCATGAGGACGCCCGGTCGGGGACCGCGCCTGCGATTCTCCGCGTTATTTTAATGTTTGCAGGTAGGCGAACAGATCGCTGACTTGCTCCGGGCTCAAGGATTCCAAAAGCCCTTCGGGCATTAACGACATGCGTGAGAAGGAGGCGCGCTTCACCTGATCTGCGGCAATGCGGACGTCTTCGCCCGCCAAAGGACGGAGACGCAATTCGGAGCCATTGTCAGACACGAGGAAGCCCTCGACGGTCTCGCCATCCGCGCGCTCAACTTGAAAGCGCCGGTAACCGGATTCCATCATGGCGTTCGGCGTGATGATCGATCGGAGGAGCGCTTCCGTTCCCATGGCACCTGCCCCGTTCAACGCCGGACCGATTTGGCCACCCTGCCCTTGAACACTGTGGCAGGTGGCGCAGGCTTGGGTGAAAACTTCCCGGCCCTTCTCCGTCGAGCCTTTGCCGGAGGCGAGTTGGCGGAAGCGTTGGAATTTGGTTTCCAGCTCCGCGGCTTGCCCCTCCGTCAGCAACGTCGGGACATCGGCGGATTTGTCGATGCGAGTGGCTCCGCCAAGTGAGGCTTTGTCGCCCGGGAACACGAAGACCAACTTCGCAGGCCGGTTGGCTTTGGCGAAGGTGAGATTGGCGGTGGACAGAATTTCGTCCGCGCTCCGCTCAGTATTCCAGATGCGCAGCTCGGTGATTTCACCACCAAAACCACCAACCGCCATAGATTGCCCCACCACAATCGCAGGAAGATCGCGATTCAGCGGCTTGGCGCCGGTGGCTGAGAGAGCGCCGTTGACATAAAGCTTGAGCTGCCCCTCCGTCGAGCGAGTCAGCGCGAAGTGTGTCCAGGTGTTCGGCGCTACCGGCTTCGAGGCGATGATGGCATCACCCGTCTCCGGTCCTGCATAGAGGCGGAGCCTGCCGTCATGGAAATTGAGATCCCAATCCCCACTGCCAACAATGGCGTCCTGGTTATTGATGCCGTCCTGCAGGCGCGCCCAGGCCTCTAGCGTGAATGGACCCGAGAAACTTTGGCCGGTCGGAACCTGGTCAGCGCCAGCGCCTGAGAAACGGGCGGTTTCGACCGCGCCCGCCAGCGCGCTCCTCAGCTTGGCGACACGTGGGTCAGCAGGAATGGCAGCCGTAATTTTCTCGATGGCGTAGGAATCGACTTCATCCGCATTGATGGCGCGTTCATCGATAGCGTCGAGAAAGGCTTTCGCGAACGCGGGTGAGTTGCCAAGCGCTTCCGCCGCTTTGTGGCGCGCCAGCAAGGCGAGGTCTGGCCAAAGTTGAATGAGCAGCTTGCCGATCTCTGGAGTCTTTTGCTTGGCAAGGACATTCACTGCTTCGAGTTGCACGGTCGAGCTGCGGCTCGAGCGGGCGGTCGCAAAATGAACCGCTGGGTCGCTCGCGGGGAATTGCGCCAGGGCACGAGTGAAGCGGATGCGTTCATTGTCGTTGCGCGAAGTTGCGAGCAATTTCTCCACTGCCGGGCGCAGCTCTTCCACCTGGAATGCGCCAGCGAGTTCCGCCACGCGGGCAGGGTCTGCGCCCTGGCGATTGTAACTGGCCAGAGCAGGCCGGATGAGTTCCTGAAGTGGTTTGAGATCAATGCGGTCGCGAGCGGTCCAGAGACGGTCAACGACGAGCTGCTGTTGCTCGGGATGTTCCAGCAAACGCTTCAGTGCTTCGCGCGGGGCGGGAGAAGCAACATGGGACGCGAGGAGAATGCATTCTTCTTCCGAAACCGACCGGTTCAACGCTGGGACCACGCTTGCCAGAACCGCAGCTCCTTCAGGTGTGCCCAGGGTGACAGCGGCTAGGGCTTTTCCTTCAACATTCAAGTCCGCGGCAGCCAGGAGATTCGGGAGCGCGGTTGTGTGCTTTTCCAAAGCCACACGCAATAAGTATCGTTCAAAAGCGCGGTCGGCTGCCGCACCTGTCAGGATCGGTCCCCCGCCCTGCTGCGCATTCACGGTCGGGCCGTCGAGAGGCGGCTGCAGGAATTGCAACACCAGACGAGCGACGCGGGCTTCGGTCGAAGTCTTTGCCAGAGTGCGGGCGATCTCGAAGCGAACGTGCGGATGCGGTTCACCGGTTAAAGGTGTGAGCAGCTCAACCGTTGTTGCGGGAAGCCAGCGCGCGGATTGGATGACGCGGACTGCCTCGCGGCGGATGTGATGGTCAGAGTCCCCGAGCAACGGCCGCAGGAGATCCGCTTGAATTTGTTTCAGTCCTTCCAAGGCCCATAACGCGCGGAGACGCGCATCTACGCGGGCGCTTTTGTCATGCGTGAGGGCACGAAGCTCGGGCGCTAACTGATCGGCTTTGGTGTCCACGATCCGCTGCCAGGCGGCATTGCCCGGCCAGACGACGTCCGACTTCAAGTGCGCCAGCAATTGCTCCGGGGTCGCCCTCTCGATGTTCGGGAACTTATGCGCTGCGGCGGTTTGCTTCACGCGCCAGATCCGGCTGCGGCTTTTGTCGCGCTCTGGATGGGTGCGCGGGACTTCATTGTGGGAAATGATTTTGTTGTACCAATCAACAATGTAGAGGCAGCCATCTGGGCCAAACTGCATGGCCACGGGGCGGAACCAGGAGTCTTGCGTCAGCGCGAAGTCCGGCAACTTGGTGAGCTTTAGGAAGCTGCCGTCGGGCTTTGCTTCAATTGCCTGAATTTTGCCCGTGATAGGATTAGCCAGGTAGAACTGGCCGTTGTAAGCGCCAGTGAACATCCCCTGCCCTTCGGCAAGCGCGAGGCCAGACAGGCCAGTGCCACCCATTTGGAAGTGATTCGCCAACGGCGGATGCCAGGGGGCGTAGGGACGCGCCTTGTGCATGCCGATGCCCGGATAATTAACTCCGACATGGAATGGAACCATGGGATAGCCAAGGTCGTTCGCTTCCTGGGCGAACATCTGGCCATGCCGATCGATGACGAAGCCCCAGATGTTGTTTAGCCCCCAGCCGACAATTTCGAACTGGGAGCCATCCAGCTTGAAACGACCAACTTTGCATTGGTCGAACTGAACGGTGGTTCCCTCCTTCGTTTTGACCTGCGAATAGTTGAAAGCGCCTTGGGCGAAGTAAATCCAATCGCCCGGCCCGCGCATGAAGCCGTGCGGCATCAGATGTGAGTCCTGGATGCCAAACCCCGTTAGGAGGATCTCTTTCTTGTCACCTTTGCCGTCGTTGTCAGTGTCCGTGAGCGTAAAAATATCCGGGCCCTGCGCGATAATAGTTGTGTTGCTACTGAGAGGGAGAATCCCAAGCGGGATAGCGAGGCCATCGGCAAAGACGCGCGGCTTCAAGCTCGTGCCGGTGATGTTATCGAACACAAGAGCCCGATCTTTGCCGCCGCGGGCGTAGAGCTGCTTGGCTTCCTCTGGTTGCTCGTTGCCGTCGATCGGGTATTCGGTGGCGGTGATGGCCCAAAGCCGGCCCGCGTGGTCGAAGTTGATGGCGACGACCTTTTCGATGTCCGGCTCGGAAGCCACCAGCTCCATTTCGAAACCGGGAGGCAGGCTGAACGATTGGCGTTGCTGCTCCGGGGTCAGCGGCGATGCCCCTGGCAACTTGGGCGCGTCAGGAGCGCCGATCGGCGCATCGGCGGCGGCAGCGGACACTGCGAACGCAAGAATCGAGGCAAGAGCTTTCATGTGGGACACGCCTTTCAGGATACGCTCACAACGGGCGCAGCTTAAAGACGAAAAGAGTAAGGGGAGAGAACGTCCGCAGATTGCGCAGATGAGAAAAGCAGAGCCCTCGTTATCGGGCGCAAGAACTAACAGAGGTCGCTCATCACCAAAAGTCTTAAATCAATTCACCTTTTGATCGCGGGCGCTTCGCTTTGACTACGAAGCGTTTCCAAGAATGAATCACCAGCCCGTTGAAGCTTCTCCTCCAGGCGGCGGGTGCAATCGCAGTTCGCGCAGGCCCAGGGTTCAGTTTCATTCAGGTCGCGGCAGTTCTGGCGAGCGTGGGCATCTTTAACGCTGACCAACTCGAAGTATTCTTCCCAATAGGGCCGCTCTTCCTCCAAAGGAATTCGGCAAAAGCAAACTTCGACCCAATGCGCCGTTCCGTCCGCGCTCACCCGAGCTTGCTGCATGTTCCATAGATATTCATCGCCTGCGAGGGATCCCTTCCCGAGGCGTTGTTCTTCGATCGCTTTCAAGAGGGACTGCTCTTTGCCGGGCTTGACGCGAGCTTTTACGAGGTAGCGCATAATTGTCGATGAGGTTGGTATAGCTTGCCCGCCTTAGGCCTGAGAATTTATCCTGCACCGAAGAGGAAAGCAAAACGGGCTCCGCGAAGCCTGAGCTAGGTCTGAGCCGCGAGAGCATGTGAACAATGACGGCTTTTCAGCAGGGTGACCGTAGAGGCAAGCGAAAGCGGCTGTTTCAGATAGCGTTGGCTCTATGTGCGATACTCGGCGGGCTGCTGGGTGTTTGGAGCTGGGTTGAATCACGAACACGTCCGCACGCGTCTGTTACTTACCTCGGACTTGCGGATGGCCGAACCTACTGGCGTTTCAAGTTCGCTATCACAAATCACGGAAACTGCACATTGATCACCCCGCCCAACGGGCATGTTGAAATAGCTGGGCGGAGCAACCAGATGTTCGTCATCGCCATGGGTTGGGACACGCGCTTGGCGCCAGGCGAAGGGTGCATTATTGAAGCCCACGTATCGGATGCCCAGAGGGCAGAGCTGCAAGGAAAGTGGCGTTACAACACCCTACTGGCCACGGAGGGTGTTCGCACTCGCCTGTATCGATGGCAATGGGGACCGAAGGGTCCAGGTGCGCGCATCAATTGGCTGATTCCGCCTGGTTTAAGGGGTATGCCCTTCGATGTTACCGGGCACACTGAGTGGATGGATCCTCCTGAATGACCGGGGGCAACGTGTTGGGTGTATCTGAGAGAGCGACGGTGATATTGTTGGCCCTCTACGAGGGCTCTGGCTGTTTGCAAATAACCCACGGGCTGCGCTGGCGCTTGCCCGTGGGCTGCTCTGTTTGGTCCCTCCGGGGCCTCAGGAAGGGCAACCGTCAGGTTAGGACTGCAGGTGGTCGCCGGAGAACTCAACCCTAATGGTTTTGACTGCATGTCGCGGACGGAGGACTCAACCTAAAGGTTGAGGCTACAACGGCAGAGCCATTGGCGAAGGAGACTGCCGAGGTTCTGCTTTCTTCTACTCGGCGGAGGCTCCTCAGACCAATTTCCAAGGCGCGCGGTGTTCCACGTTCAGCCACTTCTTGTTTCCCGTGCCGCCTGTGAAACGCTCCTTCTTTGGATCCCACTGGAGGCGTTGACCGTGATAATACGCAAGGTTTGCCAAGTGGCAGACGCTCACACTGCGCGCTCCGACTTCCACATCGCAGATCGGCTTCTTGCGCGAGCGCATCGCCTCGATCCAATCCGTGCGATGATCTGTGCTCTTGTAGAGACGCACCTTGGCATCTTTCAGAAACTCGTTCTCTAGCTTGTCCAAATCCTCGCGCCCCTTCGCCACTTGCTCGTTCCCGCGCCA
Source organism: Candidatus Methylomirabilota bacterium (assembly GCA_035627835.1). GTDB lineage: Bacteria > Verrucomicrobiota > Verrucomicrobiia > Limisphaerales > SXQI01 > DASPKX01. The sequence continues at coordinate 16,908 of DASPKX010000014.1, forward strand.
GAACTGGATTTGGCCGCGGTTCACATAAATTTTCCCGTCAGTTCCGTAGAACCAAACGCCATTGCCGGATTTATGCGTCACTTCGACTCCGTTCGCATAACGCAGGCGCACACCCTCCTGAGCGTTTGGCTTATCCGCCGGCAAGATTTCCACCGGTCCGCTGTTGTCCATGCCGAGACCCCATTGGGCGATATCGAAATGGTGCGCGCCCCAATCGGTGACCATGCCGCCGCCGTACTCCTGGTATTTGCGCCAATTCGGGAAATGCTTGTGCACCCCGCGCGGGCTTAATTCGGAGTGATAAGGGCGCATCGGGGCTGGGCCGAGCCAGAGATTCCAATCCAACCCTGGTTCCTCCGCTTCCGCTGGTAAATCGCAAGGAACTCCCGGGCCGCCAATCATCACATCTACAGACTGGACCTTGCCAATCGCGCCATTCTGAACCAATTCGCAAGCAACGCGAAACTCACGGCTCGAACGCTGCATGCTGCCGGTCTGGAACACGCGCTTGTGCTTCCGCACTGAGTTCACCATCGCGCGCGCCTCGCCAATCGATTGGCACAAGGGCTTTTCGCAATAGATATCCTTCCCCTCCCGCGCCGCCCAGGTGCTGATCACAGCATGCCAGTGGTCCGGCGTGGCAATCACCACGGCATCGATGTCCTTGCGTTTAATGACATCACGAAAGTCGTTGTAGCTCTCGCAGCCATTATAGGAACCCGCCTCCGCCTGCTGGGCGTAATAATCCAGCGCCGTCTTCTTCGCCGCTTCGCGGCGGTTCGTGTCCACATCGCAGACGGCGACGACTTCGCAATCCTTCTCCCGCCGCCCCATGAACCCGCCCATCAACCCGCGGTTCTGCGTGCCCATACCGATGAAACCGAGGCGAATGCGCTCATTCGGGCTCGTGGCCGCACCCCAGACGTGGGAGGGCAAAATAAATGGCGCCGCAATGGCCGCAGCGGTGGTCGATTTAAGGAACGAACGACGTGAGAAAGTTCTCTTGTTCATAGCTTCTGTGGATGCGGAGCATTCAAGCGCTTCAGGTTATGCATGTCCATCTTAGTCGTGAATGCGATGTTGCTCGTTTGACCATAATGATTAAGGAAGTGGTCTACATGGGGTTGCTGTGCTTTTCAAGGTTGCTGGGTCTCTTGTTCGTTGATCAATTGGCGTGAGCTGCAGCACGCCGTGCGGGACTCTCCCGCGAGGTAAAACCCATTGGCTTTCGACGGCTGAGCCCCGCAGCCGCGGAATCGTTGTAGCCGAGTGTGACCGGCGTGCGGAACACGGTGTAACCGTTTGCGGGGAGGTACTCCCAACGCTGGTTATAGATATCAGGAAACTTCGAATCCCGATTCAAAGGCAGCAACAATGGACTGTAATGTGCTCCTCGCGCGGCATCGAAGGGCAAGTTCTTGATGGAGGTGCAAGAACTGGCTAAGACTTGCGCATGAGAACCCCGCTGCTTTGCGCGATTGCCTTGCTCATGCTCATTCCGCTTCGGGCGGCGCCTTTGCCCATCGTCAGCAATGTGGAGTGGCAGCCGTTCTCGGCGCAGGTGAAAAGGGTTGTCCAGGCCCTCGAGATTTCCGGCGCTCCACTTCCTGGCGACCAGGCGAAGCAGATTGAGGCGCTGCTCGCCTCGAACAACACCGCGGATGCGACGCGACGCATTCAGGAGTTGCTCGATGCGCGTTGCTTGCTGGCGGTGCATATCAATCCGGAGTCGCGCGTCAAGGTGATCGCGGGCGCCACTGCTCGTGAACTGGATGAGCTGGGTTGGCGGGTGTTTCTGATCAAGGTTCATAACGAGGCTGGTGTGACCGCCGCTCTGGAAGTGGCGAGCCCACAAGCTCGCGCGCTTTTTGAAGGCGGCTGGGCCAGCTCAAGTTCGGACAAATATTTTCAGAAGGCTGGGGAGCGCTTGAATAACCGGCGTGATGCGCGTGATCTCTGGCTGGATCTGGAGACGCTCACGCCGCAGCCACTAAAGAAGGAGCTGAGCGGGCTGGCGGCGGAGTATCGGCTTATCCAGCTTTACAGCCGAGACGCTGGCAAGCGCGAAGCGAAGCTGATCTTCACAGTTGGACAAGGCACTCAGGACCTCGGATTCCGGAATGAGCTGGACCTTCTCTTCACTGCACGGCCAGCCCGGGCGATTAAGCTGAATGTTCTCGATGATGAAGGGAAGCCGACCATTGCCGCCTTTCTGATTCGCGATGCTCAAGGCCGCGTTTATCCAGCGCAATCGAAACGGCTCGCTCCTGACTTTGGCTTCCACCCCCAAGTGTATCGCGAGCATGGGGAAGTTCTGCGGCTGCCCGATGGCGCTTACACTTTCGAGGTCACGCGCGGGCCGGAATCGCTCCCGCAGCGGCAGCAAGTCACCGTCTCAAAAGATTTGGCGCAAGTGTCGTTCAAAATGCAACGATGGATCGATCCTTCAAAGCTCGGCTGGTGGTCAGGCGATCATCACATTCATGCGGCGGGCTGCGCGCATTACACAAATCCTTCAGAAGGCGTGCATGCGCCGGATATGTACCGTCATTGCGTCGGTGAGGACCTGAAAGTGGGCGCAAATCTCACCTGGGGGCCTTGCTTTGATTATCAGAAGCAATTTTTCACCGGCAAGGATGACAAGGTTTCCAAGCTCCCATACCTGCTGCGCTACGACATTGAAGTGTCTGGCTTTGGGTCGCATCAATCGGGGCATCTCTGCCTGCTCCGCTTGAAGGAGCAGATGTATCCGGGCGGAGACTCGAAGGACCATTGGCCCACGCTTTGCCTGAACACGCTCAAGTGGGCAAAACGCCAGGGGGCGCTTGTGGGCCCAGCGCACACTGGTTGGGGACTGGAGGTGAACTCGGGCGAACTGCCTAACTACATCGTGCCGCCGTTCAACGGCATCGGCGCGATGGAATACATCGTGGATGTAACTCACCAGGTGCCCGGCCCGGACGGCAAATTGGTTCCCGCTGTCGATTTCATTTCGATGGTGGACACGCCGCACATCTGGGAGCTGAACATCTGGTATCACACGCTCAATGTGGGCTATCGCACACGCATCAGCGGTGAAACGGATTTCCCCTGCATCTACGGCGAGCGCGTGGGGCTGGGCCGGTCCTATGTGAAACTGGATGGGGAGTTGAATTACGAAGCCTGGTGCGAAGGCATTCGTGCCGGCCGGAATTACGTGGGCGATGGACGGTCGCATTTCCTCGACTTCAAAGTGAATGACCAACGCATGGGCGAAGGCGCCAGCGAGCTACACCTTGCGAAGCCGGGGCCAGTCCGTGTGACAGCAGCAGTGGCGGCTTACCTGCCGGAGCGCGCCGATCCTGAGATTAAGGCGAAGCCTTACATGCATCAGCCCTATTGGCATATTGAGCGCGCGAGAGCGGACGGCACACGCCAGGTTCCCGTGGAACTGCTGGTGAATGGGAAACCAGTTGCTTCCAAGATGATCACCGCGGATGGCGCGACTAACAACCTTTCGTTCGACGCCTCCATAGATCAAAGCTCGTGGGTTGCCATGCGAGTCCTTCCTTCGTCGCACACGAACCCGATCTTCGTGCTCGTGGATGGGAAGCCCATTCGCGCCTCGAAGCGCAGTGCGGAGTGGTGCCTGAAAAGCGTGGACCAATGCTGGAGCCAGAAGGAGCGCCAAATCAAACAGGATGAGCTGGACGACGCGCGCGCAGCTTACGACCATGCCCGCCGCGAGTACCAACGCCTCCTTGCGGAATCGACCGCTGATTAAGCCATTTACCGTATGCCACAAAAGCTCGCGCTGAACGGCGGCAAACCAGTCCGCCAAAAACCCTTCACTGCCTGGCCGATCTTTGGGAAAACGGAAGAGGAAGCCCTTCTCCGCACCCTGCATAGCGGGAAGTGGGGCCGCTTGCACGGACCTGAAGTCGCGCGCTTTGAGGAACGCTTCGCAGCCATGCACGGTTGCAAGCACGGTATAGCTGTTGTGAACGGAACGGTGTCCCTGCGCATCAGTTTGCTCGCCTCGGGCATCCAGGCGGATGACGAGGTCATCGTGCCGCCTTACACGTTCTTCTCCACCGCATCCGCTGTCATCGAAGCGAACGCGGTCCCGGTGTTTGTGGATATCGACCCGCGCACGTTCAACATCGATCCGAAGGCGGTGGAGGCTGCGATCACATCACGGACGCGAGCCATCATTCCTGTTCATTTTGCGGGGCAGCCCGCCGCGATGGAGGCGATCATGCGGCTCGCGCGAAAGCATGAGTTGGTCGTCATTGAGGATGCGGCGCATGCGCACGGAGCCATTCACAACGGGAGACCCGCTGGCTCGCTGGGTCACTTCGGCTCGTTCTCTTTTCAATCGAGCAAGAACCTCACCTGCGGTGAAGGCGGGATCATCACCACCAATGATGATGCGTTTGCAGAAGCTTGCCGCTCCATTCACAGCTGCGGCCGGAAGGAGGGCCGTCCTTGGTACGAGCACCATGTTATATCGGGCAATTACAGGCTCGGAGAATTCCAGGGCGCGCTGCTCAACCCCCAACTCGATCGGCTGGAGAAGCAGACCATGCTCCGGGATCAGAATGGGACGCATCTCGCTGAACGGCTGTCGAAACTTCCGGGGCTCACCCCGCAGCAACGCCCGCCAGAATGCGACCGCCATGCCTATCACCTGTTTATGTTGCGGCATGATGCCAAGAAGTTCGGAGCCGCACGCGAGGCGGTGATCCGCGCGTTGCAGGCCGAAGGAATACCTTGCTCACCGGGGTACGCATTCCCGCTTCACCAGCAGCCGATGTTCCGCAACAAAGCTTTCGGACCTTACCTTTCCAAGCGAGGGAAGAGCGTGCCTTACGAAAAGACGCATCTGCCTCAAAGCGACCGGCTCTGTCGCGAAGCGATCTGGATTGAGCAGAGTGTTTTGATTGGCTCCACGCGCGACATGAACGACATCGCCAATGCCTTCGAAAAAGTTTGGGAAAATCGGGCGTCCATTCCCGCAGCTCGAGCAGCATGACAGCGCAGGCAGAAACACGGTTCATCCCGCCTTTTGCCGCGCGCGCTCTCTCGGCCTTGAGCGACAATAGTTACCTATCCGCCATCCGCGCGGGCATGGTTGCGATTGCCCCTCTCACCATTGTGGGCGGCCTGTTCATGATCATTGCGTTCCTGCCGGTGCGTGGCTGGGAAGAGCGCATCAAAGGCCTGCTCCCTTTGCTGCAGATCCCTGTAACCGCCACGTTCGGCCTGCTCGCCGTTTACGCCTGCTTCGCCGTCGCCTATGACTTAGGCAAACGCCTAAAGCTGGACGGACTCTCCAGCGCGATTGTCGCGCTGCTGGTGTTCCTCCTTATCTCGATCGATCCGCAGTCCGGGGCTCTGAACATGGATTCGCTCGGTTCCAAGGGCCTCTTCACTGCGATCCTCGTCGGTTTGATTTGCCCGCGCGTGCAGCGGCTGTTTGTCGATGCCAACCTGGTCGTGCGGATGCCGAAAAGCGTTCCGGAAGTGGTTTACGAATCCTTTCTCTCGCTGATCCCGATGTGCGCGCTCGCGCTCGCTTTTTGGGTGCTACGCTTCTGGATTGGCTTCGATATTAACGCGATGACACAAGCTGCCTTCAAACCCCTCGTTGTGGGTTTGAATACGCTGCCCGGAATCCTGCTCTACGCATTTCTCGTGACGCTGCTTTGGTCCATCGGCATTAACGGCGACAACACCCTGGATGCCATTGTGGCCCCGATTTTTCTGCAATTCCTGGCCGCCAATGTGGAAGCCATGAGTGCAGGCGCTCCCCTGCCCTACGTGACTGCGAATGGCTTCTTCACGACATTCGTGAACGTGGGCGGCACTGGCGCAACCATCGCGCTGGCCTTCGTGCTGTTGAACTCGCGTGAGCCTGGCTTCAGGAAAGTCAGCCGCCTATCGCTTCCAACGCAAGTCTTCCAGATCAACGAGCCGATCTTCTTCGGACTGCCCATTGTGCTGAATCCGATTTTCATGATTCCGTACATCCTGAGCGCCCTGCTGCTCACCGCCGGTTCGTATTCGCTGATCGCGCTCGGGCTCATTCAAAAGCCGTTCGTAAATGTTCCCTGGACCACCCCACCGATCATTGGCCACTACCTCGTCACGGGCGGTGATTGGAAGGCAGCGGTCTGGGGGGCGATTTCCATTTTGATAGCAATGGCTGTCTACTACCCATTTGCCAAAATCGCCGAACAAAGACGGCTTGCTGCATCAGCCCTTGAGCAGTCTTTAGGCCTTTCAGAAAAATAGCCCCTAGGGGTTGACAACGGCCCCTAGAGTTTCTCGGTTTCCGCCTGAGCCCCCGACATACGCACACGTACTAAACGACTCACCGTTTCAGTATTGTCATGTTCCTGAGCGGGTCCGCATGTCGCGCTTCTTACCTCGAGTCCACCTTCCCGAGGACAGTGAAGAACAACAATACAAACACAAAACAGACAATATGGGCACAGGACATCTGGTTAGGTTAAGAACCGCATTCTTTCTCGCGCTGACACTCGTCAGCTTGGGCTTCTTCAAGGCGCAGGCGCAATCGAACCTGCCTACGGGCGACGTCAACTTTGTCGCGACATGGAACGAAACCAGCAACGCTGACGTGACGTTCAGCGGCATCGGGTCGGGCTTCGACGTCGAAAACAAAACGTACCTCTCATGGTGCATCGACATGAACAAGGATCTCCCGATGAACACAGGGCTCGTCGGGAAACTGCTGGCCTGGAAGAACGTCGCGTTCTCCTCCTGGCCACAGGTCCTTCATATTCTTAACCACAAGCAAGGCGGCCGGGCGGATGTCCAGTTGGCCATTTGGTTCTTCACTGATGGCAACGCTTACCTGACGGACGCTGCGTCAGCCATGGTCAACGCCGCCAATGCCGCCGGATCCACTTACACGCCACCTGCGGGTGGCGTGGGAGTGGTGGTGGTGGCGCAGAACAACACCACTTACCAGGATCTCATTGTTGAAGTTCCCGCTCCGGGCAATGAGGAATGCCCGCCTGTAATCAAGGTGCCCTCGGGAACTGTCACCTACACCGCCACCTGGAACGAAACCAGCAACAACGACATCACTTTCAGCGGCATTCCCGCCGGGTTCGATGTGCAAAACAAGACTTACCTCGGCTGGTGCATCGAGATGAACAAGGAAGCCAAGCTCAATACGGCTCTCTCCGGCACATTGCAGAGCTACACTTCGGTGAACTTCGCTTACTGGGGTCAAATCAATCATATCCTGAACAACAAGATTGGCGGCCGCGCGGATGTTCAACTCGCAATCTGGTACTTCACGGATAACAACAACTACCTGACCGCAAACGCCAATGCTATGGTTCAAGCCGCTCTGGCCGCTGGGGCGAACTTCGTGCCCAAGGTCGGCCAGGTCGCTGCCGTGGTTCTGATCCAAGGTGACGCCACCGTGCAGAACCAAATCATCGAGGTGCCCGTCACCAACACAGAATGCCCACCAACGGGCGGCGGCACCGGCGGCGGCGTGACGACTCCTCCTGCTGGCAATCCTCCACCAACGACTTACACCGCCAATCCGCTGACGATTGGCTACTGGAAGAATCACCAGGCGCACCTGCAGAACCTGCTCACCGCCGGGGGCGCCATTAATCTGGGTGACCGCACCATCACGACTGTGGAGCAAGCGCTGGCCGTGTTCAAATCTGCAAGCGCGAAGGACGCTCGGGACATGCTCCGCGCGCAACTGCTTGGAACGATCCTGAACCTCCGCAACGGTTCTGATCCTTTCGAAGCCGGGGCCGACATCCGTCCGACAGTGAGCGCTTCGATCCAGTTCCTCGCGACGCACAACACGCCGGTCGACGGCAAACACAAAGATCGCGCCCAGGCGATTGCGTTAAAGGACAAACTGGATGCCTACAACAACGCCGGCCACTAGGCCGCGGGTTAGTTAGCTCGAACAAACCAAAAAAGAATCAAACCAGCAAAGAACCCGGAAGCCGAAAGCTCCCGGGTTCTTTCGTCATGTAGTTCAGTCCTGCTCTTGGCGCGATTTCGTCGCAACGGTTTGCCTTGCTTGCGAGAACTATGAGAGCCGTGAACGGCACGGCAGATCCTGCTGAGGGCGCGTGCGCTTAAAACACTCTCAACCGAAAATATCGCTGCGGGGCGGACGGCGTGAACAAATGAAGCTGCATGTCTCCCCATGTGTGCAAACTGTTGCTTACCGCCACCCACTCAGTGCGGCTGATTGACTCCGCCGACTCAAGCCTCGCGGCGTTTACGGGCAAGCTCCACCACAAGAGAAATTGGCCATTCTCCGCCGGGGCAGCGCGGAGGGTGACAGCCTTCTCCTTAAACACGGGTGTCATGAATGAGCCCGGGATTGGCGGCAGCCCCAGAAAATGCAAAGCGATGTTCCCGGTGTCGCCGTTGCGCAACGGTTGCGGCTTCGCGGTGTAGTCAGGCCTCGCGGGGCCTGGGTCAAGGCGATTGCTAAAGAGCGTATGCAAATCGGCGCCGCCTTGCACACCGGGGGCCATGATGAACATCGGTATCGTGTAGTTCATTGGATCCTCCGGGGTGGTGTGGCTGATGTTATTGGTTCCCCCACCCCCATGATCGGACACAATAATGACAGCGGTTTTATCGCGCATCTTTGGATTGGAATTCACGGCTTTCAACACACGATCCAGTTGCTGGTCGATCAGCATGACCATGTTGCTCGCTATGGGGCTGGTCCAGCCATACGTATGAGCGGTGAGATCTGGCTCCGACAGGTGCACGAAAGTGTAATTCGCCACCTGGTCCGAACCAAGGAAAGGCACGAGCGCGTTCACCAGGTTCGTAATGGGCGGGCCCTGCAAATCGCCGCCGGCAGTGGCATCAATTTTGTCCCGGCCATGGTTTGGCTGGACCAGGTCGGACGCGCCGTGCGAAAGGCCGTAGCTGCGATCAGCGATGAGCAAACGTGTTTTGCTGACCAATAGCGCGGTCTTTTTGCCGTGATCATGCACAACGTCGAACACACTGGCTTTATAAGGAATGTTGGTGTTGCCCGTTTTGTGCAGGCTCACGCCTAGATCCACATTCGTGATGTACCCGTGCGACACGTTATCCGGGACAGCAAAGGGCGCCAGCACAGGCCGACCCGTCCACATGCTAATGTGGTTCGGCATGGTGTCCGAGCTGTAGTAATCGCAGCGCGCATTAAAGGTGTGGGCAGCTTCTCTGGTCAGGCGGATGAACGTCGGAAAGTTTTGCGGGGCCGCCTTTAGATAGTCCTTCAGCAGCACACCGGACAATCCATCCACGCTGATATGCAGCACATGCTCCACCGGCGCAGCGCTTGACTGCGGCACGAGCGCACTCAGGAGGGCAAGCAGCAGAGCGCGCGACGCTTTGGTCATGGAGCGGAACATGGGCCCGAGCTTAACCGCTCGTCGGAATGGCTCAATCATCTTCACGCGTCAGCCAGGATCAATTCACAGGTAGCCGTCGAAGGGCGGCCAGACGATTTGCTTCCGGTGATGGAGCGGAGTATCTCCGCAGCCAGTTGCATGATGAGAGCGGCGGCGCGGCTTTGGTAGCGACTTGAATTGCGGAGCAGATTGATCTCACGCGCAGGTGGGGATCGGCGAATCCGTTTGAAGATACAGGAGGCTCCAGAGGTCTTCGTCGCCATTTCGGGGACGAGTGAGACAGCCAAGCCAGAGCATACGAGAGCGAGCAATGTCGAGAGCTGGAGCAATGGCATGTCGGCATCCACTTTAATATTGTGCGCGCGGCAAACTTTCTCGACCTGACGCGATAAACAATGGCTCTCCTGAAGCGTGACGATTCGCACCGGCTTCAAGTCCGCCCATTCCAGGGCTGGTTTTTTGGCGAGGGGATGCGATTCACCCAACGCCACGAATAACGGCTCGCTCGCGACTTCTTCCGCGTGCAGCGTTTGCACCTTGCGGCAGGTGGATATTACGGAGAAATCCACTTCACCGCGTTCCGTTGCATCGAAGAGATCGTCTGTGACCGCTTCCTTGAGTTCGATGCTGATGCGGGGGTGACGCTCGGCTGCAACCGTCATCAAACGTGGCGCGACATACGGTGCGATGGTTGGGATCATCCCCAGGCGGACTGCCCCGCCCTGCTCTTCATCCTGGTCACCCAGGCAGCGGCGGGCATCGCGGATCTCATTGAGGATGCGCTCCGCAAATGGCACCAGCGCATGGCCGGCCTGCGTGAGAGTCACTCGGCGATTCAGCCGATCAAATAAGCGCACCCCCAGCTCCGCTTCGAGCTTCTGGATTTGTTGGCTGAGCGATGGTTGAGCCACGTGGGCCCGCTCCGCCGCTCTGGAAAAACTCTTTTCCTCCGCTATGGCCAGGAAGTACCTGAGCTGATGTAGTTCCATTGGTTTCCCCTATCGTTCGGATAGGAACAAAGTCTTTCTCTATAGAGCAAAGATCAAGCACGGTGTGAGACTTCAGGGGGGCGTGGGGTTCTCCTGATGGGGAAGAAAGGATCAGAGATGTTTTTGCGAATTGATAGATTGCCCGTGGAATTGCCGGCCTCACCTGAGGTCGATCCAGTCGCGGCCAAGAACGTTCAGGAGTTGCTGGGCGGCCGCTTCGGCGAGATGTCCACCTTGATGAATTACACCTACCAATCCTTTGGGATGCGTGGGCGGGAAAAAGTGCGGCCTTATTACTCACTTATCTCCAACATTGCGGCGGAGGAAGGCGGGCATATCGAAATAGTTTCAGCGGCGATTAACGCTTGCTTGAACGGGCCTCGAACTGGGTTCGACGATTCCGGTGATCCAGTGGATGCACCCCTGGGGCAGGTTCCCAATGGGCCGCTCGGGTTGTCCGGGCACTTTATTGCCTCCGGCATGACCGCGTTGCCGGTAGATTCGCGAGGAATGCCCTGGACCGGGGATTACGTCTTTTCGTCCGGCAACCTGATCCTGGATTTGCTGCACAATTTCTTTTTGGAAAACGGCGCCCGCACTCAAAAGCTGCGCGTTTACCAGATGACGAAGAACCCCGCCGCGCGGGAGATGCTCGGTTACCTCTTCGTCCGTGGCGGCGTCCATGCCCTGGCCTATGCCAAGGCGCTGGAATCGTTGACGGGTGTGGACATGGCCAAGATGCTGCCGATTCCGAACATCGGAAACGCGACCTTCCCTGAAGCTCGCAAGTTCATGGAACGGGGCACGCACCTGAAGCTCTACCGCTTCTCGCCGGACGATTACAAAGACGCCGGCTCCATCTGGAACGGCACCGCGCCCGCCGCTTACACCGAAGGCTTGGGCGGCAGCGATAAACTCGAGTTCGTGGATGCGCCCCCATCAGGCGGCAATCTCGTGAACCTGGCGGGGATCGCCTCAGCCTTTGCGCCGAATTACGCGCCCGAAGAGATCTTCGAGATGGCGAACAAACTTTACCAGAAAGCCAAGGGGCTCTAAGCGGGCATTTCGCTGCGCAGAGCCAAAAGTGGGGAGGGGAGCCTTGTTTGGACGCGGGGCTCCCCTTTTTCTTTTCCCTTGCCCTGCCCTTTGTCAGACGCACGGAATGATGCCTACTTGGGCGGGGCGAGCCGCCCTTCGTCCAAGTCGATAAATTCAAACAGAGTCTCCACTGTTCCTGGGGGAAGGCCAATCTCGGCCAGACGTTCCTGCAAACGCTGCGTCCCTGCATCGCGCCAACCGCGCTTGAGCATAAATGCGTTCCAAACCTCTATCTCCTCGTCAGTCGGACGCCGTCCTGCCCTGAACGCCCACTCGAGGACTTCTTCATCCGTCCCGCCTTTTAGTGTCTGAGCCTCAAGGGCCTGGTAATCGACCTGCAAGAAACGGCAGCAACGCGCATCAAAACTGTTGGCCATCGCTGGCCCGCGTGCTGCCTGCCAAGCTTCGGGCAACTTGCCCGCCGCGTTCAGCCGAATTTTATCGAGCATCCGTCCGAAATAGACGAGCCCCTTCACCTGCTCTGACGGACTGCGAAGCCCTGGTATGATGGTCGGATATTTGGCAGCCATGCGCGTCAAATCATTTGCAAAGACCGGCAGCAGAGCAAGGCTGCTCTGATGCTGCCTAACCCATTTTCGCCAAGGGGAGTGCCGCAGGCAGAACTTCCCGCGAACGCGCTAAGGGGTGTGGAACGATCAACAACGAGGAAGGAAGATACATGTCACTCTTGGGAAACAGGGGTTGGTGGGCCCACACGGATTTGAACCGTGGACCAAGCGATTATGAGTCGCCTGCTCTAACCGCTGAGCTATGGGCCCAACCTTCTCGCGCGGAGCAAGAATGCACTTTGCCAGAGTTCGGCCATGGGGCAAGTGATTTGGGCGCGAGCGAAAGATAACAGAGGCACAAAAGAAGAGGAAATAAACCACAGAGATCACGAACAGCACGAAGGCAGAACCAGAGGGACGAAAAGTGAAACAGGGAGGGAAGCGCCACCTATTAGAGGCGGTTCTTGTGCAGGGTCGCGGGGTTTGTTAGGTTCTCAGCACTGGCAACTCCAACAAGGTGGGGTTGCGGGATTCAACATTAACACGGGAATTTTTATGCCTTATGAACTGCCTCCGCTTCCTTACCCCAAGGAAGCGCTCGAACCACACATCGACGCTCAAACCATGGAGATTCACCATGGGAAGCATCACAACGCCTACGTCACAAATCTGAACAAAGCGATCGCTGGCAAAGCGGATCTGGAGAATAAATCGATCGAGCAGTTGATCAGCAACATGGACGCGATTCCGGCCGACATTCGCAACGTGGTGCGGAATAACGGCGGCGGGCATGCGAATCACTCCATGTTCTGGAAGTTGCTGGGCCCAAATGCCGGTGGCGCGCCAAGCGGGAAGCTCGCGGAGGAGATTAATTCCACGTTCGGCAGCTTTGATGCCTTTAAGGAGAAGATGGAAGCGGCTGGCGCAGGACGTTTCGGCAGCGGTTGGTCGTGGCTCGTGGTGAATAAGCAAGGGAAGCTGGAAGTGACCTCAACGGCGAACCAAGACAATCCGTTGATGGAGGGTCTGAAGCCGGTGCTCGGAATTGATGTCTGGGAGCATGCTTATTACCTGAAGTACCAGAACCGTCGTCCCGATTACCTGAAGGCGATCTGGAATGTAATCAATTGGAACGAGGTTGCGAAGAATTACGAGGCTGCGAAGAAGTAGAAAGGACAGCCGCAGATCGCGCCGATTGCGCAGATTTAAAAAGGAGAAGGCGAGCCGAGGGGCTCGCCTTCGCCGTTACAGAGAGTTGCGCGGGAACTCGTTAAAGAGACTGCACACGGTAGAACTTGCGGGAGGAACCCTGGGTGTGGAGCTGGGCTCGGAATTGGCCGCTGCCGAGGGACTGGACGGCGGCAGCTTCAGTCGACCAGGTGTTTTGCGAAAGGCTGGTTGCGCTTTGAACCACGTAGGCCGCGCTGGGGCTCGCGGATGCACTGAATTCGATTTCAACCTGGTTTGGGCCAGTGACAGCGACTTTGTTGATCGTGGCCCACACCAGCGGGTCGGGTTGAACAGGAACGACGTGCAGGAGCGGGCCCCACTCTAAACCATAATCCCCGAAAATCTTGCCACGAGCCTGGATGCTGATTGGAGAGGCGCTGGCTGGGACCAATGGGAGTTCGGCTGCGGCAGTGAGAGTTGTGGTGACGGCGTTTTTCAGCTCGTCCGCGTTTGCGATCGCGATGTCATCGATGAACCAACCAACCGCGGCTTGTGTGGCGGGGAAGAATTGACCGAAGCCAATGGTGTAAGCGAAGCGGATATTGATTTCTTTGCCAACATACTCAGCCAGATCGATGTTGATATTGCTGAAGCGGAGTTCGCCGGGGTTGGCGCCCGCATCAGTCCAATGATCCTTCCAAGTGACGCCCCCGTCGCGGGAGACCTGAAAGCGTGCGACCTGGGTGTCGAAAGCAACACCATGGCGTGAGCGGAAGCTGACGCTGGTGTTGGTTTTGACCAGGAGAGTTTGAGGCAGCGTCAGGAATGCATCTTTCGGCAACGGATTCGCGAGGTGGCCAAGCCAAAAGGAGTTAGATCCGGAGCTGCGGAATTGCGTGTTCAACCCAGTAAAAGCGAGAGGCAGGGTTGGAGTCCAGTTGCCCAGCCCACCTTCAGCGCCGTCCGCAAGGTTGAAGGCCTGCCGTTGAAAGGAGCGAAGCTCGTAGGACGTAACGTTTGCGGGCGCGGTGACCGCGTAGAGGTTGGTTTTGCCAACGAAAGGGTTCTCTGGCCCGGAGAGGGCCGGGAGGACAGTGTCGGGGCCCGGAACGGCTGGATCAAACATGATTACATTGTAAGTGAAGTTTGTGGTCGTGTTGCCGAGCTTCACGTTGGAAACGGTGACTTCGTATAGAACATCGGCTTCGGTACGGGTGGCCGATTGGAAGTCGGGCATGTCTGGATGGCGCCAAACGATGCTGTTCTCGCCCACGCCAGTGGCAGCGCGATCCTCAATGGTGACGTTGAGGACTTGGCCGTTGCGTCGAAGGGTGACGCTGGCTTGAGAGAAGTCTGCTTTGGGGTAGGACAAAGACCAGCGGGGATAGACAAGCTGGTAAGGGACGTTGCCTTTGGGGGGCCAGGCGACGAATCCGTCGCGCACCGCTGGACGGGGGTTGAAGAAGGTCTGATCGTCGATGACCCAAACGGCGTTTGCTTGCTGGAGGGTGAATGTTTCACCGGGAGTCAGGAGGAGATCATCGCCCGGAACGTGCCCGATACCCATCGTTGTGGATTGGGGAAAGAACATCCAGCGGCGGTGCCCGACGCGCTCGTTGCCAGGGCCGTAATCCGCGATGTAGCCATCAATCGCGCCGCTGATGGGGTCGAGATTCGTCGTCCCGAGGAAGAGGTTGGCCTTGCCCGCTGCTTCGTAACCTTCTTCGCTCCAGGAGGGCCACGTCTCGGGAGGAGACGCTGGATCATCGCCGGGGAAGTGGTCCAACTGCCCTTTCAGGCTCATCATGTAAGCCGCTTTTTGGGCCTTGGCGCTCCAATCACTCCGGAACGTGACATTGGCGGGAACACCGGCCATCGCGCGCAAGAAGTTGATGCGCAATTGAGTAGCGTCGCGGAACTGAGCGGAAATAGTTCCTTCGGCTCCAGTGGCGTAGTTCCCAGTCCAGCCCAATTCGAGTTGCTGGGAGACGGGATAAATGGCGTTGAAGAAGTTCCGGACCTCTTCGCGGCTGGAAGTATCGACAGTGAAGCCGGTCAGAGTTGCGGAATGTGCGGAGCTGACGGCGAATAAAGCTGCGGCACATCCGATGATCGAACGCCAGTTGGAGTGAATGTTCATAGTTGGTATCGGGCAAAACCCTAGCAAACAGCCGTCCAAAGTAGCGTAGAAATGTCGGATTTCCAGCGTGAATTTTGGCGCTTCGTCAGGTGTGACGGGGCCGGTCCAGGGCCCGTGAGGCGCAGGTCACTCGCCGCTGGGCTTGAGGTTCACGTGGCGATCGAGCCAGTCGAACACTGTTTCGTGCCAGAGTTTGCTGTTTTTTGGCTTCGAGATCCAATGGCCTTCGTCGGGGAAGTAAAGCAAACGACTCGGCACGCCCTGGCGCTGCAAGGCGGTGAAGAGCTGCAGGCCTTCTCCGATGTTGACGCGAAAATCGAGTTCGCCATGTGTCACGAGCGTGGGTGTTTTGAAATTCGCGGCGAAGCGATGGGGAGAGAACTTCTCGTAGAGTTCGCGCTTCTTCCAGGGAGGCCCGCCGAACTCCCATTCCGGGAACCAAAGTTCTTCGGTGGTGCCATACATGCTTTCCAGATTGTAAACGCCCGCGTGCGAGACAAGAGCTTGGAAGCGGTCGGTGTGGCCAAGTATCCAGTTAACCATGTAACCGCCAAACGAAGCGCCTGCGGCGGCCATCC
This sequence comes from Candidatus Methylomirabilota bacterium, assembly GCA_035627835.1. Classification (GTDB taxonomy): domain Bacteria; phylum Verrucomicrobiota; class Verrucomicrobiia; order Limisphaerales; family SXQI01; genus DASPKX01. The sequence continues at coordinate 32,802 of DASPKX010000014.1, forward strand.
GGTTGGTTTTGGCGAGTCCCTGCGCGACGGCCCAATCGGCGGCTTTCATGACGTCTTGGTAAACAGCGCCGCCCCAGTCGCCTGAAATTTGTTCCGTGAATGCCTGGCCGAAGCCGCTCGAGCCGTGAGGGTTTGGCATGAGGACAACATAACCGCGAGCAGCGAATAGCGCTCCGTTCCAGCGGTAGGAGAACGCATCGCGCCAGGCAGATTGTGGGCCGCCATGAATCAGGAGCAGAAAAGGATATTCCTTTCTCGGATCCAACCCCGGGGGCTTAGCCAGCCAGGCTTGTATCTGTTTATTGTGGGCGCCAGTGTAACGAATCGACGAGATTTCAGGCATTGCTCGATCAGCGAGGAGTTTTTCATTCGCCTTCGTCAGCGGATAGATTTTAGCCTCCCCTTCATTCTGAACATCGATGCGGACGATCTCTCCGGGGTGGGTCAGCGTTTGATGCTGTGCGATGAGGAACTTGCCATCTGGCGATGCGCTGAGGGAGGAAAGGGTCTTCCGCGACACGATTTTCCTAGGCGTGTTTCCAGTGAGATCAAGCCGGTAAACGGATGTGCTGCCTTCGTCTTCGACCGAGAAAAAGAGGGTTTTGGAATCGGCAGTCCAAACGATTTCATCGACCCACCGATCAATTGAATCGGCGAGGCGTTTTGTCTGCTTCGAGCTTAGATCGTAAATGGAGAGGCGGAATCTGTCGGCTTCGTAGCCATCGCGCTCCTGGGAGCGAAAGGCCACAAACTTCCCGTCCGGCGAGAAAACAGGAGAGCCATCCCAGCCTTTGTTGTCGCACGTGATGCAGGTTGCGGGGCTTTCTGCGGCAATCCCGATGGTAAGGAGATTTGCGTCGGTGCTCCAGGCTTCGTTGGTTGCGGCAGGGCCGAGGGTGTAAGCGAGGGTGCGGCCGTCCGGAGAAAAGGCCATCGGATCGGGGCCGCCAAGGGAGAACGGCGGAGCGTCCTGGTTGCCTTTGGTCAGGTCGCGCGCGTCGTTGTAATCGATGGAATAGACGAAGGTGTGAGTGCGCTTGCCATGCCGCCAATCAGCCCAATGGCGGAAGAGAAGGTTGTCAAATATCTCCGCCTTCACGCCAGAAGCTTCTATTTCCTTCTGCTTCGCGGCCTGGGCAGCGCTGTCGGATTCCACATCCGGATGAACGTCCGCAGTAAAGGCGAGGTGGCGGCCGGTCGGGGCCCAGATGTGGTTATCCACATCGAAAGAAAGCGATGTGAGTTGGCGGGCTTCGCCTCCATCCAGGCCGAGGCTCCAAATTTGTTGGGAACCACTGCGCGTGGAAAGGAAGGCGATCGACTTGCCGTCTGGAGCCCAGCGTGGGCGGGAGGCGCCTTTCTCATGGAACGTGAGTTGACGGGGAGAACCGCCAGCCGCGGGAACGAGCCAGATTTGCGACACGGTCTGGTTCTTCTCGAGGGCAACGGAGCGTTGCGAGTAAGCGACCCATTTGCCGTCTGGAGAAAGTTGGGGATCACTCAGGCGATGAAGCGCAAAGAGATCCGAAAGGCCGAAGGGTTGCTTGGCTGGATCGGCTCCAAAGGCGATGAATGTTAAGGCGAGAAGGCCCAGGGCGCACCGCGCGAGAGATCCAGCTTTCATGGGTGGGGTTTTACACTTCGACGACCCTGTTCTGCAACTCACCGATCCCGCTGATGCGGATCCGCACGGCGTCCGCAGGCTTCAATGTGAAGTCGTCGGCGGGAACAATGCCCGTGCCGGTGAGAAGAACCGCTCCTTGCGGGAATTCCTGCGAGCGAAAGAGATAATCGATGAGTTCACGGAAGCTCCGCTTGATCTGCGATACCGCCGTTGAGCCAGAAAAAACCGTGTTTGAATCACGGCGAATTTCCACTTCGATTTGCCAACTGCGGGCGTCCTCCTCCGTCCCAAGGGTGATCCAGGGTCCTAGGGCGCAGGATTTGTTGTAGGTCTTTGCCTGCGGAAGGTAGAGCAGGTTCTCGCCTTCAATGTCGCGAGAACTCATGTCATTGCCAATGGTGAAACCAACGAGAGCCCCTCTGGAGTTGAGGACCAGAGCAAGCTCGGGTTCAGGCACATTCCAGGTCGCGTCCTTTCGAATGCCGACCAGGCCGCCGGGGCCAACGACTTTGTGGGGGAGTGATTTGAAGAAGATCTCCGGGCGGGGCGCTTCATAGACGCGATCGTAAGCAGAGGCGCTGAAGTCCGATTCTTCCATCCGCGCTTTTTTGCTGCGCAGGTAAGTGACGCCAGCGGCCCAAACTTCCTGTTGATCAACCGGAGCGAGGAAGGTGATGCGCTCCAAAGAATGAGCGTCCAATCCGGCCTGGATGAGTGTCTCAAGGTGCGCGGGAATATCCCGTTCCTCGAGGAGTTCAGAGAGGGTGTTCACCCCTGCCCCGCTCAGGTCGAGAAGGTCTTTTTCACGAACGAGGCCGATACGCGCGAGGCCGTTGCCAATTTGAAAGCGGCAGATTCTATGAGCGCTCATATTAAGCGGAGTAGTCGAGGTAAACAGTTTTCACGCGAGTGTAAAAGTCGATGGCGGTGGCGCCCTGCTCCTTAAAGGAGTCGGTGCTCGATTTCTTGAAGCCCCCAAAGGGAGCTTGCAGCGCGAGGCCGGTGGAAATTTGGTTCACCTTCACGACGCCTGCTTCGATTCGCTCGGTGTATTGCATGGCTTTCTTGATGTCGCGCGTGACGATGGAAGCAGAAAGGCCAACGTCGAGGCCGTTTGCCACGGAGAGCGCTTCCTCAAAGCCGTCGACTTCGATGATGGCGACGACCGGGCCGAAAACCTCTTCACGCGCGATGCGCATGTTGGGGGTTACTTTGGCAAGGACCGTTGGCTGCATGAAGTAACCGTGAGCGAGGTCGCCGTCAGTCAAAGCTTTGCCGCCGAAGACCAGTTCAGCGCCCTCCTGAACCGCGCCGCGGATGAATTCAAAGTTGCCGTCCAACTCCTGCTTGTTGACCGCAGGGCCCATGTCGATGCCGGCCGTTAAGCCGTTGCCCACCTTGAGCGCGGAAGCTTTTGCGACGAGCTTTTCCTGAAAAGCTTTTGCCACGGATTTCTCGATGATTACACGACTTGTCGCTGTGCAAGCCTGGCCCGTCAAACCGAAGCCAGCCTTCAGAACCAGGGTGGCCGCGAGGTCAAGATCGGCATCGGCCAGAACGATGGTTGGGTTCTTGCCACCCATTTCCATCTGCGCGCGAGCCATGCGCTGGGCTAGTTGAAGGTAGATTTGGCTGCCGATGCTATGGGAGCCGGTGAATGAAACCGCAGCCACATCAGCGTTGTTCGCAAGCTCGCCACCCACTGCGCGGCCATCGCCAGTGACCACGTTGAACACGCCCTTCGGCAGGCCGGCCTCGTCCAGAGCGCGCGCCAACTCCAATGACATAGCGGGAGCATTGCTGGCCGGCTTGAGGACGACGCTATTGCCGGAGAGGAGCGCGGGGGCGAGCTTCCAGGCGGGAATGGCGATGGGGAAATTCCAAGGCGTGATGAGGCCGACAACACCGAGAGGCTCGCGGCGGGTGTAAAGGAGGTTTCCGGGCAAGTCGTGGGGAATGGTTTGGCCGCCGAGCGTGTAACTAAGACCGCCGAAGAAGCGGAAGATGTCCACCGCGCGTTGAACTTCCCCGCCGCTCTCGACGAGGGTTTTTCCTTCTTCGCGCGTGAGGAGTTCGGCTAACTCGTTCTTGCGACCCTCAAGGATTTGAGAGGCTTTGCTGAGAATTCGGCCGCGGGCGACTGGGGTGAGCTGCGACCACTTGGCGAAGGCCCCTTTGCCGGCTTGAATGGCCTGCACAGTTTCGTCCCGCCCGGAGTGGGCATATTCGCCCACGATCTGGCGGGTGTCTGCGGGGTTAATGGTTTGAGTGGTCTTGCCGCTGGCGGCTGCAACCCACTCGCCGCCGATAAAATTTTTGTAGCTCTTCATCACTCCGTCCAAGGCAAACACTCAAACGCAAGGAGCAAGGGTAAGCAATGGAGATTTTGCGCTTTACCGTCAAAGACACCGCTCGTTTAATGCGCTGTCGCTTAAACGATTCATGCCACCAGCGTTAATTAGAAAGGCTCTGCCAGCGGATGCGCCGCGGTGGATCGAACTGTTGAATGCGAGCGTGGGGGCCGAATACCCGGATAAAGGGCTGTACGATCCAGCCTGGGTGGAGGGGCAGTTCGCGCCGGATTCCGGAGCTGAAACGTGGGTGGCCGAGCAAGGCGGCAAAATCCTTTCGAGCATTTCATTCCTCGCCCCCTTTCAAGGCCCAAATCCGGTCGCCAACATGGGCCGGCATTTGAACCGTCCAGAGGCTTTCAACGATGGCACGGCTGAGGCGCTGCTCAAGCGCATTGGCGAAATTGCGGAGCAGCGGAAGCAGCTTGTGGTCAATCGGGTGATTGCGGCGGATAGCAAGTCACAGATTTTGCACGAGCGCGCGGGTTATGTGTGCGTTGGATTCCAGCCGTACAAGCACATGCTCCGCACGAGGGAAGGCGCGTTGTTTTATGTGCGTCCGCCACAATCGACAGAGATGCCACGGCTGCCGTTGTCAGAATCGCTGCCGCAAGTCGCGGATCTCGCAAAAGTCGTTTTGCCTAAGCTGAAGCTGACAGCTCCACCCAGTGTGCGCGATGGCGTGACGGGTTATGCGCTGCAGAACGACGCACGCATCGTGGAGGGGTCCACTGAAGACTTTCAGAAGCGCAAAGAGGAAGCGAATGCGGCCAATCCACCGTTGGAAATCTCGGGGATGTTCCACCAGGGGCAAGGGTTCTTGCGCGGAACCCCGGGTCCGGCTCCCAAAGCTTTGATCGCCGAACGAGATGGGAACGTCACCGCAGGCCTGCTTTACAACTTCGACACGGTGGACCGGTGCGTGCGTGTGGTTGATGGGTTCTGCTCTGACGACTTGAGCATTGGCGTGTTGTTGCGCCAGGCGACCAGGGCGGCCCAGGAGCAAAACGCGGTGTATGTTGAGGTCGACATCCTAAGCACGGCCCCGCGCCTGTTGAAGAGCGCGGAGCAGCTAGGGTTCGTGCCGATCGCGTACATGCCGGCGTTTGTTTCGCAAGGCGACACGAACTCAGACGTCATTAAGCTGATCAAGCTGAACATGGTTTACTCCCCTGAGGAGACCAATTTCACAAGCATGGCGCGGGGGATCGCGGAAACCGTTGACCAGAACTTCCAGGATCAAAAGGTCGGCGTGGCGATTATCAATTTGCTGCGAGGGCTGCCGTTTCTCGAGGGGCTCGGGGACGGTGAGCTGAGAAAGGTCGCGCGCCTGTTTACACAAAAGCTTTTCCGCCCAGGAGAGAAGATCTTTGGCAAAGGGGATCAGGGGAACGAGGCCTACGTGATCATGCGCGGGCAGATTGACATCATAATCGAGGAAAACACCAAGCCCATCGCCTCCTTTGGCATCGGTCAGATTTTCGGTGAGTTGGCGTTTCTGGATGGCGCGCCTCGAACGGCGATTGCCGTGGCCTCGCAGCCGAGCATCCTGCTTGTGCTCGCTCGATCATCGTTCAACAGCCTTGTTCAACACGAGCCTCACCTCGGCATGGTGGTGATGCGCAACATGGCAATTGAGCTTTCCAATCGTCTGCGCAAGATGACAGCTAAGAAGTAGCTACTCGGCTGTTTTTTTCGGCCCCTGCCCCACACGGGTGTTCTTCTTCCAGGGCATCTCCGGAAACTTTACGGCCGAGGTTTTGATCGGTTCAGCTTTCGGCTTGGCAATCTCGAGTTCAGGATCACTCGCGGTCACCGGAACCACTGCGCTGCCCGGATCTTTCCAGGCCGCGATGCGAGCCTGGAGGCCATGGTGCTCAGCAGTCTTCTTGTCGCCCGCTTTCATGTAAAAAAGCGAAAGGTTGGTGTGCACAAACTGCTCGTTGGGGCGCATCTTTTCCGCCTTATGGCCTTCTTCAATCGCCTTCGCAAAATCCCCTTTGCGGTAATAGGACATTCCCAATGAGAGTTGTGCCTCGAAGTTTGAAGGATCCTCAGCGATGATGCTGGTTAACTTCTCGATCGCGCGGTCATATTCGCCCGTGCTGAAATCGAACATCGCGTCATCGTATCGCTCTTGAGGCGTCATATCTCTTTGACAAACGGCCGGTCGTCCCGATTGTAACTCGCGCAAAGTAAAGTTTTCCAAGCGCGGAGTAAATGTCATCGCAGATTAAACTTATCTCCACTGATTTCGACGGGACGGTGCATTGCGAGGCTGAGATGCCGCCGATCCCCAAGGGATTGGAGGAGATCCTCGCAGAGTTGCAAGGCGAAGGAGCGGCATGGGTCATCAACACCGGGCGCGACCTTCCCAGCCTGCTGAACTCACTGCAAGCGGCCGGACTGGCGATACGGCCGGACTATGTGGCTGTGGTCGAGCGGGAAATCTACCAATTGCATGAGCAGGAATACATCGCCGTTGATGATTGGAATGACGCGTGCAGCGCGCAGCATGAGGAGCTATTTGCGCGCATTCGGCGTGACGTGCCCGAACTGGCGCGCTGGGTGCAGAAGAACTTTAAGGCGCAAGTTTACGAAGACTCGTATTCCCCTTTCTGCCTGATTGCTGACAGCGTGCCGGACGCTGATGCAATTCAGGCAAGGCTTGAAGAGTATTGCGCGCAGGTGCCGCATCTCACGGTGGTGCGAAATCACATCTACGCGCGGTTTTCGCACGTCGCTTACAACAAGGGGACAGCGCTGGGGGAGATCGCGCGGAGGCTGAAGCTGGATGCCTCGCAGGTTTTAGCGGCGGGGGATCACTACAACGATCTTCCGATGCTGGACCGGCAGTTTGCGCATGCGCTCGTTGCGCCTTCGAACTCCATCCCCGAGGTGAAGGATCTCGTGCGGCAGCAGGGCGGGCACGTGAGTGATAAGCCCTGGGGGCATGGTGTTGCTGAAGGCATTCGGCATTTCAGCGGGAAACCTGCGGGGGTGACAAGCCTGCGTCGCGCGCGCTTCGGTGCGGAAGGCTAGGCGGCGGCAGACAAGCCCTTTGCTTGCACCGCAGCTCGGACAATGCTCATCAGATCTTCAGCCATGAATGGCTTTTGCAGCAAAACGACGCCTCTTCTGACTTCAGGGGGGAGGGCCAAGGCGTCGAGCGGGTAGCCGCTCATCAGCACGAAAGAGGTCTGTGCATTCAGGCGGCGCAAGGTTGCCACAACGGTTGCGCCGCTTTCGCCGGCGGGAAGGGAATAATCGCAGAGAACCAGCCGGATGGAACCTTCGTGCAACCGAAATTGCGCAATAGCCTCCGGAGCGCTCGTCGCTTCCACTGGCTCGTGGCCAGCTCGTTGCAAATAAAAGCAGAGCAACTCCCTGACTAACTGCTCATCTTCGACAACCAGAACCTTCATTGGCAGGAAACAACCGAGCGGGACGAAGCGCCCCGAAGCAAGGCAGACACTGAGTCAAGAAGCTCCCAATAAGTGAAAGGCTTCCCGAGCGCGTCCGAAGCTCCAGCATTCAAGGTTTCCTCCCGCATGCTGGGAATGTAAATCGCGGACGAGACGAGAATGGGGGTCCCATCCACAGCCTCACGCAAAGCGCGGACCACATCCAAGCCTGAAAGCTCAGGCATGCACAAATCGGTGATAATGAGATCGGCGGGAGCCATCTCCAAAGCCTCCAAAGCTTCTCTGGCGCTGCCGCAGGTGGTTACAGCGTAACCCTCACGAGAGAGCACCGTGTGCATGAAGGATGAGCAACCGGGATTGTCTTCCACCAACAGTATTCGATGTCCGGGAGCGCTCACAGTATATGCCGTGCCTGGAATGTGGAAACGCTAACCAAGCAAAGGCCCGCAGTTCAATCGGGGAATTCCTGAGATAGCGGACAGGGTTTTGCGCATAAGCGGCTTACCATTCAGCTTTTTCTGACTTGGAAATTCCCGGTTCTGGCGCGACTTTCTGTGGAGAATGCCGCTCCTGCCATCCACCTCTGCCGCGCTTTGCCATGTCGCGTTGATCTTGTTGTTTGCCTCCTTCAGCTCGCGCTCTTTGCACGCGGAGAGACTTGGCCCTTCCAGCAAACGCACTGGCCTTGTGATTTCGGAGATCATGTATCATCCGCCTCCCGACGCGCAGGGGCGGAATGGTGAATACATCGAGATCTATAACTCCGAACCGTTCCCCGCGGACATCAGTGGATACCGATTGGGCGGATCTGTGGCTTTCAGCATTCCCACCGGCACGACCCTTCCCCCCTTCGGCTTCGCGGTTGTGGCGCCCGCGCCTGCGGATCTGAAGTCCCTGCGAAACCTTCAGCAGGTGGTGGGCGGCTTTGGCAATCGAACTAACTCATTGCCCAATAGCCAAGGTGTCGTGGAGCTGTGGAGCAAGTCGGGGGCGTTGCTGCTTCAAGCGGCTTACTCCGATGAGCATCCATGGCCAGCACAGGCCGATGGCGCGGGCCACTCCCTTGTTTTGCATCGGCCGAGCTACGGGGAGGCGGACTGGCGCGCTTGGGACGCAAGCAGCGTCGCGGGTGGCTCGCCCGGCACACAGGAGCCACTCGCCACCGAACCGCTACGCAACCTGAAGCTGAACGAGATCCTGGGGAACTCAGATGGAGCTGATTCAGATTACGTCGAGTTGCACAATAGAAGCGCGGCAGCGCTCGATCTTTCTGACGTGGCGCTAACCGACGACCCGAGCACGAACAAATTCACTTTCCCGCCGCAGACGACTCTCGCCCCCGGTGCGTTTTTGCACCTCACGGAAGCTGAGTTAGGGTTCAGTCTGGAAGCACGAGGAGAAACGCTTTTCCTGAAGCACCGCTTCGGCCCTGTGCTTGACGCGATCCGCTTCGACGCTCAGGAAACGGGCGTTGCTTATGGTCGGTTTCCAAACGGCAGCGGTGAGTGGCGGCGCCTGACAAGCAAAACCCCGGGCACACCTAACCAGGGAGTTGCGCTGGCAGAGATTGTTATCAGCGAGATAATGTACAACTCCGCCACCGGATTAGGGGATGATGAATACATTGAACTTCATAACCGCAGCGCAGGCGTTGTCGATCTGGCTGGGTGGCGGTTTGAGAGCGGGATCGATTTTCAATTTCCCTCGGGCGCCCGGGTGGGGCCAGGCTCGTATCTTGTTGTCGCCCGCAACGCCACGAATCTGCTGGGGAAGTATGCTCATCTGAGGTCCACCAACGTCTTTGGCAACTATAGCGGCAACCTTTCAGGCCAGGGAGAGCGCATCATTCTTTCGAAGCCGCACCGAAACCAGAACAGCGCGACCAACGAACTGCTCCAGGTCGACGTGGTCGACTTCACATTCAGGACAGGAGGAGAGTGGCCCGAATGGGCGGATGGCGGCGGGAGCAGCATGGAATTAATCGACCTTAATGCCGATCCCAGCATGCCTTCCAACTGGGCTGATAGCGATGAAAGCGGAAAATCGCCATGGACCACCGTGGACGTGACTGGGCTGGTGGACAATGGGACAGGCTCGGCGGACCAATTGCAGGTTCTACTTCAAGGTCGCGGTGACGCATTGATCGACAACGTGGAAGTCATCTCTGGCGGGGCAAACCGGATAGACAACTCCACGTTTGAAAGCGGAGCCCTCGGCTGGACGGCGCAAGGAACACAAAGCCGATCAACGCTAGCTGCTGGGCAAGGGTTTGGCGGCGGAAACGCTTACCAGATTACCGCCGTAGAGCGCGGGGACAACCAGGTCAACCGGGTGCGAACCCCGCTGACCATCCCGTTAGCTCCCGGCTCTGTCGCAACGATTCGGGCGAAGGTGCGCTGGGTGCAGGGAGCACGGGATATGCTCTTCCGCATCCGCGGCAATTATATAGAGGCGCCGGTGCGTATGCAGTTGCCGTCGAACCTCGGAACTCCAGGCCTGCCTAACAGCCGTGCGGTCGCCAATGCCGCTCCGGCCATTGCCAACGTGACACACTTCCCCGTCCTTCCATCGAATGAACCTGTTTATGTGACAGCACAGGTGACAGATCCGGACGGTGTGCAAACGGTCCGCCTTTCATACCAAAGCGATTCGGCCACGAGCCAGTCGAGCACGCCTATGTCCGACAACGGGTTGAACGGAGACAAAGCGGCGGGAGACGGTGTCTACACCGCGCAAATACCCAACCAAGCTTCAGGCACAGTCGTGCGCTTCCGTGTGACTGCAACGGATGCCCGAGGGGCAACAACACCAGTCGGGCCGTTAACGGCGTTGATCCGGTTCGGGGAGCCACGAATGAGCGGAACTTTGGGCTCCTATCGGGTTTGGATGACTCAAGCCACGCTTGCGCAGTGGAACTCGCGGCACAAACTGGATAACAGCCCGAACAACGTCACATTCGTCTATAATGATGAGAGGGTGATTTACAACGTGGACCTTCTCTACGCGGGAAGCCCTTATATTGCCCCGGGCTACAGCGGCCCCACTTCCGGGCTTGCCGGTTACACCGGAGGGTTCCCGGAAGATCAGCCGTTTCTGGGAACCACAGACCTCGTGCTGGATTGGCCAGGCAGAGATAACACCGCTTTGGCTGAGCACGCAGCATATTGGATGGCCGACCAGATTGGGCTGGAGAACAACTATCGCCGTTATATCCGGCTGAGCGTGAATGGGGTCACGGAAACTCAACGGGGAAGCATCTACGAAGATGTTGAGCAACCCGGCCGGGAGGTGATGCAAAAATGGTACCCGGAGGATAGCGAGGGTGAGATTTTTAAGATCGATCGCTGGTTTGAGTTTTCAGACACCGGCTCGACTATCGCCGATCCGATGCCCACGCTTCAGAACTTTACCACGACGGACCTGGAGACAGGAGCGCAGATCAAAAAGCGGGCGCGATACCGGTGGAATTGGATGCCGCGTTCCGCTGACGATCCTAATTACTTCGACAACCTCTTTGCCTTGGTCGATGCCGTGAATGCCCCCGGCCCCGAGCCTTACACGTATGTGACGGAGGCGCTGGTGGATGTGGAGCAATGGATGGCCATTTTCGCGCTCGAACACATCGTCAACAACTTCGACAGTTATGGGCACAACATCGGCAAGAACATGTACGCGTACAAGCCTGAGGCAGGGAAGTGGCAGCTGCACATGTTCGATATTGATTGGATAGCCTTGGCGAGCCAGGGAGCCGGTTATGGCACAACGGCGTCGCTGTTCGATTCGAACGATCCGGTTATCAGAAGGATGTACAACCATCCTCCGTTCAGGCGGGCGTATTTCCGTGCGGTAAAGAAGGTCGCTTACGGGCCGATGGCTCCGGAGAACTTGAATGCATGGATGGATGCGCGTTATGCAGGGCTCGTTTCTGAAAACGTGACACGCAGCGCGGGCCAGCTTTTAGCGCCGCCGACGAATCTGAAAGCCTGGGCGCAAGCGCGACGCGATTATCTGCTGCAGCAACTGGCCACAATTGAAGCGACGTTCGCTATCACGAGCGTGAACGGGGGAAGCGCGACTACGATTTCGAATGTAATCACGGTGACGGGCCGGGCGCCTATTGAGGTGAAAAACCTGCGGGTGAACGGAGTTGTCTATCCCACAACGTGGACGGGCAACACGGACTGGGCTTTAAGAATCCCGGTTCAGGTCGGAGCGAATACAATCGTGCTGGAAGGAGTGGATCCTGAAGGCCAAGTCGTCGCGGACGCGCGGGGAACATTCACGTTGACGCGAACGGGGGTGGCCGAATCTCCAGCAGGCCAGGTTGTGATCACTGAGATCATGCACCAGCCCTCACCGCATGAAGATGCGGAGTTCGTCGAAGTTCATAACCGATCACTGAACAAGACTGTGGATTTATCCGGGTGGAGGCTGAACGGAGCAGACTTCACCTTCGCCACAGGAACAATCCTGGAGCCGGGAGAATATCTGGTCATTGCGCAGGATCTCCAGCGCTTTGCCAACAGCTATCCGCTGCCTCGCCTTATTCGAGGTGAGTATAACGGCAGACTCGATGATGGCGGGGAGACTCTAACATTGTTAGCTCCAGCCGCGGCGAACGAATGGATCAGTGTTGATGCGGTCACGTACGATGATGATCCGCCCTGGCCAACGGCAGCGAATGGAACAGGCGCGTCATTGCAATTGATCGATCCGAACCAGGAGAATGCGCGCGTCAGCAATTGGGCAGTGAACTCCGCCGCAGGTTCATCGAACGCCCCGCCACAGTGGCAGTATGTCACGGTCACGGGCACCGCAAGTTCCTCGCGCTTGTATGTGTATCTCACGTCAGCGGGCGAAGTTTACCTGGATGATCTGAAGCTGGTTGCTGGCCCTGTTCCAGAGGTGGGCGCGAATATGATCCAGAACGGCGACTTCGAATCGGCCTTTCCAGGCCCGTGGAATGTTTCAGCGAATCATTCCGCCACGCAGGTGAGTTCCACCACCAAGCGCTCTGGCGCAAGCGGGCTGCGCCTTGCGGCCAGCTCAGGAGGGACAACGCAGGGAAGCTCCGTCTGGCAGGACGTCATACCGCTCCAAAGCGGGGAAGTTTACACACTGAGCTATTGGTATTTGCCGAGCACGAACGGCAGCTCACTGGCGATTAGGCTCTCGGGTAACGGCATCCGCAGCGAGCATCCAGTTGCCCCGCAGCAAGGGCCTTCAAACCTGGCAACCCCAGGCCTCCCCAATTCAGTGCGGGGCCTCCTGGCGGGTTTCCCAAATGTCTGGATCAACGAATTGCTGGTGCAAAACGTCAACGGCAGCGCGGACGTCAGCGGTGAGCGTGAACCATGGGTTGAATTGTTTAACGGTGGCGGGACCGCGATTTCGCTGGAGGGGTGGCATCTTACGGACAACCTGGGGCAGTTAACGAGATGGGCATTCCCAGCAGGGGCGAGCATCGCAGCAGGCAGCAGGCTGTTGGTCTGGTTAGACGCGGAACCGACCGAAAGCACACCGGCAGCGCCACATGCGAACTTCCGACTGGCCGCCGGTGGTGGATCAATTGCGTTGGTCTATCCTGTCAAGGGCACGCCGACAGTCCTCGATTTCATCAACTATGCCCAAATTGGGCCGGACAGAAGCATCGGCTTTCATCCCGACGGCGTGTTCGGCGCGCGCCAAATTTTCGCTGTGCCTACTCCTGGCGGAGCCAATAACAATGACCCGCTTCCGATAAGCGTCGTGATCAACGAGTGGATGGCCGCGAACACAAGTGTCTTTGCGGATCCAGCGGACGGGCAGTATGAGGACTGGTTCGAGCTGCACAACGCGGGAAGCTCGCCCGCCGATTTGAGTGGTTACCAATTGTCGGATTCAACGGCAGCGAACGCTGGCCGCTGGACGATACCTCAAGGAGTGATTATCGCCGCAGGCGGGTATTTAGTCGTGTGGGCGGATGAAGAAACCGAACAGAATGGTCCGGCGTCTCTGCATCTGCATGCGAATTTCAAATTAAGCCAGGGTGGCGAAGCCATAGCGCTTTTTGCGCCGAACGGTTCGCTGGTGAACGCGGTGCAATTTGGGCTCCAGACGGCCGATGAGGCACAGGGGCGTTGGCCAAACGGCGGCGAGAGCATCAGCTTGATGCCAGCAACGCCAGGGTCCGCAAATCGCCTGGGTGGTCCTGAACCAACCGAGATTCATCTGAGTGTGGTCATGGATGCGGCTGGGATGAGGCTGCAATGGAACTCCACCTCTGGCGCCACCTACGAATTGCAGAGCAAAGGCGATCTCGCCGATGCGCAATGGGTATCCCTGCGCACCATCGCAAGCGGGGGCGCGGCGACGAGCGTGACAATCGAGCCTAACGGAGAACGCGCGTTCTTCAGGATCGTTCGCCGGTAGGGCAGTTGAAAGGTTCAGCGCTTTCTGCAAGAGTGCGCGAAACGAGGTGCTTTATGAAAATGGGTATAATTATCATGGCAATGCTTGCGGCTTCCACTTTGCTGGGAGCTGTGGCGCACGGAGCGGAGCTTAAAGTGGGCGATCCAGCTCCTGAGTTTGAGCTGCAAGGCAGTGACGGGAAAACTCACAAGCTGTCCGATTACAAGGGGAAGAAGGCTGTCGTGCTTGCCTGGTTCCCTAAGGCCTTTACTCCGGGCTGCACCACTGAATGCAAATCAATGAAGGAGCACGGCGATAAGTTGCGGGAGCAGGAAGTCGCCTATTTTACAGCCAGCGCGGATGATGCGGAAACAAACAAAAAGTTCGCGGAATCGTTGAGCCTCGATTACCCCATTCTAAGCGATCCCAAGCGCGAGGTCGCGAAAGCGTACGGCGTGGTCACTCCCGAGCGGAATAATCCGCAACGGTGGACCTTCTACATCGACAAAGAAGGCAAGATTGCGCACATCGACAAAGGTGTGAAAACCGGCACCGCTGGCAGCGACATTGCCGCCAAGCTAACCGAACTCGGCATCGCAAAAAAGAAGTAAGCCCTCGGCAGATTGCGCAGATTACGCAATTCATACTGCGGGATCTGCGACCTCTGCTGAGGTCGTTTAGATGCGTCTGCAACCGGAGTAAACAGCGCGCAGTTCCCCGGCTCCGCCGAGGAGGATTAAATCAGCGTCGTTGCCGACCAGGAGTTCTCCCTTCCGGCGCAAGCCTGCAATTCGGGCTGGAACCCGGGTAGCCATCTTCAAGGCTGTTAAGAGGCTGCAGCCCCATTCCGCCGCGTTCTGGACCATCCACAGAAGGCTGCTGCCGCTGCCGGCCAGTGGAGGCACCCCTTGAACCGGCGCGCCTGTCGCGACAATGAGACGCTCTGGCCGAACCTCCACCTGCATCCCTGCGAGGGAATATTGACCTGGCGGGCAACCGCACGCTGAGGACGCATCGCTGACCAGCGCCACGTTTTCAGCGCCTTTGGCCTTAACGAGCGCCTGCACCAAGGGCCAGGGCACGTGATAGCCATCCGCGATAATTTCGCAGGTCAGACGATAGTCAGCGAGCAACGCACCCATTGGCATCAGCTCGGTTCCGAGCCAGCCGGTGTTATTTGGGCGCCGGGTTGGCCAATCAACGGCGTTATTTGCATGAACCATATGCCGCGCTCCTGCAGCAACGGCTCGTCTGATTTGCGCAAAGCTTGCGGTTGTGTGGCCGATGGTGGGCGTCACTCCACGCTCATGAAGGAAGGCGCACAGGCCCACCGCTCCACTAATCTCCGGAGCAAACGTGAAGAGGCGCAGTGTGCCGCGCGCCGCATCAAATAGCTCCCGGTATTCAGATTCGCGCGGTTCCCTCAGGCATTCCAGACGGTGCGCCCCGCGCTTATCCGGATGGAAGTAAGGACCTTCGATGTGAATGCCGCTGAAATTCGGCTGAAGTGCCCCCTGCTCTGCTTGGTCTGAAAGCACACGGACTGCACGGGCCATCTCCTCTTGCGGCGCTGTCATAATGGTGGCGACCACACTCGTAACGCCCTGCTGGAGGTGCCAGGCTAGCGCGCGGTTGTTTCCCTCCGGATCGCCAGCGACAAACTCATGGCCAAGCGCCCCGTTGTTGTGAATATCGACCAGGCCGGGCGCGAGGATTGCTCCGCCGCAATCGATGATTTCAGCGTCGGGGGGAACGAAAGAGGCTTGTTCCTCTATCCAAATAGTCTCTATTCGGCCGTTGATAACGAGCAATTCACCCGAAGCAAAGAAGTCGGGAAAAGCCAGTTTGGCGTCAGTGAAGAGCTTCGGACGCGAGGAATCTCCAGGCTGGGCCACAGCGCGTTATAGTTTGCCAAACCGGCGGTGGCGTCGAGTGTACTCTTCAAGCGCCTCGTAGAGCTGCGGTTTACGGAAGTCCGGCCAGAGTGTGGGCGTGACGACCAACTCTGTGTACGAAATCTGCCAAAGCAAAAAGTTGCTAACGCGCATTTCACCGCTCGTGCGGATGAGCAAGTCAGGATCTGGGTAATTGCGGGTGTAGAGATGCTGCTGGATGACGTGCTCGTTGATTTCCGCAGGCTCGATGACCCCCTCCTTCACCTTCGCGGCAATTTCTCGGACTGCTTCTATGATTTCCGTGCGCCCACCGTAGCTGAGCGCAAGAACCAGGGTCAGTCCCGTGTTTTTAGACAGAGCCTCTTTGGTTTTAACCAATTGCTCTTGGACGAATTCGGGAAGCCGGTAAATTTGGCCGATGGTCTCTAGCTTGACGTTGCTTTTGTTAAGTTCGCCAATCTCGTTCTTCAAATACCGGGCGAGGTACTTCATCAAGGTGTCGACTTCGTCCTTTGGCCGGTTCCAGTTCTCAACTGAGAAGGCGTAGAGCGTGAGGTATTTGATCCCAAGCTCGCCGCAGACCCTCACGACCGTTCGCACCGATTCGACCCCGTTGCGATGCCCTTCCACACGGGGAAGGTGTCTCTGCTTTGCCCAACGCCCGTTGCCATCCATGATGATGGCCACATGCGTGGGCAGATGCCCTTTCGCCTCGGCGCTGAGATGGAGCGTGGGCGCGGTCAAAACCGTGAGATTGCCCGTTAATTGCGGCGTGGCCGGAGGAGAATGACTTTGCGGTCAGTGCCTTCGACTTCGACACTTTGAGTTTCGATGTCTGGATCGTCCTTGAGCGCGTTGTGAACAATGCGCCGATCAAAAGCGTTGAGTGGCTCCATCTCAACGATGTCACCCCATTTGCGCACCTTCTCCGCTGCTTCCTGCGCTTTTTTGATCAAAGCGTCCCGCGCCTGGGAACGGTAGCCTCCGACATCCAAAGTTACCTTGGGCGCGTTCTGGTCGTCGCGGAAGATGATTCGGTTCGTCAGATACTGGAGTTCAGCGAGTGTTTGCCCCTGCCGGCCAATGAGCCTGCCGGGATCATCGGTTTGGATGTCGAGCATGATGTGCCCGTCATCCTGCTGCTCGGCCACTTTCGCCTCAAACCCAAGAAGGGTAAGAAGCTTTTCCAGTATCTCTTTCGGTTGCGCTGCCATAATGAAAACCGTTGCAAACTATGCTTTGCGCGGCTGCGTCGGTTTCGCAGCGGCTGGCCCAGGTGTGCCGGGAGTCGGCTTATCCTTGGTGAGCTTCATTTGGGCGATTGATAACAAGTTCTGAACGGTCCAGTAAAGCGTTAAGCCCGCGGAGAAGTTGTAAAGGAACACCACAAACATCAGCGGCATGTACCGCATCATGTTCGCTTGCATCGGATCCATGCCTGGCGAAGGCGGAGTCAACCGGGCCTGCCAAAGCATGGTTGCACCCATCAATATGGGCATGATGTTAATTGGGAACCCCGCAATGACCGCGACTGTGTCGGCTTGCGAAAGATCGCATGCCCAGAGGAACTCAGCCCCACGCAGTTCGATCGCGCTCTGGAGCATGGTGTAGAACCCAAAGAAGAATGGGAGCTGGATGAGAATTGGAAGGCAGCCGCCGATCGGGTTGATCTTATTCTCCCGCATGAACTCCATCATCTTCCGGTTCATCTTCTGCGGGTCATCCTTGTACTTCTCCTGGATGGCCTTCATCTGAGGCTGCATGGCGGACATGCGCTTCATGGAGCGGGTGCTCGCAGTTGTCAGGGGCCAGAATAGCAGCTTGATGATGATGGTGATCGCAATAATGGCCAGCGCGTAGGAGAGCCCGATATTGTGAAGCGCATTCATCGCCAACAGCAGGATCTTGGCGAACCAACCGAAGAAGCCGCCAAAGCCCATCACCAAATCGACATTGTGCGGCAGACGCGCCAGGGTTTGATACTCCTTGGGGCCTGCGTACACGCTGAACTCACGAGCGAGGGCCGAATTGGCCGGTATTTCTATGCCGGGATAAATAAAGCTTGTTTGGAAGCCGAAGGGATTGCGCGCAATGCGCGAATCGGTGGCAATCTGCGCGGCGGTGGGCTGAGGAAGCGGAGCACGAACTGCGGCAATCTGGGCGGGAAGTGACGCCGCCTGATTTGTGCCGCTCACGGGCACCGTGATTATGGTGAAGAACTGGTTGTAAACAGCGCCCCAGTAAACATTGCTGGCTCCGCCAAGGAATTCAGTTCGCGGAGTGCCTGGGAAGCAGCCTAAGGTTCTGTTGGCAAAGTACGGTTCGTTAATCGTCTCGGTTTTTGAGCCGTTATACCACTGCAGCCCGAGCTTGTCGGTTTCGTCATGCGAGCTGAGCGGAGTGGCGGTGCCAATTACCAGCCCGTGCGTGGGCACTTGCTGGATGTTCGCTGTGCGGTTCTCAAATCGAACCGTGGTCTGGAGTAGATAGTTCGTGCTAAGGCGGAAATCCTTAACGATGGCAACGCCGTTCGGGAGCTGCGAAGTCGCGCGGACGCCATTTCCTCCGAGTTTTTCGAGGCGATAGTTCGCATCCCGCTCGCCAACGACAGCGAATAAGGGCATCGGCGCGCCGGCATTCAACGACGCCTGGGCTGCTGATGCGGCATTGGTATCGTTGCAGACAACTGCGGCAGGATGCTTCTTGAGTTGCACTTCCTTAACGCCACCACCGCGGGAGGTGAACACGTACCGGGCGTCTGCGTCTTCCAGAACTAATGTCTCCTCCGGGCCGGGGTTCGGCAGCGCGTTTGTGGCTGCGGTGGTAAGCGTGGCGCCAGCGTTAGTTTGAGCGGGGCCTAACGTCGCCTGAGCGTTGGTTCCCGCTGCAGCGTTCGTCACAGAATTCGTGGCCGAACTGAGGCTGTTCGTGGAGATCGGCGCCTTGGTCGGAGGGTAGAGCTTGTTCACCATCGGCCCCCAAAGCAGCATGAGGACAAAGGAAATAACGATGATGAGTATAGATTTGCGATCCATTGATTAAATTGAGGAGGCAGAGCGCGCGGCGTGGGACAGATTGCAGCACGATCTTTTAGGTGAAGGCGGAGGAACGGGGTCGTGGCCCCAGCCGCCCCATGGGTGGCAGCGGGCCAGGCGTTTAAGCGCGAGCCAAGTCCCTCTCAAGGTGCCATGAGACTGCACAGCGTGGAGAGCGTATTCCGAGCAGGACGGAGTGTAGCGGCATCGGGCCAAGGGCCCGAAGATGACGTTTTTAGCGGGCGAGATCACCACTCTATAAAAGCGTATGGTGAAGAGCGCCATGTGCTTCCCCGGATTCACTGCTCCTTTTTTTGAATGCCCGCGCGGTCCATGGCGCGAAGCAGGTCTCGCTCAACTTCCTGGCCGCTCTTCCCGTAAATCGAGCGGCGCGCCACTAGGACGACATCGGTCGGGCTGGGGAAGCGATCCTGATTTTTGCGAAAAGCTTCCCTAAGCAGGCGGCGAGCCCGAGAGCGAACGACTGCCGGGCCGATGTTTGCAGAAGTGACAACCCCGAGTCGGGGCCGTTTCTCGTTAGGGTTGCCGAGCCAATTCAAGACAAGGCAACCGTAAGCCAGCCGTTCCCCTTTTTCCTTCAAGTAAGTAAAGTCGCGCCTTCGCTGCAAACGCATGCTGCGCGGGAATTTCTGGCGAGCCTGGCGTTCGGGCGCCATGGCGAGTCTCCCGATCAAACCGGGGTGAGGCGCTTGCGCCCAACGCGGCGGCGATTGGCGAGAATGGCCTTGCCGCTCTTGCTGCTGTTACGGTTAAGAAAACCGTGCTGGCGCTTGCGGCGAATTTTCGAGGGTTGATACTGGCGCTTCATAAAAATTGTCGTTTATTTTCTGCCCCAAAAGAAGCAGCCCCGCCTCAGCGGAGTGCGGGATAATACTTCTGTCCCCCCCTAAGTCAAGGAATCCATTGCGGTGTCTGGAAACGAGGGGTCTGCGGCGCTAATTGGCTAACGTGCGGAATGAGTGGACGCAGACGATTAATGGTGAATAACTTGTGCTTGCGGGAGGGCAAACAAATCGTCTTCAACCGTCGGGAGTTCCCCTAAACAAAAGGCTTCCAAAGCACTGATTGCGCAAAGGGGCTTCCTGTTTGACCCTGCCCTACAGGTAACCACGTTCACTGGGTTTAACATTTCAAAATCAGAGAGGAGTTTTTTATGAAATTGGAAACGCTGCGCGAGCTGTACATTGAGGAGCTTCGCGACATTTATGATGCCGAAAACCAACTGGTCAAAGCTCTCCCGAAAATGGCCAAAGCCGCCACCAACGAGGAGCTGAGCGCGGCGTTTGAAGAGCACCTGGAGCAAACGGAGGCCCAGGTCGAGCGCTTGAACGAGATTTTTGAAATGCTTGAGGAGAAGCCTAAGGGTGGCAAATGCGAAGCCATGAAGGGGCTCCTCGAGGAAGCCAAGAAACTGATGGAGGAGGACGCCGACGCGGATGTGCTCGATGCTGCTATGATCGCGGCGGCCCAAAAGGTGGAGCATTATGAAATCGCCTCGTACGGCACACTCCGCACCTATGCTGAACAGTTGGAGCTTGATGAACAAGCTGACCTGCTCCAGGAGATCCTCGATGAGGAGAAGGATGCCGATGACAATTTAACGGAACTCGCCATGACCTGCATCAACCTTGCCGCCGAAGGTGAAGAAGAGGAGGAGGAGGAAGACGAAGATGAGGAAGTAAGCGCCGAGGATGCCGAGGAGTCGGAAGAGGAAGAAGATGAAGAGGGTGAAGAAGATGAGGAGAAGGAAAAGGCTCAGGAGCCAACTCCGCGGAAACGTTAATTAATATTTTTTTGACGGCGCACAGGGCTAGTGGCCTTGTGCGCCTTTTTTTACGACGCCGCGCAAACCACTGCGGGAAGCGATATCCCCCTGCCCTCCGCAATCTCGAAATCTATTCAATATTCCGCACCCCCGGCGAGTGTTTCAGGAGTCCCCTCACGCGCCCTTTCTCCACGCGGCGCTCAGTTTCCGGTGGTTCCCCTCATTGTGAGTGATGAGCAGTGGAGCGAATTTTGCGCAATGATATCTGAGCCGCTCGCAACAACCGGAAGCCCCGGCTCCTCTGGGCAAATCGAAGCCGCGGAAACGCTGCACCGTTTGATCCAGACCTGCTATATCGGAGAGGCTGAATTCAGAACAGCGGCCGCAGTCGTTGAGGATGATGTTATGCGACGGCTGTTCAACAGTTACTCACTTCAACGCGCCCGCTTTGCTGCGGAACTTCAGTCAGAGTTGGCCCGCTTGGCAGATGTCGAATTACGCCCCCTGCATCCGAGGCAGTCGAACCCAGGCGTCGCGGTTCGCGCCGATGAAGCTTTAAGAGCCTGTTGCCGGCATAGTGAGGCTTTGCTGGTGAAGTATGAGGAGGCGTTAAAAACGAAGCTCCCGAGGAGCGCTAGATTTTTAGCTTCCGCGCAGTTCGCTCTGGCGCGGCAAGCTCACGATCGAATCCAGGGCGTTTGCGCACGTTACTTAAACCCTGAGCATGACAACAGAACCATCCTCGCACATTGAGATCCGCTGCTTTGAAACGTGGGAGTTTCGCCCTCTGATTCAAGGGGCGAGCTGATCGTCCAAAATAGCTTCCCTCAGAGACCGGCTTTCGTAAGCTCCTGCCGTGAATTTGCGCAGGACGAAGATTATAGCGACGTTGGGGCCAGCAACCGAATCTCCGGAGCAGATCGGGCGGATGATCGACGCTGGCGTCAATATCTTCCGGCTCAACATGTCGCATGGCACTCACGATTGGGTCCGGCGAGTGGTCAGTGACATCCGCACGGTAGCCGAACAGCGGGCCCGCTTTGTGGGGATTCTTATGGACACCCAAGGGCCTGCTATTCGCACGGGAGATCTGCCTGCCGCGCTCGACCTCCGCCCCGGACAGAAATTCACGCTCACTGTTCGCGGACATCAAAGCGAGGAACTGCACTCTGTTGATGTAAACTACGACAACCTGATCAACGACATCAGCGTTGGCGACGTGGTTCTCCTGGATAATGGCGAAATCCAGATGAAGGTGTTGGCCAAGTTTCAAAACCACATCGAATGCGAGGTTTTAACGCCTGGCAAACTGGGAAGTCGAAGGCACATCAACCTGCCCGGAGTGAAGGTTAGCCTCCCAGCCCTGACCGCGAAGGATTTAGCGGACATTGCGCTCGGTTTGGAGCTTCAGGTGGATTTTATCGCCCTATCTTTCGTTCGCGAAGCCAAAGACCTGCGGCAACTCAAAGCGGTTGTTGAGCACGCCAAAGTACGACCGCTGATCGTGGCCAAGATCGAAGATCAACAAGCGGTTCAAAACCTCAACGAGATCATCGACGAAGCTGACGGGGTTATGGTGGCGCGCGGCGATTTAGGCATTGAGTGCCCTTACGAAGAGCTGCCGGTAATTCAGCGCAAGGCCGTGAAGACCTGCTTGCGTGTGGGCAAGCCAGTCATAGTGGCGACGCACATGCTGGAAAGCATGATCGATAATCCTCTTCCGACGCGCGCGGAAATCACAGATGTCGCGAACGCCGTGTTTGAGCAATCGGACGCAATCATGCTCAGCGGCGAAACGACCGTTGGCAAGTACCCGGTGAAGTGCGTGGAAGTGTTCGTCAAGATTTCTGAGCGCATTGAGCGCAGCGGTGGCGCTGGTTACGCGGATCGGGCTGAGTTGCGCACACCACGCGAGAAGCTCGTTAAGAGCGCTGTCGTGATGGCGGATGAACTCCGGGCCAAGGCCATTGTAGTGTTCACATTACGGGGGAACATGGCCCGGCACGCTTCCTGGTTGCGCCCGCGGTTCTCGCCTATCATCGCGATCTGCCCCCAACCTGTCACAGCTCGGCAACTCGCGCTCAACTGGGGCGTGACACCCGTAGTCATCCCTTTCCTGGAGAAGGATCCCGAAGCTAACATTAACCGCGCAATCAAGGCCCTTGTGGACCAGAAGATCGTGAGCAAAGGCGACACAATTGTCATTGTGGGTTGGATTTCGGCAGGGGAAGAGATCGTGGACGCTGTGCAGATGCGCACGATCCGGTAAACCCCGATTCACTGACACTGCTCGCGCGCGGCCCTTTACCGCTTAAATTGCCGCATGGACCAGCGAGAAGGAGAACATTCAGTGAAGCGCGGCGAATTCGAAGGCAAAGAGCCGCGCAAAAGCAAAGAGCTGCCCGGCGAGACACCGGCCGATCGCGGAGCCTGCACCAAAGAAAGCTCTGTCGAGGGAAGCGAGTAGAGTTAGAGCTTCACCGACGCGATAGCCGCGTCAGCAGCTTTCACGATCGGATTCGGGAATACTCCGAGATAGAGCATGCCCACGATGCAAGCGTAAAGGAGCGCGACCATTGGGCCATTGATGCGGAGCGTCGATTCATCAGTTGCCTTGCCCCAGTACATGGCGTGCACCACCCCAAGGTAGTAGTAGAACGATATGACGATCCCAATCAGGGCTGCGCCAATCAGCCAAAAGTAAATCGGCTCTGCTGTTGCTCGTTCGATCACAGCGCGCAAGAGCAGGAACTTGCCGAAGAACCCCGCGAGCGGCGGAATGCCGGCCAGCGAGATCATTGCGAGCGCGAGCGTTGCAGCGAGCAATGGTGAGCGTTTATGGAGCCCAGCCACGATGCTCACATCTTCATCATTGGCTTCGCGAGCAACCACCGAGATCACCGCGAAGGCGGCGAGGACGCTAAAGAGATATCCAGCAAGGTAGAAGAGGATCGCTGATGATCCGTGCTGGTTGCCTGCAGCAATGCCCAACAGGAGATAGCCGGCGTTCGCAATGGAGGAGTAACCGAGCAACCGCTTCAAGTTTCGCTGCGGAATGGCGCAAAGGTTTCCGTAAAGGATCGTGATGGATCCAACGAGAATCATCAGCGGGCCCCATTTCGTGAACACACTGGGTGCGACCGTGTAGAGCATCCGAACGAGGATAGCGAAACCCGCAGTCTTTGAGCCGATAGCCAGGAAAGCAGTGCTTGGAGCGGGTGAACCTTGGTAAACGTCGGGCGTCCAGATCTGGAATGGAAAAGCCGCAATTTTGAAGCTGATTCCGAAAAGCACCATCAGCAGGCCAACGAGAAATAAAGGCTTGGATAGCAGCGCTTCACCTTGACGGTATATTTCGGCGAAGTTGGTAGTGCTCGCGGAGCCAAAAACCAACGCAATGCCATAGACGGTGAACGCGGTGGAGAGCGCGCCCATAATCAGGTACTTCACTCCGGCTTCGAGCGAGACGAGGCGGTTTCGTTGGAAGCTCGTGAGGATATAAAACGTGATAGTGATCAGTTCGAGGGAGACAAAGACCATCACGAAGTCGTTCGCAGAAGCGGCGAACATCATTCCCGCGAGAGCAAACATGGAAAGCGAATAGAACTCCGACACGCCCACGGGGATGCGATCTGCAAAATCGGTGGCGATGATCATCACGATGATTGCAGCCACCAGGAAGAAGCGTTTAAAAAACAAGGCGAGCCCATCCATGACGTAGGAATTATCGAAGGCGAGCTGTGACGCGCCGGTGTTAATGAAGAATGTGGCGGCCAGCACGCACCCAAGATAGCCAGCAGCAACATAACCGAGGCGGCGCTTATTGGCGGGCGAGGTCCAAAGATCGAGCATCAGCAGGATGAGGCCTCCTGCAATTACGGCGATTTCAAGGCTTATGGCCCAGGTGTTCGTCATGGAATTAAGGTTGGGCAACGACAGTGAAGCGAGTGCCCGCTGGAGCGGAACTTTCGGCGGTGCGGAGGTTCGGAGACTTTTGGCCGGTAGTGAGCTGCACTATTTTTTCCGCGCTCGGCGCAATTCGATCGGTCAGCAAGCGAGGGACGCAGCCGAAAATAAGCAACCCGGCAACCAGGAGCGCAAAGGGAAGCTTACGCCATAAGCCAGGTGCATCCTGCAGATTGTTACCTAGCTCGACCATTGGGCCGTGCATCGCTGAGCGCGCGAGACCGAGCATATAGACCGCTGCGATAACCAAAGCCCCCCACGCGGCCAGAGTCGTCACAACAGGGTGGGCTTTCCATGCACCGAACATGGCCATCGCTTCACCTACGAAGTTTGCGAATGCAGGCAGCCCGCACCCGGCCATCACCATCATGATTGTCACGGTGCCCATGAAAGGCAGACGACGCAGGAAGCCGCCATAGGAATCCAGGTTGAGTGTGCCCGTTTGCTGGTAAAGATATCCGCTAATGGCAAAACTGAGCGCCGCAAGCAACCCGTGCGCGATCATCACCACCACAGCCCCAGTGATCCCAATGAGTGTGAGGCTGGCGATTCCAAGAAAAACGAAGCCCATGTGCGCGACGCTCGAGTTGCCAATGAGCAGATTAAGATTGCGCTGCTGCATCGCAACCAAGCCGGAGAAAAGGATATTGCCGAGGCAGAGCACGGCAAGGATTTGCATCCAACTCTGCGCGCCCTCGGGCAACATGGGAAGCGCCACGCGAATCAGGCCGTAAAGGCCGAACTTCTTCAGCACGCCTGCGTGAAGCATTGCCGTTGCGGCGGGAGCCGCGCCATAACCTAAGGGAGCCCAGGTGTGGAATGGCCACAGAGAGACCAGGATGCCAAATCCAAACAGCAGAATGGGGAAGATGAGTTGCTGCAGGTTGCTCGACAGCGGGCGAGCGCTTAAAGCAGCCGTAAGTTCAGGGATGCTGAACGTGTTCGCGCCCGAAGCGACGTACAGCGCAATCAGCCCAATCAGTGTCAGCAGCGCTCCGGCCGTTAGATAGAGGGTGATGTTGTAAGCAGCGTAATTCTTGTTCTCTCCCCTGCCCCACACGCCAATCATGATGAAGGTTGGGATCAGCGCGAGTTCGTGAAAGAAATAGAGAAAGAACAGATCCAACGAAGCAAACGCCCCGAGAATGCCGCCGATCATTACCATCAGCAGCAGGTAGAACTCTTTCTGCCGATCTTTGATGTCCCATGAGATAGCCGTGGCAGCAAACGCGACGATGGTTCCCAGAAGAACAAGCCCAACATTAATGCCGTCCACACCGACATAATAGGAGATGCCGAGCGATTCCACCCAGGGAACCCGTTGCGCAAACTGGAATCCCGTTCCGCCGGGCACAAACGCGGCGAACATGGCCACACCTAGCACGAGCGAGATGAGGCTCGCGGTCACCGACACAATGCGAATGACGAAGCGGTAGTTGCGCGGGATCAGCGCAATCAGCAACGCCGCCACCAAAGGCGCTCCGAGTATGTATGTGAGAATCGACATGGTGGTTATGGACGAAAGACGTAGTAAAGCACAGCAGCGGCCCCAGCGATGATTAGAAATGCATACGTTTGGATATTGCCCGTTTGGAACAAGCGCAGGCCGCGCCCAAACAATTCGACAATCCCGTGCGTTCCCTTCACAGCCAGCCCTCCAATGATCCAGCGATCCGCCCAATCGGCCAGGCGGGCAGCCAGGCCTTGGGTCAGAGCGATAATCCCAGCGTAAATTTCGTCAAAATAGAAGCGCCCTTTCATGGCGCGAGCAGCAACGCCCATGTTCTCAGCCACCGGATCGCGTTTGGCGTTGTAATAAAGCCCAGCCGCCATTAGCAGGCCCAGCAGAGCGGCTCCGATGGACGCAATCACAATCGCAGGAGCATGGTTCAGGACCGCAAAAATGCCGCTTCCATGGTGTGCGTCGTGGGACTTCGAAACCACTTCATCCAAACCGAAGAAACCGGCAGCTATCGTGGGGATCGCAAGGATGATGAGAGGCAGGATCATCACTTTCGGCGACTCATGAGTGTGCCCGCTGGCTTCGCTGCGAGGCGCGCCGGTGAAGGCGACGAAGAACAAACGGAACATGTAGAAGGAGGTGAGGACGGCGACGAATGCCGCCACAAAGAACAGTGGACCGCTCTGTTGGTAGGCCTGCAGCAGAATCGCGTCTTTGCTAAAGAACCCGCTCAGTGGCGGAATGCCAGCAATCGCGAGCGTTCCTAAAAGGAATGTCCAGAATGTCACCGGCATCTTGCGCCGAAGACCGCCCATGTTCCAGATGTCCTGCTCGTGGTGCAATGCGTGAATCACTGAACCGGCTCCAAGGAAGAGAAGGGCCTTAAAGAACGCATGCGTCGTGAGGTGATACATGGCTGGGTTCGGACCGCTTAAGCCCACCGTCATGACCATGTAGCCGAGCTGAGAAAGGGTGGAATAAGCGAGAATGCGCTTGATATCGCTCTGTTGCACGGCAATCAACGCGGCCATCAATGATGTAATCGCGCCGATCCAGGCAATGATATCCAGGGCGGTGATGCCGTTCAGGAAACTTAAGGCGGCTGGCCAGGCCTGAGTCGCTTGAAAGAGGAAGAAGGTCCGGCAGAGCATGTAAACCCCTGCGGCAACCATCGTCGCGGCATGGATTAATGCGCTGACAGGCGTTGGGCCTTCCATCGCGTCCGGCAGCCAGACGTGCAGGGGAAACTGCGCCGACTTGCCCATCGCTCCGCAAAAGATAAGGAGACCGGCAATCGTAGCCATAGTTCCCAATGCGCCTGGGTTCGAGGAGATCGTCTGCTGAAGCGTCGTGAACTGGAGTGTTCCCAGGGCTGACCAAACAATCAGAATGCCCAGGAGGAACCCGAAGTCACCGATGCGATTTGTGAGAAAAGCCTTTCGTGCAGCATCGGCCGCAGAGTGGCGATTGTACCAGAAACCGATCAGCAGGTAGCTGGAGACGCCGACCAACTCCCAGAAGATGAACATCTGAAAGAAGTTGTTCGCGAGCACGATCCCGAGCATTGAAAAGGTGAACAGGCTTAAGGAGGCGAAGTAACGGGAGAAGCCTGGGTCATCGTGCATGTATCCGTAGGAGTAAATATGAATGAGCGATCCCACTCCTGTGACGACCACTAACATGACCCAGGCGAGGCGGTCGATCTGCAGGCCAAACGGAATCATGAGGTCGCCGACGTTCAGCCAGTTCGCTGACACACGGATTGGCTGCCCGCCCGTGAAGACGCTGGCCAATGACAATGTAATCAGGAAAGAGATCGCAATCGCCCCGATGCTCAGGAAGGCGCTCAAGCGCGGGATCCGTTGCGTGAAAAGGGTGATAACCGCCGCCGCGACGAGCGGCAGGAAAAGGATCAGCCAGGGCAAATTTGTGGACGGGTCCATCAGCGTTAGAGCTTCATCACCGTTAAATCTTCGACGTGCGCGGACTGCCGTTTCCGGTAAAGCGCGACAATCAAAGCCAAACCGACAGCCACCTCAGCCGCCGCAACCGTGATGATGAAGAAAACGATGACCTGCCCGTTCAGGTTGTTGTTGTAACGGGAGAGTGAAACCAACGCGAGGTTCCCCGCGTTGAGCATCAGCTCGATAGACATATAGATGACCAGGAGGTTCCGGCGGGCGATTACGCCAAACAAACCGATGCAAAACAGCAGCGCGCTGACGATGAGATAATGTTCGAGGCCCACTTTCATCGCAGATCCCTTTTGCTCAGGAGGATGGCTCCGACCATGGCAGCGAGAAGCAGCACGGAGAGAATTTCGAACGGAAGCAGAAACTTGCTAAAGAGCAGTTTGCCGAGCGGAGCCGTTGCGCCTTGAGCCTGCGGCGCGTTCAGAGCGGCGCCGGGCGCGGCGTTGACGATCGTCTTTACCAGGAAGGCAGCGATCGCGCCCACCGCCACAACTCCCATCCCCACCGAGGCGAGTTTTAACTTACGGCGCTCTTCGTCCTTAATATCCAGAAGCATGATCACGAAAAGAAACAAGACCATGACGGCGCCGGCGTAAACGAGGATCTGCACAGCGGCCAGAAAGAAAGCCTCCAATAGCACGAAGAGCCCCGCCATGGAGACGATGCAGAGCACAAGAAACATCGCGCTCGTCACTGGATTTCGGCTGACGGGATTAGCAACCACCAGCAACCCACACAGAAGGGTCAGGCCTGCGAAAAGATAAAAGAAGATGTTTTGCATGGTTTTGAAGCGGCCCCTGCTTACGGCGGAACACCCTGGCTTTTGGCTTCCTCAGCCTTGTGAGCCCACTTTCGAATTTTATCCTGATGAACGCCGCCTAACTTCAAAAGCTTCTCTTTGTTGTAGATCAACTCCTCGCGGCTGAGCGCGGTGAGCGAATAATCCTGTTGCAGGAAAATCGCTTCCTCGGGGCAAACTTCCTGGCAGTAGCCGCAGAAGATGCAGCGAAGCATGTTGATCTCGAATTCGCGCGGAGCTTTCTCGACGTTGCCAACCTCAGGCGCGCCTTGAGGCCCAGGAGGAGTGATCGTGATGGCCTTGGGCGGGCAGACGAATTCGCAAAGCTGGCAGGATACGCACTTGGTCCGGTCGTTCTGGTCTTTTACCAGGTAAGGAGCCCCGCGATAATTCGGCGGGACCGTCCATTTTTCTTCCGGATATTGCATCGTCACCTTCTTGTTGAAGAAGTGACGGAGCGTGACCTTGAAGCCGCTCAAGATCGCGGGCAAATAAAGGCGTTCCCAAAAAGTTAATTTGGAACGGTTAACAATCATTTGAAAGCAGCGCGGGCCCACAGAATCACCGCGTAAAGGGCAATGTTAGCCAGCGCGAACGGGACGAAGCGACGCCACCCGAGATCCATGAGTTGATCGTAACGGAAGCGCGGCAACATCCATCGCACCCAGATGAAAAAGATCATCAGGACAGCGAGCTTGGCCAGGAAAATCGCAATGTGCAGGATGCCGGCGAGCAGCGTGTTCGCAGGGGCGCTGAATCCAGGCAAGGTCCAACCGCCGAAGAACAGCGTCACCATCATAGCGGAGGCCGCAATCATGTTCGCGTATTCCCCAAGGAAGAAGAGCGCGAACTTCATGGAGCTGTATTCCGTGTGGTAGCCGGCCACCAACTCGGTTTCTGATTCCGGCAAATCGAAGGGCAAACGGTTTGTTTCCGCGAAGGCCGAGATCAGGAAAATGATGAACGAGAACGGGGCATAAAGGATAAGCCAGCCGTTCTCACGCTGATACGCGATGACATCGCTCAGGTTTAGGCTACCCACCAACATAAACAGCGGGATGACCGACATGCCCATCGCGATTTCGTAAGACACCATCTGCGCGCTCGAACGGATGCCACCAAGGAAGGAGTATTTGGAATTAGAGGCGTATCCAGCCAGCACGATTCCATAAACACCGAGAGAAACGATGCCGAAAGTGTAAAGGATGCCGACATTCAAGTCGGCGATCACCATCTTTTGCCCAGCGAGGTTTGAGCCGAACGGAATGACAGCGATCGTCAGAAACGCCGGGATCATCGTGATCGCGGGAGCGAGCCAGAAGTAGGCTTTACGAACGTGGGCGGGGGTAAAATCTTCTTTCAGGATGAACTTCAACCCGTCAGCAAGCGGCTGGAGCAAACCGAAAGGCCCAACCCGGTTCGGCCCAACACGATCTTGGATCCACGCGGAAACGCGGCGCTCGGCCATCACCGAATAAGCGATCATCGGCAGCATGATGCCGATCAC
This sequence comes from Candidatus Methylomirabilota bacterium, assembly GCA_035627835.1. Taxonomy (GTDB): domain Bacteria; phylum Verrucomicrobiota; class Verrucomicrobiia; order Limisphaerales; family SXQI01; genus DASPKX01. The sequence goes on from DASPKX010000014.1 coordinate 63,015, forward strand.
GCCAAGCACTTTCAGCGCGCTGAACAGGAGGAATTGTTGAGTTGCTGAGAGGTCCATCAGATTTGAATGCTCACGCCATTGTCACCGAGGCTTGCCCATGTCACGCCAGCGAAAGCGGGCGTTTGGGCTGCCATCTGATTGAAGAGGCCTTCAATGGTGGAATAGCCGTCCTTGCCGGTGACGTTGAAAACGATGTCGTGCAGGAATTCCCATTCAGGCCGTGCGCTGCCTTTAGGCTCCAAGGCTTTGAAGAACTTTTGCACCCGGCCTTTGACGTTCGTAAACGTGCCTCGCTTCTCCAGATGGGAAGCGCCTGGCAGGAGATAATGGGCCAACTCCGTTGTGGCGCTTGGAAGGATGTCGCTGACCACGAGCAAGTCCAGCTTGCGGAGCAGTTCCGCAGAAATCCCGCTCTTGGTCAGATCTTCGTTGTAAACGAAGAGGGCCTTGATTTTCCCGTTGCGAATTCCGTCCGCGATTTTTGAGAGATTAGAACCCATCGGATTGGCCGCGATGCCCATGAGGCGCGCGCCTACACTATTCGGATTGCGGTCCGGGTTCAGCAGCAAGCGATCGCCTTCACCTAATCGGGGAATTGAATCCGTCACCGCGCCGAACTTCTTCGCGAGCTGGGAAAGGAGGAACAATTCCTCATTCGTGCAGCGGGCGGAGCCTACAATAGCCAAACTGCCAGGCGTCAGGGCCGAGAGCTTCCGTGTGATTTCGTCAGTAACCATCGGCCACGTTGAGACCTCAGGATGGCCGGTGGCGCCGCGCACGACGATGTTCGTGAGGCGGTCTTCGCGATTAACCCACTTGTAATTCAAGCGGCCGTAATCGCACATCCAGTTGGAATTCACCGCATCATTTTCGCGCGGCTCATAGCGATACATCTTGTCCGCCCGAGAGCCGACAACTGTATTGCAGCCAGTGCCGCAGCTCGTGCAGATGCTCTTCGATTCCTTGAGGAACCAAACCCGCATCTGAAAACGGAAATCTTTCGAGGTCAGCGCGCCCACGGGGCAAATGTCCACCGTGTTGAGCGTGTAGTTGTTATCGAAAGGCTTGCCGGGATAATTTGTGATCGTGTTGTAGCTGCCACGATTCACGATGCCCAAGGCATCATCGCCCACCACATCCTTCGTGAACCGGATGCAACGTGTGCAAAGAATGCATCGCTCATCGTCCAGCACGATGCGCGGCCCGAGGTCAACGCGTTTCGGCTTATGAACCTTAGCTTCAACGAAGCGGCTGCTGGCCTGGCCGTGCTCTACGGAATACTCCTGAAGTTTGCACTCACCCGCCTGGTCGCAAATCGGGCAATCGAGCGGGTGATTGATCAGCAAGAACTCGAGAACGGCTTTGCGCGCGTCTGCCACGCCTGGCGTTTGCGTGTAAATCTCCATCCCCGGAGAAATCGGGGTCGCGCAGGCAATGGCTGGACGAGGGGATTTGGCTATTTTTGGGGTGCCGTCTTCATTCAGGACCGGCTTGCGGTCCGGACCCATGGCCGGTGTGCCGAACTCAACAAGGCACATGCGGCAGTTGCCCGCGACCGGCAGCTTGGGATGGTAGCAATAATGCGGGACATCGATCTTCACCATCGAGCATGCTTGCAGCATCGTCGTTGGTGTCGGCTTGCCGTTGTGGTCCGGCATGGTTTTAGGAACCTGCACGGCCACTCCGTCCACCTTCACCGTAATCGTCTCGACCGGCGCTGGAGCGGGTGTTGCTTTAGGATCTGTTGCGGCTGCTGCGCTCGACATATTATGCGTGCGGGGTGGCGGCGATTTTCATGTCTGAGGTCGGGCCCGCGCCACCAGTGCGGCGGCGGTCATCATCTTCCCCGCGCTTTACGAAATCATCTTTAAACTTGCGAACAAAGCTCTGCACCGGCCAGGAGCAAGCTTCACCAAACGCGCAAATAGTGCGGCCGCCTGGAATGTTGTCCGCAATCTTGAGCAGGTAATCTGCATCTTCCTTGCGCCCTTCGCCGTGCGTGAGGCGGTGCAGGACTTTCTTCATCCAAAGGGAGCCCTCGCGGCATGGTGTGCATTGGCCGCAGCTCTCATGCGCATAGAATTCTGAGAGATTCGCCAGCGCAGCCACGATGTCAGTCGTGTCGTCCATGACGATAATCGCGCCGGAGCCGGACATGCTTCCTGCCGCCATTAACGAATCGAAATCATATGGCAGATCGAGCATATCGACTTCATGCTCCACGTCTTTGCCGTCAGGACCCTTCTTCTTGAGCTTGAAGCGCTCTCCGCCCTTGAAAACTTTCGCCGAAGAGCCGCCAGGAATGATCGCCTTAATCCGGCGACCGCCCCGCACGCCGCCCGCAAAGTCATAAATCAACTCGCGGATAGTAGCTTTTCCCACCTCGACTTCGTAGTAGCCTGGCTTGTTCACATGGCCGCTGATGCTGACGATGCGAGTGCCGGTATTGTTAGGAGTGCCCAGCTTCGCAAATTGCGGCCCGCCCATCTCCATGACGTGCTTCACAGCGCAGAGAGTCTCCACGTTGTTCACGATGGTGGGGCACATGTAAAGGCCCAGGATGGCGGGGAAATAGGGAGGCTTGATGCGCGGGTAAGCACGTTTGCCTTCAAGCGATTCGATTAAACCAGTCTCTTCGCCGCAGATGTAAGCCCCTGCCCCACGATGAACGTAGATTTCAAGGTCGTAGCCGGTTCCGAGAATATTCTTGCCGAGGAAATTACGCTCGCGAGCTTCCTTCAAAGCACGATTCAGAATGCGCGCGCCTTCAGGGAACTCTCCGCGAATGTAAATGTACGCCAGCTTTACGTCGTTCGCGAAGCACGAGATGACCATCCCCTCTACGAGCTGGTGCGGATCTTTGTGGATGATTTGGCGGTCCTTGAAAGTGCCCGGCTCAGACTCGTCTGCATTGCAGATGAGGTAGATCGGCTTGCCGCTCTTACGGTCAACAAAGGACCACTTCAGCCCGCAGGAGAAACCCGCGCCGCCCCGACCGCGCAGGCCAGAGATTTTGACCTCTTCACGAATTTGCTCCTGTGCGGTGGAGCTTTTGCCATCGGGAAGAGCCTTGGGCTGCATCGCGAGGGCCTTGCGAAGAGTCTCGTAGCCGCCGTGGCGCAAGTAACATTCGATATCAGGGGTGTAACCCTGTTTATCGACGTTCTTTAAAATTAATCTGAATTCCTGAGCCATGGCTCTTGACTGCTAACTTAAAATTCGTAGTTTAACGCCCTCGTTTCGCACTGCCGAATGGTGTAACGGTAGCACAGCAGTCTCTGAATCTGCTTGTCATGGTTCAAATCCATGTTCGGCAGCCACTTCATCAACTTTTTCCGTATTGTTGGAGTAGCGCATCGCCCTTCTCCGGCGTGACACCTTCGTAAAAGTCTTCGTTCACCATTACCACGGGCGCGGTTCCGCAGCTCGCCAGGCACTCCACAAATTCGACGGTGAATTTGCCGTCGGGTGTCGTTTGCATGGTATGGGCATGATGGTCGAGGCCGAGCTTGTGGCAGAGATGCTTGTGCAACTCGTGCGAACCACCCAGTGCGCAGCTCAACGTGCGGCAAATCTTGAAGTGGCTCTTCCCGATCGGCTGCTGCCGGAACATCGGATAAAAAGTCACTAACTCGAAAATGTTGATCGGCGCGAGCCCAAGCTTCTGCGCGATCCACTCGATGGCCTCCTTCGAGAGGTAGCCAAAATGTTCCTGCACCGCGTGCAACAGCATCAAGGACGCGCTGCGCTTTACCGGATAATGCGAGATCAACTCGTCAATCTCAGCTTCCAAGGCAGGCGGGACTTTGAAGGCTGCGCCTTCGCTCATCACGCCAATTCCCGCATGGATGTCTTTGTTCATCGGTCAGACTCTCCCATGACGAAATCCAACGAACCCAGGATCGACACTGTGTCGCTCATGAGATGTTTCGGCAACAACCAGGATAGGATGCTCAGATTCACGAATGACGGGGCGCGGATCTTCAGGCGATAAGGCGTTCCGCCCCCGCGGCTATTGATGTAGAACCCGAGTTCGCCCTTGGGGTTTTCAGCCCCAAAGTAAACTTCACCCGGAGGCGCGTTCACCCCTTGAGTGACGAGGATGAAGTGATGGATCAATTCTTCCATCTTCGTGAGCACACGCTCCTTCTCTGGCAAACGAACTTTCCCATCCGGAACGTTCACTGGCCCCCCGGGGAGTTGATCCAGGCACTGGCGGAGAATCCGCACACTTTGGCGCATCTCCTCCATACGCACCAGGTAACGATCGTAGCAGTCACCCACTGAGCCGATAGGCACATCAAACTGCATCCGGTCATAGACCAGATATGGATGCGCTTTGCGCATGTCGAAATCGACGCCGCTGCCGCGCAGATTGGGCCCAGTCAGGCCGAAATCAATCGCTACTTCCTTCGGAATCACACCAATATCGCGGGTGCGATCGACAAAGATTCGGTTGCGTGTGAGCAACTTCTCCGACTCATCAAAGTTGACGACGACTTCGTCCAGGAACTTGCGGCATTGCTCTACCCAACCCGGAGGCAAGTCCCGCGAGACGCCGCCGATGCGGGTGTAAGTGGTGGTAAAACGTGCGCCGGTCAGGGATTCAGCAAGATTGTAGATCTTCTCACGCTCCTGGAATGTGTGCAGAAAGACGGTCATTGCGCCCACGTCCATAGCGAAGGCGCCGAGGCCGAGAAGATGCGCTGAAATGCGCGCTAGCTCGCAGCAAATCACGCGGATGTACTGGCAGCGCTCCGGAAGGGCTTTATCAATCCCCAGCAGTTTTTCGACGGCTAAAGCGTAAGCGACGTTGTTCGCCAGCGGCGCGAGGTAATCCAGTCGATCCGTGTACGGGATGAACTGGGTGTAGGTCATGTTCTCGGCGATCTTCTCATCACCGCGATGCAGGTAGCCGACATCTGGAGTCGCTTTGGTGATGATCTCGCCATCCAACTCAAGCAGGATGCGAAGAACACCATGCGTCGCCGGATGCGAAGGCCCCATGTTCAGGACCATCTTCTCGCTCTGAAGATCCTCAATCCCCTGCGGCGTCCCAGCGGAGCCTGCCTGCTGTGCCGAAGCAGAGGGCGCCGCCTGCGCAAGTCGCGCGGGCGCGTCCTTAAACTCAATCTCTCGAACGGTGACGCTCATTGCTTCGGATTGATGTTGTTCTTCTGCTCGTCCGCGCGGTCGAAATCGCGGCTGCGCTCGAGGCGCGAAATCGTTTGCAAGGAATCTGTCTCTGGCAAGCGGGCACGGGGCTCACGGGCGATGGTGTCCTTCCCACCGGAAACGGTGACAAATGGACCGCCTTCTAAGGGCGCTGGGCGGGTAAACGCCACTTCCGGCAGTTCAGTTGGCTTGCCTGAAAGCGGAAAATCCTTACGCAACGGGAAGTATGGGTAACCTTCCCACATGAGGATGCGGCGGAGATCCGGATGGCCGCGGAACCGAATGCCCATCATGTCGTAGATCTCACGCTCATGCCAGTCCGCCGTCCGCCAGACGTTTGTCACTGTGGGGAGTTCGCAGCCCTCCTCGGAGACATCTGTTTTCAAGCGCAGGTGCGCGCGGTGGCCATAACCATACAGCTCGTAAACCACCGTAAAACGTGGGTCATCCCCGTAGTTATCGACGCTGCTGATATCCACGAGGTAATCGAACCCGAGTTCCTTGCGGCAGTAGGCGCAAACTTCCTGAATTCGTTCAGCGTCCCGAACAACAAGGGTCCATTCACCCCGGAATTCCGTGGGACCGGAAAGTAAATCTCCGAAATTGGAGACGAGCTTGCTCGCTAGTTCCTGCGCGCTCATTGAAGCTTAGGCAGCGGCTTTTTTCTGCGTGGAGATGAGAGGCTCCTTCGAAACCTTGGCTTGAAGGCGCATCAGCCCATCCAAAAGAGCTTCCGGGCGAGGCGGGCAACCAGCCACGTAGACATCCACCGGAATAATTTGGTCGACACCCTGCAACACAGCATAGCTGCGATACATTCCGCCGGTGGAGGCGCAAGCGCCCATCGCGATCACCCACTTCGGCTCGGGCATCTGCTCGTAAATTCGCTTTACTGCGAGAGCCATTTTGTAGGTCACGGTGCCTGCGACAATCATCACGTCGGATTGACGAGGGGAGAAACGCATCACCTCAGAGCCAAAGCGCGAAATGTCGAACCGGCTGGCGCCGGCCGCCATTAATTCAATTGCGCAGCAAGCCAGGCCCATAGGCATCGGCCAGAGCGAGTTCTTGCGGAACCAATTAAGGGCAGCATCCAACCGAGTGACGATGACATCGCCCTCAATTTTGCTGTTATAGCCGATTTCCTGTTGGGTGTGCATACTCTGGCAAGGAGCGCTCCTTGTTGCCGGGGCAACGTAAACTATGCGTCCAAACCCTCGCAAGTTGAATTTGTGAATTTTTTCACAAGCTCACCAGAAAGAGAGGGTTAAGCCTTCATGCGCTGGATAACAGAGGTCGTCGATTTCCCCGGAACAAAGGGGATTAAAAGAATCTTACCCCCTGCCCGCTCTACACATCGGCGTTCCTCCTGGTCGAGGGTTTCCAATGTGTAGTCTCCACCTTTGACGTAGATGTCGGGTTGCGCGGCTGCGAGGAAGTTGGTCGCGCGCGTATCCGGAAAAACACAAACGTGTGTCACTGCCTCAAGCGCGGCCAGGACTGTCGCCCGGTCATCCTCTGGGTTCAAAGGGCGCGTCGGACCTTTTAATGCCCGCACTGCGGCATCACTGTTAACACCTACAAGAAGCGCGTCTCCATTATTCCGCGCTTCTTGCAGGTAAAGGACGTGGCCGGGATGAAGCAGGTCGAAGCAGCCATTGGTCACAACAAGCTTGTGACCTCTGGAGCGGAAGGTCGCCCGCCAGCGAGCCAAGTCAGCGTAGGGAATTAATTTACTGCGAAGATCCAGTGAATGCTTCACATCCCCACAATGCCGAATCCGTCATCGTGGGGCAATGTTTGGCCGATTACTTGGTTGCGGCCGCTGTGTCGGCCAGGCGGCGTTCGCTGCTGGCGAGGAGCGCGGCGTAGTCAGAAAGGATATGCAAACCCTCGTTCAAGTGTGGGTCAGGAGCATTGCCGCTCTCATCTTCCTCTTCCAAGGCCGATGGATCATCCGGCGTTTCCACCTTCGTGGCTGCCAAATTATCGTCCTGCTTGGCGTTTAGCGCAGCAACTTGTTGCATGGCTCCGTTTTTGTCCACCATCTCAAGTGTCAATTCAAAAACCTTCTCACCTTCGACTTTGCGTGCAGCGCGCTCCTTCTTGCGGGCTTCCATCTTCGCTTTTTGCTCTTCTTTTTCCGCGAGCCGTTTTTGCTCGTTCAGCGAGACAGTTTTATCCGCTTGCTGCTTCTTAACCTGCGCAATGTCCTCGAAGAGGTATTCAAAGTCGCGGTCTTCTTTGATGCGCTCCCGCGACTTGCTTTGCAGCTCCTGCTCCCAGGCGGAAGTGACTTTGCCCACGCGCTCATGCGAAACGGGATTGATGCGATCCGCAGGCAATGCGTTCTCGATGCTGCTTTCGCCCAGCTCGAGGTAATCGTAAACGGAAGGAAGAACAATGTCTGGAGTGACGCCTTCGCGCTGGGTGGTGCCGCCTTCCACGCGATAAAACTTTGAAACCGTGAGCTTCAGCTTGCCGGGATTCGGCACGTCATCCTTGCGGATAAAGCTGTCCAGCCCGAGCACCGTTTGCACAGTTCCCTTGCCGTGAGTTGCCTGATCCCCAATCACCAGCGCCCGGCCGTAGTCCTGCAACGCAGCGGCGACAATCTCTGAAGCAGAAGCGCTCAACCGGCTGGTCATGACCACCAGCGGGCCGTCATAAGCGATCTTGCTGTTATCGTCCTTCATCACCTGGATCTGCTTCCGGCTGTCTTTCACCTGAACCACCGGGCCCTTTTTAATGAACAGGCCGGTTAAGGAGATCGCTTCGTCCAGAATGCCGCCGCCGTTTTTGCGCAGGTCCAGCACGAGGCCGTCGATGTTCTCCTTCTTTAGGCGTCCAATCAGCTTCTCCACGTGCGCGGAGCAATCATCGTAAAATTGAGGCAGCGTAATCACTCCAAGGCGGTGGGTCTTGCCGTCGGCCCCGACCTGCTCAACTACGCGCGCCTTCGCGTACTGCTCTTGAAGCTTGATCTCATCACGCGTGATGGTGATGACCTTTTTGGTGTCGGGAGCCTTGGCGGGGATAACGGTCAAACGCACTTCAGTGCCCCTCTTGCCACGAATTAACTCCACCACCTTGTTCAGGCGCATTTCAACCACATCCACTGGCTCGCCAGATCCCTGCGCTACAGACACGATCTTATCGCCGGGCTTCAATTGCTTGCTCAAATCCGCAGGCCCACCGGGAACCAGGCTCTTAATCTTCGTATAGCCGTCATCCCACTCAAGGGTCGCGCCAATGCCGCTCAACGACAGGCTGA
>DASPKX010000015.1:0-5319 GCA_035627835.1 Candidatus Methylomirabilota bacterium
CGATTATCTCGCTTATCGCATGGTGACCTCGTACGAGGACAGCGGCAGCCATCGCGACCACACTGAGCGCGCTCGCTTGCTCCTTGCGCCATCGATCAGCTGGCGGCCTACCGACCGCACAACCATCACCGGGCAGTTCGAATATATCTCCGACGAATACACTCAGGACCGAGGCCAGGTCCTGGAAGGAGACAACACCGAAGGCTTCAGTTACTCGCCTCGGCTGGATTCGAAACAATTCTTTGGTGTTCCAGGGTGGAACGATCAGACGGAGAGCGATTACTACCGCGCGGCAGTGTTGGCGGAGCATGCCTTAACGCTGAACTCGTCGGTGTCCCTAAACCTTTCCAGCACTCGTGTGGACAAGACGCTATTCGATTCGTCGCCCCGCAACGGAGCCAATGGCCGCGTGGTCGCTCCGAATGGAGACGTCAACATTCGGCCGCTCTTGCAATCTGGAGAAGGAGAGAGCGACACCATTGTTGCGAGATACAAACACGACGTCGAAACGGGCTCACTCCTAAACCAGCCGATCGAGCACAAGTTCCTCGTCCAGGGCGATTTCGAGCGGATCCACAATGATGCCGTTTCAGCGAGCGGCGTGAACAATGTCGTTTTTAATGTTGAGACCCGCGAATACACCTTCCCGGCAGCAGGCCTCGTTCTCGGACCCCAATCCGAATTCGGCACCGATACCCATCAATCCGGCCTTGTCGTGCAGGACCTGGTGTCGATCGGTGAACAGTGGCACGTGCTCGGCGGGCTTCGTTACACCTTCTTTGACGATCGGCTCGCGGACGTTGACTCAGACAACATCTCGCCACGAACCGGGTTAGTTTATCGCCCATTAAAGAACCTGTCGTTCTATAGCAGCTGGGCCCGTGGGTTCGTCCCGACGACTGCAACCGGTTTCAACCCTGCCACCGGCAACGGAATCGGCGGCAGCCCATTGGATCCTGAGACGACCGAGCAGTTCGAGGTTGGCGTCAAATACTCGCTCTTCGATGAAGGCTTGATCCTTAACGCCGCCGTCTTTGATCTTCGCAAGCAGGACATCGTCGTCACGGATCCCGCTTCAGCCACGTTGCCATTCAACGAGCAATGGTCCGCGAACCTCGGGGAAACTCGCACCCGCGGGCTGGAACTTCAGGCCATCGGCAGAATCACCCCGCAATTAAGATTGATCGCTGGCTACGCTTATCTCGACAACGAGCTGCTTGCCGTCGACCCAAGTCTTGCCGCTCAGAAAGGCAATCGCTTGCCAGGCATCCCTGAACATTCGGGAAACGTCTGGGGTGTTTACGAGTTCCAGGAGGGGTTTGCGCGCGGGCTCGGATTTGGGCTGGGAGCTTTTGCACAATCAGATATCTACGCGTCCACTGAAAATCGCGCGGAGTACGAAGGTTGGGTGCAACTCGACGGAATGGCCTATTACAAGCGAGATCGCTGGAAGGCCCAGATCAACGTGCGGAACCTCACGGATCGTGAGTACAACCTGGCGCAGGCTCTAACCACTGCGGACAATTTTGCCGCGATTCGGGTCGGCTCCAGCACGCCATTGACCGTCATTGGCAGTTTGTCGGTTGAGTTCTGCGAATGCCAGGCTCAACTCAGCTCACCACACGGAAGAGCGCCGGCGCCACAATCAATCGCGCGCTTTGGCTCTACCATCGCTGGGTGGGCCTGATTTTCTCTTTAATTCTGATCGTTGTGAGCGTCACCGGCTCGCTGCTGGTGATGCACACGGAGCTGGGCAGGATCCTGGAGAGGGATCGCCACACAATCCCGCAGCCCCCGGCTTCGGCCACGCTGGCCGACGTAAACTCAGTGGCGCTCTCGCTCCAAAATGTTGCCCCTGCGCATTTCCGTCTCCTCCGTCTGGAGCCAGGTGTTTATCCTGACAGCGCCCACAAGCTCGTTTATATTCACGAGGATAGGGTTAGACGATGGTCGGCCTTTTTTAACCCCTACACCGGCGAGGTGCTCTGGACCGGCGATGATCAGGATCTGCTCAAACCCTGGCTTTTACACCTGCATGAGCAGCTTCATGCCGGCCCGGCGGGCTTTATAATTGTTGGCTTGGCAGCATTCGCCCTGACGTTGTTGGGCCTATCTGGAGCATGGATCGCCCGAAAGAAACTGCCCCTACTCTTGCGAACCCCCGTTCGGCTCCGGAGCGGCTGGAGAGCCATGTTCAGTGACTTGCATCAGTGCGTGGGGCTCGTCAGCATTTACTTCACACTCGTTCTTGGGATCACCGGTATGTGGTTTGCATACCTCATCATCCCAGGTCTTTGGACGGTCTCACCTAAGTTACCCCAGGAATTCGAGCTTCAGCGTTTAACAAACGTGCGGCCCGCGATCGAAAGCGCGATGCGGCGCTTTCCAATAGTGAACTCGCAAGGGTGATCTTTCCCTGGGACGAAGGAGTCCCCCTTCAGGTTCGGATCCTGCACCGCGAAGCTCCCGTTTGGCGCAAGCAAAGCCGAATGGATTTTGATCCTATTACCGGTCAATTACTCCGTGTCCGCGATGCGAAGGACGCACGATCGCTGAAAAGTTCCAGTCTATCCTCGGACCTTTGCATTTCGGCAACTATGGGTCTCCGCTTGTGAAGTGGCTCTACGTCATTGGCGGTTTGGCGCCGGCGGGCCTGGCCCTTTCCGGGTTGGCTATCAGCTGGCATCGCCGATCACAGGGTAAAAGCTGAAGTTTCACCCTGCAGCGATCCTGCGGCGGATTTCGTGCAGGGCCAGCGTATGCAAAGCCTTCACCCTCGATGAACGCGACAATCCCTACAAAATCGTCGCGCCTCGCAAGCAGCCTCGCGTGGCCCTCACGCCCACGCTCGCTTTCAAAAACAACAAACCCTTCCTCTGCTTCTCAGTTCAAGGACGCGATTCCTCAGGATCAAAACCGCTTCAGGTTTTCCTGAAGATGGTCGAGTTCAACATTGTGTGCCTACTCGCCGCCCCCATGGGACTGCGGTTCCGATGCGCGCTCAGCTCCATCCACCATGCGGCCGGGGAGGAGCGGTTGAACGGCGATGATTTTTGCGACCGCGTGTCCGCGTCGGGTAATGATCACTTCCTCGCCCTCGTAAACACGGTCCAGCCAGTCACCGAGATGACGGCGCAGCTCTGAGGCGCTGATCGCTTCCGGGTCCATGGGTTGGAACCATCATGAAGGGAGCGGGTGAAGAGTTCAAGGCGCCGGGGGAGAGGACAGGCGCAGAGTGCATAGATTCGCAGATGAAGACCCAAACCACCAAACCGGCATCTGAGGCTGCCAATGCCTACGGTTTCAGAGCGTCTTAATGTCTGAAAATGACCTCCGTTGAAGCCCTCGCGAAGGAAGGTGCGAACTTCCTCTCCTCGATTCTTAGGGCAGCCTTGAACAAGAACTCAGGTCCGGGTGTCGTTGACTCTGGCAGCATGGCGTTTAGCTTTGCTTCCAACAGGTGGTGCTCAAAATTGCCAGCGGATTTCTTGGGTCGATCGTTATTCTGATCGGCGTGGTTATGCTTCCTCTGCCGGGTCCTGGGCTTCTGATCATCGCGGGCGGCATTGCCATTTTGGCCCGTCACTTTGAATGGGCAAAGCGGCTCCAGGATAAAGTGAAGGGCTTCATCAAACGCCGCTCTGAGAAGAAATCAAAAACGGCTGAAGCGCAGCCTGAGCCCCCGGTTCATGATTCGCGCCCTTAAGGTTACGCGTCGAGGTCGAAGAAATCCGCGGTGATGCCCTCGGGGTCACAAGTTAGGATCGCCACTGTTCGCTCCTGGTCAGCTTTCTTCCGTCCGGCGTAGCCAGGGTTGAAGTAGAGCGTCTCGTTCACCGTCTGCACCGAACGAAGATGTGTGTGCCCATAGATCACGATGTCTGGGCCTTCGCGAATGATCCGCTTCTCCAGTTTTTCATCCATCGACTCGGGATCGACGATATGATGGATGAGAAATTTATGGCCGGCGCACTCGAAGATTTCCGTGTCCTTGTACTCGAGGCCAACATCGACGTTGCCAGTGACCGCAGTGACCGGCGCGATTTGCTCCAGTTCCAGGATTAGCCACGGAAGCCCGATATCACCCGCGTGCAGGATGCGATCCACGCCCTGGAAAATTTCTGTGATGCGAGGATCGAGATGGCCGTGAGTGTCTGACAGAACCCCGATGCGCATCGGGCGCTGCTCTTCAGCAGGCTCGTCGGTGGCAAGCGAGTGCAGCTCCGGGAGATGATCAAGATCGTCGGAGGGTTTAGATGACTCCGTTCCGCTGCCCTCTTCGGGCTCAGGCTTCCTCAGGAGAGGCATTTTCAGGCTCCGGTTCTTCCTCGGTTTGTTCTTCTTCCTCAGCAGCGGGGCTCAGCTTCATCGCGCCGGCAAAAAGGCCCGCGAATAAACCGCCGCTCAACAACGTGCTGCGAAAGAATTCCCAAGTTGGCGGATATCCAGGCAACCCAACCGTCAACGCCTGAATCCAGCCCGCGAGTGTTTTGGGATAGCCCGGATCATACCACCAGGAGGCTGAATTTGTAACGAAATAAAATATCAGCGCCGCGAGAATGCCGCCGCCCACGATCTTGAACCAACGTGTGGCAGGGCTGAAGAAGAACTTCGCGAGCGCAACAATCGCCAGGCAGGCGAGCAGCTTCACAAGCAGGTATGGATCGAAAGGGGAGACCTTGTAATAGGCGACATTGAGAACCACATCGCTGACAAGCAGGGCGGCGAGCGGGAGCCACCAACCGAGTTTGCCTTGGAAATAAATGGCGCCGCAGAAAGCGAGGGCATAGACCGCGCTGAAATTGTAGGGGAGCACGCCAGGCCAGCGGGTGGCCATGCAAGCGAGCACGAGCAGGAGCGGCAGTGTTAAATGCCAATGGCGTTTCACGTCGCCGAACTCTACTAGCGGCGCCCGTGGGAAACAAGCGGAGAGGCTCTAAGGAACGCGGGAAGACTGATTAACCACGAAGGGCACGAAGATCACGAAGGGAAGAAAGGATAAAGAAGCAGGAAGCCAATGACGCTTTCGTGGCACTCCTGAACAAAATTCTAAGCTTCGTGCGCTTCGTGTCCTTCGTGGTTGAAACTAGGCTTCCGCTTTAACTCGCGAGGATTTTGCGGAAGGCGCTGTCCGATTTGAGCGGGCTGATCACTGCGAGGCTCGCGCGCTCGGGGCGCAGGTATTGGCGGGCGGCGGCGCGGACGTCGGCGGGCGTCACGGTGTGCAAGCGCTCTTTGACTTCCGCAGGCGAAATGATCTTGCCGTAGCCCATCCATTGCTCGCCAATCCACATCATCTGGTTCTCAGCGCTCTCCAGG
>DASPKX010000016.1:0-11556 GCA_035627835.1 Candidatus Methylomirabilota bacterium
GGTCGTCGGTTCAAATCCGACAACTGGCTCCACTACTTCTCCCTTTTTATCCTCGCTTGTTATCCCGGCGCTCTCCTGTTACTAAACCAGCAAGCCGCCGCGCATAAAGCAAAGCAGCGACGCTATTTATGATCTCACTCCAGAGGTTTTTCGGGAAAGAAGACAAGTTTTTTGATTTGCTGGAAGCCAGCGCGCAGGAGGCCTGCTCAAGCATCAGCGCCTTGGTCGCTTTCCTCAAGAATCCAACGGAAAAACGGACGCTCGATGACTTCATCGTCTCTCGACGCAACGAGAAGCGCATCTACGGCGAGATAAGCGAGGCTCTCTGCCGAACATTCGTCACCGCTCTCGAGCGCGAAGACATCGAAGCCCTCTCATTGGCTCTCTACAAGATTCCGAAAACTGTGGAGAAGGTCGGCGAGCGGCTCTTGATCGCCCCACATTTCCTTCAAGGCATCGACCTTACCAAGCAGATCCTGATGTTAGAGAAGGCCACCAGCATCGTCGTGGAGATGATCAAAGAACTACGGAAAGGGATCGATATGGAACGCATCAAGAAACTCAACGATCAGCTCCACGTCGTCGAGGGTGAGGCCGATAAATTCATTTTGGAGGAGTTTCGCAAGCTCTACAGCGTCGGCCAGCCTGGCGACGCCATCAAGATCGTCTTCCTCAAAGATATTTTTGAACTGATCGAAAAGGTGATTGATCGTTGCCGCGACGCCGGCAACGTTGTCAGCCACATCGTCCTGAAGAACAGCTAAGCCATGACGCTGCTGCTCACCGTCATCCTCGTCGCGCTCATTTTCGAGTATATCAACGGCTTTCATGACACGGCTAATTCAATCGCCACGGTGGTGTCCACCAAGGTGCTCACACCGCGCCAAGCCGTTTTGCTGGCGGCAGTCACGAACCTCATCGGGGCCTTAATCGGAACCGCAGTTGCAAAAACGATTTCCTCAGGCCTCGTCGATTCCAAGATAATCACCTCGGAAGCCCTTGTATGCGCGCTGCTCGGTGGAATCATTTGGAACCTGATTACCTGGTGGTTTGGTCTGCCCTCCAGTTCCAGTCATGCCCTCGTCGGCGGCCTTTGCGGCGCGGCGCTCGCCGCCTCGCACAATAATTGGGATGTCATCATTTGGTCCCAGCCAGCGGCCAACTGGTGGGAAGGCAAAGGTATTTTGTGGAAGGTAGTCGTGCCAATGGTCCTCTCGCCGCTGGCTGGCTTTTTGATTGGCGGCCTGCTAATGGCCTTTCTCTACTTCGTCCTGCAGAACGTCCGGCCCAAGATCATCAACAGCATTTTCGGCAAGGCGCAGATGGTTAGCGCAGGCGCAATGGGCCTTATGCACGGCACGAACGACGCCCAGAAAACAATGGGCATCATCGCCTTGGCTCTATTGGCAGGAACACAGGCGGGCGTGCTGGACAATGCGCCGCAGTGGATGCACTTCCTGCGCACACCGGCTCCGGCGCCCGGCGAGGCCGTTGGAATCGCGCTGTGGATTAAGATCACCTGCGCCATCGTCATGGCGGCGGGAACCGCAGCCGGAGGCTGGCGCATTATCAAAACGCTCGGGCACAAAATGGTGAAGCTCCAGCCGATCAACGGGTTTGCGGCTGAGACCGCCTCCGCTGGCGTGATCTGGATGGCCAGCCATTTTGGTATTCCGGTCTCCACCACCCACAACATCTCCTCTTCCATCATGGGCGTCGGGGCAGCCAAACGCTTTAATGCCATCAAGTGGAGCGTCGTCGAGCGAATGGTCTGGGCGTGGATTCTAACTATCCCTGTGAGCGCCGGCCTTGCGTACCTGCTCGTGATGGGCCTGCGGGCGCTCGGTTGGTTCAAATGACGAAGACCGTCGCTCAGTACCACTTCCGCAAGCGAACTTCAGTTCCAGTGTCGCGACCCACAAGCTCCTTGAACACGTTCGTCCGCGCGTAGGTTCCATCTGAGTTCCGAAAGTGGTATGGATACACCACGGTGGGCCTTAAAGCGCGCACCGCATGGGCCGCGTTTGTGATGTTCATCGTGAAGGGAAGGTTCATCGGGAGGAAGGCCACATCGATTCGTTGAAGCGCTTTCATCTCCGGCGTATCCCCTGTGTCACCTGCCATGTACAAGCGTCTGCCCCCGATCGTCACCACGTAGCCGTTTCCCTGCCCTTGCGGGTGATTGGAATTGTACGCAGGCACTGCGGCCACATTCAACCCGAGCACATTCGTGTTTGCCCCGTTCGTCAGCACAACCGCATTTGCCCGGAACTTGGTGGAAAGCGAATTGTGCACTAGCTGGGGCGCGATGATGACGGTGTTCGTTTTCCAGAGTGTGTCTATGGCAGCCGCATTGAAGTGATCACCGTGGCTGTGGCTTACGAGGATGAGGTCTGCCTTCGGGCGTCCCGCGAAATTCCCCGGTGGAGCCGGGTCATTGTAAATGTATTTCTCACCCCACTTCATTACGAAGCTGGCATGGTAAATCGGTTGGATCGTGACAAGCCCGTTCGTGGTTGCCAGGTGATCGCCAGGAAACTCGGTCGCTCCCACGGTCTCCGCTCGATAAAAACGCTGACTCCGAAAAGCTGAGCCGGCATCAAGGAACTCATTTGCGCCTATAGTCCCCGCGACGGTCGCAAGCGGCTCGAACGTAGCCGGTGAGTGAGAGGCATCAATCCGAAGCCGCTGCGCGGCGGGAGACGACCACTGAACTGTCACCTCCTCATGTTCAAGCTTCAGCGAAACCGCAGGAGCTTGCGCGTGCGTGGCCCATCCACAAAGGAGCCCCGTAACGAGGCTCGATGCGCCGTATGATCGAAGCCAAAATGACGAAGGCGCTCGCGACACAAATCAGCGCTTTTCGGCAATGGAATACAACGCTTTGTGCCCGCGGATAAACAGCTCATTGCCCACCAGCGCGATCGACGCGTCTGTCCGGTCATCAATGCGGTTTGAGGCCAGAACCTCCAGGGTGGGGCCCTTCTTCAGCACGACGCAGGTTCCCTCACGCCCGAGCACGTAAACACGATCACCGGCAGCCACGGGCGATGCGTAGATGCCGTTGATTCCCTGGAGCTGCTCGGCGTCCACGAGGGCTTTGCCTTCCTTGGTGTCCCAAATCGAAAGGCGGCCGCGATTTTCCTGAACAAAGTAAATCAGATTGTCCACCAGCAATGGAGAAGGGACGTACGGGGTCGCACGGTTGTGGCTCCAACGAACAGCATCCGTGCCGGCGAGATCGCCTGTTTTCCCGAGTTTGATCGCATAAAGCGCGCTCCCGCGAAAACCGCTGGTCACATAAACTGTCTCGCCATCGGTCACTGGCGTCGGGATGGCGTTCACAGTTTGGCCGCCGATTTCCCAAATTTGTTTTCCGGTCGCGAGATCGTAGCTGCGAACCTTCCCAGTCGCATTCAGGATCACCTGCGTCTTGCCGCCATATTCCACGATGAGCGGAGTGCTCCAACCGGTCGGTTCATCGCGATTCACGCGCCAGAGTTCCTTGCCGGAATTCTTATCCAGAGCGACCACGAAATCTTCACCTTCATGATCCCAGGGCAGAACCACGGTGTTCCCATGCAATGCAGGCGAGGCGCCCTCGCCGAAGCCATTGCGTGTGCGCATGTCGCCGAAGTCCTTCTCCCATTTCAGGTTGCCGTCCAGATCGTGGCAATAAAGCCCCCGTGAGCCGAAGCTTGAGATGAGGGCCTGGCCATCGGTGATCGGAGAAGAGGAGGCAAAGCCGTGGTCCTGGTGGTGACCTTCGTGCGGCACCTCCTCACGCGCCACTTTTTGCCAGAGCGTTTTTCCCGTGGCGCGGTCCAGGCACAGGATCGTGAACCGGTACGCTTCGGTCGGTTGCTCCCCACGCGGTGCGCCGCCGCCACCACCAGGACGGCGTTGCCGTTGGCCCTGCGGAGGCGGGTTCTCTTGCGGGGCAGGGGGAGGCGTCTTTGCCTCAACCTTCTGGCCGGTCGGGATCGCGGTGACGATGAAGATCTTGTTCTCCCAAATGATCGGCGTGGAGGTGCCGAAACCGGGAGTCGCCACCTTCCATTTCACATTCTCAGTTTCGCTCCATTTCAGCGGGGGATTCGCGTGCGGAGCGACGCCAGTCGCCAGCGGCCCCCGCCATTGCGACCAGTTCTTTAGGCCCGCCTCACCACCTGGCGTCGCAGCTTGTGCGGTGAGCAAACCCAAAAGAGCCCCGATAACACTGACCCGTTGAAGTAGATTCATGGCTTTATTTTGACGATTTAACAGCAACGAAAGTTACGGCTCGCTTACACCCCGGGATTTGGAAAGTTCGCCCGCACAAACCAGACCAGCCGCAGCAGGAGGTAAACTTTCAGCCCCAGGAGCACAATCGTTGCGCCCCAGGCCGCAACCAGCAATTGGCGTCGAGCCGCCGCGCGCATAAACGCGAGGCGAACGGCTTCGGAGAGTTCTTTGCTTTCAGGCCTCAGAATAGCCGACAAAATCCAAACGCCGTGAAACAGAACAATGTAAATCAGGTAAATGTGCAGCAGCGCCGAGAGCACAGAGGTGGCGAGGACAGCCTGGATGTTGAGCCCACGCAAGACCAGGAACGGGTAGGCAAGCGTGGCGCTCATCGCGCAGGCAGCCACTACGGGGAACAGTTGCAGATGTGTCGCAGCGCTTTTAGGGGCCTTGCTTAATAGTAGAGGTTCTCTCGCAAGGGTCCGCCTCCCGTACCCCCAGACAGCGAGGGCTAGTAGGTATGGGAGCGCGAAGAGTGCGAATAGCGCGTTCATCGGCAGAGGGGAGCCGACTTCGGCTTAATTGCGCTTCACTCGGGCCGATTTCCAATCGTAGTTCTTGGTCTCGCCGCTCCAGTCAGTTTGAAGCTGGCCGACAATGTTGTCCCCCTCGACTTTGCCGGAATAGATGGAGGTGAACTTCCGGCCATCGCGCTCACGGACAATCTTGAACGTGAAAACATCGTTGGCGAACTTGCCTTCTTCGATGGGCATTTCAGCGCCTGAAGGAGAAGTCACCGTGCCCGTCACCAGTCCGTTATCTTCCCGGAAGCGAGCCTGGAAATCCATGCTGTTGCCGTCCGAACGCTGGAAAGTCCACCGCCAGTTGCCTTGGGGGCCGGTCGGTTCCTTATATCGCTCGGCAACCCATTTAGTCTTTGTCTGGTCTCCGTTAAAATCTAGTTCGGAATTGCCGACGATTGTCTTGCCATCGAATTTCCCGTCGTACTTGGCGATGAATTTCCAGTCATTGCGCACCCGCTCAACCACAAAGCTCACCTGGCCGTCGCTAGTGATTTTTCCATCCTTGATTTCCGACTCCCGGTCTCCGGTTTTGATCTTGCCGGTCAGAGTGTCACCCTCGCGCTTAAGCGTCAGCCTCGGCTCTGACTTTCCGCCATTCGGTGAAGTTTGGACCCACGTCCACGTCCCCTCAATCGGGTCTGCCGCGTGTGACACCAAAATAAGCGAAGCCGCCAGCGCAAATGCTTTCAGCAAGGAGACATGGTTCATAGTGCAGATATGATTGTGGGCGGGATTAATGTCAAGGCGAGCCAAGGCTGAAGCGAGTTCTTCATTGCACTACAAAAGTGTTGACTTGCCTATCCTCCCACATTACACGTAATCTGTGTTTGGTATTTCCAAAATTCAGGACGCATGATGAACTCGAACCAAAACGATAAGGATCTGCTCCGCGGCTTCTACGTCCGGCCTTTTTCCGCAATTAATCGTGGGCACGCTGACCGAGCGGGCGTTTCCCTGGCCTTTGGCCTCACACGAAGCGCTCTGATTTTGCTCCACCCCATTTCCCCGCTGTTCTCAGCCATTCCCGCTTATTACCGGCTATTCCCTGCTTAGAGGCCCTTTTTAGAAACTTTTTTTTGAAACCAAACCCTCAATGCCGCGGAGCGTTTCCTCCTCTTGAACCCCCTTTCTCGCTTTACCCGAAGCTCCCGGACGTATAGCTCAGACGGGCCGCGACACCGTCATGTGGCAAATTGATTAGCATGCAAGAGACTCCATTTCAGACAATCGGCCGCGCTCCGCGAATTGGCATCATCGGGGGCGGCCAACTTGCGCGCATGACCGCGGGCGCCGCCCTTCAGTTGGGCTGCGAACTCGCAATCCTGGAGCGTAGCGAAGGCGCCCCCGCTTCCCGCATTGTCGCGGAGGTGATCCACGGCGATTGGGATGACCCGAAGATGCTCCTCAAGCTGGCCAGCCGCGTGGATGTGCTCACTCTCGAAAATGAGTTCGTGGATGCAAACAGCCTCGCAAAGGTTGAGGATGCCGGCCATAAGCTCTGGCCCACTTCAGCAACCATGCGTCTGATTCAGGACAAGCTGCTGCAAAAAGAGGCTATGGCGAAGGCTGGCTTAAAGACTGCGCGGTTTAAGGCTACCCCTAATCGGGAAGCAGTTGCTGAGGCTGGCGCGGAGTTCGGTTGGCCGCTTGTGCTGAAAGCCCGCCGCAATGGCTATGACGGCAAGGGGAATCACACCGTCCGTTCAGAGAAGGACATAGAGGAGGCATGGACGGCCCTGCGCGGGGATTCCAATGGGTTGTACGCGGAGGAGTTCTGCCCGTTTGCGGCTGAGTTGGCGATCATTGTGACGCGGGCGCGGAATGGCGAACTCGCTGTTTATCCCCTGGTCGAATCCGTCCAGAAAAACCACATCTGCCATCTCACGAAAGCCCCCGCAGGCCATCCGGAGGATGTCACCCGCAAAGCGATGGAGGCAGCCCAACGTGCAATCAGCGCTATTGAGGGGGTAGGCTCTTTTGGGGTTGAGATGTTCCTGACGCGCGGGAACGAGATCTTGATCAACGAGTTGGCTCCGCGCGTTCACAATACCGGGCACTACACGATCGAAGGGTGCGAATGCTCGCAGTTCGAGAATCATGTCCGCGCGATCCTGGGCTGGCCTTTGGGATCGACGCGCATGACTGCTCCCGCGGCGGTGATGGTGAACTTGTTGGGTGATAGCAAAGGTCCCGGCATGCCGAGCGGGCTCACGAACGCTTTGTCGGTGCCCGGTGCTTACATTCACATTTACGGAAAGACTTCCTCCAATAAAGGCCGCAAGATGGGGCACGTGACCGCCCTCGGCTCGAGTGTCGAAGAAGCCCTGGCGAAAGCGCAGCGCGCCGCCGAATACCTGAAGTTTGGACAATCATGAAAAACGAACAACCATTGGTCGGCATCATCATGGGGAGCGACTCGGATTGGCCGACGATGCAGTTGGCCGCTCAGGCCTGCGCTGAGTTTGGGGTTGCTTACGAGGCGCGGGTTGTTTCGGCGCATCGGACGCCAATGGACATGGCACGTTACGCGCGAACCGCTCACATTCGCGGGTTGAAAGTCATCATCGCTGGCGCTGGTGGCGCCGCTCATCTCCCCGGCATGGTGGCGAGCCACACGCCGTTGCCCGTCATCGGTGTTCCAGTGGAGAGCAAAGCCCTTAAAGGGATGGATTCCCTTCTGTCCATCGTTCAGATGCCCAGCGGAGTTCCTGTTGCGACAGTCGCCATCGGTGGTGGGCGAAACGCTGGCCTGCTCGCCGTGCAAATTCTCGCGGCGCATGACGACAAATTGCGAGGTCTGATGGTGAAATATAAAGCGGCCCTTGCCACTGAATCACGCGCTAAGAACAAGCGTCTCAAGACCGGCGGCAGCGGGGTCTAATTCGAATTCGTGTAATGCGCACCGCGCGCGTCAACTTCGACCATCAGAGCGGAGCCGAGCCGTTGCCCGAGGTTCTTGCTGCGATGGAGCCGTGGATGCGCCACACACCAAACCCCGGTCGGTTTCACCGTGAGGCTCTCAGCGCGCGGCAAGCGTTAGCGGCAGCACGGGAGCAGCTCGCCTCGTTCCTCAAGGCAGATTCACCCGAGCAAATCATCTTCACCTCCAGCGCCACTGAGGCATTGAACCTGGCTGTAAAGGGCTGCGCCTGGGCCAGCCAATCTCAAGGCAGGCACATCATCTTTACGGCCACGGAGCAGGCCGCAATTCGCGAGTCCATCCGGTTTTTGGAAGGCCAGGGGTTTGTCACCACAAAACTCGGCGTCGATGCCGAAGGGCGCATTTCGCCCGAAGCAGTGCGCGCAGCCATGCGCGCAGACACGATCCTCATCTGTGTTCATCACGCGAACCTGGATCTCGGCACGATTCAGGACGTGAGTTCCATCGGCGCTGTTGCCCGCGACGCAGGAGTCCCTCTGTTGGTTGATGCCGTAGCCAGCGGCGGTTGGTTGCCGCTGGATGTCGAGCAGTTGGGAGCTTCTTTGCTGGTCGTCTCTCCGCACACGTTCGGCGGGCCACGCGGAGTCGGCGTCCTCTACCGCCATCGGCGCGCGCGCCTCACCAGCTTGCTGCACGGCGGCGGGCAGGAAGGCGGACGCCGCGCGGGAGCGGAAAACATCGCCAGCATTGCGGGCGCGGGAATCTCCGCCCAGACCACAGGCTCGACCCTGCCGTCACGGGCGGACCACGCACGCGTGTTGACCACGAAGCTTTGGGCGGAGCTGCATCAAGCAATGCCCGAGATCAAACTGAATGGACCGGTTCCAGGACCGGGTCGTGTGCCGAACAATCTGAATATCAGCGTCCCAAACGTGGAGGCCGAGGGCATGGCCATCGCGCTGGATATGCGCGGATTCGCAGTCGCAAGCGGGTCTAGCTGTTTGGGCAAATCCCTCAAAATTCCACCCGCGCTTGAGGCGATTGGCTGTCCGCCTTCGCACGCCCTCGGCAACCTGATCCTCACGCTCGATTGGTCGAACACATCCGAAGAGATCGAGAGGTTTGTCAAAACGCTGCGTGAGGTCGTCTCCCTCTTGCGGGTTTAACATCGCATATTTAACGCTTTCCATTTTGCGGAAGGCGAACGGTCCCATTACTTTCGTCTCGGTTATGACGGAAGAGCAGGTCAAGGCGGCGTTGCAGCAGGTGAAGTATCCCGGGTATTCCCGCGATATTGTCTCCTTTGGTTTGGTCAAAAGCATCACGCTGCAGGGGGGCGGTGTGGCGGTGAGCATTCAGCTCAGCTCGGCAAACCCCGAAGCAGCCGCGAAGATCCGTCAGGATGCGGAAATGGCGTTGCGCTCACTCCCCGGCGCAACTCCGCAAAACATCAAAGTGGATGTGATCACCCCCTCGCCCGCAGCCGCTCCGGCGAGCGCGAGCCCTTTCAGCAACCAGGCCAAGCCGAGCGGCATCCGCCGCATCATCGCCGTCGCCAGCGGTAAAGGTGGTGTCGGCAAGTCCACAGTGTCCGTCAATCTTGCCTGCGCCCTCAAAATGCTCGGCGCTCGCGTCGGCCTGTTGGATTGCGACATCTACGGGCCGAGCATCCCATTGATGATGGGCGTCCATGGCAAGCCGTACATCAGCGAAGATGAGAAGCTGGTTCCGCCTGAGAACCATGGTGTGAAGCTAATGAGCATGGGCTTCCTCATCGAAGGGGACGCCC
Organism: Candidatus Methylomirabilota bacterium; assembly: GCA_035627835.1. Classification (GTDB taxonomy): domain Bacteria; phylum Verrucomicrobiota; class Verrucomicrobiia; order Limisphaerales; family SXQI01; genus DASPKX01. The sequence goes on from DASPKX010000016.1 coordinate 9,479, forward strand.
CGGTGATCTGGCGCGGGCCCATGATCGTGAAAACCATCCAGCAATTCTTCATGCAGGTTGCGTGGGGTGAGCTGGATTACCTTCTTGTTGATTTGCCGCCTGGAACGGGCGATGCGCAGTTGACCTTGTGCCAAACTGTTCCCCTGGATGGCGGCGTCGTCATCACGACTCCCCAGGAAGCCTCTTTAGGTGTGGTCCGCAAGGGGATTGGCATGTTCCAAAAGGTCAATGTGCCGATCCTTGGGATTGTCGAGAACATGAGTTACTTCACCTCGCCGAGCGGCGAGCGGTTCGAGATATTTGGCCACGGCGGCGGGAGATCCGAAGCCGCGCGCCAACACGCGCCGTTTCTTGGTGAAATCCCCTTGTTCCAGGAAATCCGGGAAGGTGGCGACTTGGGGTTGCCAGTCGTCGTCTCCGCGCCGGAAAGCCCGGCAGGGAAGGTCTTTCTCGAAATTGCCCGCTCCTTGCGTTCTCAGGTGGCGTGACCTACATTGCCTCCCTGATATGAACAGCGACAGCGGCCAGAACAGGCCAGCGTCACCCGTTATTTCACCGTCCGAGGAGGAAACACGATCGCCGCTAAACGAGCAGTTGGTTTGGGACACATTGCGCACCTGCTTTGATCCTGAAATCCCCGTCAACCTCGTCGATCTCGGTTTGATCTACGACGTCACTCTCACGAACGGAAAGGTGGACGTAAAAATGACGCTGACGGCCCCTGGCTGCCATATGGGCGGGCAAATCGCCAATGACGTGCAGACGAAGGTTCTGGCGTTGGAAGGCGTCGAGGAGGTCAATGTGGAGTTGGTGTGGGATCCGCCCTGGCATCAGAGCATGATTTCCGCGCAGGGCCGGAAATTGCTGGGGCTTGACCCAGGTTAAGATTTTGAGCGCACTGATGGCTTACATTCTCATTGTCATTGACGCAACCACGTGATTAACATCGCGTTACAAAGAACACGTCCCTATGGCTGGCGAGACCAACGCTAACGAGCTTGTGAGGAATTCTTCGCTCTACCGCGAGTTTCAGGCGGAGCGTGAGGAAATTCTCAAGCACAAGTGGATCGAATCTGAGAAGGCTGGAAGGGACATCGGATTCGAACAGGCTTTAACTGATTGGATCCTCAAACACCGGTCCAAATGGCGGAAGAGCCGCCAGGCTCCGCAATAGATCCACCCGACATTCGAAGCACGCACGGTTAGCCAATGGGCTAACCTTTTTTATGCCAAACACTAAGCAACTCATGAACGCTGTCGCGATTCAGCGCGCCCTCGCTCGCATCGCGCATGAAGTTGCTGAGTCGCAGGAATCGGGGCAGGACGTGGCCGTGTTGGGAATTCAATCCGGCGGAGTGGTTCTTGCGGAGCGTCTTGCGAAAGAATTGACCAAGATTTGGGGATCGCCGGTTCCGGTTGGCCAATTGGATATTTCGATGCACCGCGATGACCTCGATCAGCGTCTTACCCCCACAGTTCACCCGACGAACATTCCGTTTGATGTGAATGGGAAGGTGATTGTGCTGGTGGACGACGTGCTCTTCACCGGACGAACCATTCGCGCCGCGATGGATGCATTGCACGACCTCGGACGACCTAAGCTGATACGCCTCGCCGTGCTCGCGGACCGCGGGCATCGCGCGCTGCCGATCAAAGCGGATTACGTCGGAAAGAATATTCCGACTTCCCTCTCGGAACGGCTGAACTTAAAGCTTAAGGAGCAAGGGCACGATCATGATGCCCTGGAGCTTGCCCAAACGTGAGTTGGACCCGCAAACATCTCCTCGATATCCAAAGCCTCTCCAAAGAGGAGATCCAAACGATTTTAGACACGGCCCGCGCTTTCAAATCCGTGGGTGAGCGCACGATCAAAAAGGTTCCCGCGCTGCGCGGCAAAACGGTTGTTAACCTTTTCATCGAGCCTTCCACTCGGACGCGCATCAGCTTCGAGTTGGCCGCGCAACGGTTGAGCGCGGATGTCATCAATTTCACGGCTGAAGCTTCGTCGCTGAAGAAGGGGGAAACGCTCAAGGACACCGCTCGCAACCTGGAAGCATTGCAGGCGGACATTATCATCA
>DASPKX010000017.1:0-36743 GCA_035627835.1 Candidatus Methylomirabilota bacterium
CCTCGATCCTAACGAGTTCTGTAACACTGATCTCCACTTCCACGAATCTCGTCGTCAGCGGGTTGATGACACGGTTCGAGATGGAGCCGATGGGGATGTTCGAATTGGCGCCGGTCGGCGTGCCGATTGCCATCGTGGGTATTGCCTATATGTACTTCATCGGCAGACGGATGATTCCCGACCGCACGGAGGCGCGAGATCTGATGGCAGATTTCGGTGTTCGGCCATATCTGAGCGAAATCGTCATCCTGCCTAAGTCACCGCTAATTGGGAAAACGCTTAGCGAGGCAGGCTTGGGGAGGGATTACGACCTGACTGTGGTGGGCGTCCTTCGCGACAAAGAAAAGAATCTCGTCCCCAGGAGCGAGCTTGAATTGAGAGAGGGCGATGTGCTGATGGTGCATGCAGTGCCGGACTCATTGCTGAAAGTGAAGCACGCCACCGGCATCGACATAAAAGCGGACGTCAAGCACCCGGATCCCGCCGGGCACTCGAGCGAGATGCGCCTGGTCGAAGTGATCCTGCCGCCCAAGTCCGCACTGATCGGGCGCACATTGAGGGGGTATCGTTTCCGGGAGCGGTTCGGATTGCAGGTGCTCGGGTTGAATCGGCACGGGGAAAATATTCGGGGCAAACTCAGCCAATTGCCGTTGCGGCTCGGGGATGTCCTTTTGCTGCAGGGCCCAGCCGCCAACATCAACACACTTCAGGATGATAACACCTTCCGCGTGCTGGGCATGGTGGGGGAGAATCGCCCAGCGAGGCACCGTGCGCGCCGCGCAATCCTGATATTTATGGGGGCCCTCGCTCTTGGCTCATTGAAAATTGTGCCGTTCCCGGTGGCAGTGCTTCTCGGCAGCGTGGGGATGTTCCTCTCCAAGTGCGTGACGCCGGAGGAAGCATATCGTGAGGTGGAATGGAAGGTGGTGATTCTCATTGGTTGCATGCTGGCTTTGGGCGCCGCCATGGAAGCCACAGGCACCGCGGAATACGTGGCGGGCAAAATTGTCGCGGTTGCCCGGGATGCGGGCCCTGTCGCTCTGTTGAGCGGGTTCTTTTTCCTGACCATCATCCTGACGCAGCCCATGTCTAACCAGGCCGCGGCGGTGGTGGTGCTTCCGGTCGCCATTGAGACGGCGCGGCAACTTGGCTTGAACGATAGAACCTTCGTAATGACAGTCGCCGTCGCCGCGAGTTGCTCTTACCTAACTCCTCTGGAGCCCTCCTGCCTGATGGTTTATGGGCCGGGGCGGTATCGCTTCATGGACTTCTTGAAGGTCGGGTCGCTGCTGACAATCCTCATCTACATTATTGCGATATTATTAATCCCGCGGGTTTGGCCATTGAATAAAGTGGGGCCCAAGCAGGCAGATCTGCCGCGGGGAGCGCCTGCAGCCCAAATTGTCCCGGCAAATTAGGAGCACGTCAGGCTACTCGCAGCGGGTCAGCGATGCTGGCTGTCATTCAAGAGCAATCGAGCGGGGCCGGAATACTCGAGAACCAGAAGATCCGGCGCCATGTCGTTATTAAAGTCAGCCGCGACGGGGGATCGTTGCTCGCCATACATTTCAACACCGCTTGCTGCGGCAGTCATCGGCTCAAAGGCGCCAGCGCCATCCCCGAGAAGCACTAGGCCCCGGCTGCTATCGAAGCGAAACGCCTCTGGGCGCACTCCGAAAAAGTTTTGCGCCAGAAAGATGTCCAACTCGCCATCGCGGTTGAAATCAGCTGCTGTCACGCCCATCGTGGGGGAAAGCTGAGCGTTAAGAGGCAGCGGGTGTGGTTGAAAAGCGCCGTTTCGCTGGAGAAACAATGTTGTGGCCAATGTGGTGATCGTTTGTTTTCCCGCAGTTTTGATCTGCTCGCCGAGAATGCGGCCCAGATCAGCGGAGGCATAGTCTGCATGGGTCGCGAAACGTTCGGCGATCGTCGGGGATGCCTTTCGGAGGATGCCTAAATCGTAATGCGGCAGGTCGGTTTGTAATTTCAGGTCTGGAGTGGCAGGGAAAATATCCAGAATCCCTTTTCCTTCGAAATCGCCGTAGTAGATGCTGAATGGCGGTTGCCACTGCGTGTTTAGGCCAAAATTCCCCGCGAGAAAATCAGAGGCTCCGTCCCCGTTAAAATCACCCACAGCAAGGCTGGTCCACCAACCGGTGTGCGGCGCAAGCCCAAGCTCCTCTGTGCGCTCCACAAGCGTCCCGTGCTCGTTAATGAATGCGCGGAGTGGCCCACCATCGGTGGCGACCACTAAATCGGGGGCTTTGTCGGTGTTAATGAAAACGAATTGGGCAGCCGTCACATTGCCGAGATCCAGGAATGTCGGCTGCGCGGAATTCAGATCGCCGTTCGGGGAGCCCAGGAATAAGCAGGAATCGACACGCGCCGGGTATTTGCCGGGCAACAGGCGAGCGCACGCGAGGAGATCCGGCGAGCCATCCATGTTCACATCAGCGGAAGCTAAAGCGCCCCACAGCACATTCGTCAGGATTAAAGGTTTGGTTGTGCCATCCTTAAGATTCACCTGGTGCACACCGGAAGCTTTCCGTGAAGCGACATCGGGCATTTGGCTAACTGCTAGAATTCCTCCCGCTGGCGAGACAATGGCAACCTGGTTAATCTCGCCTTCGCTCAATTTCAACGCTCGTGCGTTCGTGCTCGTGCTGGCGAACGGCAACCGCGCGGGGGGAGAGAAGCCCTTTCCGGCGAGGTTTGTGGCAACCTGCACACCTCCACCGAGGCCGCCGCTCAGGACGATGTCCATAAAGTTGTCCGCATTCAGGTCAACTGCTGCGGCTGCAGGCATGCCCGAACTCCATGAATGAATCAGCAAGGGTTGGGTCTCCCAGTCGTTCTGAATGAGCGGCCGGTGCGACCACTTCAGATCGCCGTCCGAAAAGAGCGGTGCGGATTTCGGAGACTTTGCGGCAGCTTGCACCTCTGTCGCAGGGGCTTCACTGACCTCAACCATGGCGTTTGCGGGCACGTTCGTGACGACAGTCTCCTTCCCGCTCCGCCACCGGACCTTGACCTGCACCGTGTCGGTAAGAGACCCCACGGCGAACATCCGAGCGGGGTCATCACTCGAAAGGAATCTTGTTCCCACCTGCATTTCCTGGGCCTGCGTAGGGAAGGCAGGGGCAGTGACTTCAATGCGCGCGCCAATCCCACGGGTGTTGGGGCGCTCACCTTTCAAGCGCACCAGGAGGCGCGGCTTCAATGCTTCGTTCCGATAGACCAGCGCGGGAGCGTTCAAGCAGTTAACAACGGCATCCAGGTCACCGTCGTTGTCCAGATCCGCCAGCGCCATTCCGTGGGACACTTGCTTGGAATCGAAACCCCACGAAGCGCCTGTCTCCTGAAACCTGAGGCCGCGCAGGTTTTTGAATGCGTAATTGGGCGTTGCAAGCGGAGGAAACGTGCTCAGCACATGCCCGGTGCGCTGGCCGATCTTAGCACGAATTTCGGCATTGCGGGCGGTCGCGTCTAAATCTTGCGTGTCATAGGCATGGCCATTCGTCACGAGGATGTCCTCATAACCATCCAAATCGACATCGATGAAGACGGGGCACCACGCCCAATCGCTTGCGGCCAAATCGCTGTAGAAGGCGGTTTCAGCATACGTTCCATCGCCGCGGTTCCAATAAAGCATATTTCGGCGGACCTGCGGCCGATCCAGCGCGGCTTCCAAGGTTTCCGCCGCTGTGGGTGAAGCCGGGCTCATTTGGGTCATCCGCAGCTTGTGCTCGCGGCTGAGCATGTCCACGACCATAAAATCGTCGAAGCCATCGCGATCCAGGTCACCAAAATCCACCCCCATCGAAAAATGGCTGCTGATGCGGATAGCATGGCGGGCAATCGCCTGGAATTTACCCGCACCTTTGTTGATCCAAATCCGGTCAGGATTTTGGAAGTCATTGCAGACGTAAATGTCAGGAAGACCGTCCTGGTTCATGTCGCGAATGGCCACGCTGAGCCCCATGTCCCACAGCTCCTCCTTCAGCGCTTCGCCCGTTTCATTCAGGAAGGCGCCCGAGGTGAAAGGCAGTTGTCGGAAAGAGCCATTGCCATCGTTGACGTAATAACGGTCCGGTTCGCCATATTCGATAATCGTGCCATTGAGGATTTTTAGGCGATTGCGCATGCGGCCAACCACAACTTCGCGGCCTTGCTGCATCGTCACGGGAACTCGGCCACCGCTCCGTATTGTTTTAGCGCCGTAATTGGCGACGTACAGATCAAGATCCCCATCACCATCCATGTCCCCGAGCGCAACGGAACTCGCGCCGGTTTCGCCAGCGAATCCAGGCGGAACGCTCAGCGTGAATTTGCCTTTCCCATCGTTCAAGAAGAGCTTCGTTCCAACGTCTGTGAACGTGAGCACAAGGTCGAGATCATCATCGCCATCCAGATCCGCAAAAGCAGCCCCATGGGCAAATTGCCGTTCGAGAGCAACTCCAGCATCCGCGCTGATGTCTTTAAACCTCCAGCCGCCGAGGTTTTTGAAAAGGGAGGTGCGGCCCCCAATGTTCGCGAGGAATACGTCGCAGAAACCATCTCCATCCACATCACCTAAAGCGACCCCGGCGCCATTGAGCAGGTTATGGTTTGCTTCCTGGTCAGCCTGGCTTAGGAAATTTGTGAAGAGCAGACCAGTCTCTTTGCCGTCTGTAAGAGTGAAACCATCAGCTCGCGCTTGGCTGGGCGTGACAGTGGCGATTCGGTGCGCCGCGAACGGCTTCCATTCCACCGCCTCGGTGGAAGGTCGGCCGAGCTCAAGAACGATGAACAGAGCAGATGCGGAGGTGCGCAGCAGTGTCGGCCAAGGCATTCATGGCACCACTACAGCAGGATTATACAAAGAGCAAGAGACTTTGGCGGAACGCTGCTTAAGCAGCCAAAAGATCGTCAATTTTGGCGCTGATGTCTTGCTCACGCATCAATGATTCACCGACTAAAATTGCATTTGCGCCGCACGCAATCATTCGCTGCACATCGGCCCGCGTGTGGATCCCGCTTTCTGCAACAAGCAAAGGCTGCCGCGGCGACGCTGAAGCAAGCCGGCGTGCGAGGGTTTCAGTGGTCGCGATATCCACCTTGAAGGTTTTCAGGTCTCGATTATTGACGCCAATGATTGGAGCCTGAAGGCGGAGCGCGCGCTCCAACTCCTGTTGATCATGAACCTCGAGCAGCACACCGAGCCCAACGCTCTTCGCCAAGGCCATAAACTCTGCTATTTGATCATCGTTCAGGATGGCGGCAATCAACAGTATGGCATCTGCCCCCCATTCCACCGATTCCAAGATCTGGCGTTCGTGGATGATGAAGTCTTTCCGTAAAAGTGGGATGCGAACGGCGTCACGAATTTGCCGAAGATACTCGAGAGAGCCTTGGAAGAACTTTTCGTCTGTGAGCACCGAAAGGCATGAGGCGCCCGCATCCTCGTACTCCCGCGCCAGGGCGACGGGATCGAAGTCTTCTCGGATAACTCCTGCGGAAGGGGAGGCCTTCTTAACCTCAGCGATCAGAGCGATGCTGCCGCGCCGAGGATAACGAAGGTCCGTCTCGAATGGTCTGCGTGCGCCGTGGGCCTTGAGCGCCCAGCGCAAATGGTCCGGGGACACTGGCCGGGCCTGGAGACGGCTGACTTCCTGCCGCTTCTCCTCAACTATCTTTTCAAGAATGTTCATCCTTGTTGCGGGCAATTATGCAGGGGGTTCCGTGCGCGTAAAGGGTTGCCCGCTTTATTCCTCATCTTCATCGCGAGCGCCGCTCATTCGCTTCGCGGGGCAGCCCGCGCGCAACCAGGCGTTGACGAATTGATCCAGATCGCCATCCATCACTGCTTGCACGTCGCTTGTCTGCACACCTGTGCGCAGATCCTTGACCATGCGATATGGCTGAAAGACGTAGCTGCGAATTTGATTGCCCCAGGAAATACTGCCTTTTTCGCCGTAGAACCGCTCCATCTCGGCTTTTTGCGCATCAATGCGCATCGCGTAAATGCGGGAGAGAATCATCTTCATCGCGGTCGCGCGATTCTGGTGCTGTGAACGCTGGCTTTGAGAACTGACGACAATCCCTGTGGGAACGTGGGTGATGCGAACAGCGGTTTCAACTTTGTTGACGTTCTGTCCCCCCTTTCCGCCAGAGCGGAAGGTGTCCACCTGAAACTCATTCGGCGGGATGTCCAACTCAGGCGCTTCCTCGATTTCGGCGATCACATCCACGCTGCAAAAGCTCGTGTGGCGGCGCTGGTTCGAATCAAAAGGGGAGATGCGCACGAGGCGGTGAACCCCTCGTTCGGCTTTGGCGAACCCATAGGCGTTCTCACCCTCGATCCGCATAGTCACACTCTTGATTCCAGCCGTTTCGCCCTGGAGCGCGTCTTCAACCTCGATCGACCAGCCGCGCAGCTCGGCCCAACGCTGGTACATGCGCATCAGCATGCTCGCCCAATCGCAGGACTCGGTCCCGCCAGCGCCAGCATTAATCGTCAGAATGGCGTTGTTGCGGTCATGGGGGCCGGTCAGGAGAATTTGCAGCTCAAAGCCATCCAACTCTCTGGTGAAGGAGGTCAAATCCTTCGTCAAATCCTGCTCGATAACAGCCTGGGAAGCAGCGGGCTCAGCTTCGCCTAGTTCAAGCATGACTTTGAAGTCATCAATCCGGCGCTCCGCAGCGAGGATCGGCTCAATCCGTTTCCGGATTGAATTGGCTTCGTTGATGGTCCTTTGGGCCTGCTCCCGATTGTTCCAGAAGGAATCGGCGGCCATCTGAGCTTCCAGCTCTACCAGCTTCCGTTGCAAGCTGGCGACGTCAAAGAAACCTCCGTAATTGGGAGACCTTCTGCGCTTTCTCGTCCACCTGGCTGCGAATGACCTCAAACATAAGAGCGCAGGAATTTACGCGCCTTTGGCCATTTGCCTAGTGAAAACGAACGCGTTACTGGCGAAGCCGATAGAAGAAATTCGCAGCGCCGAGGGGTTCGGAGACGGTCCAATCTTTTCCCACCTGTTTGGGCGCGGTATTAACAGCTTCCCACACGCCAGAGGCGGGATTCGCGCTGCGCTCCAGAACTCCTTCACGCGAGTTCACTGGCCAAGAGATCATCAAGGATTGATTTAAGCCAGGCGCAATCTTCAGACGAGCGGGCGGAAGGCTGATCGCAGCATCGTGAATGGTCACTGCCGCGCGTTCTTGAGTAATGAGGCAGTTGAACCCGGGGTTCGACAGGACGATCTCCAACGTTTCAGCGCCTTCGCTCTCGCCATCAAGCGTGACAGGGATGGAGAAAGTTTTGAAACCTTCTCCAGCCCTGAAATTGATTGTCCCACCCATCGCTCCGAAATCCAGGCCTGCTTCAGCAGTGCCATCTTCGAGCGAAAATTCGCAGCTCGCGGGCTCACGAAATTCACCGGTCCGGACCAAAGTGACCACCAGGTTGGTTGCTGCCTCGCTGACTTCGTAATGGGCAGCGTCGAAAGCTATGAGCGCAGGGGTGCGGTAGGATGCAGATACGGCCGCTTGGGTGAGGGCCGCCACAGTCAGGAGGGCTAACAGTTGGCGCATAATATTTAGCTGCTTGGCTCAGGGCAGGCCGACGCAGCGATTCAACCTTATCCATCGCCAGTCCCCTCGCTATGGGGCAGCCGCCCGGAACCGAACATGGCATTCGTTGGTCCGCCGCCTAAGGGTTTCTCTGAGCGCAACTCCGTTTGACAAAAACAAAAACCGCGAACTTTCGTTCGCGGTGCGTCAGCTCAGATGAGCTGTTCGATTATTTGTCGAGATCCACGTCAGCGTCGATCTTCACGTCTTTGCCGGAGCGAGTCTCGATCTCAGAGCGGGATTCGCTGCGGGCAGGGGCGCCGACAGCAGTGTCAGCGTCGCGGTCAAGGTTCACGTCCGCGTTCACTTCGGCGTCATCCATGTCAACGTCCACATCGGCATCAGCGTCGCGGCGAGGAGCTGGGAAAATCCCAGCAAGCTTGCCGTCGCTCTTGTTGCTGTTGAACCACAGAACCCGGTTGTCACCCTTGCGGAATGGAATGCCAAGGATGCGGCCATCGCCCTTGCGAGTTTCAACGCCCAGCGTCTCGTTGTCTCCTTCTTCGGTCTTCACACCGAGGGTGCGGCCATCGTTAGGATCGGTCTTCAGATCGATGTCGTGGTCAGTCGAGATGTCAGCATCCAAACCTTTCTTATTGGTGTCGACATCAACGGAACCTTTAACTTCACGGTCGCTGTTGACTTCGCTGCGAGCAGCGCCGCCGACCGCGTCGCGATTGACGTCAACATCAGCATCTGCCTTCACCTCAATGCCGTCGTCGGTGTCCACATCGACCTTAGCCTCAGCTTTGTTGCCGCCGGGAGCTGGCACAACGCCCAGGATCTTGCCGTCACCCTTGTCGGTGCTCAGCCCAAGAACCTTGCCGTCGCCTTCCTGGGTTTTGATGCCGAGAGTTTCGCCATCGCCGGGAACAGTCTTTACGCCGAGGGTTTTGCCATCGTCTTTGTTAGTCTCAACGTCGGTCTTCACTTCCACCCCGTCGCCGGTATCCACGTCCAGCTTGGCGTCAGCTTTGGAATCACCTGCGTTGATGCTCCCTTTGGCTTCGCCCTGCGCGCCAGTTTCAGCGGAAGCAGCGGCGCCCACGCTTGTGTCTTCGTCAGTTTCCAGATCAGCAGTGACGTTCAAGTCACCTTCAGCAACGCCAACAGTTTTGGCGATCGTCTGGGCCTGAGTGAGGTGCTCGCGAAGGACTGGAAGAGTCTTCTCAACGAAGCTCTTCAGTTCAGCGTCCTTCACCTCAGTCTGAGCCTTCTCGAATTTCGCGACATCCTTCTTGTGATGCTTAACTGCATCGGTCATGAAGGCCTTGTCGAATTCGGCGCCCGTTTTGCCCTGGAGCTTGCTCATCTTCCCATGGGACTGGTCTTCCGCAGGGAGTTGAACGCCGCGTTTTTGGGCGATCTGTTTCAGCTCGGTATTGGCCTTGGTGTGATCCCGTTCGAGGCGCTGGGAAAATTCCTTCACCTGGGAATTTTGACCATGTTGCTGCCCCATTTTGGCCATATGGACTTCCATTTGGCCGCTCTTGGCCGCTTGCTTGATGAAAGCGGTGTCTTTGTCGTGGTCCTCAGCCTGGAGCGCAAAGCTCGCGCCGAGCGCTGCCACTGCTACGAGGCCTTGCCGCAGACAGCGCAAGGCCAGGGTCGGTTTTAAGTTTTCCATATACAATTGTCCTCTCACACCATCACCGTACGCTTGGAAGGGGGCTTCTCAAGGCCACCACCCCCTGAACCCGCGTTGAGTGCGGCCCTTAAGAATCCGTGCGGTGAATCAGGCCCCCGCGAACCCTCCACCCTGCCGCACGCGTCATGGTTCAGGCAGCTAGTTCTGAAAACGCTTGATCCCGAACAGGATACCCTCTACAGAATTGAAGCTCTCCGGGATGCGCAGCAGCGCGACGCGACATTATGCCCCTCAAAAAAAGCAAACGCTCGAACCGTGAAGGTATCCTTGGCGGTGGGAATTGGATCATTGACCAGGTCAAGATGATCGATGTGTTCCCTGGAGTGGAGCAGCTTGCGAACATCCGCTCCCAGGCTCAAGGGACAGGAGGCGCGCCTTACAACGTCTTGGTGGATCTCGCAAAATTGGGCGCTCCGTTTCCGCTCTATGCAGCGGGCCTCGTGGGAAAAGACCCCCTTGGGGAGGAGATCCTTCACGATTGCAAGCGGCGCAATATCGACACCCGGTGGCTCAAGGCGACTAGTGAAGCTCCGACCTCTTACACTGATGTGATGACGGAGTTGCGCAACGGGAGGCGCACATTCTTCCATAACCGCGGCGCAAACGCACTGTGGGACGGGGCAGGCCTAAACTTCTCCACCTGCAAGGCCCGGATCTTCCACCTCGGTTACCTGCTGCTGCTGGACGCAATGGACGCCGCGGACCGCACTTACGGCACACGAGCCGCTCGTGTGCTCGCCGAAGCGCAGGACGCGGGGTTGAAGACGAGCGTTGATGTTGTCAGCGAAGACAGTGATCGCTTCGCTAAGATCGTCAGCCCCGCGCTAAAGCATGTCGATTACTGCATCCTCAACGAAATTGAAGCAGGCAAAACGACGGGCTTCAAAATTCGCGGGCCAAAAGGTGAACTGGATACAGTTGCTCTTCGCCATGCAGCGGGCGCGCTCCTTCAAGCAGGAGTTCGTGACGTCGTCATCATTCATTTCCCCGAAGGGGGTTTCGCGCGCACGCGCAAAGGTGATGATTATTGGCAATCCTCACTGAACCTCCCCGCCAAGTACATCAAAGGAACCGCTGGGGCAGGGGATGCTTTCTGCGCAGGCGCGCTGTTTGGGTTGCACGAAGGTTGGGAGTTGCAGGATTGCCTGATGACCGCCGTGTGTGCGGCAGCCGCCTCATTGGCGCATCCAACCTGCACGGAAGGAATGATGCCGTTGGCGCAAACGCAGGCATTGGCGAAAAAATATCGCCCAAGACCGAAACCAGCGGGGCTGGATTAAGGGTGCGGTTTGGACGGAGTGGTGTCCGAGTTGAGCGAAGGGGCGGCCGGGGGCTTGTCGAAGGCCTGGCGAAAACGTTCGCGAAGGTTCTTTAAATCCGCACGCTCGCGGGCGATGCGCTCCCGCATGCGCTCCACCTCACGGATGGCTTCGTCTTTGCGTTCGTTTGCCATTTGCTGGCCGCACTCTGTGCTTCGGGGCTGACAATTGCAAGCACATCCATTCTGATCGAATCGGGTTGAGCAGTGGTTTAGCCGGGGCGTCCAAGCGCTGCTGCAGTCAGTTGGAGCAACCGCGCGGCTGTGAACGGCTTTTCCAGGATGTGCATGCCTGGGCGCGCAGTCCCCTCGGCTTCCACGGAGAAACCGGTGCACAAGATGGTTGGAAGCTCAGGTCGAGCTTCACGAATTATCGCCAGCATGCGAGTGCCATCGAGGAAGCGAAGCGAGCAATTGGCAATAACTAACGCTAGTTCGTGCTGCTGCTGGAAAAAGGCCGACAACCCGCTGGCGCCGTCATGGGCAACTTGCACACGGTAACCGGCGTCGCTGAGCACACGGGTCATCATCTCGGCCAGTGAGAGTTCATCCTCGACCACGAGGGCCAACTCGCCAGATCCCCCAAGGGGAGCCTGAAGGTCGTGAGGAGCTTCCAACTCCTTGACCCCATCGCAGGCCGGCAGCTCCAGGATGAATGTCGTTCCAACCCCTGGCGCGCTCGTGAAGCGGATCGCGCCCTGATGCTCCTTCACAATTTGCCTGACCAGCGGCAGCCCAAGGCCGGTGCCGCCCACTTCCGCCTTCGTGGTGAAGAACGGCTCGAAAAGGCGCCCCTGGGACTCTGGCGCGATGCCTGTGCCCGTGTCTTTAACGTGGATGACGGCCAATGCCTGGCCAGTGTCGGGGTTCGTTGCGCGGGTGGCTTTCAATGTAAGCAAGCCCCCACGAGGCATCGCATCCCGGGCATTGATGCACAAGTTCATCAAGGCCTGATGCAAGCGGGTGGCATCACCCATCACGGGCGGCAAATCAGCAGGGATGTCGTGCACAACCTTGATCGACTTCGGGAACACCTGTTGCAGAACCCTCAACAGATTGGGGGCGAGTTCAGCCAGCGACACCGGGCCAAAGGACTCCTTGCGCCCCCGGGCGAAGGTGACGATCTGGTTAACCAAATGGCTGCAATGCTCCGCGCTGTGCCGCATAATCTCCACCAACCGGCTCGTTTCACTCTCCCCCGCATTCGCGCCGAGAAGATCCAACCCGAGCAGGATGGGGGTGAGGGAACTGTTGACATCATGCGCCACTCCAGCCGCTAACGTCCCGATACATTCCATTCGTTGCGCTCGAACGAAGCTTTCCTCCAACTGTTTCTCCCCAGTGACGTCGGTTTCGCTGATCAGAGCCTTCATAGGAGATCCAGATTGCCCGCGCAGAAGGGTCCAGCGGCTCTGGAATATGCGGGACTCGCCCGCAACGGCGCGTTTCACCACACCTGACCATACTCCCTCCTTGCATACAGCTTCCCAAACGACGGCCACCGCCGGGTCAGATCCGGCAAAGATCTCGTGCAACGACCGGCCGACCATTGCCTCGCCTTTAGCCGTGTACGCGTTGACAGCCGCTGCGTTGGCAAAGGTGACGCACAGCTCAGGAGAGCACGCGAGGATGGCGTCGGAGGCATGCTGAAGCAGAAGAGATTGCTCCTCCAGGCGGCGTTTTGTGAGCAGTTCGTTTCTGCGAACTTGCGCGTCCGTAAGAGCGCGCTTGATCGCTGTTGCGAGGCGTCCAAGACGATCTTTGAGCACGTAATCAGATGCGCCCCGTTTTAGGCTCTCGACGGCCAATTCTTCGCCTATCATTCCGGAGACGAAGACGAACGGCAGCTCAGGCGCTTTTGCTTTGGCTATTTCAAGAGCGTCCAGCCCATTGAAGCCTGGGAGTGAAAAATCGCAGAGAATTAAATCAAATGATTCCCTTGCCAAGGCGTGGGAAAACGCCTGCCGGTCAGAAACCCGGTGAAAGTTCGCCACGACACCCCCATCTCGAAGCAACTTGGAAATGAGAAGCGCATCTTGCGGATTATCCTCGACATGCAGAATGCGAGGTTCTGACATTTCTTCACTCATAACGAGCAGACCCATTCGTCCCATCCGTAATACGAGCGGCTGAGGGCAAATCTTTCAGTTCTGGTGAAATAAAAATGAGAAAGAGGAAGTGAAGTGAAAGAAAACACCTCCAGGCATCGTAATACATGTGTGCACGCCAGTGCGGACATTCAGGCAGAGTTGATCCCAACTCGCCAAAGCTTGCTGGCCCGCCTTAGAGATTGGCGGGATGACGAGAGTTGGCGTGAGTTTTTCCAGACCTATTGGCGCCTGATCTATGCGGCGTCCATTAAGGCCGGCCTGACGCCTTCAGAAGCCGAGGAGGTCGTGCAGGAGACGGTCATCTCCGTTTCCAAGAGCATCGGGGCTTTCAAGTACGATCCGGCTCGCGGCGCTTTCAAAGCATGGTTGCTTCAGAAGACTCGGTGGCGCATCGCCGAGCAGTTTCGCAAGCGCGATCTTCCCTTGGGAGCAGGGCCCGGCAACGACTCCGAAATGATCCCCGATCCCGGCAAATGGATTCCGGAGGAGCAATCCACCGCCCTCGATCAACATTGGGATCAGGAGTGGGAGCATAACCTTTTTGAAGCTGCTCTCGAACGGCTGAAACGGCGGGTCGATGGCCGCCACTATCAAGCTTTTGATCTCTACGTGCTGCGCGAGTGGCCTGTGCGCAAAGTTGCAGATGCCGTCAAGTTGAGCAGTCCGCGAATCTATCTCATCAAGCACCGGCTCACTCACATGCTTAAGCAGGAGTTGGAAGGCTTAAAGCAGGAGCGCGGTGAATGAAATCGCGGCTTGGGGCGCAGCTGGACAATTTTTATCAACGCCTGCAAACCTGGGCGCGCACCCGAACCCCTGCACCCCTTTCCATTAAGCGCGCGATCTACACCCGCTTAGTGGCCGCACGACACGAAAACAAACATAGACATGGCCCCAAAGAAACAGACTAAAACGGCAAAAAAGGTCGCTAAAACCGAGAGCAAAGCACCCAAACTGAGCAAATCCAAAAAGGCTCGCATAAAGAAAGTTTCGAAAAAGGGGAATCGAACAAAGAAACCAATCGTCGCCCAAAATAGCCCTCAAGGCCCAAGGCGCACGGCGTTGAGAACACTGGCTGAACCTTCCCCGTCGTCTCACAGTCCTGGCAAATAGACCGTGAGGCGGCAACCGCTCCTTCTGCAATGCAACCTCTCGTTGGGCGACATCGTCGCTATGACGGCAGCAGTTCGGGATTTGCACCTTACATATCCTGCACGGTTCGCAACTGGGGTCAGCACTTCGTGCGCTGAGATCTGGGCGCATAATCCTCATGTTCAGAAACGGCCGCTGGCCGGGTCGCGAGCCATTCAGCTCGATTGCGATCTCATCAACCAGAGCAACAAGCGTCCTTATCATTACATCCATGCGTACCATCACTCGTTGAGCCGCCAAATAGGGATCGCATTGGCTCCGACTGCTTTTAAAGGGGACATTCACTTAAGCCCTCAAGAAAAGAGCTGGAATTCGCAAGTGCACGAACTCACCGGCCGTGACATTCCGTTCTGGATAATCTCTGCGGGAGGTAAATTTGATGTGACAATAAAATGGTGGAGCCACGAGCGTTATCAAACTGTCGTGGATCACTTTCGAGGAAAGATTCAGTTCGTGCAGGTGGGTGATTACGGCCACTGGCATCCTCGGCTCGAGGGCGCCATAGACCTTCGCGGGCAAACCTCAATACGCCAGCTGATCCGACTGGTGTATCACTCGCAAGGGATCTTGTGCGGAGTGACCGGGCTTATGCATCTTGCGGCGGCAGTTGAAACAAAGCCTGGCATGCCGCCCGTCCGCCCGTGCGTTGTCATCGCGGGGGCGAGGGAGCCTGCGCATTGGGAAGCTTACCCGCACCATCAGTTTCTCCAGAACGTTGGAGCGACGCCTTGTTCAGCACACGGCCCCTGTTGGAAGGCGCGCACAGTTCCCTTGGGCGATGGCTGGCTTCAAGATGAGAAGGATCATCTCTGTGAGAAGCTCGTTGGTGACCTTCCACGGTGCATGGATTTGGTCACTGTTCAGGATGTTGTGCGCGCTATCGAAGTATACTTTGCGGGGGGCGCGCTGGCAGGGCTAAAACCCGCGCACCAACGCGCTGCTCAAAAAGCGATAAATAAAACCGCAACGAACGATTACGATACACAGCCGCTGACACTATCCTCCGTGCGCCTTGCTTGCGAAGCAGCTCTCCGCAACACCCCGCCCTATGCCTCTGGACGCTTCAAAGGTCGCGGGATTGTGATTCCTGCTGGAGGAGCCAAATACCTTCCTGGCTGCTGGGCGCTGATTCGAATGCTCCGCTTTCATGGCTGCAATCTTCCTATCGAAGTTTGGCATTTAAATGAGGAGATCGATGAGCAATTTCAGAGGCTGCTCATCGAAGCCAACATCAAGGTCGTGAATGCCGAACTGCTCCCAGATGCTGGCAGCAGGCGCCGCTTAGGGGGCTGGGAGCTTAAGGCGCTTGCCTTGGTTCAATGCTCATTCGCTGAAGCGTTGCTCCTGGATGCCGACAATGTGCCGGTGCGGGATCCTTCTTACCTGTTCGATTCCGAGGAATATGCATCAACGGGCGCGGTGTTCTGGCCGGACCACACGCGTGATCCCCGTGCTGACCCACTCTGGAGAGCCGTAGGAATAGTGCGGCCCCGCTCCCCTGAAATTGAAAGCGGCCAGATTCTTGTGAACAAGCTTAGATGTTGGAAGGCGCTCTGTCTCGCGATGTGGATGAACGACCACTCCGATTTCTTTTACCAACACATTCTCGGCGACAAAGAAACATTTCATTTGGCTTTCGTGCGCACGCAGACAGCCTTTAGTCTGGTTCAGACTCCGGTACACCAACTGGAAAGCACGATGTGCCAGCACGACTTCCAAGGGAACCGTTTGTTCCAGCATCGCAACATGGACAAGTGGAACCTTCATCTTCTAAACAAACGAATCGAAGGGTTCGCATGGGAGGAGGAGTGCCGGGCTGCCATCCGCGGGTTGCAAAAACTCTGGGATGGGCGAACGAGCGCCGTTAAACGCGTGGGTGCAATTCGAAGGAGAACGTCTGCCTTGTGCGTGCATACAACCATTATTACTGCGCCGCCGCGCGCTGCGCTGGTGGGTGCGACTATCCGCAGCCTTCACGCTGCGGGGCAGCCGCTCGGACGATTGCACGTTTTCGAGGATTGCAGCAGAAGCAAGGATCGCCGCCTTCGTCAGACAGAAAATTCGCTGCGCGCGTTAAAACAATCACTAAGGCTGCGGAAACTCGATTACCTGCTGTTCCTCGAGGACGATGTTCTATTCAATCATCACTTTTGGCACAACCTGCACGCGTGGGCTGTCGCACAGCGTCGTGATGTCGCGCTCGGAAGCTTCTACAATCCAGGTGTGCGCCCCTTTGCTTTCGATGTTCGGCATCACGCCACGGTTGTTCACACGCGCGACATTTTTGGAAGCCAAGCGTTTTTGCTTCGAAGAGATGTCCTAGCCTACATAGTGAAGCATTGGGATGAGGTGGAAGGAATGCAGGACATTCGGATTTCGAGATTGGCTGGTCACGTCTCACCGCACGCTCATTATCACGCGCCGTCGCTGGTCCAGCACGTTGGGCGTGTCAGCCTTTGGGGTGGCACTTTTCATTCCGCGGGTGATTTCGATGCCAATTGGCGGGCATAAGCGAAAGGTCATTGCCCTTCCGCTCCTCTTTTCGTAAACCGATGCCTCCCCGAATTCGTTATGAGTTCAGCAGAAGGCAACGCTGCGAAGTTGAAAGTGCCGGAGCACGAACTGCTCCGGTTGGTGGGGCGTGGGAGCTATGGAGAGGTCTGGCTCGCCCGCACAACCCTCGGGCGCTTTCGTGCGGTGAAATTCGTTTTCCGCTCCCGCTTCGAGGATGATCGCCCCTATGACCGCGAGTATCAGGGGATCAAGAAGTTCGAGCCCATTTCGCGGTCGCACCCCGGCTTTGTTTCTATTCTGCAGATTGGTGCAAATCGCGAGGAAGGATATTTCTATTATGTGATGGAAGCGGCTGACGACCTTTCGAACGGCAGCGATCCAGCCACTTACATCCCACACACGCTTGCCTCGGAGCTGAAGGAAAGGCCGAGCAAAACAGTGCGCGAGGCCAGCCAGCTTGGGATTGATATCGGCCATGCTTTGGCAGCGCTGCACGATGCTAAACTCGTCCATCGCGACATCAAACCGTCTAACATTGTCTTCATTGATCGTCGTCCTCGGCTCGGAGACATCGGTTTGGTTACGGATTTGGACGCGACTCTGACATTCGTCGGAACCCCAGGGTTCATGCCTATCGAGGGGCCCGGCACCGTCTCTGCCGACATCTACAGCCTGGGCAAAACACTGTACGAGGCAGTCACCGGGAAAGACCGGCATGCGTTTCCAGAGTACCCAGAGCCAAGTGCGGTGCAGGATTTCGCCGATTATTCTGAGTTCAACGAGGTCTTGTTGAAGGCCTGCCATCACGACCCAGCTAGACGTTATACGAGCGCCCGCGCCTTGACCCGAGACCTTCAGCTCCTGCTGAACGGTGAATCGGTGCTGCGGCTCCGCAGGCTCGAAGCGCGGGTTCTACAGGCTAAACGAGCCGGTGTCCTCGCGGGGTTTGGCGCTTTGCTGCTTGCGGTGGTCAGCTGGCCCATTTACCGAGAGGCGGGCGTTAGGGCGAGGTTGCAGCAGGAGGAATTTGGCCGAACTCGCGCTCTAGCTGGGGAATTGCTGGGACGAGGCGATTACTTCGGCGCATTGCGCCTCTTTTACGAAAGCATCCCTGGCGCAAGCGCTAATCCAGACTGGAGTCTGACGGAATCCCTGCGACTGAACCTGCTCTTGGAGCATTCACCAGCAGTGATTTTCATGCATAAGTTCCCATGCGAGGTTCACGACATCGACATAAGTCCGGACAGAAAGACCATTATTGCGGCCGCGCAAGATGGGGGGTTGCGGGTCATGGATAGAGACTCGAACATAACGAGAAACATACCGACCCACGGCAATATTAGAACCGCTCGGTTTAACAGGAAGGGTGATCACGTTCTTACCGCACACGAGCCTGGCGGCGCAATTGTTTGGTCGGTTCAGGATTGGAGCCCCCTCTTCACAGTCGCAACCAATGTCCAAGTGATGTCGGGGACTTTTGGCGCGCATGACGAGCGGTTTGTTCTGAGCACTATGTCCAGCAACGCCTGCATCTACTCCCTCACGGGGGAGCTTTTGGCGGAGCATCATCATGGAGCTGTGCTGGAGCACGCTCAATTAAGCGCTGATGGGACTATGCTCGCTACTGCCGGCCGTGATGCGATGGTTCGCGTGTGGAGGATTGGCGATGCTCTTCCTCTTAAGTCCTTGCCTCATGGCAGCTGGGTGTTTTACGCGGAGTTTACGACGGATGCCAAAGAGCTGCTCACGGCGGAGTATTATCGCCTCGCGCGAGTCTGGGATGTGGCTGATGGCCGGCCGCGGCTTGCGAACATGCGGCATGAAGCGGGCATTCGTAGCGCTGTTTTTTCTGAGGAAACCGGACTAATTGCGACCGCGGGCTACGATTCTCAGGTGCGAATCTGGTCTGCGCGCGATGGCTCATTGCGAGCGCCGATTTTGCACCAGGGGAACCGCGCGATGAAGGCACGATTTTCGCGCGATGGAAAATTGCTCGCGACTGCGGTCACCGACGGGGTTGTCAGGGTTTATGAGCTTCCTCCACTGAGCCCCTCTCAAGTGAAATCTTCAACGAAAGCTGCGGACCTGCGGGTCGCTGCTATTCACGGAGTGGTCGCAACGGAGCTATCGCCCTCGGCGAAAGTAAGTCCTTACGGACGCGGGTGGTTCGTGGCAGCCCCGGATGAGAACGGCCAATGCCACGTATCGTTCCTGGAGAGCACAGGGAAGGAACAATGGTCAACAAATATCGCGCTCCAAGGTCCGCTCGAGCTGGTGCATGCAGTTCAGGGAGTCGGGATTGTTCAAGCCCGTCAACAGCTGGTTGGGTTTGACATTTCGACAGGGGCGCGGCTTTGGAAGCAGACGAACACTAATAGGGAGTATGGAGTGGTGCCGCATCCTACACGGGCCGAAGCACTAATCTGGTTTGGAAAGCAAGCGACGTACTCGAGCCTGCAGGAGCCACGAGAGCTATGGCGTGTTCAACATCCCATCCTGATGGAAGGAGCTGCGTTTTCGAAGGATGGTGAGCTTGTGGCAACCTACGATGCAGACGCTGTGTTTAATCCCGGCCATGTGGTGATTCGAGACTCAAGCAGCGGAAAGCCGGTCGGCGTTCCGCTTCGGCATAAGGACGGAGTGCTTCATGCTGCGTTCAACCAGGACGCGACTTTGATCGCGACGGGGGATGAGGATTTCACAGCGCACATCTGGGATGTGAAAACCGGCCGCAAGCTTCACACGGTGCGGCACACAGACCAGGTCACGCATGTGGCGTTTAGTGAGAACGGTCTTTGGCTCGCCACGGGCTCGAAAGATTTCACCGCGCAGATCTGGGATGTGCGCACAGGTGAGCCGGTGTCTCCGCCCCTCAGGCATAATGCGAACGTCATGAAGTGCGCGTTCGATTATGGTGACAAGCGTTTGCTCACAGAAGACGCGAATGGTCGGCTTTTCGAATGGAAACTGAACACCCAACCGCCTGAGCCAAATCGTCTAAAAGCGTTTATCGAGCTGACCACCCCCGAGGACAACCAGCGAGCGATGGAACACTGGGCTGCTTACAAAGCGGCTTCAGCAGCCTCTAGTTTAGGCACGCGTTAGCGGGCGGCGATTGGCTCCTTCAGCTTCAGTATGTGTGGAATATCGATAGTGACCCAGTAATCCGCTTGGCCGCGGCCGGTCCGGCCCTTGTTGCCGCTGTCGGCGGCGAGGTGGAATGCGCCTGTATAGATGCGGCCGTCGAACTCAATTCGAATCTCACCAGACGCGCCGCCGCTCTTGTGGCCTTCGTAGAAGTTGATCCGCGCGTTTGCTTTCCAAGCGTCAATGGGAGCTTCGAATTCAACGAATTCGTAATCGCGGTCAGGAGAGGAGCGATGGTCTTTAAAGTAGTATCCCTCAGGAATGCGGGTGTTCTCGAAGTATAGCGCTTCACGCCCGGGTTCAGGAGCGGCGTACAGATCGAGGTCAATGTCGCCCCCCCAGCGGATGCCAATCTTCATTGGCCCGACTGTCTTGCTGGGGCGGGGGAGCACCCGATTGGGGTTAAGCTCGCCTGTTAGCCAATCAGTTGCTGCGACCTCACGCATGACGCGGAGCATCTCGATCTTCTTATCATTCGCGTTGATCGTGAACATCGCTGGCTTGGATGATGGGTTCAAGGCAGCGCCGAAGACGGTCGGGAGATCACCGGCGAAGGCGCGAAGCTGCCCTTGTTGGCCAGCGAAGAAGAGCGACCAAAAGCGGTGAACGCGATCCTGGTGAGCCTGGCTTAACCAGGGATCACCAGGGAAAGCCCAATGCGCGACCAATCCGCGCAACGCGCTGCTCCGCTCTTTCAGTCCGTAGATGGAATCAGCGCGCGCAGCGTGGAGATGACCGTCAGACGGGAACAATCCGTTCACCATAGCGAAGGCAGGCTCTTTTTCGTCCAAGTACAGCGGGCTTCCGATCAACAGCAAATTTGCGCCGCTCGCTCCCTGTTGCTGCGCAGTGAGGAAGTCGAGAAATTGCGGCAGCCGAATCGCAGCCTCGAAAGTCATGTTGGACGTTTGCGGAGGCTGATGTGCTGTCGCCAGGAACTTTCGAATGTCGCTGAGTTGCTCCTTTAATTGGTTCGCGCGCGTTTTGGGGCTCTGAAAGGCGCGCAGCTCCGGCAGGGCAAACGTGGAGACGGTTTTCAGATTAAAAGCGTCGTAAATCGCGACACGTGAGCTTAACGGAATCTCCTCAACGATGAAGCTAACGAGCTTTCGGTAAACCTCGTCTTTATCCTTCTTCGCGAGGAATGGGGAAATGCCCACAATGTACGACTGCCCACCCGCTCGACCCTGGGTTTGCTGCTCCGCGGCCACCGCCAAGGCGAGCAGGAACCCCAGGAGCAGTGTGATACGTGCGATCATTGGGCGCTCTCCTTTTCGGTCAAAGTGTGGTTGCGGGCTGCGCCGTTGGAAATGGTATCCAACTGAGTGCGGAGCGTCTCTGAAAGTTGGTTCAGCAACGTTTGCCGTTGGTGGGCTTGGTCTTTGAGCAGGGCTGACTCCTTTTGGAACAGCGACTTCGCGTAAGCGATAAGGGCCTCCAATTGATGAAGCAACCTGCTTTCCGCGCCTTTAGCAGCGGCAAGGCTCATGCGCTCCTCCGCGACCGTTTGCTCAAGTGAACGCCGCTCTTCCTCGAGTTGGGTGAAGAGGGGATTGGAAGCAAGCCGCACCGGTCTGTGCTTCAAATAGAGCATTGTCATGTGAATGCCGAGCACAGCTGAAAGAAAGATTTCAGCGATGGCCTGCGAAGCGACGGTGATCACGTCAATCCACTTTGCGGCCGGACCGCTGCCGGATCCGAGCGCGCTATCAGCAGCAGCATCGAAAACACTGAGTGTTTGTAT
Organism: Candidatus Methylomirabilota bacterium; assembly: GCA_035627835.1. Taxonomy (GTDB): domain Bacteria; phylum Verrucomicrobiota; class Verrucomicrobiia; order Limisphaerales; family SXQI01; genus DASPKX01. The sequence goes on from DASPKX010000017.1 coordinate 21,246, forward strand.
TTGCTCAGAGATGCTCCGCGACAAAGTCGGATAAACAACAGAATAGGCTGCCAACCAAACAATCACTCCCCCGAGGCCAATCACCAAGGAGGACCAGAGATAAACGCGCCGTGCTTTCGTGGACTCCAGGAGATCCCATCCGACCTTTACAGCAAGCGCGCCGACGGGGAGGAGCGCCGCCCAGAAGTAGGCGCGAAATGGGCTCTCCGTGAATGTCACCAGCCCCGACTCCAGAAGGTTGAAGGAAATATTCAACACGCCGAACGCGAGCAGGACGACAACCCCAAGCCCCGCCGCAATGAACATAGCCACATCCCAGGCGTTCCAGGGCATCGTGGGCTGGGTGTCAGCCTGGCCATTCACTTCCGCAGGAATGACTTTATCAACAGCGACCAATCGCCCGTTCATCGCTTGCAAGCGGCTTTCCAGGTGAGAAAGCCGCTCCTGATGAATCCGGGCTTGCTGTTGGCAGCGCTCAAGCTCAGCGCCGTTTTGGTGCAGGAAGAGAGCGCGATGGTACGACTCAACTGCTTCAAGACCTTCCGCCTCCGGGCGGCCGACCTGGTGCTGGATGAACTCCATGTGGACGGTGGGCGTTTGCTCACCGGTGAATCCGTTCTTCGCAATGAGTTGAGTCATACGCGGGCGCTTTCGAGTGAGTGGTTAATTAGAACGGGCGAGGTTCCTTCGCTTTGTCTTTGCCCTCCTCTGGAGACTTGCGCTCAGCTTTTTTCTCGGCCTCCTCGTCGCGGCGATCTAACTGCGCCTCCTCTCGGTCGATCTTTTCAAGTTGTCGCTCGAGTTCACGAAGCTGCTGTTCGAGAGTGCGGCGGGCGTGGTTCAGGGCCTTGCGCTGCTCCTTGGCAGCCATGCGTTCGTGCTCCGTTGCGTTTCGCCGAACTTCTGCCGCGTGACGATCTTCCGAATGTTTCTTGTGAGTTTCGTGGGCCCGCGCCATGTCGCGTTCCGCGCGCTCCATTTCGCGCTTCACCATATCGTCGATGTGCGCGAGATCCTTTTCATGCGGTGGAGCCATCTTCGCGCCTGGAGCGGCGGCGCGCAGGTCATTGGCCTTCCCGCTGCGAGAGTGAATGAGGGACTGCACAGTGGCTTCAAGGCGAGCCAGGCGCTCCTCAATCGACTCGTTGTGATGACCTTTCGCTCGAGGCCCTTGAGCCGGAATAAATCCAGGAGCAGCTGGGGCGGCTGGGACGGTGACCGCAACGGCCGGAGGCGTCAGGTGCAGAGTCGCGGGCGTCGCGACCGGGCCAACCAGTGGAGTTGGAGCAGGGGCAGGGGCAGTCAGCGTAAGCGCGCCACCAGCCGCAGCTTTAATTTTAGGCGGGCTGACGGCAGCGGGATCTGAACTGGCCGCGTTCGAGGCAGCCGCTGAAGCGGAGGAGGAACCGGTCGCGACCGCATCCGCGGAGACGGCCGCAGGCGCAACGTCTTGCGCGACCACAAGGCGAGGCGCGTGAGTGAACGTGAGCGCGGCTGCAATCACCGCAGCGGCAGTGAGTGCGCTTGTTTTAAGCCGCGCGACTTTTGGCGAGGCGTTCCGGCGCGTGTTGATAAGCATATTTACCCTTTCTGTTATTTGATGTTTTTGAGCCCAACCAGCGGGCGCTGCGGTCCACGATGGACCGCGAGCGCCACTGGCAAATTCTGTGAGGAACAAGGCGTAGCTGGCGCGGGGGCCAACTGCTTTCAAAGAGTGAATCACCCAATCATCGGCAGCGATCTCGCGCTCGACGCTCAATCGGCGCGAGAGCCACAGCGCTCCGGGGTGAAAGAAGAAGGCGGCGCGGAGTGTTTGCTGAATCAGATTCAGCCAATCGTCACCGCGAGCCACATGAGCCAATTCGTGACACAATATTTGTTGGAGATTCTCCGCAGGAAGACTCGCCGCGAGATTTGCTGGCAGCAGCACGACAGGATTCCGTCCCCCGGCCGCAAGCGGAATCGCGATCTGATCCGTCAGGCGCAAAGTGACCGTGCGGGAAATGCTTAGTTCCCGGCAAAGGTGATCAAACATTGCCGCGGTTTCCGGCGGAGCCACCTGGCTCGCGCGCTTAATGGAGTTCAACGCCCGGCACTCGTGACCCAGGCGGATGAAACGGAAAAGCGCGAGGGCAGCCCAAAGGCCGAGGACAATCACCGCTGCACGGTTTGACAAGGGAAGGGTCCACTGAACGCGTTCAGCGCTGGTGGGCAAGGGCTCGGGATCAGCTTGTGCGGCATCAGCTAAGCCCAATGGCTCCGCGGAAGTTGCCTCGGCAGCAGCAAAGTCAACCCGCAGCTCCTCCTCAGCGGGCAGATGTTCGAAGAATGGTTCCGCCTCGGGCAGCGCTTCCGGGGCAGGGGCTTCCGGCTCTGCGTCCGTTACCAGCGCTGGCTCAGCGGAAGCCATTGCGCGTGCGAGATGAGCTAGAGGAAGCAAGGCGACCAGAAGGAGCGCAACGAACAGCGCAAGGTGCCTCGTGGCGGCGTTCAGGCGGGGGGTGCAGCGCAGGCCGATTGCGACGAACCCCACAAGAACGAGGCCCTGCAACAGGCCAGTGGCGAGGCTTGTCAGAACTTCATTTGCTGGAATTGTTGTCATCTTCTGCCTCCCGTATTTTCCGTTTTAATTCCTCCAACTCAGCAGCCGTGAGTTGCTCGTCGCGCAAAAAACTCAAGACCAGCTCGCCTGGGGAGCCGGCGAAAAATTTAGTTAGCAACTGAGTCACCGCTTTGCGGGCAGCGTCTTCGCGAGCCACCTTGGGGGTATAAATGTGAGCGCGGCTCTCCTTCTTGCACGCGAGGTAACCTTTAGTGTGCAGGATGCGCATGAGTGTGAGGATCGTGGTGTATGCGTCCGGGCCGTTGAGATCCTCGACAACATCCGCAACTGTCGCTGAGCCGCGGCGCCAAATGACCTCCATGATGCGCAGCTCGGCATCAGTGAGGGTGGGTGATTTTTTGCGTCCCATGATGATGTATTAAGGAATTAGTAGTTCTCGTTCTACGCCGTTTCGATGCGGTGTCAACTAATTGTTTAGTAGTCTGTGGCGGAACTGCGGCGCTCCTCAGGGTTAAACGTCTGGAGGCGCAAAAGGTTCGAGGAAAGTTTTAGCCCGCAGGGAAAATATCGATGCTCATCTCGAAGCGTTCCCCAGAGGGCCGAAATCCGCAGCTCTGAACACCCTCAAGACACGCCGCGGTCTATGTGGAACGCTTGACACCGTTTTTGATTGGGCGGACTCTTTCTGCATGTCAACAATTGCGACGGAAAGCATCATCCTTGAAAAGACTCGCGAGCTTTGCGAGGCCATCCTGAACGCCCCTGAATACAAGCTGGTGCGTGGGAACGTGGATCGCTTCATGGGCGACGAAAAGGCGAAGGCTCATTATCAGCGCGTGGTCGAAAAAGGCGACTCGCTCAATCACAAGCAACAGCAGGGGCAACGCCTCACCCCAGCGGAGATTTCCGATTTCGAAACGGACCGTGACGGTCTGTTGAACAACCCTGTCGCTTCTGAGTTCATCAGCGCGCAAGAAGATCTGCACAAGATCCAGGAGCAGGTGGTCGGTTACGTGAAGAAAACCCTGGAGCTGGGACGCCTGCCCAATGAGGATGAGGTTTCCGGCGGTGGTTGCGGCCACGGCTGCGGCTGCTCGCACTAAACAACCTTAAACAACACCAAGGCGGGAGCGAATCCCGCCTTTTTAATTAAAACCATATGAGCGCACCCATCACTCGCCGTTCCGCCATCAAGACTGTGGCTGGAGCATCCGCCGCGATTGCGGCTCTATCCGAAACGTTTGGCGCTGAGACGGCCAAACGCCATGGCAGAATCAACCATTCTGTTTGTCGCTGGTGCTACAACAAGATCCCTATGGATGACCTTTGCAAAGCGGCAAAGGAGATGGGCATCCAATCCATTGAGCTGCTCGCCCCAAATGAATGGGCGGCGCTCAAGAAGTATGACCTGACCTGCGCGATGGCGAGCGGGGCTGATAACATCCCGTTCGGCTTTAACCGGAAAGAGAATCACGACACTCAGTTCGAGAAGTTTAGCCAAATGATCCCGCAGGTGGCTAACGGCGGCTTGAAGAACCTGATCTGCTTCTCTGGCAATCGCCGCGGCATGAGCGACGAGGAAGGGCTGGAGAATTGCGCTATTGGTCTCAAGCGGATCATGCCGATTGCTGAGAAGCACAAGGTCGTGATTGTGATGGAGTTGCTGAATTCGAAGGTCGACCACAAGGATTACATGTGCGACCACACGAAGTGGGGCGTGGAGCTGGCCAAGCGCGTTGGCTCCGAGAACTTTAAGCTGCTCTACGACATCTACCACATGCAAATCATGGAAGGGGATGTGATTCGCACGATTCGCGAGAGCAAGGATTACATCGCGCATTACCACACAGGCGGTGTTCCAGGCCGCGCGGAGATTGATGAGACCCAGGAACTGCGTTATGAGCCTATCATGAAGGCCATCATTGAAACCGGGTATAAAGGTTTCGTGGCGCAGGAATTCATTCCAAAACGTCCAGATGCGCTGGCTTCGTTAAAGCAGGGCGTTGACATCTGCGACGTTTAACGACGGCTTGCTTTGCTGCGGGGAATAGGCGCCACGCGAATGGCTGGTCGGGCAAGCGGACCTGAGGTGATTGGGGCTGCGCGGCTCTGGTGCGGCCGGACCGTGTGCTCGCCGACCATGTCCATCAACTGAAACCCATTCTCTGGCGCGCGGGTGTTTATGTCGTTGTTGAAGTAGGCGTAAACTGTGCGGCCTGCCTCAGCTTGCTCCCTGATGAACTTAGCCCAAGGCTCCAACTCCGGAATTGTGTAATCGTGGGCGGCGCCACCTTCGAGCCCGTGGAAGCGGATATAAACGATGTTGTGGGTGACCGTCAGATTCATCGGCATCCCTTTTGAACTAAGGTTCACGTGCGCGGCATGATGGCGGGCGAGCAGAGCGAACGTTTCATCCGTGTTCCATGAAGGGTGGCGGAACTCAACCGCGTGCTCATATTCCGCAGGGGCTTGGGCCAGGAAATCGTCGAGGCGGGGGAGATCAAGCTTTAGCATCGGTGGGAGCTGCCAAAGAATTATCGCCGTCTTTGACTTCATCGGATCGATGCGATCAAAGAACTTGTCCATTGCGCCATCAAGGTTAGCGAGCTTCTTCATGTGCGTGATGAAACGGCTGCCTTTCACCGCATAGCGAAAGCTTTCATCCACGCGATCGCGCCAACCGGCGACCATCCCTTCACTGGGCAGGCGATAAAACGTGGCGTTAATCTCAACCGTGGGGAAACGCTCCGCGTAGAACTCCAACTGCCGGGACTTCGGGGTTTCATCACCGTAGAAGGTTTTATCCCAGCCCTTGTACGAGTAGCCGCTGGTGCCAATGAAAACGTCTCCCATAACTCCTCCTCCCAAGTTACACCAGTTTGCTCCTTTTTGCCGGGAGCCAGGAACGTGTTGCGGCTCGGCTAATTGCCTCGCAGGAGAGTAGGGGAGCTGCCGTTCGGCAAGTGAGCCTTGCCTTGCAGAGTGGCAATGTGATTAGTTGAAGCGCATTCAATGGGCACACCGAGCCAGAGCGCGGAAGATTATCTCGAGCGGATTCATGAGCTGATCGAGGAGAAGGGTTACGCGCGCGTGGTTGACATCGCTTCTTCGCTGAAAGTGAAGCAGGCGTCTGTAACCAACATGGTGCAGAAGCTCGGCGAACTCGGATACATCAACTACGAGAAGTATCGCGGCTTGATTCTGACCGAGAAGGGCAGGGCCGTGGCCCGGAAGGTTCAGGAGCGGCATGCGACGTTGTCGCGTTTTTTTTCACTGCTGGGCTTGGACGCCGAAACGCAGCAGTTGGACATTGAAGGCATTGAGCATCATCTCAGCGGGAAGACAGTCGAATGCCTGGCGGATCTCGCCCAATTCTTTGAAGATCAACCGGAGGTTCTTCAGCAGTTTCTTAAATCACGAGCCCGGCCCAGGGTGGATGCAAGCGTCGGCGGCGCGGAGAGCAGGGGAACGCGCAGGGACGCAAAGCGCAGGTAGGATACGGCGAGCAGCAGGAACCAAGCCCTCTTTGCACCCGCGAGGCTTACGACTTTGTGGCGGGGCGGTTTTTATCGATGATCGCCCAGATGATCAAAATAAAGGCCGTGAGGCGAACGAGGTAAACGTAAGGCCGAAGCTCGTCTTCCGGATTCGTCAGCAGCAAGATCACGCGCTCAACTGCGAGCACCCAAAACGCGGCGGCAAACACAGCAAAGAACCGGTCCAGAGTGCCTTGCCAGAAACGGAAAAAGTAGTACCCGATCGCAATGTAGCCGAGCATGACCGCGCCCGAAAGATAGGCGTTCAACAGAACATTAAAGGCTGGCACATTGATGGAGTTCATGTGTTTTCCCGAATAAGCCCGTAGAGAAGGAGGGCGACCCCGACGAGCGTGATGGCAGTGCGAATGGTGGCAAGATCGATAGTGCGGGGCAGCACCCCGAGATCCACGTAGAGCAGAATGTTGCCAGCGGCAAAAGCAACGAAAGCCGCGCCGGCCCAAAACAGCAGTCGCAGATTGGTGCGCCGATAATGCTTAAGGAGGAGCCATGCGACAACGGAACTCGCAAGGGCGCAGAGGATGTAAACGACGTTGGCCATTATTTGTCCCTCCTCAATTTAAACGCATTCGCGAACTCTTCGGCAGCGCTCGTGGGCGGAGAGTAAATGAGTTGAACAATGCGCACACGTCTTTCTTTGTAAGCCGTGGCAAGCTCAGCGACGAGAGGTGAGGTGGCTTTCTCTGTCGGAGCGAAGCGGTAAGTCAACGGCCCAGTCGCTGCGCGCTGAAGCAAACCCTGGGATACGAGTTCATCAAGCCGATCACGAACAGAACTCTCGCTGCTCTTGATTACTTGATAGACGGCGGCCACGCTCCAGTCCTTTTCTGGAGCTGAACTCAAGAGGAGCAGCACTTCAAGTTGTTCAACCGACTTGATGTGCGTGGTCAGAAACCGCTCGACTTCAGATGGTATCCCGCTATCCGCCACCGCACCGAGAATACGAGCGGATGATGATGTGACAACCCGCAAACTTTCTTTTTCTTAAAAAAGATTTTTGGAAGACATAGGGCGACTAGCCTTGCCGCAATGGCCTAAAAATTTCTACTTTCGGAACATGCAAATGGGCTCAAGGAATCGATGCTGGCGCTGGATGTGGCTCTTGGCGCTGCTAACGGTTTTCGGCACAGGGCGGGTGAGTGGCGCGGCGGTGTTGACGAGCACGAACGAGATCTTTCCCAAACCGCTGGAATCCTATCAGGACGCATCGCTGCCGCTCGGCCAACAACTGCTGGCGCGGGCAAAAGCGGAGCCGCTCAACTGGGTGGCAACCCTGCTTTTCGTTTGCGCGGTGCTGCACACCTTCGCCGCACCCAAGATCATGCATCTCGCGCATAGCTGGCGTCATGAGCATAGGAAAGTGGTCACTGCGCGCCACGAGTTGGCGAATCGAAAGCGGCGCGTGAACGCGGAAGATGAGGTGAGTTTTAAGGCCGAGGTGGCGCACTTCTTTGGCGAAATTGAGGCGGTGTTCGGCATCTGGGTTATTCCCTTGTTGGTGGTTTTCGCGCTGATGAAAGGATGGAGTGCCGCCGAGCATTACGTTAGCCATACAGTTAAGTATACCGAGCCCCTCTTCGTGGTTGTGATCATGACGATCGCGGCCAGCCGCCCCGTGCTGATGTTCTCCGAGAGAATCATGCGCGGGGTCGCTGGGCTTTTTGGAGGGGGCGTTGGCCCGATGTGGCTCTCCGTCCTCACGATTGGGCCGTTGCTCGGCTCGGTGATTACCGAGCCCGCGGCGATGACGATCTCCGCGCTGCTGCTGGCACGAGGCTTCTATGAATGGCGGCCAAGCCCGGCGTTTGCATACGCCACGATCGGCCTTTTATTTGTGAACGTCTCTATCGGAGGCACCTTGACGAACTTCGCCGCGCCACCGGTGTTGATGGTGGCTGGAACGTGGGGATGGAGCACCCCGTTCATGCTCCAGCATTTCGGTTGGAAATCGGCTGCGGCCATTGTGGTGAGCAATGCCGTTTATTGGATGTGGTTTCGAAAGGAGTTCTCGCGTCTCTCCGCAACCACTGAGGATGACAGCGCTGAGGAGCTTTGGGAGGAGCGCAAAGACCCGGTGCCTGGATGGATCACAGCGATCCATCTGCTGTTTTTAGGATGGACCGTTTTTGTTGCGCACTACCCAGCGTTGTTTATTGGAGCATTGCTGTTCTTCCTCGCCTTCGTCAGCGCCACCGCGCATCACCAGAATAAAGTGGTGCTGAGGCCGGCTTTGCTAGTCGGCTTTTTTCTTGCGGGCCTGGTGATTCATGGCGGGTTGCAAAGTTGGTGGATTGCTCCTGTCCTTACAAGTTTGTCCGATCTGCCCATGTTTTTCGGAGCGGTTATCTTAACCGCGTTCAATGACAACGCAGCCATCACGTACCTCGCTTCTCTCGTGCCCACCTTAACGCCAGAGATGAAATATGCTGTGGTCGCTGGAGCGGTCACTGGCGGCGGGTTAACCGTGATCGCCAACGCGCCCAATCCAGCGGGGCAGGCGATCCTGGTGAAGTATTTTCCTGATGGGCTTTCGCCGCTGAAGCTTCTTCTTGGCGCGCTGCCTCCAACCATCATCGCCACCGTATTCTTCCTCCTGTTTGGGCGTTAGCAGCGCGTCACAGGTTTTTGCAAAAGAACCCTGTGCAACGGCGGACGGCGTTTGTTATTCTCACAAAGCCAGCTCTGATTTTTCACTTTTGGTGAACGGGCAGGCGCGTCAATTCCGCTTCTAGGCCGTGAGTGCGGCCACCTGTCGATGGAGGCGATTGCCATGAGAACTATGAAGCCAGAAAGGAAAGCCAGGAATGGAAGAAGCCATCCGAAACGAAGTGAATGAGCAAGTCACCGTCATCATACCAGCCCTCAACGAGTCCGCGACAATTGCCTCGATAGTGAGCTTCGCGTTGCGAAGCCCGCGAGTTGGCGAGGTAATCGTCGTGGACGACGGCTCTATCGATGGCACACCGGAGCTAGCGGCAAATGCTGGCGCTCAAGTGATCACCAGCACCATGCTGGGCAAGGGCCGGTCGATGGAAGATGGTGTGCGGATGGCCGCGTTCGAAACCGTGCTCTTCTTAGACGGCGACTTGAGGGGTTTGCGTGAAGACTTAGTTGAAGCGATATGCGAGCCGATCTTCAAGAATCATGCTGACATGGTGAAGGCGAAGTTCACGCGGGAGGGCGGGCGCGTCACTGCACTCACAGCCCGGCCGCTTTTGCGAACATACTTCCCAGAGCTGTCCCACCTCGACCAGCCGCTCAGCGGAATTATGGCCGCCCGCCGAAGCTTGCTTGCGAGGCTCACGTTCGAAGATGACTACGGCGTGGATGTTGGCCTCCTGATCGACGCCGCGTGTGCGGGAGCGCGCGTTGTGCAGGTGGATATCGGCCACCTCGCGCATGAGAGCCAGAATCTGGAAGCGCTCGGCGAAATGGCGACCCAGGTGGCGCGCGCCGTGCTGCAACGCGCGGGGGCAGCTGGCCGCTTGCGCAGCTCGTTCGTGCGGGAGATCAGGGAAAAGGAGCGGCTGAGGAAAGCCCATCGATTGTTCAACATGGAAACCATCAAGCCCGCTGAGAAGCTGGCATTGTTCGACATGGATGGAACTCTGCTCGGAGGCAGATTCATCGTTGAATTGGCGAAGGCAACTGGCCGCATGAAGGCTCTGGGAGCCCTGCTCGACAATGAGGCCTTGAGCGCCGAGTTGCGGAGCCAAAGAATTAGCCAGGTTTTTGCCGGTGTGCCGAAGGAGACCTTCCAGGCAGTTGCTCGGGCGATTCCGTTAACGCCTGCCGCAGCCGAGGCTGTGATCGGTTTACGGAAAGCCGGCTACCGAGTCGGAGTCGTGACGGACTCGTACCACATCGTCGCGGAGATAGTGCGCAGGCGGGTGTTCGCGGATTTCAGCTTTGCCCATCTCATGCACTTCCAAAGAGACAAAGCCACCGGCCGAGTCACTTTGTGCCCGACCACGTTCGGCGACGGCTGCCATGAGCATCACCATTGCAAGCTCAACGTGCTGGAGCAGCTTAAGGCAAGGTTCGGCATCGCTCCCGAGAACACGATTGCTGTTGGGGATGGAACCAACGACATCTGCATGCTCAAAGCCGCGGGAATGTCCTTCGCTTATCAGCCTAACGCACCCGCTGTCGCAGCGGCCGCCCAATACGTCATCACCGGCCGCTTGGATGAGATTCTGAATTACGTCAATTTAACGCACCCACTCTGCCCGCCGGGGTTGGAGGAAGGCGAGGCGAACGATTTGGTGCTCCGAAGGGAGTTGCTGCGATCCAGTCGGGAAGAAGAGATTTCTCCCGAGATGATGTAAATAGAACATGCCACCCTCCGGCAGAACTTCGGAGGGTGGCGTTGCAATCACGCCATCAGCGCCTTGATGACGGAAGCGGGCTCAACTCCGGTGAGGCGCTGGTCCAGGCCCTGGTGCTTGAAGCTGAACTTCTCGTGATCGTAGCCAAGCAGCCGCAGGACGGTCGCGTGGAAATCGTGGATGTGCACAGGATCCTGAACGATGTTGTAGGAAAAATCGTCTGTCTCTCCGTAAACTGTGCCCGGACGTGAGCCGCCCCCGGCCATCCACATCGTAAAGCACCGTGGATGATGGTCCCGGCCGTAATTTTCCTTCGAGAGGCCGCCCTGCGAGTAGATGGTGCGCCCGAATTCACCGCCCCAGATCACCAAAGTGCTGTCGAGCAATCCGCGTGATTTGAGATCCTGGATAAGGCCGTAGCAAGGTTGGTCAACGTCCTTGCATTGGCTGGGCAGACGACCGGAGACGTTTGAGTGCGTGTCCCAGTTGTTGTGATAAATCTGCACGAACCGCACCCCACGCTCAACCATCCGGCGAGCGAGCAGGGCAGAGTGCGCAAAAGTGCCCGGCTTTTTCGCTTCATCCCCGTACAGTTTGTACGTCGATTCCGGCTCGCTGTCGGTGGCGGTCAATTCCGGAACGCTCGATTGCATGCGGAACGCCATTTCATACTGCTGAATTCGGGTATGGGTTTCCGGATCGCCAACCTTCTTGTAGTTCAACTCGTTTAAAGCTTTGAGGCCATCGAGTGTCCGGCGGCGAACCTTCTCGCCCACCCCGGCGGGATTCTTTAGAAACAGAATAGGGTCTCCACCGCTGCGGAACGAGACGCCCGCGTGCTCGCCCGGCAAATAACCAGACGACCACAGGCGCGCGGAGATGGCTTGCAACTGCTCCGTGTTCGTGGGCTTAGCCACAAGCACCACGAATGTTGGAAGGTTTTGATTGAGCGACCCAAGGCCGTAGGACACCCACGCACCCAAGCAAGCGCGACCTGTGATTTGGTTGCCGGTCTGCATGTAGGTGATGGCCGGCTCGTGGTTAATCGCTTCCGTGTGCATGGAGCGAATGAAGCACATGTCGTCCACCATCTTGGCCGTGTAGGGGAGCAACTCGCTCACCCACATGCCAGATTTGCCGTGCTGCTCAAACTTGTATTTGGACGGAGCAATCGGGAAACGAGTTTGGCCAGAAGTCATTGTGGTGAGCCGCTGGCCCATGCGCACAGAGTCTGGCAGGTCTTTGTCGTACCACTCGCCCATGACAGGCTTGTAGTCGTAGAGATCCATTTGCGGCGGGCCGCCAACCATGTGGAGGTAAATGATGTGCTTGGCCTTCGGCGCGTAATGGGTCGCCAGCGCTCCAATCCTCTCCATGCTTGGGGCCGCAGCCTCCTTCTTTGGCTCGAGGCCAAAGAGTTTGGGCGAGAGTGCAGCCAGCGCGGCCGTGCCGAGAACGTTGGCGCCGCGGCTGAGGAATTGGCGGCGAGTCTCGAACCGAACGTAATCTTCAAAGAGGCTCATATTATTTGTTCAGGGCTTCGTCCAGGTTCATGAGTTGGTTTGCGACCATGGTGAGCGCGGCCAGTTGAACTGGCTCAATGCTTTCCGAAGGCTTGCTCTCCCCAACCGTGATCAAAGCCTTGGCATCTTCTGGTGCGGTTTTGTAATGCGCCTGTAGGTCACTGAGAACCCCGTTGATGATCTTACGCTCCTCGGGCTTGAGTTCGCGGCTGAGGATTCGTTCGGCGATGAAGCTCACGCGCGCCTCCTCATTCGCTGGCGCTTCACGCAACGCGCGTTCCGCGAGGTGCCGAGCAGCCTCAATGAATTGCTCATCATTCAGCGTCGCCAACGCTTGCAGCGGGGTATTTGTGCGCTCACGGCGGACGGTGCAGCCTTCACGAGACGGGGCATTCAGCACGTCCATCATCGCGGGTGGCGCTGAACGCTTCCAGAAGGTGTAAAGGCTGCGGCGGTAAAGTTTCTCACCGGTGTCACGGGTGTATTTGCTGGTGTCGCTTTCTTTCATTGCGACCATCTCCCACACACCTTCAGGCTGATATGGCTTCACGCTGGGGCCGCCGATCTTGCGCGTCAGCAAGCCACTCGCGGCAAGAGCGTAATCGCGGATCATTTCAGCATCCATGCGGAAGCGAGGCCCGCGAGAGATGAGCCGATTCTCAGGATCTTTTGCGAGCTTCTCCGGGGTTGTTATCGCCGCCTGACGGTAAGCCGAGGACAGTACAATTGTTTTGTAGATGTGCCGCATGTTCCAGCCGCTTTCCCGGAATTCGACAGCGAGCCAATCAAGCAGATCCTGGTTGGATGGGGTGTCGCCGGTGATGCCAAAATCGCCCGAGGATTTCACGAGGCCGTTACCAAACATCTCCTGCCACATACGATTGACCGTCACGCGAGCGGTGAGGGGATGTTCCGGCTGCAGCAGCCATTTGGCAAAGCCGAGCCGGTTGCGCGGGAAGTCGCTGGGGAAGGAGGGCAGGGCAGCGGGAGTCCCTGGAGCCACCTTGTCACGCCTCTTGTCGTATTCGCCGCGGAAGAGGACATAAGCCGAAGGCTCTTCAGCCTTTTCGTTCATCACATGCCCGATGGTCCCTCGGGCTTTGATCGCGTTCTCCTCCTCGTCAACCTTGGCCATGTTCGCCTTGGCTGCGATGAATTCGAGGTCAAAGGCGGAGAGATACGTGGCGTAGAGAGTCGTTTTATCTTCGTCACTCCGCTGCTCTGGTGTTTTTGCGAGAATCCAGGCGAGCTGCGGCTTTTCCTTCAATGCCCGGACTTCTTCTGCGTTCAAAGCACGGCTGTAGAGGCGAACATCCTGGACGCCCGCTTTCTCAAGGTGATCTCCCTTTCTGCGTTGGCCAATTTTAAGGGGCGTGTCGATGGCAATTGTGTCGGTGAGATTGGCATTCGGCCGATCCACAACAATTTTGGAACCATCAATATAAACGGTGACGCCTTCGGCCTTGCTCGACCCATCGTAGGAAATCGCGATGTGAGTCCAGCGATTCGTGTCCAGCGCTTTGCGAGAGACAACTTTCAAGGCGTTGCCAGGCCAATCATGGACGATATGGATGCCGGGCCTGCGGTCGTCGAACCAGATGTCCCAGCCGCGATGCTTTTGGTCCTCATCCATCCGCGCGATCACCGAGCCAGATTTATCATCGGCGTGGAGCTTTACCCACAAGGACGCTGTAAAGGATTGATCACGCTCGAAATTGCCAACGCCTGGGAATTCTGGCGCATTTTCCTTGCTCGTAGTGAAAGCATTGGGCGCGATGGCCCCAGGTTGCGCAGCGGGTTCAGCGGCGAGCTGAACTGTCCGCGCATAGCCATCCTGCACAACAGCAATCGTCCGGTTGGTGCCTTCATCCAAAGGGGCTCCAAAGTGAAGCGCGTCGAGCGGCAGACCCTTCAACAACGTTGCCGGCGTGGCTTTGGCGGCCCATTTCTCGAACTCGGGTTTCGCGGTTTCACGGCGTTTATCGATGCGTGCCTGAACAGCCTGGCGGATAGGCGGCATTTCTTCCCAACGCGCGCGGTCTTCCGGTGTCGGAACCACGACAATTGGAGGCGTGTCCTTGCGATTGCCATCCATCGCGGGCTGAGTGGTGTTATTGAAGAACGCAGCCATCTGGTAGAATTCCTTCTGGCTGAGTGGATCATACTTGTGATCGTGGCAAACCGCGCACCCAGCGGTCAGCCCCATCCAAACCGCGGCCGTTGTTTCGGTCCGGTCACGATTATAGAGGACGAGATATTCTTCGTTGATCGCGCCGCCTTCGCTCGTGGTGATGTTGCAGCGATTAAACCCCGTCGCAATTTTCTGCTCCATGGTGGCGTTCGGGAGGAGGTCCCCGGCGAGTTGCTCGATCGTGAATTGATCGAACGGCATGTTCGCGTTGAACGCATTGATCACCCAATCGCGATAACTCCAGACCTCGCGGTAATTATCGATGTGAATCCCATGGGTGTCCGCATAACGGGCGCCGTCGAGCCAGTATCGCGCTCGGTGTTCGCCATAAGCTTCAGAGGCCATCAACCGGTCCACCAGGTTTTCGTAAGCCTTGGAGGATTTGTCCTTAACAAACTGCTCAACCAGTTCAGGAGTCGGCGGCAACCCTGTCAGATCCAGGCTGAGACGCCGGGCTAATGTGCGGCGGTCCCCTTCGGCCTCAGGGGCTAAGCCGTTCTTCTCCAAAGCCGCCAAAATGAAAGCATCCACAGGGGTGCTAACCCAACTCTTCTTCTTAACCGTTGGAAGCTCCGGACGTTTCGGGGCTAAAAACGACCAGTGCGCCTGGTATTTCGCCCCCTCAGCAACCCAGCGCCGCAATAGCTCTTTGTCCGATGCCTTGAGAACCTTCTTGGTCTTCGGCGGCGGCATGACATCGTCCTCGTCGGAGGTCTCGATCCGAGCGATGAAGCTGCTTTCATCCGGTTTGCCTGGAACAATGGCAGGCTTGCTGTCCTTGCGCTCGGTTGTCGCGGCATCGAACGAATCGAGTCGAAGATCGGCTTTGCGGGCTGCGGAATCGGGGCCATGGCAGGCAAAGCAGTTATCCGTGAGGATCGGGCGAATGTCCCGGTTGTAATCGATTGCGGCTACCGGAGCGGCAGCTTTCTCAGCGGCCGACGTCAGGAACAGCGTGGACAAAGACAAAGCGAGAGCCAAAAGCCTGACGGGATTCATGGGTCAATACAGTAATGCTGTGATGTGCGTTTGCAAATTGTCTCAAGGAATTTCGACGCGCCAAGGAAAACCGTATTCAGAAGATGAACAGTTGCGAACAACCCAACAGCAATGCAGGAGAAGTATTGGACGCGAAGGCAGACGCGAAGGCAGACGCGAAGGCAGACGCGAAGGCATCACCCCTCAACCTGCAATCGAGCACAAGTGGATATAACATATATTGTGCGAAACCGGCCTTGGTGCCGGAAGGTTCGATGGTTTCGGTTTTCATCGTTTTTAACGCTTGGGCTTGCTGTTCTTCTGGATGTCCTGAGTTGCGCTCTTTGGGAACCGCCCC
>DASPKX010000018.1:0-6292 GCA_035627835.1 Candidatus Methylomirabilota bacterium
AAATCGTCCGCTATCGAAGCAAAGAAATCCTTAAGCGTCTTCAGCACAGTTTCGGCAAGGATCTCATCGTGCGGATCTCTTTCCGCTGCGGCTAAACTACTTCTTCTGCGCCCGCTTTTTCGCCGCCAGCAATCTTGAAGCTGTGTTGGCAGGCTCTTCTTTCCCCGGCGCGGGCTTGGCTTCTTTTTCCATGGTCGCCGTCGCCGACCTGCTCGTGGATTGAATGATAGGCGCTGGCTCAACTCCCTTTGCGGGTTGCGAAGTGGGCTTGAACAACTCGGGATTAACCTCCGGCTCTTTGGCCGTGACGGTTGTGCGGACCTTCTGCTTGCGTGCCAACAGGGCGCCCATCGCTTCATCCGACTCGACCGCTCTCGGCCGCGCCTTCCAGAACAGCAGCATGCGTCGCAGGTTTGCAGTCGCCTTCAGCCACTCAGCTCTGTCGATCTGGATCCGACGTATGCCAACGTCCAATGGGAACAGGATGATGGCGAAGCGCAGCAGCCATTCGAACAGATCGTTCGGTTGATAGGTCTTCCGGCGATCGTGGTTGAACGGGTTCTTGCCAATCGAATCGACGTCAAGCATTTGCCCGCCACCTGTCTGCGAGATGCGCTGCAGGAGATTCAGATTCGGCTCAGCCGAAGCAAATTCGGGCGAGTAATTGACGCTCGCGCCAAGCACCTGCGACGCGGCGATCTGCCCATTCCTGCGCTCGATCAAGTTCATGATGTAGGCCCCCACATCACGAGTTGGAAAATCTGCCTCGTAATGCCCCGGCCCCGTCTGCTGCAATCGGACGACCTGCCGCTCGCCTTTTGGCGTCACAATCACCGTTTCCAGGTTCAGGAAGTTGCGGAAGTTTCCTTCACCATCAATCGCCTCGACGGAGATATGCCCTTGGCCTTTTTCAACGGTGATGTCCGCGGCAAAGTCTGCATTCTCGATTTTCCGCATGCTCCATTGCGCCACTTGCGACCAGAACTGCCGATACTTGGGCCAGCTCAACCAGTTCTGCCCCCAGCGCGCCTTCGCGTCCGACGTGAACGCCACGGCGCGACCGAGGCCGTACTGCCAATGCGCCAGGATCGGATCACCCGATTGGGACACCAGCGGTGTTTCCGCGCGAGGTTTCGGGCTGGTCGCAACGTAGCCGAGCAGTTGCGGCAGCTCAGCGGCGGAAATCCCGCGCAACGGCTCGCTCGAGCTGACCATCTTCGGTTTGAACGGCTCCTCAAAAATGGCCGATTTCAAAATGACCGAGCTCTCTTTCACGAAGATCTGCGGGAGCTGGGCAGGGGAGCGCACGTCATAAAAACGACCACGCCCTTGCGTGGCCATTTTCAACATGGGATCCGGCATCACATGCCCGCCAATCATGACGGTGCTCAACGTGATCCGTTCCTTGGTCAGGTTGTTCATTAACTCGTCGGTGGGCGGACTTGGATCGCCATCGCTGAACACCACCATGTGCTTCAAGCTAGACTTTGAACCCCTGAGAGCATCGTAGGCCTTTTCCATCACGCCGCCGAACGCGAGCATGTCACCCGGCTGCATTCCCGAAATCAATTGCCCCATTTTCTTCTTATCGCCGACCTTCTGCAGATCGTACAACCACCGCTCCGTGCCGTCCCACAGCACCACACCCATCTCATCCTGCGGCCCGAGCGCGTTCAAAGCGGCATAGGCGATATCGCGAGCCCATTGGTTGCCGTTCGGGAACTCAGTCGCATGCACCACCAGCACCAACGCCCCGCTCGGCATCACCTTTTTGCTGCTCAATTCCATGTCCACCGGGAGGGTCGTTTCCAGTGGAGTGTTGCGATACCCACCCGCAGCGAATGCCTGGTCACCACCAATCGCGACCAACCCAACACCAAAGTCCCGCACGGCGCTTTCCAGCAGCAGCATCAAATCACGCCCAAGATCCCCGGCAGCCACGTTGCTCAGGAAAATGGCGTCGTACGTTTGCATTTCCGCCAATTGCGATGGGAAACCAGCCACATCAACGACCTTGACGTCCACTTTGGATTCCCGCAGCGCAGCCGCCAGGGTGGCGTCAGCATCCGGCGCGGACGACACGAGCAAGATGGTTGGATTGCCTTGGACGTAAGTGAAGTTCACTGCCCGATTGTTCTGCGGCAGTTGATCCCGCGTTCCTTCCAGTTGGATGTCGTAGCTGTAAAACCCCGGCTCCTGCAGGCTTTGGGGGAACGTGAACAGGTTCTTGCCTGCCGCGAGGTCAATCTCCTGGCTGGCCATGTGCTGATCGTTTCGATACAGGCGCAACGTGGCTTTCTGCGGCGTGTTCGCTTGCGCGAACATCTTCACCTCAAAGGTCTGGCCCTTCTTCAGGGTGTTCGGCAGCGACAGTTTCTGAATGGAAACATCATCCGCGCGCGCAGCCCCCAGCGGCACCACATCCACGGAAACGCCCAGCGGCTTCGAGGCCAACACAGCGCTGATAGCGTCTCCCATGTTCTCGTTGCCATCGGACAGGAGCACCAACCGCTTCTGGCCGTTCTCCGGAAACGCCGCCGTCCCCAGGCGCAGCGCGGAGGCTAGGTCTGTGCGCTCTGTCGAAATGATTGCCTGGATTTTCTTAACATCGACGATTTCCTGCAGCGTCGTCTCCAGCGCTGAATCGGTTCCGAAGACCAGCACCCCGGCTTTGTCGTTCTTCTCCTTTTGCCCGACGACTTTGTTCACGTACTCGCGGGCCGCTTCCTGTTGCGCGGAAGGAACGCTATCGGAGCGATCCAGCAGGAAGTACACATTCAACCCATCCAGCGGTCGGAGCCATTGCAAGCCGGCTAGGGCCAGAACAAGGCAGAGGCAAACCAACACACGAATGCCCAGCGCCGTCCAACGCCGCCACGGCGAAAGCGCCACGTTGCTTTTGATCGTCAGCCAAACGATCGCTGCGAGCGTCGGCGGCAGCAGCAGGAGCCAAGCTGGGTCAGTGAATTGCAGCTTCATCCAGCTTTCCCTCCGATCTGCCTGGTCTGGGCCGTGTGCTGCTCGCGCCGAATAAATTTCTGCACTCGATGATTGGCCGCGTCCGCAACGTAAAGATTGCCCCGCGAATCAAAGGCGATGGACCACGGATTATGAAATTGGCCAGGCGCCGGCCCCAACGAGCCAATAATCTCCAGACTCTTCCCGGAGCGATCAAACACCTGGATGCGGCTGTTCCCAAACTCCGCCACGTAAATGCGCCCTTCAAAATCACTTCGGACGTCGCCGGGGTACCCTAATTCGCCGGTGCCAGTGCCGGGTTTTCCGAACTCACTCGCAAACCGGCCGTCTGGCGTGAAAATCTGCACTCGATGATTGCACGAGTCGGCCACGAGCAATTCTCCTTCGCGCCCAATTCCAATTCCTTCCGGCCGATCAAATTCCCCTGGCTTGCTCCCGCGCACACCAAAAGCCATCGCGCACTTTGCTCCGGTTTTATCAAACAATTGCACCCGCTCAGTCGCACC
This sequence comes from Candidatus Methylomirabilota bacterium, assembly GCA_035627835.1. Classification (GTDB taxonomy): domain Bacteria; phylum Verrucomicrobiota; class Verrucomicrobiia; order Limisphaerales; family SXQI01; genus DASPKX01. Next base: position 3,486 of record DASPKX010000018.1, read on the forward strand.
GTACTCGCTGATCCACAAACTCCCATCCCGCGTCATCGCAGCCGCCCGGGGGAACGAAAGTTGCCCAGCGTTTGTGCCGTGGATGCCCCATTGATGCACTAGTTTCCCGTCAGGATTAAAATGGTTCACCCGCGCATAATGCGGCTCGATGACAATGATGTTTCCATCAACATCCCGCTCCATTCCTTTCGGTTTACCGATGTCTGTTTGCGGCATCTGCCAGGAGAGCAGGTATTGGCCCTCGGGTGAGAATTTCTGAATGCGGCCGGTAATGTCCGCGACATACAAATTATCATCCCGATCGCACGCAACTGACCGCGGTTTGTTGAACTGCCCAGCGCCCGCTCCACGGGACCCAATAATCTTCACCGAACCGAAAATCTGGCTCTCAACTTCCGTGTGGCCGAGTGGCGCCGGAGAGCATCCGGAAACAAGCAAAGCTATCCCTGCGGCAGCTCCGGCAACGCCGAGCTTTCGAGCTGCCCACCACAACGCCAATGGCGCCAACGAAACTGCAACCACCAAAAGGCACATGGCGTTCACCTGCGCGGTGTGTCCGTAGTGCAGCAAGTTGAACACACGCCACGAAACCGTTTCACCACCCGCTGGAACGATCAAAGACATTGCTTCGACGTCCCAGAGCGTCAGCAAATAGACGACCATCCAAGCCCCCAGGAGCTTGGGTGCGAGTTGCGGCCAGGCAGCGTGGCGGAAAATTTGCCAGCGGCTCGCACCACTCAAGCGCGCGCTTTCAATCAAGCGCTCATCGCGTCCGAGTTGCGCGTTGCGAACGCCCGCCCAGGCGAACCCAATGTGCCTGAGTGAGAGCGCCAGCAGCGCGATTCCAAGTGATTGGTAAAACCAACCAAGCCCTGGCCGGTTGAACAGCCATATCAGCCCAATCCCCAGCAGTGCGCCGGGAACGAAGAACAAGAGCCAAAGCGCTTTCAGCCCGGAAGCCCGCCAGGTTAACAACCCCACAAAGAGGGTCACCGTTGCCGTCATCGTGGCCAGCAGCGCTGAGTTGGCGAGTTCGCGCCGATTCGTAGAGACGGTTGTGCCGAGCGTCTCCCAGGTTTCGAGCGAGAAGATCAAATGCCACAGAGGCAGCGTCCCCCCCGCTATCACCCCAGCAAGCGCCAGGAGCCCGCAAACGACCATCGGTGTTCCCACGCGGGCGCGCAGGAGCGCCGGCGAGGAGGTTGCTCCCGCCGCAGTAAAGCGAATCCGTCGTCCACGCAGAGCACATAATCCCGCCGCCGGAATAATGACCAGAGGAATGGCGTTCACCATCGCCGCTTTGTAATCAAAGTTCGTGTTGAAGTTCAGCCACAGTTCCACCGGGTAAACCTTCACTTGGAACAGCGCGGGGATCGAAAAATGGTTGAACCCCAACACAAAAGTCAGCAGCCCGGCGACTGCCAAGTGTCCGCTCGCCGCCGGCCAGAAGGCATGCCGCAGGAAAGCCCACCCAGCAAGGCGCCGCTCACTTTCCAATAATCGCCCGTCGATGGAGTTCCACGCGGATGCAAGCAGCAGCGCGGTAATTGGCGTGAAGAGAAAGGTCATCACCATGACGCACACCTGGAAACTGAATGGGCTGAAATTAAATGCCGACCGCAAAAAGCCTTCCGAGCCCAACAACCGCAGCCAGCTGTTCGCGATCAAAAATGGCGGCAGCGCCAGCGCGACTACCAAGCCCACTTGCGCGCCCCGTCTCCATCCGCTGGAAAGAGTGGCGAGACCTACGCTGGCCAATGCGCCAAGCGCCAGCGCGAGCAGTGTTACCACACCGCTCAGCAGGACGCTTTGTTGAAGCAAGTCCCAGTTCACGCGCGCAAAAAGATTCCTTTCAGCATGGCCATGCCCTCCGCTGAATTTGCCGCCAGCCGCTTCCAATCTGGCTGCAGCGTTTCAGCTTCTGTGGTCACATCTGGCCCCTCCAACGCGCCCGCTTTGACGAGCTTTTCCACTGTTTGGGGCGACTTAAGGTAGGCCAGGAACGTCTCAGCACGTTCGCTCTCTGGCCCGTTCTTCACGCGGCACACTGTGTTCGCAAGCAACAGTGACGACGGGCTCAGCGGCAGCGCGGCTATCGGCATTCCGTTCCGAATCCCTGCGGCAATGTCATCGGAATCGGTCATCCCAATCGATGCATTGCCGCTGCCGACCATCTGCACCACAACGGAGTTCCCATCCACCATTAGCGGCGAATTCGCTGCCAACGCGCGGCACCAATTCTCCCAATCCCGCCCCCCAAGCTGCTGCCGCAGCGCGAGGAAGTGCGTGCTCGTGGACCCAAACAGCGGATATGCCATGGCCATCTTCCCCCGCCATTTCACGTCGGTCAGTTCCAGCCAGTCACGCGGCGCCTGCTCAGGTTTCAGCAGCTCCGTGTTGATCACCAGCCTGCGTGAGCGATGTCCGAACGACTCAATCTGTTCATCCACCACTCCTGCCCCCGCCAACTGAAAACTTCGCAATGGCTCGTTATTCCAAAACAAGGCCGCGCGAGGATGGGGTTTCTCAGCCATGAGCCGATTCGCCAGCCCGACCGATTTCACCATCTCGCTATCGAAGACTGCTCGCACCTCGATCCCATTTTGCTTTTGGAACTCAGCAAAAATCGGTTCCGAATAAACCTGGTCCTGTGCGCAGTAAATCGTCAAACCACGGCTGGCAGGCGCGCATGCTGCGGCCAATCCCAGGCCCACGGTGGCGAGCGCAGCTCGCCTCGTGATGAGCTGCCCCATCAAGCGGTCCTCCTATGGTAGAACCACCACTCAAATAGCAGCACGAGCAACCCG
>DASPKX010000019.1:0-8906 GCA_035627835.1 Candidatus Methylomirabilota bacterium
TGCGCGGCGGCGATGCCTTCTTCACGGCAGATTTCGGCGAAAGCTTTGCTGGTCGCGATGAGAGGCAGGAAAACGAGCGTTTTGCGAAATGTGGCTTCCTCACGAATGGCTTGGGCAATCTGGCGGAGGTAGGGCGCAAGAGCCTCGGCAAGCTCTGTTTCGGAGTAGTCGCCAGCTTTTTGTGAGACCTTGGAAATATCGATTTGCAGAGGGACGGCTTTGACGCTGATGCGGGAGAGGTAGCCTTGATGAATGAGATCGTAAAGGCTGACCTCGGCGGCCACGCGCTGGAAATACCTTCCGAGGTTAATCCTATCAGCCCGGTCTGGCGTCGCAGTGACCCCAACAACCTTGGCGTGGGCGTCGAAGTGACGCAGGACATTGCGATAGGAAGCAGCCATGACGTGGTGGGCTTCATCGACAACGACCAGTCCGAAATGATCTTGGGGCCATTTGGCCAGGCGTTTGCCTTGCATGCTCTGGATGCTGGCGACGACCACGGGAGCGGAAAGGCTGGCCTTGAAATCGGCCTTTTCCTTCTGTGCAAAGACGCCGGTGGCGCGATGCAATTTCTCAATCGCCTGATCAAGCAGCTCATCGCGATGCGCAAGAATCAGCGTGCGCCTGGGCAACATTGCTTGAGCGAGATGCGAAAAGATGATGGTCTTGCCGCCGCCTGTTGGACAGACAACGAGTTGTTTTTGATAGGCCTCGTAGCCGGATTGGACGGCGGCGAGGATTTGTTCCTGGTATGGACGGAGGGAGAGCATTAGGCGCCGGTGTAGCCTTGTTTGATTAGCTCCGCCTTGATGTTGGGCGGGCTGTAGGCCGGCCCTTTAATCCACTTCCCATCCTCGCGCCGATGGCCGTCGATGAACTTGCTCATGTTTGAGCGGTGAACTTCCTGGAAGATAGGATCGAGGTCGATGCCGCAGGCAATGGCGGTGCCGATGGTGACAACCATAAGATCCGCGCAGCCGTCTGCGATCTCGACAATGTCTGCAGTGGCCTCCACGAAATCGATCTTTGTTGAGTCAGGCAAAAGGCGGAAGCCCAGGGCGTTGATTGTTTCCATAGCCTCCTCAAAGATAAGTCTTGCTCGGAGCTTGCGGACTTCGAGTCTTGGAAGGATGGGCAAGTCTGGAGTCGCTTGCTGCGCAAGCCGCATGAACTGACGAACTTGTTTTTGTTCATTTGTCATAAGGAGTAGAACGGCGGCAGGATTCGAACCTACTAGAGTCTCAGCGAAGGTAGCGACCCCTCACCCTATCTGCTGGCCATGCAGCCACGCCGTTCGTTCGTTGGTTGTTAGAGAACTAGAGGCTCTTCCTGGACCGGTTCGGCATGGCAGATAATTACCTCGGTGTCACCAAGAGAGCCTTTGTAATCGTAATACAGCCCGTTGCGGTCCTTGCGCCATTGGCCGCCGATTGCTTTAGCAATGGCTTTCGCGCCTTCTGTGGATGGCTTGTAGATAAAGATGTAATCGTGCATTCCCGACAGGCTCGCGCTCGCGCCCTGGGCGTCTAGGATAGCCGCAATGGAATGGATATAGCTTTGCAGACCCTTAAGCGCATTAATCTTGGCGTCAATCTCCGCGAGCAGCTTCTGGGATGGTGTTTGCTCAGTCTTCATTGAAAACCTCCGGGTTTGAGATCAGTAATTCGCCCAGGTAGGCCAGAGCCTGTTCGGTTTCCTTTTTGGGCGCGTTGAACTCAGTGAATTTTCGGGCAAGTAATTCAATGCACTCCTGCAAAGCTCCTGCTCGTGATTCAGCGGGCTTCTCGCGTGTGAGCGGCTCTGAACTGCCACCAGCCGGCGCCATCACGTTCAGTGCGTATGCCCACAGTGCGCCAAACTGCGCGAGATCGATTTTGACCGCGCACTTCTTAAGGCCGGGAACAATGATCGTCTCGGTGGGCTTGAGCGGCTCGGGCTCTTTGGCAGCTTCTTTCTCCGCTGCAAGCTTGGCTTCGGCTTCGAGCGCGAATTGTCGCTGCATCTCTTCAGCGCTCATAGTCCAAGTGCCAACCACAGCGTTGTTGTCATCGCGAATCACGGTCTTTTGGTCCGGCTTCGGACTCCCAAGGATCTCGGTGCACGGCACGTCGCGATACTCATAGCCGGTGCTGATTTTGTTGCTGGCGATGGAGATCGCCGCTTCAACGGTCGCAATGCGAGCCTGAAAGTCGGCGACCACGCGTTTCTTGTCGTTTTCAAGCGCGACAAGCTGCGAGTGTTGTTGAGCTAAGTCCTTGCCGATGGCGAGAAGTTCAGCTTCGTTGAAATTGCACTGGAGAGTGCGCTTGGTCTTTTTGGTTTCTTTCTCTTTCATATTTGGTTTTTGCGGTTGAGGGTTAAAACGGAACGTCGTCATCGACGGCTTGCGCGGGGACTGGCGCAGACGCTTGCGCGGGCGCGGTCTTGCGCTGGTCGAAGTAATCGACCTTGACGATTTTGGGAAACTTGTCCTTGGTGGTGATCCACGCGGCGACCTTGTTATTCTCCTTCTCGACTCCCTGGGAGTTGACGTATTTATCCGGGCGAACTGTGGCCCAGCCTCGAAGGCCGATCACGCTTTCGGCGGTTAGCTCGACTTCTTCACCTTTGCTGGCGTGGAGGCCCATTGATTTCATGAATGTGTCAATCTTCCATCCAAGCGCTGGATAGCCGAAAGTGAGCGTCTCGTAGATAAGAGCTCCGGTATCTTGCTCGCGAAGCTTGAGCTCGAGTTGATCACAGCCCCGGGTCTTGTTGCCGGTGCTGATTGTTTGCTCTGCGCTGACAACCTCGAGGATGTAGTCTCCGGATTTGAGGATGACGAGCGACTGGCCTTCCTGGTCTGTAAAAACGTGTTTGGGCATGGTTATTCCTTTTCTGGAACTAAGAATTGCGATGGGTTCCCCTGCTCCACGAAGGGAGCAAGCTTGGTTTTGATTTCCTTGGCTGCCGCGCTTTTGGTGACCTTATGATATTTCGCGTAAGCCTCTTCCAGGTCGCCGAAGGTGATTTGGCAACAGGGCAGAAACTGATCGAGAGGCATTCCGGTTGCTGTGTAGGCCCCTTGCAAATCAATGCACTGGCGGCGACCGGCTTTCTCTTGGAGCCGCCAGCCTGGGATTTGTTTGCCCTGTTTCACGACCATCTCGGCGGCGAAATGCTCGACCGCTTCAGCCCATTTCTTCACGAGCTTCGCCAGCACGAGGGCCTTGGCCATTTCGGTGGGCTCCGTGATTTGGCTGGTGTGATACTGCTCCAGCTGCCAATCCTCGCGGCCCTTGGCGACGGCAAGGGCGCGGTCTTGCAGAGCCGGGCACGCTACTTTGTGAGCGCACCAGTCACAGTAGGCGCATGGGTTGGGCTTGCGATCATCGGCGCGGGCAGCGTCGATGATTGGCTGGATTATCGCTCGGCAGATATGTTCGTCGAATGTTTGGACGTGCGCCTTACGATTCTGGGCAAAGAGGATGTGGACCTTGATGCCGGCGCCTGGCGGCAATTCTTGAATGCGCATCCAGGCGTAGGCCGCCATTTGGGCGAGATAATCCCGCTCGCGCCACTTCAGATCGAAGATCTCGGTTCCACACACAATGTCCGGCGTCCCCTTGATCTCGCTCCAGTCGTCTAGCAGCAGTGTCATTGGCTGCTCGCAGCGCAGCGGATGCGAGGCTATGTCCGCATGGATGCGGATATACTCCGCGGCCCATTCAATGCCTTCCTGGTCTTCCTCCGGCAGTTGAGAGGCGGGACCATCGTTGCCTGCGAGGTAAGCCGATAGCGCGGCATGCCTCGCCGTCCCGGCTTTGGCGTCATCGGAACTTGGGCCGCTCTCAAAGCACGGACATTGGGCGAGCGCTGGCAGCGACGAGGGGCGCATCATTGGGCCTCCTTTCTTTGCCTGGCAGCCTGAGCTTCCGCCTCCGCCCTGCTGCACTCCGGGCAGTCATCCTTGCAGCAATCGCAAGGGTAGACGGCAATGCCTGGGTCCATCCATTCATCATCACGTATCCCGACTGGGCGGGTCCCTGGGAGCCTCATTTGGCGCCTCCAGTTACGTGGGCAATGAAGCCCGCCGGGTTGTCGATGATGCGCTGTGCGCGGGCTAGAGACATGGTCTCTAGTTGGCCATTAATCCACCCCTTGGCCTTGAGCCAGGCCAAGGCGGCTTCTTGGTGCTCCGCTGGAATGCTGGCCTCGATGGCCATGATGGTTTCGGCGTCCAGCTTGCCAGTCTGCGGGTCCAGGGCGGCGCGGAAGCCTGGCGGAGTTGCTTGGGCCTGGGCAGACGGGGCCTGTTGCTGCTGGGGCTGCGCCGGAGCAACAGGAGCCGCGTCTGCCTCTTTCAACAGCGGGGCAGGCGCAGCCGCCGCTGGCGCGTCTGCTTCGTCCTCAGGGTTGCCGCTGACCCCCGCAACGATTTCGGGGCAAAGCATAGAAATGGCGTTGCTCAGCAGCCTGGCGCGGAGCATGTTGCCGGGGACCTTTTCCCAGTTGGAGCGAGGGCGAATGAGCCCTTGGGCTCTCGCTTCCTCAATCGAGAAAGACTCGATAATGGATTGGCCCTCGAAAGTGAATTCGGCTTCTGCTTGCTTTCCGTCTTTGCCGGTCTTCAGCCAGCGAATCTTTCCCCCGCGGGCGCGGAACTCTGCGGCGATCGCCAGGGCCTTCTTGCTGAGCTTACCGTCGATGATGTGGTAGCTGCGAAGGATTTGAAATGGGCTCTGCCGCTCGCACAAGCAGGCCAGGGCGAGGACTTGCCCTGTTTCGGCGCGGTCGCAGCCAAAGAGGCCACTTTTGGCTATCATCACTCCCATGCGCTCAGCGGCGGCAACTGGGTCTTGAATCCTGTCGTAAATTGCAATTGCTTCAGACATAACTTCATCTCCACTTTGTGGTTCTACTTCTTGGTTTTGTTGCCTCCCGCCAAAACACTGACGGGAGGCGTTTTTTTGAGTTACCCAAACGAAACGAATCAACTGACTAGTTACACTGCCGGTTCATCCCTCCTTTCACTTTGCCCGCGCAATCCGGGCAGATACCGTGGCTGATTGGCTCACGGAAATTTGTTGGCCGTGTCGGCGTGATGTGGCCGCGGCTGCTGACCCACCACTTGCACCAGGCGCATTGATGCCAAATGATCCTCCTGGGCCATAGATAGGCCGCGAGACAGAGCGCGAGAAAAATGGACGTGGCGATGATCATAGGCTGGGTGGCGGTAGCAGCGCGTGGACGTCTGAGCGAACGACGCGGATACGTGGTGCCTTGCCGCCCAAGCGAAGATGCTGAAACCGAATCTTGCCTTTGACAGGGCGAGCGTGATTGACCAGCGGGACAAGGCGGCGAGCGATTGTATCCACGGACACCGCCAAGTATTGCGCTGCCTCTTGCTGCGTCATCCAGGGCGACTCTATGGCTTGATCATTTGCTGTTTGCATCGATGTCCTTTCTGAGGCGATATGCATTGATGATGCATTCCTCGATTAGCCTTGTGATGGGCTTGCCCGTTTTGCGGTGAGCCCACATCAACAGGCGGTGCGCCTCCTGGTTCGGCCTGAATGTCGTCACCGGACCCTTCTTAACTGGCTTGATGTATCCTTTCGGCGGCATTTGTAATACGTTATACGCAAACTGTATTACACTGAAATACATGGCGCAAGAAAAAAATTGACGGGTGTAATACAGAATGCTAAAAGGAACCCATGAACACGGGGGAATCTCGCGAAAAAAAAGTGAAAACGTTCCGCATAAACGCGGACGTGGAAAATCTTTTAGAGCGGGCGAAAGAAGAGACTGGCCTCTCCGAGGGCGAGCTAATTAATCAGGCGATCCTTGGCCAGATCGGAGAAATTGTCATGAGGTATCGGAGAGCGCGAACGCTCCCCGTTGACAAGCAAGAAGCTGAAGAGTGGGTTAAATCTCAGCAGGAAAATCGAGGGGAAAGCCAAGCTGGGCCTGCCCTGAAGAAGGCTCGGCAAAAGAATTGACGTCATCTCCGGGCAGGGCGGCAAGATGAATGTACGGAAGCCCAGCGGTGAATGCTCGCACGGGCAGCTTAAATATGCGCCTGGCGTCCTGCACAGCCGCCCAGGCGTGCGCCGGCCGCTCGTAATGCTCCTGCCAAATAAACACGGTGCTCCTGCTTCGGAGGAAATAGAATTCTTGATGATCCTGCCGCGTCAGGTGTTCTCCCCCGGTCGCCCATTTTAGCTCATATTGTTTGCTCATATCCGTATGCCTTTCATGTTGATACTACCCAAATGAATAGTAGTGCTGAAAATAACATGGGGGGTAGGACATCCACGGTCCCACCCTCAAAAAAATTAAAAAAAGTTTGGAAGCGCGTAAGCGCCGGGATTTACAGGCACTTAGGCACGAACGCGCTCTACGAAAGAATACGCACAGCAGGAAAGGAGACCTGGCTGAAGCTCGAGGCGCACACTTTGGAACTGGCTCGCCAGGAAGTTGCCGCGCGAAAGACCAAGCGGGCGAGAGTAGCCCTCGGCTTGGAAAAGGAAGCTGCTCCGGTGATGGCCCGGACTGTGGGTGCTCTGGCGAAAGAGTATGAGGCCGCTGGCTATCCAGACAGGCGTGGCGAGCGCCGCGACGGCGCGCGGCTGAAGCAGGAAAAATCCCGTGTCGCGCAGCTCCTCCGATGGTGGGAGCGCATCCAGATCGGCGAGATCACGCATGCGCTTTGCCGGGAATATGGGACCTGGAAAATGAAGCAAACCAAGGAAGGAACCAGCGGGCGGCGTGCTGCCGACATGGAGCTTTCTACGCTCGCGGGTATTCTACGCTGGGCGGGGGTTAGTCCGAATCCGCTGGATGGCAGACCAGTGCTGTGGTCTCCTGGCAAAGCTCGGCATGCGCGGGACTGCGCCCCTGCGTCCGGCGATGAGCTGCATTTGCTGGCGAAGCAACTGCTGGCCGGGCCAAGGTCTGAGGTCCTGGGGTGGCAGCTTCTCTTCGAGGCACTAACGGGCTGCCGAACGAGCGAGGTCCTGCGCATGCGTCTGGATGCCGCGGCGCGCAAGGCGGGCCATCTTGAGCCCGGCAAGTGGCTTTGGCTCGAGCGGTCCAAGGGCGGTGTCAATCCGTACGTGGTTTTGGATGGGCGGCCAGAGCTTTGCGATCTCATCCTCGCCCACCGGGCTTGGCATGAGGATCGATATCCTGCTTCGCCATGGTATTTTCCATCGCCTGAAGACCCGGCCAAGCCGGTGGATCCGTGCAGCCTGGCGCATGCGCTTAGGCGGATCGGACCAGACCTTGGTATCAGCCATCCTCTCACGAGCCACGGTTTGCGGGCCTTTTACTGCCTTGTTAGGCGCTCTCAAGGAGCTTTGGATGCAATGATTGCGGCGGAGATCGGCGACAAGACAACCTCTCTAATTCATCAGGTGTATGGCGACTTGCCGCCGAACTGGCAAGGCGGGGCTGCTATTTCGTTCTTGCCTGAGAAGGGTGCGGCGGCGTGGGTAATCTGGTTGTGACGGTATAACCAGCGGTATAATGCGCATTCGCACCAAGCAGGGGTCGCTTGCAGAAGTGCCTGATCTGGAATGGTGGGCGATGAGGGATTCGAACCCCCGACCTACTGCGTGTAAAGCAGATTAGGGCCTAGCCGCAGGATTCCGCAGAAGGGGGCAAATCCGCTGCTGGAGCGGATTCCGTCGCATCCTCGGTGCCGCAGGAAGCCGCAGGAATAGGCGCTGCTCCGGTATAACCAGCGGTATAAGGCCGCGAGTGCCTTTTGAGGTCTCGATCAAGCACGTGACCGATGCTTAAGCCAACGCGCTCGGACTCGGCGCGGAGATAGGCGGCGGTCTCGGGATTGAGAGCGACTGTGAGCACTGGCCGGGCCTTGTCATTTCGTGGGCGGCCACTGCCTGGCCGCTTTCCTCCGCGCTTGGATTCCATATTTAGAAAACCTAAGCGCAGCCTGGCACCGGGGCAACAAAAAAGCCGCCCGAAGGCGGCTGTTGAAGGAGGCAGCATTTACCCTCGGGGGCTATCAGCGATCCGGATCTCCATATCCTCCTTGCGGATGGCATCAATATGACGCGCAACACTGGCGGCGAGGCGGTGTGGGTCCAGCGTGCCATCCTGGAGCATGTCCAGCATGGTCTCCTCCCCGTAAAGGCAGCCATGGTCCCGGGCATAGGCTTCGAGCTGGTCATCGAAATAGTGGCGACCGCAGGCAGCGAGCTCAGCATGGTAAGCTGCGATTACATCCGAACGGGCAGGGTTTGCGTAGTCATGCTTGAGAGCATCGTATTGTGACTTCAGCAATATGAGTTTTGGCGATTTCATATGGGGTAATCTCAAATCGGAGCGTAATTGCTCCCGTCCGCAGCCGCAAGGCTGCAGAGGGGGGAAATCAAAAACCAAACATGAATAGTGACTGCTGAATCGCCTGCGGCAATGGGCCGGGGCGGAAAATGAATACCTGCAAGCCGCGCTGCCGCGCGACCTGGACCATGTGAGCCGTGCCAGGCGAGACACCATCCCAGATGGCAATGAGAGCCGAGGCCATCGAGGCCATCACGATATTGCGCCTGCACCCTGCCCCTCGGCCGAATGTATCCCAATCGGCATAGACGACTTGTGACGGGATGCCCTGCGCCCTGGCCCACTGCTCGGCTGCCAGGTCGACGCCTCTGGCCCCGCCGGAGATGACCATAGACGGCGACCAGCCCGAGGCCGCGACCGCCTGAGCGACCAGCCCGACACCCGAGAGACCCCGACTGCCTGCTATGATGATACGCATAACGTTAACGATAAAGATTAGATAAGGTAATACTTATGTAAGTGATTGCATAACAACCACTTACGAAGACAGCTGCCTGCGCAGCCGCTTGGCCCGCCGCTCGGCGGCCAACAACCTGCCAGCCGGACCCCTGAGA
>DASPKX010000020.1:0-29334 GCA_035627835.1 Candidatus Methylomirabilota bacterium
AGGTGCAGGCGTCGATACTTTCGCACGTCCGCGAGAGGTTCGTCGCGCGTGTTGATAATCGCGCGATTGAACTGCACCCACTCAAACAAATCGTTGTTGATGTAATCGGCCCGCTGGCTGATCTGAAAGTGGCTGTCCGCCCCGTGCCGAGACACATCGCCCCGCAGCTCAGCTCCCGGCGTTGCGCCAACCCTGCCTGCGCCCACATACAATTGGCGCAACGTCAGGAACGCGAGCAGCGACAGAACATTTCCTTCGGTCAGTGGGGCTGACCGGCGGACCAGATAGTTCTCATGGCACCCGAACGTGGCGCCGGAATAGTGATCGATGTTATTTCGGATGAAGCTGACTTGATCCTGCATGCGCAAGTCGCGCACGGCTTCCATCAGAATTGCGTCACCTGCCCGGTCATATTTGAGGACATCAATCAGCGAGAGGCACTCCGGCGTGCAATACTCGAGGTGCCCCATGTCCACATAGGCGCGCCCGCCATTGAAAAGAAATCCCCCGTTGCCGGCCGGTTCATCCCAATCGCGCTGATGCATATCGGGAAGACCGTAACGGGACCGATCGAAAATCCAGTTGCGGACGCGACCTACGGCGCTCGGCGGACCGGACGGGTCTGTCGTGAGACAGCCATACTCGGTCTCAAGGCCGACGATGCGGTTCATAGGCCGAGCTGCTGCAGGGTGAGTGGTTGGTACCGCGCGGCCCGGCGGCTTTGACGATCCAGGAACCCAATCTCCACCACCCGGCCTTCAACGCTGCTGCGCCAGCCTTGCATCCGCTCCTCGTTGCTCGGCAATTCAGCTTCGAAATTTTTCCCCGACCTCAGAACCCACCAAGCCTCAAGCATCCGCTCCACAGCTTCCGCACGTGAGGTTTCCGTTGTCATTTGTCCGTTCAACCACTGCTGCGCCGCTCTCTCGCTCTCACTAGCAGGTGCTGCCACAACAGCAGGACCCGTCTGGAATTCCAAACTGCCGTCGAAACGCAATCTCACCACCAGATCGTTTTGCGGCTGCAATCCCAATTCGGTTAAAATCAGCTCCACCACAAATGGCGCGCTGAAGATTTGCTCGAAGTTCGTCTTAAGTTGCGGGCTCAAGCCAAATGTCACTAGGCGGCGCAGGCTAACGTCATCCGGCGCGCGCGTGAACGCCTCCATGTGCGCGGCGTCGATCGCTGCCTGGCGAATCTTCTCAATGTCGGCTGGATGCCCCAGGGCGCTCAGCGCGTGCCGGTCGAAAAGCTCAAACACCTTCGAATTTCCCGCTCCCACTCCCAGCAGCAAAATGCCTTCCTGCAGCTTGGCCGCGAACACCGGAGACCCACCCTTGAGTTGATCGCGGACATACTCCCGCCGATTCCCAATCGCCTCCAACCACCGATACGGTTCGTCCGTCATTTCAGATATTGCTCCTGTTCCTCGTCTGACACTGTGCAGACACCCTCTGGCCTGAGAACCTTGATCGTGGCAAACGTCCGCGCGGCCGGGTTCACCCCGCCAGTGGCGGAGTCAAACTCAGAGGCGGTCATTAGCAACCGGGACGCAAATTGCACCGCCTGCTTCAAATCCATCTCCTCGGGACGAGGCGTTCCGAACCGCTCCTGGTAACTCATCACGCTGCGGATGGTATTGGAACCTGAGCCTGAAGTGGCGTAGCCCACCGCCTGGAACTGTGCTCCAAGTGGGTCGTAGAAGAAAATTTGCGGCTTCGCAGGCGTGGTCGAAGTGTCTAAACCAGCAAACAACGGCACCACTACACCAATCCCCTGCACCGTCATCGGTAGGTTTTCGCGTAGCAACCGGGCCAGCGCGCGGACCTTCGCTGCGAGGCTCAGCGGTTGCAGTTGGCTGCGCCGATAATACTCGAACGATGTCTGCATCACGCGGGCCATCTCAAACGCAGTTGCGGGCACCCCAGCGATAGCAAGAAGCGATGTCGCATCGATCTCTATGACTTTATCAACGCGATCGGTGACGATGATATTGCCCGCCGTGGCCCGACGATCCCCAGCCATCATCACGCCTTCGCGAAAGTGAAACGCGAAGACTGTGGTCGCTTGCGTCTGGACAGGGGCCTGCGCGCTCGACTCCACCTTGAGCGGCGTAAACTTGTGCGTTGCGAGCAGGCTTAAGAAGTCTCCCGCAATCGGATTGGGGGCGGTCATTGGCCGGTGCGCTGTCTGTATCGCTTGGCCTGGTCTGGATCGACCTTGCGCATCCGCTTTAACAATTCGTCCACGTTCGGTTTTTCAACCTTGGGGGACGTTGGGCCTTCTCCGCCACCGCCCGGGGCTGGGCCGGATGGACGATTTTTTTGAGCTTGGTCTGGCATACTCCTCGATTCTAACGCGGGACGCTCGCCAGCGGCAGCAGGTCCTCAGGTGTCCTGGCCGCGTCCACGACAGCAGCATAATGCAGGATTTCTTGAGGGGCGAACAGGTCCAGCAACGAAATTTTTACCGGGCCGTTTCCGCCCTCAAGCGTAATGTGGTCCCATTGCGCGCTGCTTACTTGCTCCCGAAATTTCTGGATGCACTTGCCGCGTATATGCGCGCGGGTTGTTGCAGGCGGCTCGTGAAGCGCTCTTTGTATCTGCTCCTCCGGGACCAGCCCGCGCATCGCGCCGCTTCTCTCCAGCGCGTAGAACAACCCTTCCTCCAGGTCGAGACGGTGATATTCCAAATCGAGGCTAAGCAACCAGGGGTCATCATCGGCAACCCCGTTTGCCTGCTGGAACTCCCGAACCAACGCGAGCTTCGCCACCCAATCCACCCGATCCCGGCAGCGCATGGGGTCCTGCTCCAAATCGTTCAACATCGCTTCCCAATCCCGCACAATCTCGGCTTTCTCAGGGTGCGTCAGATCGCAAAGATCCTGAACCGCTTTTAAATAGGCTCGTTGAACGGCGACTGCCGTGCTTCGGCCGGAAAGCAAGGGAACTTCCCATTTGAAAGTGGTGTCTCGAGATATGGCGGGCAGCGTCGCTAAGGGGTCGCTCAGAAATGGATAAACCCGCTTCGGATCCCGCACTAAAGCCTCCAGCGTCAGGGCGGTTGTCCCCACCTTGAGGCGCGTGGCAAAGGCGGACATATTCGCATCGCCAATGATCACATGAAACCGCCGGAATAATTGCGGGTTGGCGTGAGGCTCATCGCGTGTGTTCACCAATGGCCGCCGTTGCATCGTGTCGACGCTCTGCAACTCGCTGAAAAAGTCACTCCGCTGCGCGATCTGAAAGCCAGGGCCGACATGGCGGTCTTCAGCTTCAATCGCAAACTTGCCGGCGCCCGCAAAGATCTGCCGCGTCACCAGGAACGCCTGAATATTTTGAGCCAGCAAATCCCACGGCAATGACCGCGGAAGAAGGTAGTTTTCATGGCACCCGTAACTGTGCCCCGCGAAATCCGTGTTGTTTTTGTAGATGCGGACCTTCGAGCCGAGTTTCTCGCTCAGGCGCTCAGCGCAGGTCATCACGATGCGCTCGCCCGCCCGATCCTGCGCGACAAGCTCGCTGACCGTGGAGCACTCGGGCGTGCAATATTCAGGGTGCGCGTGGTCGTTGTAAAACCGCGCCCCATTTCCGAGCGCAAGGTCACTCTTTATCTCAACAAAGCTTAGCTCCCGCTCCGCGTCCTGCTCGTAGTAATTGGACTCGTCGGTGTCCTGGCGCAACTCCGCCACACGGAAGCCGCGCACATCCGCATGAGGATCCTCGTATTCGTAATCCCAGCGCATCCACACGCCGGGCTCCGTCGCGCTCCGCACCAGAGCGATGGATTCGGAGACAACATCCAGCTCCTCCACGCCGTCGCGCGAGATGCCGTACTCGGTCTCTAAACCGAATTGAATGGGAGGGAATTTCACGGCGCGCTCAGTCTCCTTTAGACCATCGCGCTGCCAGAGTGCTCAAGCTTCTTGGGGCGAACAGGTCCGAGGCGCACCACATTTTCCGGATCAAAATCGGTTAGCTTCAGCCAATCCTCAGTAACATCGCTCGCGGGGAAGAGATCGTTCTCCGAATATTCCAGCCGCAACGCCGTCAGCAGGTCCTCGCGGGTAAGGTTTGTTTCAGCCTTTGTTTCGATGGATCGTTTGATCGCAAGCCCCTTCGCACGCTCCACGACGGCGGCGATGATTGCGCCGCTCGCCATGTCGCCCCGATGCAGTATTTCTTTGCGCCCACTGCGGTAGAGCACTTCGAGAAACTGGTTCTCAGGAGTGTGCGCGTACTGCGCCGCGGCCACTGCGGCAGCCAACTCCGCACGGGGTTCGGCCAGAGGCAATGTTTCCTTCAGGTAAATTTCATAAATTCGCCGCGCCCCGTCTTCGTTCGGGCGGTTCACCTTGATCTTACGATCAATTCGGCCCGGCCTGAGAATCGCCGGATCGATCAAATCCGCGCGGTTGGACGCCACGATCACCACCACGTTCTGCAGCGGATCCAAGCCATCCATTTCCGTGCAGAACATCGGGACCAGCGTGCTCAGCATGCTGTGGTTCCGGCCAGATCGGCGCGTGCCCAAGATCGACTCCGCCTCATCAATGAACAGGAACGACAGCGCGCCATCTGCCGATCTCTCTCGGCATTGCGAAAAGAGATCCCGCACCTGCCGCTCCGATTCGCCAACCCACATGTTCAGAATTTCCGGACCCTTCACATGCAGGAAGAACTCCGGCCGATCAACGCCGGTTTGCGCCTTGATCTGCTGCCGTAAATTGTAAGCCGTAGCTTTGCCCAGCAATGTCTTCCCGCAGCCGGGAGGGCCATACAGCAGGAACCCTTTGGGCACGTTGTGCTCAAAGCGCTTGAACAAATCCGCATGCAGAAGCGGCAGCTCAATTGTGTCGCGGATCGCCTTGACCGCATCGTCTTGCCCGCCGATCCCTTCCCAAGGCAGCTCCGTCACATGCTCCAGAGAGCGCTCGATTCGCTTGCCATGGCCGATCACTTCCAAGGCCACTCTTTGATTAACGTCGAGCCGCACTTCCATGCCTGGCTTCAACTTCTCTTTTGCGAGAAGCGATGAACGAATCAAAACCAAAGGGGCGAGCCCAGATTCTTGCCCAATTCTTAAGCGCCCATCCGACAGCAGCTCGTCAATGCGCACTATCGGGCCGTTCTTGTCGAACCCAAGCCCCTGGACAATCGCGAACGCCTCGTTCAGCAAAACGCGTTGGCCGATCTGCAAACTTGAAAGAGGAATTTGCGGGTCAATCCGGCAGACAAAGTCCGTGCCCCCCGCGCAGACGTGCGCTTTGTCCGGCTCCACTCCCATCAAGAATGTGCCAACGCGAAACGCGGGTGAGCGCAGCTTCTCTACGATTGCGTCCAGCTTCTCAATTGCTTCCTGAGCTTGATATTGCATCTCCTCCATCGCGGAGACGCGTTCACGCAGATAGACAAGGTCCAGCAGAGCTGGGTGTCTTGAAGGAAGCTTGCTCGCGAGCAGGTCGATCAGCTGCAGCAATGACAGCCGGTCCAACTCTTCGCGGGAGAGCAAATCACTGAATGATGAAGCCGCATCGAAACCTTCCCTGCTGCTTCCCGAGGGACCCCCCTTCTTCTTGGACTCGGCCATAGCTTGTGGGCCTAAACTACGCCTCCCCCAAGCCTTTGTAAATCACGGCGCCCGCCCGTCGAGGGCATCAGCGCTTTCCCCCATTACCGCCGCCTTCAAGCCACCTCACCTCACCTACCCAGCCCTGCAAACTGCCAGCAAGCTTTGCCCGAAAGGCGCAGGACCCAGCCACTCCTCCAAGCGATTCGCAGCGGGAAATATCCAGCGATCAAACACTCTCACCTGCCCCGGCAGCATCCTCGTTTGGGCTTTAACTTTAAAAGTGAGCCACCATCCGAAATACCCCACCAGGTTCTTGTAATTGAGTTGAAGAACCTGGAACCCCGCCCCCTCTAACTTCCCTCTCAATTCCGCTCGGGTGTACCGCCGATAATGCCCAAAGACTTTATCAATGGGGGC
Source organism: Candidatus Methylomirabilota bacterium (assembly GCA_035627835.1). Classification (GTDB taxonomy): domain Bacteria; phylum Verrucomicrobiota; class Verrucomicrobiia; order Limisphaerales; family SXQI01; genus DASPKX01. The sequence continues at coordinate 5,989 of DASPKX010000020.1, forward strand.
GTAAAGCTCCGGCCGCGCGGGCACAAACAAGCAGAGGGCTCCCCGCTGAATCCTCAGCAACTCTGCATAGCGCCGAAGCTCCGCCTCATCGTCTTCAATGTGCTCGAGGACATTGACCGACACCACCGCATTCCACCGGTCCGGTCTCACATCCGCCGCAGTCCCCTGCAGCACGGTTAATCGGGGTGACACTCGCGAGATCTGGCTCGCGAATAATGCGTTCGGCTCCACGGCCATGACGGCCTCAACCCCATTCACCTGGAGCAACTCTTCGGTCAACTGGCCAATCCCCGCTCCCACTTCCAAAACATTGCCGCGCAGGAACGGACAAAAGCTTTGGATAAGCGCGCGCCTGTATTTCCGCGCCTCCGCCAGCGCTCGGAATTCGAACAAATCGGCCTCGCTGCTCAACTGTTGCGCAGCCGTCATTGCAGCAGGTTGTACTTCACGATGCACCGCAACGCGCTCACCCCATCGCGCCAGTTGATCTTTTTACCTTCAGCATAGGTGCGCCCGTAATATGAAATTGGCACTTCGTAAATACGTGGGCGAAGTTTCGCAACCTTCGCGGTCAACTCTGGCTCAACCCCGAAACGCCGCTCTTCTATCGTGATTTTTTCCAACACTTCGCGGCGGAACATCTTGTACCCCGTTTCAATGTCCGTGAGGTTCAAGTTCGTGGCCATGTTCGAGAGGAGCGTGATGAACTTGTTGCCGACAGAATGCCAGAAGTAGAGCACGCGATGCGGCCCAGCCCCAATAAACCTCGATCCAAACACCACATCCGCTCTATCGGACAGGATCGGGCGGAGCAGGATGTGATATTCCGTCGGATCGTATTCCATATCCGCATCCTGGATCAGGACAACCGAAGCGCGTGCCTCGCGAAAACCGGTCTGAAGGGCTGCCCCCTTTCCACGGTTCTCCGAATGCCGCAGCAGCCGTATGCGAGCATCCGTTTTCGCCAATGCCGTCAACCGTTCAGCCGTTTCATGCGCGGACCCGTCATCGACGATAATCAGCTCTTGCACCGGCCTTTGCGACAGCACCAGGGAAACGATTTTCTGAATGGTTCCAGGCTCGTTATAAACCGGCATCACCACGCTTAAGCAAGGCGCGATGTCCGCATTTGACCTGACTTCCAGAGCCTCTCCTTGCATCACGCTTGCAATTCGGAAGCAACTTCCACGGCCGTTGCGGCCCTTCGGTCTTGGCGAGCCTTTCTCGTGCGCACAACCAACTCACCCAATTCGCTTGGCTGGATCAACCGTGGCTCAAACCCCGCCGCGCTCAGCAGCTCCCGGTTCCTCTTTGGCCCCGTCTCGTAAAATTCCAGCAGCGCCAGCAAGTCCGACTCCTGAAGCGTTCGCATGAATCCGCTCCCCGACGGTAATGCCCGCTCCAACTTCTCGACGAACGCCGCATCATTCCCCTTCAGGAACTCGTCTGTGCCCTCGAAAAAATCACTTACATTTTGCGGGGCGGGCGCTGTCCCTCCTCGGAAATCGACCTGGACCAAATGCCATGGCAACGCGCATGGGGTTTTAACTTGATGGGTGATCACCCAACTTAGCCGCACCAGTGCTAATGCCGCCCGCTTGGCCCCAGACCGGTTCTTGAAAGCCCCATAAACCGCGCGCTCTCCTGACTCCATTTCAGCGCGACCAATTCGCACCCGGAACTCCCCTGCTCCCTTCGCAAGCGTGATGAATGGGTAAACCTGTTGGTGCGCGTTCATCACATTGAACGGCGGCTGGTGCACCCGGAGCTGCTCCAGTTCACAAAGCTCCGCGTCCTCCGCTGTCGCGCAATCAATCCAGGAAATCTCCCGTGTGCGAGTCACCAGCTTCACGATCCGCTTCGGCGTCTTTTCGGGCTTGGCGTTCCGGTAGTAGGCCAGGCGCGTCTTCAAGCTCTTGGACTGGCCGACATAAAGAACCCGGCGCCGTTCGTCGCGCAGTAAATAAACCCCAGGGGTCTTCGGCACCTCCTTGAACAGCTCCAACGGCATCCTCTCCCGCAACGGGCGATTCTCCAGGTCGAACGTAAGCTGCTCAGCGCGGTCCACTCCCATTCCGATTATCAAAGACCGGTGCCTTTCGAAAGCGAAATGCCGCCCGATTGCGCCCCGGCTCAGCTTGTTGTGAAATCCCGCCTCAGGGGTACAGTCTTTTATGGAGGGTTGGAGGAAACTTTGCTTGATCCCGCTGTTGCTGGCGTTTTCGCTTCAACTGCACAGTCGGGGAGCCGTTCTGTCCTCTTTCCAGGCGGGTGATGGCGCATGGCAACTCGGCACGATCGCCGTCGGCAATATTGATGCCGACGCCCAGGCCGAGATCGTTGTGCCTTACCGCAACGCGCTCGGTCTCTGGATTGTTGATGCTTTCAAATACAACGGCCAGCGCGTTACCGGGTTCCCGTTTAACGGCCTCAACTTCCCCATCAACACCTCCCCAACGCTTTACGACCTCAATGGGGACGGACGTTTCGAAATCATTTTCACGCACGATTCCGAGGTCGTGGCTTTGCGTGGTGATGGCTCGGTTCTCTGGCGAAGCCCGGTAAACTCCCTCAACTACGTTCCAACGGGCGGCTTTATGTCCACTGTGGGGGGCTTTTACTGGTTGCCCAGTGAGGCTTTTCTCCCGCTGCTTCCCGCCACCTCCATGTTCTACTCGGAAGTCTCTCCGCCTCTCGTCGTCGATTCGAACGCCGATGGCCGGCTCGAAGTGATCACCGCCTGGAAAATTGATCCGAGCACGGTCGGCACAGCTCAGGATTACAACCCCATCGTGAACGACATCTTTGGCGGCGGCGAATGGGGCGCGCACGGTGAAGTCTGGTCTGGCGGTGTCGTCCACATGGATGCCCAAACAGGCGCCCTCGGCACGATCTATCACCTGCACCAACTCGTCGAAGCGGGCCTTGCATCCGCGCAACTCGATGGCGACCCCGCTCAGGAGATCCTCGTTCTTAATGACGCTGATAGCGTCGCCGCTTACGACACCACTCAGCCAAATGGCTTCCTCGGAAACGACCAACTCCACAAGCAATTCGGCAAAAACCAGCGTTTCCTCAGCGGCGCGTATCAAACCGGCGTTGACGTTCATGCCGCTGACATCGATGGCGACGGCAAGGACGAAGTCCTCGTTCCAAGTTCGCGCATCGACCCGAATTGGGAGCCGATGGCGACGATTCTCGATGATGACGGCGCGATCATCTGGCGTGAGTGGTTCCCCCCTCTCACGCACCCACGCACTCATGGCTGGTTCAACAGCGCCACTATGATTCCCATCAACCCAGACCACGATAACAGGATCGACGTCCTCATGTTCATGCACGGCGCGGAACTCGACTTTCGCACTTGGAACGGAATCGAACTGTCATCGCGTCCGGGTTGGCCAAAGACCTTCGGCCAACGTCTCCCCTGCCCTCCGGTCGTTGGCGACATCGACGGCGATGGCCAGGAGGAAATCATCACCGCCACCTACAACCCCGCAAAGAACCCTTCTGACGGCGAACTCCTCATCTTCTCTCTCGCAGGACAGGTGGAGCATTCGGAGCCAATCCCCGGAGGTGTGAAACATATTCCTGCCATCGCGGATGTGAATGCCGATGGCTCTCCTGACCTCGTGTTTCGTTCCATGGCTGGCCGCCTCTACATCATGAACTTTGGGGCCACTGGTAACTCGCCTGTTTCGTGGGCGACCCATCGAGGGGATATGCAACGGTCCGGCCGGGGGCTCCGTGCGCTGCGGTCGTCCACCGCTCCATTAATCACCGCAACTAAAGGGGCGCGCCTCCAGAATCACTTCACTTGGAATGGCCTTTTCACGGCGGCAACCGGGTTTGAAGTCTTTCGCGCAATCAGCCCGAATGGGGCATTCACCCGCCTCGCCGCCCTCAACGCAGCGGCGCGCGAATTCACCGACACCAACGTCGAACCGGGCAACCTTTACACCTACGAAGTCGTCGCCCTTTACCCATCCGGCCCGCAACGCTCCGCTCCCACACCGATCCTGTCGGACTACACCGGCAATCTCCTGCGCAATGGTGGCTTCGAAGAAGATGACGACAGCCACTGGGATAAATGGTTCTCCGGCGATATTCCATGGGCAAACATGCGCGGCTCAACTGTGGCTCACTCCGGCGCGCAATCGATGGAGATTCGCTTACAGAACCACGGCAACAACAGCTCCATCACCCAATACAGCCACTACGGCACACCTGACTCCTACATTCCCGTCACGCCTGGCAAATTCTATAGCTTCGGTGGCTTCATCAAATCCACTGGGCTGAACGCTCCCTCCGCTCATTGGTTCGAGTGGGACTCCAGCAAAACCGGCGAGAACACGAACAACCGCCCCGGTCTGCCTTGGCCGAACTACTTCACCCCTGCGCTGGAAGCTGGAACCAACACCACACCGTGGACCTACGCCAATCGCGTCTTCCAAATGCCCAACGGGTTCCCGAACGTCCAACTCCGCCACCGATTCACCACTGAAAGCCCCGTCACGGGTTCGATCTACCTCGACGACCTCTTCTTCCGTGAGCTGCCCGCGCCTGAAGACGCCGCCCGTTGGACCAACCTGCTCCCATTCGGCTCCACCTGGCGTTATAATACCAATGCGCCCAGCGGGTGGACCGCTGAAACCTTCAACGACACGACTTGGAAAAGTGCCCCCGCCAAATTCGGCGCTGGGGTCGCGCAAAATGTGCGCACAGCCTTGCCCTCGAAAATTCCGTACTACTACTTCCGCACCACCTTCCAGCTTCCATTCAGCATTAGCGGAAGCCTCTCCGACCTCCTCCTCTCCGCCACTGCCACCGACGAATACGGTGGCAAAGTCTATCCCTTCCGGCTGTTCCTTAATGGGCAGGAGGCTCTCACCACGGGCATAGAAGCCGTCTCCGGTGAAGGCAACATCGTAAAGCACTACGACCTCACTCCCTTTCTCCCCCTCCTGAAACCGGGTGCCAACACCATCGCCGTCCAACTCCCGAACGTCTGGCAACCCACCTGGGACAACGTCGCCTTCGACCTCCGCCTTCAAGGGTTCGCTGCCAGCGACACTCCGCCTGCCGCCACCGCGCCGCGCTTCACATCGGTCAAACGCCTCGCAAACGGCACGATCGAACTCACCATCACCGGCTCGCCGAACAGGTCTTGGACCTTGCAATCGTCCAACCGCAACAACCCGTTTAATTGGGAAACGGTGCAAACCATCACCATCCCTGCGTCTGCGGTCGTGACCATGATCGACACCGGCCAGAACGGCCGCACCTCTCCTGCGAACACCCCACGTCGCTACTATCGCCTGATACAGCCATAAACCCCGTGTGGCGCTAGGTTCAGGAGAAAACTTCAGGACAAAGCTGCTTTCGCAGGTATAATGTGCGGCTCTGTGAAAGGCATTTTCGGTTTAATGTTGGCGGCGTCAGCGCTGTCGTTGACGCATGGGGCCGAGAAGCCGGTCGCAATGCTCTCGGCGTGGGGTTCGCCATTGTTCAATGTTTCCCCCACCTTTTCGATTCCGCAAGTGAGCCCTGGCGCGCGTTTCACGGCGGTTGCTCCTGGCGAGGATTACACAGCTGCGCTGCGCTCCGACGGGACCATGATCGCCTGGGGGACGTTTCAATGGGCTGCCGGGCCGTTCGCACCCCCGGACGATAGTTTCACCAATCTGACCGCCATAGCCTCTGGTGAGGCTCATACCGTGGCTTTGTCGCGAAGCGGAACAGTCCGCGAGTACGGCTGGAACGCGGATTCATCAGCCTTAGCTCACCTGACGAACGTCGTTGCCGTCGCAGCAGGAAGGGCTGGCCGCCTCGCCTTAAAAGCAGACGGAACCGTGGCTGCGTGGGGAACCTCGGCGGAGAATCTCGAAGCCGCCGCAGCGCTGACGAATATCACCGCCATTGCAGCCGGAGGACACAACCTGGCACCCGAGCGGACGGCACGGTCGTTTCCTGGGGCAACGGCTCAGTCCCTTTTAACACCAACACTCCTCCCGCGGATCTAACCAATGTCGTGGCCATCGCTGCCGGTTATCTGCACGACCTCGCGTTGAAGAGCGACGGAACCGTTGTGGCCTGGGGTTGGAACAATGACGGTCAAACAGAGGTTCCAGCTGACTTGAACGACGTGGTCGCGATCGCCGCTGGGAAAGTTCACAATCTCGCGCTGCGCGCTGATGGCACTGTGGTTGCGTGGGGAGTTAAAAATGCCAAGTCCGGAGATAACCACGGCCAGCATAAAGTTCCGGCGGCCGCAACAAACATCGTCAGCATCGCCGCTGGCTCCGACCGCAGCTTCGCCGTGCGCGCCGACGGGGCCGTCATCAGTTGGGGCAAACAAGCGTCTGGCGCTGCCTTGAGCCCGACCGACTTCAGCTCCGTGCGCGATGTGGACATTACGGGCCAGCGCGGTGTCGCCTTGAGAAGGGATGGGCGCGTGTTCGGCTGGGGCTCCTGGTCAACGGGCGTGAGCGGCGTCACTCCAGACAGCATCACCAATATTATCGATGTTGCTGCTGGCGCAGATTTCGATTTAGCCCTGCGCGCAGACGGAAAGGCCGTGACATGGCGCGGGAACCAGGTCTTTAACTCCACACTCCAGACAAACATGGTCACGATCTCGGCTGGCGGCTCGCATGGAGCTGGCTTAACGACGGACGGCCGTGTGCTCGAATGGACCTACCCTTTCGTGCCGCTCGAAACCACGCTCACGAACGCTATCGCTATCGACGCCGGCGGCACGTTCACGCTCGCCTTGGGCAGAGACGGCAAAGTCCGCGCGCGCGGCGTCGGCCCCGGGATCGAGATTCCATCGACGCTGGACAACGCCACCGCCATATCCGCAGGAGGCAATCACGGCCTGGCCTTGCGCCGCGACGGAACCGTCGTCGCCTGGGGCAGAACCAATGAAGGCCAGATCCTCGTTCCCGCAGGCTTGAACAACGTCCGCGCCATCGCGGCCGGTCAATTTTCCAGCTTCGCCCTGCAAGAAGACGGAACCTTGGTCGGTTGGGGCAAATGGTCCCTTTCGCCGCGGATTGTTCCTGTCACTCACCCAAGCGCTTTGCCCGGAGGCATCACCCTTGTTGCCGGATCCGCAACCGCCGCGGCGCTCGTTGCCGCTCCTTCAGTCGCGCTGAACATCCAGCTTCAAGGCGCGGCAGCAATCCTCTCCTGGCCAAACGACGGTGGCGCCTGGACACTCCAAAGCCAGAGCTCATTGACGCCGGTCGGCAGCTGGGACTCCGTTACCACCCCACCCGAGGACCGCTCCGGAATCTTCAGCGTCACCGTGCCAACGACGCAGCGCATGCAACTGTTCCGCCTAGCGCGCTAGATTGCGACAATTCGCGCGTCACCCGTCGGCTGGCGGACGTGAACACGGAGGCAGCAGAGGGCACAGAGAAGAAATGGTTTTGCCACAAAAAAGCTCAGAGAACTCAAAAAGGAACTTCTAACTCAAGAAGGCGAGAAACCCACGCGCAGAGCCGAAGGTCGGCGCGGGTGAGGAGACTCGGTCACAAAACGCTGAGTTTAGGAGGCGCAGGATGTGGGAATTCCAAGCCGCGCATTCACGATCACCGTTCCTGCGTTTCCCGGACGGGAGCATCCTTGAATTCTTCCTCTGTTCGAGAATGCTGGACCTCAATGGGCTCAGGTATATCACGGAAGAACTGATCAAAGATGCGACCATTGTTAGTGACCTTGAAGTCCGTTCGCCTATCGGCTCGGCTGACTGCAAAACGAGAGTTTGGAGGATGCTGCACCAGCAATTCAGGTGGCAGCGCGTAGCGCGCGGCCTCACCCCAAAGATCTTTTACTGTAGTTACGCGTGGGCTCAGATCGACGGCAAAGACAAACAATCCCGAAAATAGTAAATCCAATGTCGGAATCAAAGCGGGTAGGTGCTCACCGCCGAACTGCTCGAATGCCCTTGCTTGATGGCTCGCACTGCAGCGATGATTCCATAGGTCCGAAACCGTACAACAAACCTCTGGAATTTTGCGGAACAGACAGGAAATGCGAGTTTTTAGTAAATGCCCGTGGTTAAAGAGCGCAGGCCCACACACGAGTCCCTCGACAGCGGAGAACTTGGCCAGGAACTGTAAACCGAAAATCCGAGATTCTCCCCCATGACGGTACATTTTTGACGAGCATCTGATCTGATCTGTTAGTTCGCTCGCCGGTTTGTTGCCATTCACTAAATCGGCAAACTTGAAGACTCTCTCATAAATCGCGGCGCGCCGCTTGGTCCAAGTCTCTTCAAAGGACGCAGTGAGTCCAATACTGGCCCATCCACCTTCATCGACAAAGATCTGCAGGTGCAGATCGGGAGAATCCTTCTCGCGAGCGAATACCACGGGGCACACCCGAACCGACGATTCGGCCGCTAAAGCAATTCCATCCAGCATTCCACTCAATATGCGAAACCCGTGCGCGACGGCATGCATTTCGGAAGGTTCGTTCGTGCGAACACCAAAACATCGCACATCGCGGCTCTGCTCAAGAAACCGCCGAAGCTCGGGCACGTGCGCGCCACCCTCCTGAAAGAGTTCGCAGAGCTTTGCATCGGGTGTGGCGAAAAAATAATTGTGATCACCGAACATTCGGTCCTCACCCAATCCTGTGAATAGGAAAAGAATATCCCTGCGCATGGTGAATTTAGCCTGCCCCTGGATTGTCGTGGGCATCCGCGCGCCCTGAGACCCGATGCATAGCTCTGAGCGTTCCAAGCGCGCTTTCGCAAGAGCGCGCATGCTGCCGTAGCAGTTCCCGGTCAGCGCTGAAACGCCTAGGCTCGCGAAGCCGTTTACCCTCGGATGCTAACAGGAGAGCCAAGCCATCACCTGGTTGGTCCGTCGTTGCTTTAGCAGAGGTCCGAATCGCGGGAGAAAGTCGGACTCGCAGATCATCATCAAACCAGAGGAGCCGTCGGTCAAAAGCCCGATCGTGCAGCGCGTTCAAGCATAGGCCATTGCGCGGGTTCATGCGTTGCGCGGGCTCTTGCGCCCACGGAATGATATGGCTCGCAACTAAAAGCTCAGGAACAGCTAGGCCGGTGATACAACACTGACGATCGTAGGCCGCGAGCACAGCTGTTCGGAAAAAGTGTTGATTCACACGCATTCGCACCAAGCGCTCGCGCTCTAACCCTTCCTTGGGAAGATCCTGTTCGTCGATTCCAGCGACATCCTCCACACGCTGGTCGCGAAACCGAGCAAGCAACACCTCGCTTTCGTAGGCGAGTTGCTCCGGGTTGCTATAAAATTCCCGCCAAATCTCCTCCTCTCCTTTCGACCCGTGGGCCGCCCCTCGAATGCCTCGCGCTTGGTGCTCTGGATCCAGCCTCGAGAAGTTCGCTAGTTTGTACGAAACAGCTCCCGGAGTGCGCTTAATAAAGCGACCAAGCTCAATCAGCTTGGGGTTTGATTGGTGGATCGTGCCGAAGGGAATCTTGCAGTACAGATTGAAAGCCAAAATGAGCTGCTCGCGGGTCCAATCAGCGTTGCGGGGCACCTGTTTAGGAAAGCATTTGAGCAGCGTTCTATGCAACTATCTTTCTATCAGGAGCGTTGACTCCCTTCCCGCAGGTTTGACTGGTGCTGTCAGGTCTCGAAACAGGTGAACGTGTCGCCCCTCCTCACAAAGAGCGCGCTGGTGAGCCGATACGGCGCACCAAGCGAAAGGTCAGTCGCCGCTTTCTTGAGCTTTTCCGCTGCGCTTGGAGCCGCGCTATCTGCGACAAGCAAGGTCTCACGCGAGGGAATTGCAACCAGGATTTCTCCCGCGACGCCAAGGTTTTGCTTATTCCAAACGCGGTCGAGCAGAAGCAGGCTGCTCTCGAACATACCGCCTGCTGAAATAGCGAAAAGAGGTGGACCGCCAATGACTTGGGCAGGCGGCAGCACACGCTTGAGGTTTGAAATTGCAACGTCCCTGAGCTTCTCACCTTGCAGGTTCAATTCCTTCAATTTCTCTGGTGTGAGGTAGCCAATGCTGGTCGGATTATCCATTGCGTAGACGATGTCGAGTTCGGAATTGTAAGGCTCAAAAACAAAAGTTTCATCGATCGGACCTCGAAAGTTAGGAGCCATTTCCTTTAGGAAATCTTTGTCTTTAATGATGGGAACAATGTCACGGAGGAGGACCTTCTCCCGATCCACCTCAAGCATGCCAGTTACGTACTGTTCGATGAGGGCGTTGCGCTCGGTTTTATCTCGGAGGTAAAGCGCATAAGCGTTCGACAGATTGAGGGTCATCGATGTTTTGTCGGGCATCTCGACCTTAAGCTCAAACGGCTCTGATGTTTTTTCGGCGGATGCACCTTTTGCCTTAACGAGGCTGGCAACCTCTTCAGTGAATTCTTCTGGAGACTGAGTCCGCCTTAAGCGGTTTAGGAGAGGCTTTAGCATGGGAGGAGAGACAGGATGCATGGCCAACACCGCACGGCAAGAATATCCTCGGCCCTCCTCAGGATTAGGATGTTGGGGACTGAGCCATACCTCGCATCTCAACGTACGGACACGTGGCTCCAATCAGATAGTGCTAGGTCTGAGACCAACGGAAAGCCTGCCCGGACTAAACGCCTAGGGACCACGACCCTGCGATAGACGCAGGAGGTGGGTTTTCGAACTGTAGGCCTGCGGCAATGGGGCTGACGCGTGAAGTTCCTTAGGGACCTGCCAATGTATACCGGCACTTAGGATACGTTGAGCAGCCCCAGAACTTCCCTCCTTCATTCGCGCCTTTGCTGGCCGTGCGAAGGACCATCGGGTTCTCGCATTTTGGACAGAGCTTGGTGGTGTCGTTGAGAAGCGCGTGCGTCCTGAAGGATCTTTTCGAAGATAAGTCTAGTTGACATGTAATCTGGTGCGAGTTACACGTCATCTGAAACGAACACCTATGACAACAGATCAACCACGCAAAACCCGCTCCGACAGCGTTCTCGGCAAGCTCTCGGAAGCGGATCAAAAGGCCCTGTTTGCCCTCCTCATGGACGAACGCTACTCGTTGGTCCAGGCCCGCCTCTCGGCCCCTCCTCCCAAGGGCCCAGGCATCAATGTCAGCATCACTGCCCTTCAACGCTTCTTCACCAAATGCATGGCTGCTGAGCTTCGCAAACAACGGGAGGAGCACATCGACGAATTCAACGCAGCCGCGAAGGAAATCAACTCCGGCCCCAGTCCATACTTCACGATCGCCCGTGAACTCATTGAGCATCGCCTCATCACATTGGCCGGTCACCCGGAAAGCAGCGCCGATAGTCTCATCCAAATGACGGACCTGCTCCTTCGCATCCGCCGCCTTGATCTTCGCGAGCGCGAGCAATCTAAACAACTGGAGCGTGCATCCGCCCGTGCCGAAGCCCCCAATGTCCACGTGCGCATTCACCCCCCAGTCCAGACCAACATTAAAAGTGTCCTCGCAAATGCCCTCACTCCTGCCGAGGAACCGAAACCGGAATCCCAGCCCGCCCAAACTCCAGATCCTGCGGTCACAACTCCTGGCCAGGTCGAAACCAGGCCCGTGGATAGCCAGTCCCCCAATGCGGACCCAAGATGCGTGGAGGTGAGAAGCGAACAGCCAGCAGACCCACAGCCAGGGCTCGTCACCGTACTCTCAGAGCAGAACGAGGACGAGAATAGTCACCCCAATGACGCCAGCGAGTTTTTGCGCCAAAGCACCAGGAGCGCCAACAATCTCCGCCTATCGATATTACACTCTATTACCCAATAATACACACTATTACACGGTATTTACCCTACTTTTTACAACAAGATGCCTGCCCCAACCGGCGTCTTTCCCGTCCCAAATGGTCGGCCCGGTCCCCTGACCAGGCGTCCTGTTCATCCAATGTTTTACTCTGAATCTTCGGAAATCTGCGGAATCTGCGGACAACCTCCTTCCTAACAGTCGCTGAATTTGTTTTTAGTTGCCTTTCAACGGCCCTCACTTGGACAATGCCAAACATGAAGCCGATTCCTTTCATCGCCGCGATCGCCTTGCTTCTCGCGGCCCCACTCGCCCGCGCTCACAGCGTTGCTGAAGAAATGACCGATTCAGCCAAAGCGTTCCTCCAATCACTCACCGACGCGCAGAAGCAAAAGGCCACCTTCGAGCTTAAAGACGATGAGCGTCTGAATTGGCACTTCGTCCCCAAAGAGCGGAAAGGCCTTCCACTCGGCGAGATGACCCCCGCCCAAAGGCATCTTGCTTACGGCCTGCTCAACAGCGGCCTCAGCCATCGCGGCTATTTCAAAGCCACGACCATCATGAGCCTGGAGCAAATCCTCCATGACATTGAGCAGAATCGCGGGCCAAAGCGTGATCCTGAAGCGTACTTTGTCAGCATCTTCGGCACGCCCAGCGCGAAAGAGCCTTGGGCCTGGCGCGTTGAAGGGCATCATTTGTCACTGAACTTCACTGTCACGAAGGACAAAGTTGCCGCCGCAGCTCCATCTTTCATGGGCACCAATCCCGCCGAAGTTCTCTCCGGCCCCCGCAAAGGTCTGCGTGTGCTCGGCAACGAGGAAGATCTCGGCCGGAAGTTGGTCACCGCTCTCGATGAGAAGCAGCGCAAAGTCGCGATCTACACGACGGAAGCGCCTAAGGACATCATCACGGGCGCCGATCGGAAGGCGAAGCACCTTGAGCCAGTCGGCCTCAAGATGTCCGACATGAACAAGAGCCAACAGGAGTTGCTCACCGCCCTGATCCGCGAGTATGCCGTGCGCGCGCGGCCAGAGCTTGGCGAAGAGACGATGAAAGAAATTCTGGCTGCAGGCCCTGAAAAGGTGACCTTCGCCTGGGCGGGACCAATCGAGAAAGCCGAAAACAATGGTCATTATTATCGCGTGCAGGGCCCCGGCTTCCTGATCGAATACGATAATGTTCAGAACAATGCCAACCACGTTCATGCCGTTTGGCGCGATCTGAAAAACGATTTCGGCGAAGACATCCTGCGCAAGCACTACGAGCAGAACAAGCATTGATGGAACCGTCAGTTGCTCCTCCGCTCCAGGTTGGCCAGCGTCACACCGTCACAATCACCGACATAGCATTCGGCGGCGAAGGTGTCGCCCGGATCGGCTCGTTTGTCGTGTTCGTCCCCTTTGTCATTACTGGCGAAGAGGTCGAGATCGAAATGACGGAGGTGAAGCGCTCATTCTCGCGCGCAAAACCGATACGCATACTCAAGAGATCTCCCGAACGCGTCGAGCCGCTCTGCCCGTATTACGGGGATTGCGGCGGCTGCCAATACGAGCACATCTCGTATCCGCTCCAGCTCGAGATCAAGCGCAAGCAAATCCACGAACTGTTCAAGCGGATCGGCGGGTTCCACGACGACATCATTCAGCCGGTCGTCCCCTGCCCCGAGCCCTACCATTACCGCAACCGAATTATGATTCGGAGCCAATGGAACAAGCTCAAGCAAGGGTTGGAAATCGGCTTCCTGCGGCACGACAACCGCCTGGTGGTGGACATCAAGGAATGTAAAATCTCGGAGCCGGAGATTAACGAGAAGCTTCAGCACGTCCGGGCGCATCCGCCCTACAAAGGTGGCATCAAAGTCACGATTCGGAAGTTCCCGAAGAACTACCACGTTCCGAAAGAATCCTTTTTCCAAAACAACTTCTTTCTGCTGCCGAAGCTCGTGGAAGGCGTTCGCGATGCCGTCCGCTCCGGCGGCGCGAAGCATTTGATTGACGTTTACTGTGGCGTCGGCTTTTTCGCCCTGGAATGCGCTGATCTCGTCGACCGTTACATCGGCGTTGAACTCGACGCCCAGGCGATTCGCTCCGCGCGTTTAAACGCAGAGAACCAGCAGAAAACAAACGGCGAATTCATGGAGGGGCGCGCTGAGGAAATGTTGCCCGCTTTGCTGCAGAAATTCTCCGCCGAGCAAACAGCCGTGCTCGTGGATCCGCCCCGGACAGGGATTCCGGCGGATAGCTTGCGCCAGCTCGCGACAGTGCGGCCGATGCAACTGTTATACGTCTCCTGCCATCCGGCGACCCTCGCCCGCGACATAGGCGTGCTCGTCACCGATGGTCCATACGAACTGCGCCGCGTCACTCCTTACGACATGTTCCCGCAAACGCAGCATGTCGAATGCATCGCGGATCTTCGGCTCAAGCAGACGGCTGGTTCTTCGCAATGAATTGGACGAGCTGCACCTGATCTTTGAGCCCAAGTTTCTTTTGCAGCTCCGCTTTTCGGACGACCAATTCATCGCGAGTGACGCCCAACTCCTCGCAGATCTGCGAGCCGGGATAATGCTGCGACATCATGGAGTACAACTCCAATTCACGGTCGCTTAAGGCCTCCAGCTTCGGGTTTTGCTGCGGGGGTGGCGCCTTGGATAAAAGCTGATCCAACTGCTCGCGTGTCATCAGCCAAGCCATAGCGCCCTTTTCACAAACGAGCCATCGGGGCCAAATTATTTTGCAACTCACGCGGCGCCTCGTGGGTATTCAGGGCATGGCCAGCCTGCAACAACGCAGGAGCCCAACAACAAATCAGCAATATGAAAAAAGCCCTGAAATTCACCGCAATCCTTTGCCTCGGCCTCTGCGCCGCCATCACTCTCAGCTTCGCCGCTGACCCTGGCCCCGGCTACGTTGACTTCGGCAAACTCCAAAGCTCGAAGGAAGGCGAGTTCGTTGACGTCAACATCCGCTGGCCGATCATTGCCATGGCTTCCAAGATCGTGGAGACCAAGGAACCGGAAATCGGCAAAGTGCTGGGAGGCCTCAAGCACATCCGCGTGAACGTCATCGGCATGGCTGACGACAATCGCGACGCCATTCTCAAGAGCATCGGCAAACTTCGCCAGAGCCTCGGCGGCGAAGGTTGGGAAAACATCGTTACAGTGAAAGAGCAGGACCAGGATGTGAGCGTCTCGCTGAAGCTCTCGGGCAAAGAAGCGATCGAGGGCCTCGTGGTCACCGTGGTCGAGGGGAACAAAAAAGCGGTGCTCGTGAACATTGTTGGGGACATCCGGCCTGAACAAATCGCGATGCTCGGCGAGAAGTTCAATATCGATCCCTTGAAGAACATGGACAAAGTTGGCGGCAGCAAGGAAAGCAAGGAATAGTCGGCAAACTCCCTTCTTCCTTCCCTCACCCAGGATTTAACAGTCCTGGGTTTTCAGCGTTTCCATTCTGGGATAAAATCAGGCATGCACACGAAACACATTCTCTGCCTTGTGCTGCTCCTGCTCGGCCTGTCGACCTCAAAAAGCGCCGACGATTCCGAGGCGGGATTTGTTCCGCTATTTGACGGCAAAAGCCTCGCTGGCTGGAAACTCATGCATGGCAAAGGGCCGGGCTACATCGTGCAGGATGGAATGCTCATCTGCCCAGAGAATGGCGGCGGCAACCTTTTCACAGAAAGGCAATACACCGACTTCGCGTTCCGTTTCGAATTCCAACTAAAGACAAATTCGAACAATGGCATCGGCATACGCGCGCCACTCGAAGGCGCAATTCATTATGTCGGCATGGAGATCCAGGTTCTGGACGACGCGGGCCCGCAGTGGGCCGGGAAACTCAAGCCGGCGCAGTATCATGGTTCGCTTTATGATGTGATCCCCGCCAAACAGGGAGCGCTTCGAAAGACCAGCGAATGGAACGAGCAGGAGATCCGATGCATTGGGCGCAAGATCACGGTTACCTTGAACGACCAACTCATTCTGGATGCTGACATCAACACCGTCACTGATCCGAACACGTTGGCCGCGCATCCTGGCTTGCTGCGCGAGCGCGGCCACATCGGATTCCTCGGGCATGATGCTTTTGTCGCGTATCGCAATATTCGCTTGAAGGATCTGTCGCGCACACAACCGGTGAACACGCCTCCAGCAGGATTCGTTTCACTCTTCAACGGCAAAGATCTCTCTGGTTGGCAGGGGCTGATTGAAATCCATAAGCGGGCAAAAATGAGCGTCGAAGACCGCGCTCGCGCCCAGGCTAAGGCAGACAAAAATATACCGCAGAACTGGCAAGTCGAGGACGGGACCATAGCACACATCGGCAAAGGTTTTGAAAACCTCTGCACGGAGAAAGATTACGGAAATTTCGAGCTTTGGGTGGATTGGTTGACTGAGCGCAAGGCGGATAGCGGCCTTTATTTGCGCGGTTACCCACAAGTGCAGATCTGGGCGGAGCCGGTAGGGTCCGGGGGGCTCTTTAACAACAAAAAGCACCGGAGCGAGCCCACAAAGCGGGCGGACAAGCCGCTGGGAAATTGGAACAATTTCAAAATCCTTATGCAGGGCGATAGGGTCACCGTGTATTTGAACGAGGAACTCGTCGCGCACAATATCCCGCTGGAGAATTACTGGGATCGCGATAAACCGATCTTTCCGGTCGGGCCAATAGAACTGCAAGCCCACGAAGACCCGGTTCGTTTTCGTAACATCTACATTCGCGAATTGCCCAACCGTTGACTTCGAAGCGGCTCCGCATCGCTACGTATCTGGATGGGTGTCTTTGCGGTTCCCAATAAGGGCGAGCCCCCCGCGCTGCATCTCAGGAATGAGCCGGATGGAATGACGCATTGCTTGAGGTGAAGGTCGAGGCGTGAACACCACTGACAGCGCGACAGCACCAAGCGGTCTTACGCGCTCAGCAGCGGGTCACTGAGGAGGTGAAATCTCATGGCACAGCAAAAGCAGAACAACAACAACAAGAACCAGAACAACCAGAATCGCGACAACAACAAGAACAACGACCAGAACAATCGCGAAAATAAGAATAACAACAACGACCGCAACGAGCAGAACAACGAGCGCGAGCGTTAATTCTTTTCAGGAGGGGCGCGCCTCAACGCGCCCCTCCTGAACTTCCCACCCGATGAACGCTCCCAAGCTTCTTCACCGTCTTCTTACAGCGTTCGGCCCCAGCGGCGCTGAAGAAAGCATCCAGCGAGTGGTGCACGCTGAGATCAAAGATGTGGCTTCCAGTTGCACCGTCGATGCCCATGGCAATCTTCTCGCGACATTGAATCCTGACGCCCCCATGCGCGTTATCATCGCTGCGCACTGCGATCAGATCGGCTTCCTTGTGCAGAGGGTTGATTCGGATGGATTTTTGTTTGTGAAGAGCCTCGGAGGAGGCGATGAAGCCGCTCTGGCTGGAACGCGCGTCCTAGTGCGGACACCGGACGGGTCTTTGCGCCCTGGCGTTATTGGGAAAAAGGCAACCCACCTTGAGACGAAAAAGGAGCGCGACACTGTCCCGACGAAGAATGATATCTGGATTGATATCGGAGCTGGATCGCAGGAAGAGGCTGAAAAAGCTGCGCCCATCGGAACATTTGTCACTTTTGAGCCGAGCCTCACTTCTTTGTCCGAGCATCTTGTAGCCGCTCCGGCACTCGACAACCGCCTTGGCCTTTACGTCGCGGTTGAGGCATTCAAGCGGTTAGCGAAGGCTCAGGTGAAAGCCGCTATCACGCTGGCGAGCACGGTGCAGGAGGAGCTGGGGAGCCGTGGGGCGATCACCGCGACACAGGCGCTCAAGCCCCATATAGGCGTGGTGATTGACACTGCGAACGCCACCGATGAGCCGAGCAAAGTGAAGCAATCGGACGAAAGATGCTCGTTGGGAGCAGGCCCCACCCTGCCGGTCGGCCCAAACATCAATCGAACTCTTCTGCGCTCCTTCGAAGCTACCGCCAAAGAAAAGCAGATTCAGGTTCAACGGACCCCGTCAGCAGACCTGGAAAGCAATGACGCTAAAGAGATACAGGTCGCGGCGTCCGCCGTCGCGGTGGTGAGCGTTGGGCTTCCCCTGCGGTACATGCACACGCCTGCAGAGGTGGCTGACCTGAGGGATGCTGAAGCCGCCATTGAGTTGATTGCAGAAACCCTCTTGCACAAGCTTCCAAATAGCCCTGAAGAGCTTGCTCCGTTCCGTTTGTGAGCAACAAAAAACCCGCTCATGAGAGCGGGCGCAAAACAAACGCGTGGCTTCTGCTTCACTTGCGAGGCAGGAGCAGGCCGAGAGCCAAGCCAATGCCCGCAGCGATCCCGATCGCGGCCCATGGGTTCTCATGAACGAGGCGATCTGTCTCTTGCGCGGCGGCTTTGGTTTTGTCCACCAGCATCGATTGGATTTCTTGCAGTGAATATTTTCCGCTGCTGATCCCCTCCTGAATCTGGTCGGTGATTGATTCTAAGGCGTCCTGTGCGTCTTCCCGTGTCCTTGGCGTGTCCATAATTTTAACTGGTTTTTTACCTGCCCTCAGGGTTGCGAAATGCTCACCCCGCTGGAATCGGGCGCTTGCCTTAATTTGCAATCAGGGGATTGGCCGACTCATCTGATCGCACCAAAATTGGCCAAGGGCCTGGCAAAATCTGCAAAGCTCGCCGAGCGTTCTGACGCCACCTTGGGGCATGTCAGTCCAAGCGACCCTGAACCGAATCAGCACTGTGGAGCGAGTCATGCGTGGTCATTTCGAAAATTTGTTTTCACCAAGATCTGTGGCCTTGATCGGAGCGACCGAGGCGGTCGGAAGCGTCGGCAGGGCCTTGATGGAAAATCTCAAAGCATTCCCGGGCCAGCTTTATCCGGTGAATCCCAAACGGCCAACCGTCCTGGGAGTGCCTGCCTTCCCGACAGTTGGCGACATCCCTGAACGAGTGGATTTGGCGGTCATTGCGACGCCCGCCGCAAGTGTTCCCGGCATTTTGCGCGATTGCGCGGCGGTCCAAATCAAGACGGTGGTCATTATCTCGGCCGGCTTTCGCGAAGCGGGCGCGACCGGGTGCGCTTTGGAACAAGAGGCGCTGAAAATCGCGAGGGAGGCAGGGATGCGCATCCTCGGCCCGAACTGCCTGGGCGTCATGGCTCCGCATCAAGGGCTCAATGCGACCTTCGGTTCACGCATCGCGCAGCCCGGCAATATTGCCTTTCTGAGCCAGAGCGGCGCGCTGTGCACCGCGGTTCTGGATTGGAGTTATAAACAACAAATTGGGTTCAGCGCATTCATCTCCATCGGGTGCATGCTGGACATCAATTGGGGCGACCTGATCACCTGGTTTGGCAACGATCCACGCACCAAGAGCATCGTGTTGTATATGGAATCCGTCGGGGATGCGCGGTCGTTCCTTTCTGCGGCGCGGGAAGTCTCCCTCACGAAACCGATCATCGTAATTAAAGGTGGCCGCACCGCTGAGGCCTCGAAAGCGGCAGCTTCACACACAGGCTCGATGACCGGCAGCGACGATGTTCTCGACGCCGCCTTCCGGCGAGCGGGCGTGCTGCGCGTTAACAGCATTGAAGAACTATTCGACATGGCGGAACTGCTCGCGAAGCAGCCGCGCCCACACGGCCCGCGCCTGGCTATTGTCACGAACGCGGGGGGACCAGCGGTGCTGGCCACAGATATGCTCGTAACTGAAGGCGGGGAGCTGGCGCCACTTGCCCGTGAAACGGTGGAGGAGTTCAATAAAATGCTCCCGCCTCATTGGAGCCACAATAACCCAATCGACATTCTGGGAGATGCAGGTCCGGAAACATACGGCAAAGCGCTGAAGCTTGCGCTCGCTGACCCGACGACAGACGGGGCTCTCGTGATCCTCACCCCTCAGGCGATGACCAATCCGACAGCGTGCGCGAAAGCCATAGCAGAAGCGGCCCGCAACGCAGCCAAGCCTGTGCTTGCGAGCTGGATGGGGGCTTCCGAAGTCGAGCCCGGGCGGCAGATCCTGCTATCTTCGGGGATACCGAGCTACGAATACCCTGACGCCGCCGCGCGTGCTTTTCAATACATGTGGCGGTATTCGTGGGCGTTGAAAGCTCTCTACGAAACGCCGAATCTGGTGGCTGACCTGGTCACGCCAGAAACACGTCGGGCTGTGGCTACGGCGCTGGGCGAAGTTCGCTCCTCTGGCCGGACGTTGCTGACAGAGAAAGAGGCGAAGGGGCTCCTTTCGCTTTACGGGATTCCAACGGTGGATTCACCAGTGGCCACATCCGAGGAGGAAGCTGTCACGTTGGCCTCGCAGTTTGGTTATCCAGTCGTGGCCAAACTCCATTCTGAGAGCCTTACGCACAAGACCGATGTGGCGGAGTTCATCTCGACTTGCGCGACGAGAATGCTGTTCGCGAGGCCTGGAGGAAAATTCGCGACTCTGTGACCGCGCTCAAAGGGGCTGAACATTTCCAAGGCGTTTCGGTGCAGCGAATGATCAAATCATCCGGCTGCGAGCTGATCATCGGCAGCAGTGTGGACCCACAATTCGGGCCCGTCATAATGTTTGGCGCTGGAGGACAGCTCACCGAGATCATGAAGGACACGGCGGTGGGGCTTCCTCCGCTCAACGCGACCCTTGCCCGGCGAATGATGCAGCGGACACGCATCTATAAGGCATTGCTCGGGGTTCGAGGCCGCAAGCCGGTGAAACTGGAAGCTCTGGAAGGATTGCTGGTGCGCTTCAGCCAACTCGTGCTGGAGCACCCGGTCATTCAAGAGATCGAGATTAACCCGCTGCTTGCCTCCAGTGAGCATCTGGTGGCGTTGGATGCGCGTGTGATTCTGCATCCAGCCAACGAAACCACTTTGCCGACACCGGCGATTCGCCCTTATCCGATCGAGTATGTCTCAAGCTGGACCTTGTCCGACCGCCTGCCCGTCACGATCCGTCCGATCCGTCCAGAAGACGAACCGATGCTGGTTGCCTTCCACAAGACATTATCCGAGCGGACGGTGTACTACCGCTACTTCTCGACCCTCCAGCTGAGCGAACGCATCGCGCACGAACGCCTCACGCGCGTCTGCTTCAATGATTACGACCGCGAGATAGCGCTAGTCGCGGAGATCAGCGGGCCGGAGGGGCTGCGTCAGATCATTGGAGTCGGCAGACTGACGCGCCTGGATTCACGTTCTGAAGCTGAGTTCGCCGTGGTGGTGAGTGACGCCTACCAAGGACAAGGATTGGGGACTGAGCTGCTCCGGCGGTTAACCGAAATTGGCAAACGGGAGGGAGTCACTCGGGTGACAGGCCATATTCTGCCCGATAACAGCGCGATGCAAAAAGTCGCCCGCGACCTTGGCTACACAATTCGGCGCGCGCCGGGCGAGTACAAAGCCGAAATCGGAGTCTGATCCGACACCGGGAGGCGGGGAACAGCTCTGTGCCCATATGATTGCCAGGGGGTAAATCGAAGATTTTCGGGTTTACCCCTCTTTCTTTCCAAATGGTTACGGGTTAGGCTTTCAGCCCTCCGGAAGGAAACGCGCTTCACGCGCAACTTTCTGGCGTTTAGGTTGTTTGTAAGCTCTGTAACACGCATGGCGTTCCAGTCTATTAAGAATATTCTTGAGACAGCGGGCCTGGCCACCGCTGCTCAGTTTGATGAATGGCGCAAAGCGTGGCGCACCGCCACCGAGGCGGGCTCCACGGAACCGCTCCTTTCATTCTTCAGCCGCGAAGCTGGAATCTCCGAAGATGCGTTTCTACAAAGGTTGGCCACAGCCCTGCGCTGGCCGTACATCGACCTGGCACACACCACGGTCGAACCTGACGCCCGCAAGCGAATCTCCACGAAAGTGGCATTCCAGCATTTCGTGCTGCCGGTCGCGTTCGTGAACAACCGTTTGCAGGTGGCGGTAAGCAATCCCTTTGACACCAGCCTGCTGAACGCCGTCACTTTCAACGCTCAAGGCCCTGTTGAATTTGCGCTGGCCCCACGCGCGGAGATCGAAAAGGCGCTGAAGAAGTATTACGGCGTTGGCGCTGAAACCCTCGACGAGATGGCCGAGGACGATAGTGGGGACCTCTTAGTGGGTGATGAGAAGGAAATCACCGAAGGGGACCAGGAAGCAAGCGTCATCAAGTTCGTCAACCAGATCATTTGGGAGGCGTATAAGGATCGCGCGACGGACATTCATTTCGAGCCTGCGGAAGACGAATTGCGCATCCGTTACCGCGTGGACGGCATCCTGCATCAAACGCCGATGCCGCCGCAGTTGAAGCGATATCAATCGGCGCTCATCTCTCGCATCAAGGTCATGTCGGGGATGAACATCGCTGAGAAGCGCCTCCCGCAGGACGGACGCATCAATGTTCGAATCAAGGGGGAGGAAATTGACATCCGCGTTTCGACTGTGCCGACCGTTTACGGGGAGAGCGTGTCGTTGCGCTTGCTGACGCGCGGTAAAATCTTCCTAAGCCTCGATAAGCTTGGGTTTGCGCCTGAGGAAGAATCGCAGCTGCGCGATCTGGTGGTGAAGCCCCACGGCATCGTGCTGGTCACTGGGCCTACGGGCGCTGGCAAATCGACCTCTCTTTACGCCTTTCTCAGCACGATCAACTCGGTTCACAAACGGATTATCACGATTGAGGAGCCGGTAGAATACGAGCTGAAAGGCATCAACCAAATCGCAGTTCGCTCCGATATCGGGCTCACGTTCGCGATGGGCCTCCGCCATATTCTCCGGCAAGACCCGAACGTGATCATGGTCGGCGAAATTCGTGACCTTGAGACGGCTGAAATCGCGATTCGCGCGGCGCTAACGGGTCACTTGGTCTTCAGCACGCTGCACACAAACGATGCTCCAAGCGCGTTTACGCGTTTGATCGACATGGGGATCGAGCCGTTCCTGGTTGCCTCTTCCGTCGAGGCGATCCTGGCGCAACGCCTCGTCCGCACCATCTGCAAGCACTGCAAGGTGGAGCAGAAAGTGGAGCGCGATTACCTGGTTAAGATTGGCTTCCCTGAGGACGAGATCGACACGGCGAAGTTTTACAAGGGGGCAGGCTGCGAGCAGTGCCGGCAGCTTGGCTACCAGGGTCGGTTGGGCATTTACGAATTGCTGGTCCTGAATGAAGCCATCCGGCCGCTCATTCTTTCGCGCGCAACGGCCTCAACAATTGCGCAACGCGCGATCGAAAACGGCATGCGCACGCTGCGAGTGGATGGATGGCGCAAGGTCAAAGCTGGCTTGACCACTATCGAAGAGGTTCTCCGCGTCACCCAGACCGAAGAGCATCTCGGGGCATTAATCGAGGACAGCAAATAGAGGCTCTCTCAACTGAGTGAAGGCGAAAAAAATTCATTCCTGCAACGTCCTGGACCTTGCCCACGAGCAACCGCGCCTCTGGCGTTTTGATGCGCGAAACGGCGGAGTAAAGCTGGATGGCGAGATGCCGATCACGCCGGGCACACCAGTGCCTCCCCGGGTGGGAGCCAAAGGTTGGCAGTCACTCTTTCGCACACGGCTAAACATTGTCTGGATTCCGAGCGACCAGCTTTTCCTGAGGGTTCTGCAGCTGCCCGCGTCCGACATCACTGAACTCGTGTCGATGCTGGAATTCCA